>JBGAJX010000026.1:0-71094 GCA_044224695.1 Marmoricola sp. | reverse complement strand
CATCCCGCAGATGCGCACCCGCGCGGACTGCCTCCCAGACCCGTTCCCGCTCGACATCCAGGACCAAGACACCATGACCCATCCCGCACCACCCTCACCTCGAGGCGTTGCACTGGGACCTGGAAACCGCCCATGTTCACGCGTGAAACTGGCGCTCCCCATGCGCTGCAACACGTGGGGAGCACCAGAGTCACACGTTCACCTGGGAAACCGACGACGGAAAGATGTGACCAGTGGGCGGAAAGACGTGACCAGTCAGGGGGTGGGGGAGGGGGAGACCAGGCTCTGGGCGAGGTCCTTGCTGGCCCGGTAGTCGACCTTGCTGACCGCGGTGCGGGGGACCTGGTCGACGACGAGGACGTCCTTGGGGATCTTGTAGTCCGCGATCCGGCCCCGGCAGTAGGTGCGGACCTCCTCGCCGGAGGTGGCGGCCCCCGGACGCAACGCGACCAGGGCGGTCACCTGCTCGCCCCAGCGTTCGTGGGGGGTTCCCACGACGGCGGCGTCGGCGACGTCGGGGTGTCCCAGGAGCACACCCTCGATCTCCTCGGGGTGCACCTTCTCGCCGCCGGTGTTGATGACGACCGAGCCCCGGCCGAGCAGGGTGATCACGCCCTCGGCGTCGGCTACGGCGGCGTCGCCGGGGATGACCCAACGCCGGCCGTCGATCTCGACGAACGTCCGCCGGGTCTTCTCCTCATCGCCCAGGTAGCCCAGCGGCAGCGGGCCGCTCCGCGCCAGCAGGCCGACCTCCCCGATCGCGCAGGGGGCGTAGTCACCCGGTCGCACCACCCGTACGTCGGGCCCGACGTTGAACTGCGGTGCCGCCTTCGCCGTCCCGTCGTCCAGGCGCGTCCCCGCGGCCCCGGTCTCCGACGACCCGTAGGAGTCGTTGATGAACACGTCGGGGAAGGCGCTGCGGATCTGCTCACGCACCGCCTCCGAGAGCGGCGCGGCGCCGTTGGAGACCGCGACCACGCTGCTGAGGTCCCAGCGGTCCGGGTCGGCGAGCTTGGCCTCGGCGAGCGGCCGGGCCATGGCGTCCCCGAGGGTGACCAGCGTGTTGACCGCGCCCTTCTCGGCCAGGTCGAGGAACCGCACCGGGTCGAAGCTGCGCGCGGTGTAGAGCACGAAGACCGCGCCGCCGACGATGCTGTTGCCCAGGATCCACTGGCTGCCGCCGTGCATGAGCGGGCCGGCGGTGACCATGCGGATCGGGGCGGCGCTGGCGGCCGCCTCGGCGGCCAACTGCTCGACACTCTCGATCGGGGCGTTGAAACGCATCATGTTCAGCGCGGCCCGAATGATGTCCTCCTGGCGCCACATCACGCCCTTGGGCAGGCCTGTGGTGCCACCGGTGTAGAGGATGTAGAGGTCGTCCGCGCTGCGCTCGGTCGCGACCGGGTCGGCCGGCGCCTGGTCCAGCGCCGCGTCGTACTCCTCGCCGAAGACCAGCACGTCGGTCAGCGTGGGCACCGCGCCCTGCACGCGGCGTACGGCGTCGAGGTGCTCAGGTGCCACCAGCACCGTGGAGGCTCCGGAGTCGGCGTAGACGTGCACCAGCTCGTCGTGCTCGTAGCGGTAGTTGACGTTGATCGGCACGGCCCGCGCTTTGAAGGAGCCCAGGAAGGCGTCGACCCACTCGATCCGGTTGGACGCATGAATGGCCACCCGGTCACCGGGGCGGACCCCGCGCGCGAGCAGGACCTGGGCGCACCGGGTGGACCGCTCGTCGACCTCGGCGTAGGTGAAGACGGCGTCCTCGGTGATGACCGCCTCCCGGTCGGGCACGGCCTGGGCCACGGCTTCGAGGATGTCGGCGAGTGTGAGCGGGCGCATAGTCATGCGCCGATCATAAGAACGTGTTCTATTCCTGGGAAGGCACGCGTCAGAGTTGAGGGAACAACCGGTCCGGGTTCTCGCCCTCTTCGAACACCTCACCGGCGGGGCCGACGATCAGGGGATCGGGCCTCCCGACCACGGTGTGGTCCTTCGCCGGGTAGTCGAAGCGGGAGAGCACCACGCGCATCGCCTCGATCCGGGCCCGCTTCTTGTCATTGGACTTGATCACGGTCCAGGGGGCGTCGCCGGTGTCGGTGTAGAAGAACATCGCCTCCTTGGCCGCGGTGTAGGCGTCCCACTTGTCGCGGCTGGCGAGGTCGGTCGGGGACAGCTTCCACTGCTTGACCGGGTCCAGGGACCGGGATGCGAACCGGGCGGCCTGCTCGGCGTGCGACACCGAGAACCAGAGCTTGACCAGGTGGATGCCGGAGTTCACCAGCATCCGCTCGAACTCGGGGGCCTCACGCATGAAGTTGAGGTACTGGCTCGGGGTGCAGTAGCCCATGACGCGCTCGACCCCGGCGCGGTTGTACCAGGACCGGTCGAAGAAGACCATCTCGCCGCCGCTGGGCAGATGCGCCACGTAGCGCTGGAAGTACCACTGGGTGCGCTCCTGCTCGGTGGGTACCGAGAGCGCGACCACGCGCGCGCCGCGGGGGTTGAGGTGCTCCATGAACCGCTTGATCGAGCCGCCCTTGCCGGCCGCGTCGCGCCCCTCGAAGAGCAGCGCGACCTTCTGGCCGGTGTCGCGGATGTGGGCCTGGAGCTTGAGTAGTTCGATCTGGAGCTGGCGCTTGGTGCGTTCGTACTCCGCGCGCGACATCTTCTCGTTGTACGGGTAGCCCTGCCGCCAGGCCGGGAAGCCGTCGACGACCACGCGCTCGTCGTACTCGGTGCCCTCCTCGGCCAGCGACGCGGCGAGATCGGCGAGCTCGTCCAGCTCCTCGGCGTGACCCTTGCCCGGGGCGCTCGGCTCCGCGGCGACCGCCGAGTCCGGGTCCCCCCAGCGGGGTGTCGGCACCCCGGCCGCCTCGAGAGCGGTGGTCTCCCCGTCGTGGGTGTGTGGCGGGATCTTCACAGGGATGGGACCTCCTGGCGCGGGTATGTCGACCGAGGGATCCATGCAACGGGGCCCGGGCGTCGCAGACCAGGGTCCAAGGTCGGAATCCGGGTCCCGAGCACCCGCAGTGCTCTGGGGCGGCATAATCGACATGGACTGCCCCAGCCGCGACAAGCAGGGCGGGCAGGGCCTGCCACCGGGGAAGGACAGGGATGCGCGTACACGGCCGCGGCGCACTCCTCGCCGCGCTGGCCGCGATGTGGGGAGCGACCCTCGTCGCCGCAGTCCCGTCACCCGGGCCGGCCGCCGGCCGGACGCCGCACCCAACCTTCCGCTCAGCCCCACCGTCCGAGTCGGGCGCACCCACCCGGCTGATGATCGTCGGGGACTCGGTGTCCCAGGGCGACGCCGGTGACTGGACCTGGCGCTACCGCCTGGCCCGCCACCTGTCCCGGTCCGGTGCCGAGGTCGACCTGGTCGGACCCGCGAACGACCTCCGCGAGGGCGGCGCCGACTACGTCAACCCCGCGTTCGACACCGACCACGCGGCGCGGTGGGGTGCCACGCTCACCTTCCCGACCTGGCCGGGGCCGGCCTTGGCGGCGTACGCACCCGAGGTCGTCGTCATGTTCCTGGGGCTCAACGACCTGGTCTGGCTGGAGCTCAGCCCGACGCAGGTGCTGGACCAGATGCGCGTGAGGCTGCAGACCCTGAGGCAGGGCACTCCCGGGGTCGACGTGGTGCTCGTGCGGTTGCCGCAGACCGATCGTCCCGGCGTCCCCGAGGTCAACGCGGGCCTGGTCACGCTCGCCGCAGAAGAGGACACGGCCGAGGAACGCGTGGTCGTGGCGTCCGCCGACGCGGGCTTCCAGGCCGGCCGACCCGGCCGGCCGGCCGACACCTACGACGGCATGCACCCTTCCTCCCGTGGCGAGGTCCGGATCGCCGCGGCCGTGGCGGATGCCCTGGCAGGACTGGGGATCGGTGAGCCGTACCCCCGTCCGCTGCCCCGTCCGGCGTTGGGCCCACGCTGGCCGGCGGAGGTCGACGGCGTCGCCCGCGACAGTGCGTTCCGGGTGACGTGGACCTCTGCTCCGGGGACGACCGGGGAGGCGGTGTGGCTGCGGGACCTGACCACCGGCGACGGCTGGCGCCGGGCGACCGGTCCTCTGCCCAGCGGAGACGACGGGCACGGCTCGGCGCGCGTCTGGGGTCTGGTGAACCGGCATCGCTACGAGGTGCGGCTCCACCCGGTCAAGGGCTGGCTCGAAGCGCGCGACACCCGCTCCGAGGCCCTGCGGCTGATCCCGATCGCGCCCGCTCCCACCGGGCTCCGGGTGACCGCGCTCCGCGGCGGCGCGCGCGTCGTCTGGCAGCCGACCCGCGACACCGGCGGCTACGTGGTCCTGCTGCGTCGCCACGGAGCCGCCCGGTGGGTGGCCCATTCGGCAGCAGCCACGCGGCTCCGCCTCACCGGCCTGCGCGGCGGCGTCCGGTACGACGTGGCGGTGCACGCACTGCGCTTCGGGGTGCGCAGCGCGCGGTCCGACGTACGGCAGGTCGTGGCCCTGCCCCGGTAGCGGCGTCGGGCGGCTCCGCTCACCCGCCCTGCTGCAGGTCGAGCCGCCGGACCTTCCCGGTAGCAGTGTGGGGGAGGGCGTCGAGGAAGCGGTACTCCTTGGGCCGCTTGGGCGGCGCCAGCGACGCCGCGGCCGCCGCCCGCAGGTCGGCCTCGGTCGCCGTACCCACCACCGCGGCGCACACGCGTTGCCCCCACTGGTCGTCGCCTGCGCCGAACACGGCGACCTCGCGGACTCCGGGGACGCGGGCGAGCACCTGCTCGACCTCGGCGGGGTAGACGTTGACGCCGCCGGTGATCACGAGGTCCTCGCGCCGCCCGTCGAGGTAGACGTAGCCGTCGGCATCGATCCGGCCGTGGTCGCCGACGGTGAAGGCGGCACCGTCGTCGGTCTCCCGCCACGCCGCCGCAGTCTTCTCCGGAGCCCCGTAGTAGGTGAACCGGGCGTGCGGGGGGACCGTGCACCACAGGGTCCCGTCGGGGTCGGCGGTGAGCCGCCGGCCGGGCCTGGCCCGGCCGACGGTGCCGGGACGCGTCCGCCACTCCTCGCTGCGGCAGGCGGTGAACTGTCCTTCGGTCGACCCGTAGAACTCCCAGGTCGACCCGGGTGGGAACAGGGCCATCAGCCGCTCCTTGACTGCGGTCGGGCACGGTGCCCCGGCGTGGGCGACCAGGCGGAAGGACGACAGGTCGGGAACCGAGGTGGCGTCCCAGTGGGCGAAGAGGCGCTGGAGGTGGGTGGGCACCACGAACGTGCTGGTGGGGCGGTCCGCCCGGATCGCCGTGGTCAGGGCATCGACGTCGAACGGCCCCGGCACCACCACCCGGCCACCGGCCAGCAGGGTGCTGAGGGCGAAGCGCAGCGGCGCGGAGTGGTGCAGGGGACTGACGACCAGGTGGACGTCGTCGGCGGTGAACCCCCAGAGGTCGCGCTCCTCGGCGACCAGCGCCGAGGCGGCCTGTGGTTCGAGAACCCCGGACCACACGCCCTTGGGGCGCCCGGTCGTGCCGGAGGTGAGGTGCATGGGGCGGGCCAGCGGCAGCCCGAGGTCGGTCGGCCGGCGGCCCGCGACGATCTCTGCGTGGGCGTCAGCCAGGTCCGCATCGGTGTCGATCACCCGGTCCGGGGCGATGTCCTCCAGAACCCCGGCGCGTTCCCGAGCGCTGAGTTTCGGGTCCACCGGCACCGGCACGATCCCGCGCGCGAGCAGACCGAGCACGAGTTCGACGTACGCCAACGACCCCGCGGTCGCGAGCAGCACCCGCGAGCCCGGCGTCAACCGGGAGAGGGAGAGGACGGACATGGCTGCGATACTCGCACCCGGACCACGGCGGGACGGACCCGGTCCGGCACGGGACGGAGGCAGTCGCATGCGGGTGGGACTCACCGGGGGCATCGCCTCGGGGAAGAGCACGGTGTCGACCCTGCTGCGTGAGCACGGCGCGGTGGTCATCGACGCGGACCAGATCGCCCGCGACGTCGTGGCCCGTGGCACGCCCGGGCTGGCCGAGGTCGTCGAGGCCTTCGGCGACGAGGTCCTCACCTCGGAGGGAGACCTGGACCGCCCGGCGATGGCGGCGCGGGTCTTCGGGGACGTCGAGGCACGCCGTCGCCTCGAGGCGATCATCCATCCGAAGGTGTTCACCGAGGTGACCCGGCTCGAGGCCGAGGCGCCGCCCGAGGCGGTGGTGGTCCACGACATCCCGCTCCTGGCCGAGTCCGGCCGCGCCGACACCTTCGACGCGGTGATCGTCGTCGAGGCCCCCCACGACGTCCAGGTGGAACGGATGATCCGGGACCGTGGCTGGACCCGCGAGGAGGCGGAGTCGCGGATCGCCGCCCAGGCCACGCCCGAGCAGCGGCGGGCGATCGCGACGTACGTCATCGCCAACACCGGGACGCGGGAGGACCTGCGGGCCCGAGTGGAGCAGGTCTGGCAGGAGTTGACCCGACGGGCCTGAACAGAGCTCGGCCGCGGCAGCGACGCCCCGCCGTTCCCCAGCCGTTCCCCAGGTAGGTCCTCGTACGGTTCGACCACGTAAACGGTGGACCGGGGGGTCGGCAGTGGGATTCGGGTCGTCAACGGCGTGGTCGCCGCGAACCGGATGGCCGAGAGCGCGCTCCCGGTTCCGTTCACGATGCCCTTCTCGACGCCGCCGGTGCTGGCCCCGTCGCTGAGGGTCGACAAGACCGACTACTACCGGGTGCGGATGACGGCCTCGACGGCCGAGATCATCACCGGCTACCAGACGCCGGTCTTCGCCTACAACGGGTCCGTCCCCGGTCCGACGATCCAGGCCAAGCGCGGCGTGTCGACGCTGGTCCGGATGATCAACCAGCTGCCGACCCGGCACCCCCTGCTCGGCTACGTGCCCTGGACCTCGGCCCACCTGCACGGGTCGGCGTCGCTGCCGCAGTTCGACGGCTACGCCAGCGACCTGACCAACCCGGGGCAGTACAAGGACTACCGCTACCCGAACACCCAGCACGCGCGGACCATGTGGTACCACGACCACGGTCTGCACCACACCACGGAGAACGTCTACAGCGGTCTGTTCGGCCTCTACCAGGTCACCGACGCCGCCGAGAGCCACCTGCAACTGCCGTCCGGTCCTTACGACGTCCCGCTGATCCTCTCCGACTTCCTCTTCGACGACAGCGGGCGCCTGCTGCTCGACACCTCCGACGACTCCGGGTCGTGGGGCGACGTGATCGCGGTGAACGGTCGGGCCTGGCCGCTGATGCCGGTGGCCCGCCGGAAGTACCGCTTCCGCATCGTCAACGGCTCAGTCTCCCGCTCCTACAACCTCTCCCTGAGCACCGGCGAACCCTTCACGGTGATCGCCACCGACTCCGGGCTCATGCCCCAGGCGCGCAGCGTGACCAGCCTCCGTCTCGGCGGCGGGGAGCGCTACGAGATCGTCATCGACTTCGCCTCGTTCCCCGTCGGCGCGCAGGTGGTGCTGAGGAACGCCAGCCCGAAGAACAACATCGACTACACCCACACCGACAAGGTGATGGCCTTCCAGGTCACCGACGACGCCTTCAGCGCCGAGAACAACGAACTGCCGACGGTGCTCAACGCGAACGAGCCCACGATGGCGCTCAACGAGGCCGGAGCCGTCGCGACGCGGGTGATGTCGTTCCACCGCTCGGGCGGTCTGTGGACCATCAACGGCAAGACCTGGAAGGACGTCGTCCGCAGCAACTACTCCTACGTCCTGGCCGACCCGCTGACCGACACCACCGAGATCTGGGAGTTCCGCAACGACTCCGGCGGCTGGCACCACCCGGTGCACATGCACTTCGTCGACTTCAAGGTCCTCAGCCGCAACGGGCGTCCGCCGCATGACTACGAACTGGGCCCCAAGGACACCGTCTACGTCGGTGAGTACGACCGGGTCCGGGTGCTGGTGAACTTCGCCGGCGGCGCCGGGAAGTACATGATGCACTGCCACAACATGGTCCACGAGGACCACGACATGATGGGCCAGTTCCTCATCCGCGCGCCCGGCCGGACGATCCCCGACCCCCGCTCGGTGAAGGCACGCACCCTGCCGGAGACGGGGTGGTGACCCACCTGGCCCCGGCCCCGCCGCGGGCCCCGGCGCGGCCGCGCTCCGCGGCCTCCTGGCACCGCTGGGGTGCAGTGGTCTGCGCGGCGCTGGCCGGCGTCGCCCACGCCGTCTCGGTCCCGCACGCCTTGGAGGTCGGCCCGGTGCTGGGCGGGCTCTTCGTGCTCGTCGCCCTGGGCCAGTGCGCGCTGGCCGGGCTGCTGGCCGTCGGGGTGCCCTCGGCCCGTCTCCTGCTGGCGGCCCTGGTCGCCCAGACGGCCGTCGTGGCGGCGTACGTGGTGACCCGCACCGTCGACCTCCCCTTCATGCCGGTGCACGGTCGTGGCACCGCTGCGGGCCACGTTTACGCCGACGACGGGGCCGCAGCCGGGATCCCGGTCTGGCCGGGCACCCGGATCGAGCCGGTGGGGACGCTGGACCTCCTCACCCTCGACGCGGAACTGGTCCTGATCGGCCTGCTCCTGGCGTGGCTGCCTCCCGCGTGGCGTGGCCGTACGGCGACCGGGCTCGCCCTCACCGGGATCGCGCTCGTGGGCATCCGTGTCCTCGCGGGCCCCTAGGCATCGACTGCCGACCCGCCGACGGGAGCGGGTGCTCGGTGCCCTCGCGGTGACGCTGCTCGCCGTGGTGGTGGTCGCCCAACTGTCGCTGCGGCTGGTGAGCGTCACGTCCTCCTCGATGGCGCCGACCGTGCCGGACGGGAGCCGCGCGCTGGTCCGTACCTGGCAGCTTCCGGGGGCCACCCCCGAGCGAGGTGCGCTGGTGGTGGCGCGCGTGCCCGGCGGAGCCGTGGTCGTCAAGCGCCTCGTCGCGCGCGCAGGGGACACCGTCGCCCTCAGGGACGGTCGTCTCCACGTCAACGAGCGGCCGCTCGAGGAGTCCTATGTCGACCTCGACGCCGTCGACGGCACCTGGTTCGGGCCGGTGCGCGTGCCCGCGGGTCGGGTCTTCCTCCTGGGCGACAACCGTGCGGAGTCCTGGGACAGCCGGGAGTTCGGACCGGTGGCGCTCGACGACGTGGTCGGCGAGGTCGTCCTCTGGTGGTGACCCCCCAGATTTGGGGGGTCGGTTTGCCCCGAGCGGGTCTGCCGCGGACTCCTCCGGTCCTTCACCCTGAGCGCGGGGACACAGTCATCGTGGGGGCACGAGATGAAGATCAGTCTGTTCGGTGTGACGACGGTGGAAACGGAAGGAGCACTCTGGGGACCAGCCGACCTGGGCGGGGCGAAGCCACGCCAGATCCTGGCGATGCTGGCGCTCGGGCTCGGCTCGCCGGTCTCGAAGGACCTCATCGCGGAGCGGTTGTGGGACGGAGACCCTCCGGCGTCGTACCTCTCGACGCTGGAGAGTTATGTGTGCGGGCTGCGTCGCCGTCTCGGCGTGCGCACCCGCGGGCCTCGTGGCTCGGCATTGGTCACGGTGAATCGGGCCTACCTGCTGGCCCCCGAGGTCGTCACCGTCGATGTCGTGGAGGTGCGCGATCTGCTGCGTGACGGCGGGCCGACGTCGGTGCTGCGAGCACTGGACCTCGCGTCCGCGCCGTTGCTGGCCAGCGAGCCGTATGCGACCTGGGCCGACCGTGAGCGTTCCGACTTCGACTCCCTCCTGGCGCGCGCCTGCCTGGAGGCTGCCGGGTCGGCGCGCGAGGCGGGCCGGCTGCACGTCGCGGGTCGGCTCGCCGGGGCCGCGGTCGCCTACGGCGATCTCGACGAGCGCGCGTGGGAGGAGCTCATCCGTGTGCGCTGGCTGGCGGGTGACCGCGCGGGAGCCCTGCACGCGTACGCCGACGTGCGCCGCTTGCTGCGCGCCGACCTGGGGATCTCGCCGGGTCGCCGCGTGAGCGAGCTGTACGCCGCGATCCTCCGCGACGACCGCTCGGGTCCGGGTTCGGCCGGATCGGGCGAGATCAGCGCCCTGGCCCGCCTGCTCTGTCAGGCCCTCGACGGCACCCCGGCGGCCGCGGGGGACGAGGAGCCGTTGCGCGACCTGAGGCGACTGCTGCTCCAGCGTCGTGGCCTGAGGCCGTTGCTCGGCACGGTTCCCCCACAGCGAACGGTGCCCGCACAACGAACGGCACCGGCTCACGAGGAGCCGGTGCCGGACGCGGGATAGGTCGACCCGTGGGTGTCGTACCGATCCCTGGTGGGGTGGGAGAGGGTCAGGCAGCCAGTTCCGGACCGGCGAGCACCCGCAGCTTCTGCAGGGCCTCCCGCTCCAGTTGGCGCACCCGCTCGGCCGAGATCCCGTGCTTGACGCCGATGTCGGCGAGCTTGTGGACCCGACCGTCCACCAGCCCGTAGCGGGAGCGGATGATGTCGGCGGACCGCTCGTCGAGGGCCTCGACCAGGTTGGACAGCCGCTCGCGCGTCTCCACGTCGAGGAAGGTCGAGTCCGGCCCCGGTGCGGTCTCCTGCGCGATCAGGTCACCCAGGCTGGTGTCGCCGCCCTCGTCGAGGGGGGTGTCCAGCGAGACGTGATCGCGGCTCCACGACATCAGGTCGATCACGCGCTCGACCTCCATGCCGAGCTCGGCGGCGATCTCCTCGGGCTCCGGGTCGTGACCCAGCTGGCGCTCCAGGGTGCGCCGGGCAGCGTTCACCTGGTTGATCTCCTCGACCACGTGGACGGGGAGACGCACCACACGCGCCTGCTGCGCAATGCCGCGGGTGATGGCCTGACGGACCCACCAGGTCGCGTAGGTCGAGAACTTGAAGCCCTTGGTGTAGTCGAACTTCTCCACGGCGCGGATGAGCCCCGTGTTGCCCTCCTGGATCAGGTCCAGCATCGGCATCTGGCTGCGCCCGTACTTACGGGCGATGGAGACGACGAGGCGCAGGTTCGCGGTGATGAACTGCTGGACGGCGCGGCGGCCTTCCTCGGCGATCCACTCGAGCTCCTCCTGGGTGGCGTAGCCGGGAGCACCGCCCTTGCGGCGTCCGACGCGTCCCTGAGCGAGCAGCTCCTCGGCGAGCAGGCCGGCCTCGATGGTCTTGGCCAGCTCGACCTCGGTCGCGGCGTCGAGCAGGGGGGTCCGGGCGATCTCGTCGAGGTACAGGCCGACGCTGTCGCGGCCTTCGATCTCACGGGTCTGCGTAGCTGTTGCGGTCACGTCTGAACCTTTCCCCTTGCGCGGTCCGGGGTGCCGGACCACGAGAGTCACAACGGTGAGACTCTGCTCGAGATTCCCCGGGATCGGGGAGCCTCGTCACAGGTAGTACGTGCCGCTCGGGGGAATGGTTGCCGGTTCAACGCGATTTCAGGGAACTCTCAGGCGCTGAGGCATCCCCTCAGGAAAGTCCCACCCGGTCCAGCACCCAGGCATAGCTGAACGCCCGGTCGCGCCAGGCGTTGTAGCGGCCGCTGACGCCCCCGTGCCCGGCCGACATCTCGGTCTTGAGCAGCACGTCCTCGGGGTTCGTGATCGTCGCCCGGAGCTTCGCCACCCACTTGGCCGGTTCGACGTAGAAGACCCGGGTGTCGTGCAACGACGTCTCGGCGAGGATCGGGGGGTAGCGGGTCGCGCGCACGTTCTCGTACGGCGTGTACGACTTCATGTAGGCGTACACCGCCGGGTCGTGCAGCGGGTCGCCCCACTCGTCCCACTCGGTCACCGTGAGCGGCAGGCTGGGATCGAGGATCGTGGTGAGAGCGTCGACGAACGGTACGTCGGCCACGATCCCGGCGAAGGCCTCGGGGGCGAGGTTGGCCACCGCGCCCATCAGCAGGCCGCCCGCCGAGCCGCCCTCGGCGACCAGGCGGTCCGCCGAGGTCCAGCCCTCGGCGACGAGGTGGCGCGCACACGCCACGAAGTCGGTGAAGGTGTTGCGCTTGGCGAGCATCTTGCCCTCGTCGTACCACTGGCGACCCATCTCGCCGCCGCCGCGGACATGGGCGATCGCGAAGCCCATCCCGCGGTCGAGCAGCGACAGCCGGGCGATCGTGAACCAGGGGTCCATCGACGACTCGTAGGACCCGTACCCGTAGAGCAGGAACGGCACGCTCCCGTCGCGGGGCGCCCCCGCGGGCACGACCAGGGAGATCGGCACTCGGGTGCCGTCCTCCGCGGTCGCCCAGGCCCGGTGCTGCTCGTAGGCCTCGGGGTCGAACCCGCCGAGCACGGGGGTCTGCTTGAGCAGGGTGCGCTCGCCGGTGCGCAGGTCGATCTGGTGCACCGAGCTGGGGGTGGCCATCGTGGTGTAGCCGAAGCGCAGCGTGGGCTGGGTGAACTCCGGGTTGCCCGCCAGCCCCACGGTGTAGAGCGGGTGGTCCATGGCCAGCTCGTCGTCGGAGACGATCCCGTTCTCGGCCAGGCGCAGCACGCGCAGCCCGGTGAGGCCGTCCTTGCGCTGGCTGAGCACGAGGTGCGTCGCGAACGCGTCCACGCCCTCGAGCCGGATCTGCGGGTCGTGGGGGATCAGCGGTGCCCAGTCCTCCGGTCCGCTGCCGTCGATCGGGGCGACGGCGAGGGCGAAGTTCGGGGCGTCCTCGTTGTGCAGCACCAGCAGGCGGTCCTCGCCCGCGATCACCGCGTGCTCGACGGAGTACTCCACGCCGACCCGGCGCGGTGCGACCACGCGGAACTCACCGGTGGGGTCGTCGGCGGCGAGCACCCGGTACTCGCTGGTGATCTTGCTGCCGGCGGCGATCATCAGGAAGCGGTCGCTGCGGGTGCGGCCCACCGAGGTCCAGAAGCGTTCGTCGGTCTCGTGGTGGACCACGACGTCCTCGCCCGTGTCCGTGCCGAGCCGGTGTCGCCAGATCTTGTCGGGCCGCCAGGCGTCGTCGACGGTGGTGTAGAAGAGGTGCTCGCCGGCGAGGTCCCAGGTGGCGCCGTACGACGTGCCCGCGATCTGGTCGGGCAGCAGTTCTCCGGTGCGCAGGTCCTTGACCTGCAGGAGGAACCGCTCGTCGCCGGTGGTGTCGGTGCTGAAGGCCAGCAGCCACCCGTCGGGGCTGACCGAGCTGGCGCCCAGCGACAGGAAGTCGTGACCCTCGGCGAGCTCGTTGAGGTCGAGCAGGATCTGCTCGCCGGGCACCGGCACGGCGGGATCCAGGGTCGGCGGCGTCCAGTCGTCCGCGTCGGCGACGGGACAGCGGCAGCTCAGCCCGTACTGCTGGCCCTCGACGGTGCGCGCGTAGTACCACCAGTCGCCCACGCGGTTGGGGACCGAGAGGTCGGTCTCCTGCGTGCGCCGCTTGATCTCCTCGAAGATCTCCTCCCGCAGCGGAGCCAGGTGGGCCGTCCTGGCTTCGGTGTAGGCGTTCTCGGCCTCGAGGTAGGCCAGCGTCTCCGGTGACTCCTTGTCCCGCAGCCACTCGTACTCGTCGAGGACGGTGTCGCCGTGGTGGACGCGCTCGTGCGGCACGCGTCGCGCCAGGGGGAAGGTCGGGTTCGGGGAGGCTGCGTCGGACATGGAGCCGACCCTACGGCCCGGTCCCGACATCCGGTCCGGGGGTTGGGGAGAATCGGAGGCATGCAGGCCAGTGCCCCCTCGGACGACCCGGGTCGCCGGGTGATCGACCTCAACGCCGACCTCGGCGAGGGCATCACCGACGACGAGGCGTTGTTGGGCGTGGTCACCTCCGCCAACGTCGCCTGCGGCTTCCATGCCGGGGACGCCGCCACGATGCGGTTCGTCTGCCGGATCGCTGCCGAGCGCGGCGTGCGCATCGGCGCGCAGGTCTCCTACGACGACCGCGCGGGGTTCGGCCGTCGCCATCTCGACGTGGAGCCCGACCTGCTCGCCCGACAGGTCGCCGAGCAGGTCGGGTTGCTCGGCGCGATCGCCCGCGACGAAGGCACCGAGGTGACCTACGTCAAGCCGCACGGGGCGCTCTACAACCGGGTCGTCGACGACCCGGAGCAGGCGGCGGCCGTGCTCAGTGGCGCCCCCGGGCTGCCGGTGCTGGGGCTTCCGGGCGGTTGGCTCCTGCGCCTGGCCGGTGAGGATCCCACGGGGCGTGCGGTGTTCCGGGAGGCGTTCCCCGACCGCGGCTACAGCGATCCCGACCACTCCGGGCTGCGGCGTCTGCTTCCGCGCGACCAGCCCGGAGCGGTGCGCGAGCACCCCGAGGAGATCGCCGGGTGGGCGGTGCACTGGGCCTCGACCGGTGCGGTGGACTCGGTGTGCGTGCACGGTGACGGTCCGACCGCGGTGGCCGCGGCGCTCGCCGTACGCCGTGCCCTGGAGGCTGCGGGCTGGTCGATCCGGCCGTTCTCGTGACCCGGTCCGACCGCCCCGGGATCCGGCTGCTGCCGGCCGGTGAGGCCGCGGTGCTGGTGGAGGTGGAGTCCGGGGAGGTGGTCGCGGCGCTCTATGCGGCCGTGCGTGCGGCCGCACACGCCCGGGATCCCCGGGTGGCCGCGACCGAGATGGTGCCCGGTGCACGCACGCTGCTGTTCGACGGAGTGCGTGACCAGGACGGGCTGCTCGCCTTCCTTGCCGAGGTGCCCCTCGTGGTCGCGACCGCCGCAGCCGAGGGTGCGCGGGAGGTGGTGGTGCCGACCCGGTACGACGGTCCCGATCTCGCCCTGGTCGCCCGGGCCTGGGACATGACGCGCGCCGAGGTCGTCGCCACCCATACCGGGACCGTCTTCACCGTCGCCTTCTGCGGGTTCGCTCCGGGGTTCGCGTACTGCACCGGGCTGCCGCCCCGGTTCCACCTCTCTCGGCACCACGATCCCCGCCCACGCGTGCCTGCGGGAGCGGTCGGGTTGGCCGGAGAGTTCTGCGGGGTCTATCCCCGGGCCTCCCCAGGAGGCTGGTTGCTCCTGGGGCACACCACGCTGGACCTCTGGATCGCCGACCGTCCCGAGCCCGCCACACTCACGCCTGGGGCCCGGGTGCGCTTCGTGGAGGACCCCCGGTGAGGCGCGCGGTGGAGGTCCTCGTCCCGGGGCCGCTCGCGCTGGTCCAGGACCGGGGCAGGACGGGGCTGGCCCATCTCGGGGTCCCTCGCTCGGGGTGGCTCGACGACCGTGCGGCCCGCTGGGCCAACCGGCTCGTCGGCAACGACCCCGACGCAGCGGTCGTGGAGAGCCTGCTGGGTGGTCTCGTCGTGCGTGCGTCCTCCGCGATCGTGGTCGCCGTGACCGGTGCCCGGTGCCCGGTCACGGTGACCCGCCACGGCCGGACCCGCGCCGCGGCGTACGGCGAACCGGTCGTCCTCCACGCCGGGGACGTGCTCCGGGTCGGCACTCCGGTCGCGGGGCTGCGTTGCTACCTGGCCGTGGGTGGGGGCATCACCGTGGACCCGGTGCTGGGCTCCCGGTCGACCTGCACGCTCTCCGGGCTCGGGCCACCTGCCCTCGAGGCCGGCACCGTGCTCCCGGTCGGGCCGTCACGGCGTCCCGCCGCCGGACCGTACGTCGAGCCACCGCCGGCCGCTCCTGACCGTGGCCCGGAGGGGGAGACCGTGCTGCGGGTGCAGCGCGGCCCGCGCCACGACTGGTTCGAGGCGTCGGCCTGGTCCCGCCTGGTGGGCGAGGAGTTCACGGTCGGGCCCTCCTCGGACCGCATCGGAGTACGGCTCGCGGGCACGGTGCTGCGCCGTCGGGTGGCCTCCGAGCTCCCCAGTGAGCCCGTGGTGCTCGGCGCGGTGCAGGTGCCGACCTCGGGTGAGCCGGTCATCTTCCTGGCCGATCACCCGACCACGGGGGGCTACCCGGTGCTCGCCGTCGTCGCCCGGGCGGACCTCGACGCGTGCGCCCAACTACGGCCCGGGGACCGCGTCCGGTTCGTGGACTGAGGGGTCGTCGCCGGCGGCGTCCTCTGCGGTGTCGTCGGCGGCGTCCTCGGCGGGGACCGGTTCGGGTCGCCAGGCGTGCAGCGCGGGGTCCTCCGCGGCCAGCGTGCGGACCGGTCCGGGACCGGTCTCGGCGGTCTCGAACCTCACCGTCACCCGCCCCAGCCCGGCACCCCAGACCCAGCCGCGTCCGTGCTCGTCGTGGACCACGTCGGCGCCGGGGGTCCAGCCGTCGTGCCGACCCCGCATCGTGGCCGACACCTCGTCGAGATCCACGGCGTCCTCGGACCCGTCCGCGTCCGCGGGGGGCTGCTCACCGCTGCTCTCGACGCCGTCGCCCTCGAAGAGGTGGTCCTGCACCCAGTCGGTGAGCCCGGAGATCCCGACCCCCAGCAGGCGGACCCCTCCGGTGGTGTCCACCTGGTCCAGCAGCCGCCGCGCCGTGCGCACGATCCGCGTCGCGTCGTCGGACGGCGCATCCAGCGTGGCCGAGCGCGTGTGCGTGCTGAAGTCGTGGAGGCGCACCTTCAACGTCACCGTGCGTCCGGCCAGGTGCGCGGCGCCGAGGCGCTGTGACACCTTGGTGGCCTGACGCTCCACCAGGGCCAGCAGCACGCGGCGGTCCACCAGATCGGTGTCGTAGGTGTCCTCCACCGAGATCGACTTCGCCTCGCGCTCGGCGACCACCGCGCGGTCGTCCTCGGCTCGCGCCAACCGGTGCAGCCCGTGACCGTGCGCCTGCCCGAGCAGTGCCACCAACTCCTCCTCCGGCACCGCGGCGAGCGCGTCGATGGTGGTGATCCCCACCCGGCGCAGGCGTTCGGCGGTGGCGGGACCGACGCCGGGCAGGGCCGCCACCGGCATCGGGCCCAGCAACTCGCGCTCGGTCCCCGGGGGCACCACGACCAGGCCGTCGGGTTTGCGGAGCTCGCTGGCGATCTTCGCGACCAGCTTCGAGGTCCCGATCCCCACCGAGCACGTCAGCCCTCCGGTCGCCTCACGCACGTGCGCCTTCAGGTCGGCTCCGATGCGCTCGAGTCGTGCGGGATCGGCGTCCTGGCCCTCGAGCACCCCGGCCGCGAGGTCGACGTAGGCCTCGTCCAGCGACAGCGGCTCGACCAGCGGGGAGAGCTCCCGCAGTTGCGCCATCACCTGCGCGCTGACGAGGCGGTAGATGTGGTGCCGTCCACCCAGGTACGCCGCGTGCGGACACCGCGCCCGGGCCTCGCGGGTCGACATCGCGGAACGGACCCCGAAGGCACGCGCCTCGTACGACGCGGTGGCCACCACCCCGCGTCCCCCGACGCCACCGACGACGACGGGGCGCCCGCGCAGCGAAGGCTTGTCTCGCTGCTCGACGGCGGCATAGAACGCATCGAGGTCGAGGTGCAGGATCGTCGCCTCGGCACGCATGGCGCCATCATCACCCGGCCGGCGCCGGGTTCTCTCCCCAGGTGGCCGACCGGGTCGTTGTCCCCAGACCCCTGCTGTGCGCCGGGTCCGCTCGTCACGTGCGCGGCAACCTCCTGCGCATGACCACTCCGTACGACAACCGTTCGCCCCTTCCCGCCCCCGACCGGCTCCTGGCCCAGCTGTCCAGCGCGGCCGCCGCCTCGCGTTCGGCCTCGGCCCTGGCCCGGCCGCCGGCACCCCCGCTGGTGCTCCGGACACCGGTCGATCTGCTCGCCCTGGTGCCGTACACCTTCGGTTTCGAGCCGTCGGACTCCCTGGTGCTGGTCAACCTCGACGAGACCGGTCGCCAGTTCCAGGCACGCGCCGATCTGCCGGCTCACCGATCGGAGTTGGGTCCTCTCGTCCAGCAACTGGCGAAAGCCGCCTGGCGCAACGGTGCCACCCGGGCAGCCCTGCTCGTCTACACCGATGACGAGCGCGAGGCCGAGCGGGTCGCCGCGGTCGTGTGCGGCGCGATGAACGGCGTGAGCGCCCGCGTCTTCCTGGCCCTGCGCACCGACGGTGAGCGGTGGTGGACGCTGGCCGGCCGGGGACCGGAGACCCCTGTGGAAGGGGAGCCGTACGACCTGCGCTGTCATCCCCTGACCAGCCAGGCGGTCCTCGAGGGCCGGGTCACCGCGCAGAGTCGTGAGGACCTGGCGGCTTCGCTGGTGTGCGTCGACCCCTCCGGTGCGGACGTCCTCATGGACGCCTTGGACGAGCTCCCGGAGCTGGCCGACCGCGACGAGGAGGCGGAAGCCCGGTGGCTCCGGGGCCGGATCGACGACCTCGTCTCCGCCGACATCGGCGCGGGATGGGCCGACCTGGAGGTCGCCGAGCGGGCTCGCTGGCTGCGGGCGCTGCGTCGGATCCCGGTCCGGGACGCCGTGTGGTGCCGGATGGACCGAGCCGGGGCTGCCGCCCAGGTGCAGTTGTGGCGCGACGTGGTGCGGCACTGTCCCGCCGAGGCGATCGCGCCGCCGGCGACCCTGCTGGCCTTCGCCGCCTGGATGGAGGGCAACGGCGCGCTGGCCTGGTGTGCCCTGGACCGCGCCCGTGAGGCGGATCCCGACTACTCACTGGCCTCGCTCGTCGCCGAGGCCTTGGAGCGGGCCGTGCCTCCGGACGTCTGGGTGCCCTTCGGCCGGTGACCGGGTCTCGTCCCGGGTCACCGGATGGATCGCTCAACCGGCGCGGGCCGCCGGGGTCCGCGCCGGCTCGCTGACCGGAGGGTTGGTGAACTCGACGACGTCGTCGGTGACCGGCTTGTGGCGCAGCAGGACGACGTCGCGGTAGTAGTTCATCTTCAGCTTCCATGGCGCGCGGGAGCCTTGCTTGGGGAACTGGTCCACCGCACGCAGCACGTAGCCCGCCGCGAAGTCGAGGAACGGCTCCTCCTCCACACCCGCCTCGCGCTGGGGCACGCAGATCCGGGTGTTCGTGCTCTGCAGGTGGCGGAGCAGGCGGACGACGTACTCACACACCAGGTCGGCCTTCAGCGTCCACGAGGCGTTGGTGTAGCCGATGACGAACGCGAAGTTGGGGATGCCGCTGAGCATCATGCCCTTGTAGGCCATGGTGCTCGGGAGGTCCACCGGGGTGCCGTCCAGGGACAGTTCGATGCCGCCCAGTGCCAGCAGGTTCAGTCCGGTGGCGGTGACGATGATGTCGGCGTCCAGGTGAGCACCGGACTCCAACTGGATGCCGGTGGCGTCGAAGCGTGCGATGCGGTCGGTGACGATCTCGGCCTTGCCGCGACGCAGTGCCTTGAAGAGATCCCCGTTCGGCACCACGCAGAGCCGCTGGTCCCACGGGTCGTACGGCGGGTTGAAGTGGGTGTCGACGTCGAAGTCCTCGGGGAGTTGCCGGCTCGTCGCCTTACGGATGACCTTGCGGGTGATCTTCGGTTGGCGCTGGGCGAACTGGTAGGAGCCCACGTGCGTCGCGACGTTCTTGGCGCGGGCCAGTCGGTAGGAGATCGCCGCGGGGAGCACACGGCCCACCGTCGAGGTCAGCGGGTCGTGCTCGGGCAGCGACACCACGAACGTCGGCGTACGTTGCAGCATGGTGACTTTGGCGGCGTCGGGCGCCATCGCCGGCACCAGGGTGATCGCGGTCGCCCCGCTGCCGATCACGACCACCTTCTTGCCCGCGTAGTCGAGATCCTCGGGCCAGTGCTGCGGATGCACGATCTGTCCCTGGAAGTCGTCGCGGCCCTCGAACTCCGGGGTGAAGCCCTCGTCGTAGCGGTAGTAGCCGCTGCAACTCATCAGCCAGTCGGTGGTGAAGGTGACGCGTCCACCGGTGTCGGTGCGCTCGGCGGTCACCGTCCATCGGGCGTCGCTGCTGGACCAGTCCGCGGTGAGCACCCGGTGGTGGTAGCGGATGTGCCGGTCCACCCCGCTCTCGGCGGCCGCCTCGCGCAGGTAGGCGAGGATGTCCGCCCCTCCGGCGATCGTCTTGGTGTCGGTCCACGGCTTGGTCTTGAAGCCCAGCGTGATCATGTCGGAGTCCGAGCGGATGCCGGGGTAGCGGAAGAGATCCCACGTGCCACCCAGGGACTCGCGGCTCTCGAGGATCACGTAGCTGCGCTGGGGGAAGGCCTGCTGGAAATGCCGGGCCGCGTCGATGCCGGAGAGCCCGGCACCGATCACGAGGAAGTCGACGTGCTCGGTCGCCGGTGAGGGCTGGGTGTTCATGACTTCTCCTTGCCGACCGTCGACGCGGCGCTCGCGTCGTTGGCCACGTTGCGGGCTGAGGTCGAACGGCCGAGCCGCGCGACCTCCTCGTCCATCAGGGGGACCAGCCGGGGGGCGTGTTTGAGGGTCTCGCGCTCGGCGAGGGGTGAGTTCACCAGCGCGCGGGCCTTCGCGACCGCTCCCACCCAGCCGGGCACGTAGACGCGGCGCTTGCGCTCGGCCAGCCCGTCGACGAAGGCCTCGACGCACGACTCGACGTCGGTGGTGCGGTTGAGCGGGTAGGGCAGGGACTCGACCATCTGGCGGAAGGCGGAGAGATCGCGCTTGGCGTCCTGGACCAGAGGGGTGTCGATCCAGGACATGTGGGCCGAGCCCACGTCCACGCCGTGGTGGGCGACCTCGAGACGCAGCGCGTTGGCGAAGTGCTCGGCCCCTGCCTTGCTGGCGTTGTACGCCGCGAGGCCGGGCGCGGGCGCGAACGCGGCGAGCGAGGACACCACGAGGACATAGCCCTGGCGGTCGATCAGCGACGGCAGGGAGGCACGCACCGTGTGGAAGACGCCGTTGATGTTGATGTCGATGACCCGGTGGAAGGCGGCCGGGTCGACAGCCAGCACCGAGCCGTAACTGGCGATCCCCGCGTTGGCGAGCACCAGGTCGATCCCGCCGAAGCGCTCGATCCCGCGCGCGACCGCGTTCTCCATCGCCGCAAGATCGGTCACGTCGGCGACCACCGCCAGCGCGTCGTCCGCACCGATCGCCTCGACGACCTCGGCCAGGGGCGCGGCATCGAGATCGGTCAGGATCAGCTTGACGCCGTGGGCGGCGAGGGCCTTCGCCGTCTCGGCTCCGATTCCGCGAGCCGCGCCGGTGACCAGCGCGACCTTGCCGTTCAGTTGACTCCGACTCATGATCGGAAACTGTGACACCCGGGAAGTCGGGTGTCGATAGTGACGATCACCTGCCTGTCGTGGCGCCGCTCACGTTGCGGGGTCCCTAAGGTGTCGTCATGGGTGAGGACGTCCAGCAACAGTCATTCACGCGCGAGGACCGCACGCGCTACCGCGAGAAGGTCCGAGCGTGTCTGGACGTCTTCGAGCGCATGCTGGTGGAGTCGCGGTTCGACGCCGACGCGCCCTCCACCGGTCTGGAGATCGAGCTCAACCTCGTCGACGAGGACGAGGAACCGGCCCTGCGCAACATGGACGTTCTGGAGCGGTTGGGTGATCCCGACTTCCAGACCGAGCTGGGCAAGTTCAACCTGGAGATCAACGTCGCGCCCCGCCGGCTCGTCGAGCACGGACTGGCCTCCTTCGTGACCGGGGTCCGCAACAGCCTCAATGCGGCCGAGGCCGCTGCCAACGAGGTCGGCGCCCACCTGGTGATGATCGGCATCCTGCCGACCCTGACCGAGCGCCACCTGCAACGCGACGTGCTCTCGGGCAACCCTCGCTACCAACTGCTCAGCGACGAGATCCTCGCCGCACGCGGCGAGGACATCGTGGTCCGCGTGCAGGGACCCGAGTCGCTGGAGGTGACCGCCGACTCGATCGCGCCCGAGGCCGCCTGCACCAGCACCCAGCTCCACGTGCAGGTCAGCCCGGACAACTTCCCGGCGTACTGGAACGCCTCGCAGGCGATCGCCGGGATCCAGCTCGCGCTCGGGGCGAACTCGCCCTACCTGCTGGGCCGTGAACTGTGGCGCGAGACCCGGATCGCGCTCTTCGAGCAGGCCACCGACACCCGCGCCGAGGAGCTCAAGGCCCAGGGCGTGCGGCCCCGGGTCTGGTTCGGCGAGCGCTGGATCACCTCGATCTTCGACCTCTTCGAGGAGAACGCCCGCTACTTCCCGGCGCTGCTGCCGGTGCTGAGCGAGGAGGACCCTGCTTCGGTGCTGGACGCGGGAGGCACTCCGGGGCTCGACGAGCTCCGCTTGCACAACGGCACCGTCTACCGCTGGAACCGCCCGGTGTACGACGTGGTCGACGGCGTGCCCCACGTGCGGGTGGAGAACCGGGTCCTGCCCGCGGGGCCGACCGTCGCCGACACCGTCGCGAACGCCGCGTTCTACTTCGGGCTGGTCCGGGCTCTGGCCGAGCAGGACCGTCCGGTGTGGACACAGATGTCCTTCACCGCCGCCGAGGAGAACTTCCACGCCGCCGCCGTCCGCGGGTCCGACGCGCAGATCTACTGGCCGGGCGTGGGCCAGGTGCAGGCCACCGAGCTCGTCGTACGACGACTGCTCCCGCTGGTCGCCGAAGGTCTGGACTCCTGGGGCGTACCCGCAGCGGAGGCCGGCGAACTGCTCGACATCCTCGAGCGTCGTTGCGTCACCGGCCGCACCGGCGCGGGCTGGTTCGTCGACCAGGTCCACGCCCGTTCGGGCGAGGGCGACCGGCACGAGGTCATCCGCCGGGTGCTGCGTGACTACCGCGGTCTGATGCACAGCAACGCGCCGGTGCACACCTGGACCTGAGTTCCCCGATCTCGACCCGGGTGCCTCTCGCCCGTCACAGGCGCAGCCGTTTCCACGTCCGGCTGCGCCCTGTCGCCACGTCCAGCCAGCCGGTGCGGGTCACCACCCACAAGGTGGTGGGCAGCAGGGCCGGGTCCTCGCCGGCCAGGGCCTGACCGGCCTGCCGGACCGCGACGAACCAGCGCAGGTCTCCGTCTCCGCACTCCGGGATTCCTGGACGCGTGAGCCACCACTCGCAGGGGACCGGGAGTTTCCCGGCCGTGTCGGCGAGGCTCTCCTCGGCGAGCCCGAGCGCCAGGTCGAAGCGCAGTCCCTGCTCGAGCTGAGCCGGGGGAGGGTACGGGATCCCCACATCGTGGCGCGCGCCCGCGAGCGTGCCCACCTGCAGCCGCTGCCCGAACAGGCGGCGCTGATGCGACGCACGCAGCCGCCCCACCTCCAGACGTAGGCGCGCCTCCGTGTTCATCGGGCCGGGCGCGGAGGGGGTGGGGGAGCGAGGCATCCGCCGAGTGTCGTGCACCGTGCCCGGGTCCCTCCCTCGCTCTCCACAGGGACGGGGCTGCGGTCCCCGCGGCGATCGAGCATCAGGCAGGATGAGCCCATGGCCTTGCAGATCGCCCAGGACCCCGTTGCCGACCAGGTGCTGACCGACAGTCCGTTCGCGTTGTTGGCTGGGATGATGCTCGACCAGCAGTTCCCGATGGAGCGCGCGTTCGCGGGCCCCGCCAAGGTGCTCGAACGTTTCGGGAGCCTCGACCCCGCCGCCATCGCGGCGGCCGACCCCGAGACGTTCGCCGCCCTGTGCTCGGAGCCGCCGGCGATCCACCGCTTCCCGGGTTCCATGGCCGCGCGGTTGCAGGCGTTGGCAGCCCACATCGTCGAGGAGTACGACGGCGACACCGCCCGGTTGTGGCAGGAGGCTCCGACGGGCAAGGAGCTGATGCGGCGGATCACCGCGCTGCCAGGGTTCGGCAAGCAGAAGGCACAGATCTTCGTGGCCCTGCTCGGCAAGC
Source organism: Marmoricola sp. (assembly GCA_044224695.1). Classification (GTDB taxonomy): domain Bacteria; phylum Actinomycetota; class Actinomycetes; order Propionibacteriales; family Nocardioidaceae; genus Marmoricola_A. Next base: position 47,651 of record JBGAJX010000026.1, on the reverse strand, counting down.
AGCTCGGAGTCCGCCCCGAGGGGTGGGAGGCTGCCGCCGGTGCCTACAGCGAGCCCGGCTCCTTCCGGTCGGTGGCCGACGTCGTCGACGGCTCCTCGTTGGAGCGCGTCCGGTCCTTCAAGAAGGAGATGAAGGCCGCCGCGAAGGCCCGGGGCTGACGTCCGAGCCGTCCCGCACAGGGGCCGATCCTTGGTTTCCGGCCTGGACGTGCCAGAATGGCCCAGCGGCTTGACGACTCCGGTCTTTGCCGTGCCCGCATCGTTCCGGACGAGAGGTTGTTCGTGTCTTCGAGCACGTCCCGCAAGCAGCCCGACGAGGTGCTGTCCCCCCCCGATGTCGACGCCCTGGTGAAGTTGGGCCAAGCCGTGGGAGAGGTGTCCGCCGAGGCGGTCCGCCAGACCGCCGAGAGTGCCGGCATTCCGCCGCAGCACCTGCGCGGACTCCTGCGGCTGCTGAGTGAGGCAGGCGTCTCCGTCGTCGTGGCCGTCGAGGACGCCGGTGCGCGCAAGCGCGTCGCCGCGGCCTCGTCCACCGCCAAGAAGGTGGCCTCCGCCCCGGCGAAGAAGGCCGCTCCGGCGAAGAAGGCCGCCCCGGCCAAGAAGGCTGCACCCGCGGCGACCGCGGCCCCGACCGAGGACGCTCCGGCCGCTCCGGCGAAGGCGGCCGCCAAGAAGACGACCGCCAAGAAGGCCGCCGCGACCGCGGAGGGCGCCGCCGCTCCCGCCGTCGGACCCGACGGCAAGAAGGTCCTGCCCGACATCCCGGACGCCGAGTTCGAGAGGGACCTCGAGCAGGACCCCAGCCTCAAGGAGGAGGAGGACGAGTCGAAGGGCTTCGTCATCTCCGCCGCCGACGACACCGACGAGCCCGTCCAGCAGGTCCTCGTGGCCGGCGCCACGGCCGACCCGGTCAAGGACTACCTCAAGCAGATCGGCAAGGTCCCGCTGCTCAACGCCGAGATGGAGGTCGAGCTCGCCAAGCGGATCGAGGCCGGTCTCTTCTCGGAGGAGAAGCTCGCCAAGGGCGGGAAGATGACCGACAAGGTCCGCGAAGAGCTCGAGTGGATCTCCGAGGACGGACGTCGCGCGAAGAACCACCTGCTCGAGGCCAACCTGCGCCTCGTGGTCTCCCTCGCCAAGCGCTACACCGGGCGCGGCATGCTGTTCTTGGACCTGATCCAGGAGGGCAACCTCGGTCTGATCCGTGCGGTCGAGAAGTTCGACTACACCAAGGGCTACAAGTTCTCGACCTACGCCACCTGGTGGATCCGCCAGGCGATCACCCGCGCCATGGCCGACCAGGCCCGCACCATCCGGATCCCGGTCCACATGGTCGAGGTCATCAACAAGCTCGCCCGCGTCCAGCGGCAGATGCTCCAGGACCTGGGCCGCGAGCCCACGCCCGAAGAGCTCGCCAAGGAGCTCGACATGACCCCCGAGAAGGTCATCGAGGTCCAGAAGTACGGTCGCGAGCCGATCTCTCTGCACACCCCGCTCGGCGAGGACGGCGACTCCGAGTTCGGTGACCTCATCGAGGACTCCGAGGCGATCGTGCCCGCGGACGCCGTCTCCTTCACGTTGTTGCAGGAGCAGCTGCACGCCGTGCTCGACACGTTGTCCGAGCGCGAGGCCGGCGTGGTGTCGATGCGGTTCGGCCTCACCGACGGGCAGCCCAAGACGCTGGACGAGATCGGCAAGGTCTACGGCGTGACCCGTGAGCGGATCCGCCAGATCGAGTCCAAGACGATGTCGAAGCTGCGGCACCCGAGCCGCTCGCAGGTGCTCCGCGACTACCTCGACTGATCATGGCGCGTCGACCCCTGCGCCGCGCCCTGCTGTGGCTGGGCTCCCTGTTGGTCCTGCTCCTGGGTGCGGTCGTGGCATTCCTGCTGTGGTTCCACATCCCTTCCAACGCTGCCGGCATGGCGGCCAAGAGCGTCTGCTCGGCCGCGCTGGTCGCCGGCCGTGAGGGGACGGCCGAGGAGTTGATGGAGGCCGACGTGCTGCCGGCCAGCCCGGTCCTGCGCGCCATCTCCACCGACCTGGACCGCGAAGCCGGCACTGCCACGTCGAGGTTCCTCGGGCTCTTCGAGCGCACGGCGACGCTGCTGCCCGACCGCGGCTGCGTGCTGGACGGCACGAGTCAGGGCGGTACGGGCCAGGACGCCGCCGCGGCGTACGTGCCGGCGGCGAAGCCGGGCGCCTGGCCGGACGGCGACGAGCCGGTGGCAGAGGAGGAGCGCAGTGCGGGCGTCGACGTCGATCGACTCAGCGCCGTGCTCGACGAGGCGTTCGAAGGGTCCGGCGATCCCGCCCTGGCCAACGCGCGCGGCGTCGCCGTGGTGCAGGACGGGCAGTTGCTGGCGGTCCGGGACGGGCTCGACATCGCTCCCGGGACCGCCCTGCACGGCTGGTCCATGACCAAGACCGTGTCCGCGATGCTCGCCTGGCAGCGCTTCGACGAGGTCGGTCTCGACGTCGAGACCGCGGTCGTCGACGCGTTCCCACCAGGACGGGAGCCGTCCTGGGTCGCTGAGTGGCGCACCGACGAGCGGGCCGACATCACCGTCGCCGACCTGCTGTACATGCGCCCGGGGCTGGACCTCGACGAGAGCTACGACCCGTGGGGCCAGGTCGTGCAGATGCTGTACGGCGAGGACGACATGCCCGCGTGGGCCGCGCAGGCCGACTCCTCGGCGCCCGCGGGCGAGGAATGGGAGTACCTGAGCGCGGTCTCCAACCTGCTCGCCGCCGTCGTCCGGGCCCAGTTCGAAGGCGACGAGGAGTACTGGGCCTACCCGCGCGAGGCGCTCTTCGCCGCCATCGGGGCCGACTCGGCCACGCTCGAGACCGATGCCGACGGCACCTGGGTGTCCTCGTCGTACCTGTGGGCCGACGTGACCGACTGGGCGCGCTTCGGCCAGCTCATGCTCGACGACGGCCGCTGGGGGGAGCAGGAGGTGCTCACCCCCGGCTGGTGGGACGTCGCGACCACTCCGGCCGTCGCCGACGGCGAGGGCCACGGCTACGGCGCACAGTCGTGGCTGCTCGGCGACCCGGTCGGCGGGGAGTGCCGCGACGAGGAGGGCGTGCCCGAGGACACGGTCGCGATGGAGGGCCACTGGGGCCAGTTGGTGGCGATGGTGCCGTCACGCCGCGCGGTGATCGTACGGCTCGGGTGGACCTTCGACTCCGACACCTTCGACGGCTGCTCGTTCATCGCGAACACGCTCGAGTCGCTGGCGCCCTGAGGGCGTGCGCCGGAAGTCAGGTCGCCACGACGCCGGCGACGAAGGCGGACGCGGCGATCATCGCTCCTGTCAGTTCGACCAGGATGGCGAGCCCCACCGCGGTGAGAGCCGACCGTGTGCTGGCCCACGCGCTCGATCGTCCGACGCGCTGCCACTCGGCCAGGTAGATGCCGAGGACGAATCCCACGATCAGCCCGACGATCGGCACGACGAAGAACCCCACGATCGCCAGCACCCCACCGGCCAGCAGAGTCCGGTTCGGCACCCCCTGCCGCTGCAAGTGACGCCCGCCGAGGACGTACTTGCCGGCCGTGGCCAGAGCAAGGGCGGTGAGGGCGACGCCGGCGGCAACCCATCCGGCCGGCTCGCCCACCACCAGTGCCCAGACGACCATCGCCACCGCGATCAGGGCGCTGCCCGGGAGCAGCGGCACCAGCACGCCCACCACGCCGGCGAGAATCGCCAGCCCGGCCAGCACATCGATGGTCTGCATGCGAGGAGCCTGTCAGGTCGCGGAGGTGGAGACGCGACGAGGCCCCGGCATGGTCGTGCCGGGGCCTCGCGAGAGCTGGTGGGTCAGACGGATGCCGGCGGGTCGATCAGCTTGCCGGTCTCGTCGTGGACGTTGACCGCGATCGCGCGGAGCTTCTCGCCGTGCTCACGGGCGTGGTGCGCGCAGAAGAGGAGCTCGCCGCCGTTCGGGAGTTCGACACGAAGGTATGCCTGAGCTCCGCAACGGTCGCAACGGTCCTGAGCGGTCAGGGGGCTGGGTGCAACGGCAGTGGTCACGAGGGCCATCCTTCCTGTCGTTCTGTGCGACGAGCCGGGGTCCCGGATGGTTCCCGTGTTCCTCGTCTACGACGCTTAACCATCCAATCACGGTGCCCTGTTCCCGTTTCGGGGACGTTTCGCCTGGGGGACCGGTGAGGATCCTCACAGCCGATGTTCGTCAGTGCTCCGTGCGTGGACTGGTGGCCGTCGCAGGGTCCAGTGTGCAGCCTGGGTCCAACTGATCGGCCCGCGCCGCCCCGACCTGTGGGATTCCCGTGTCGGGCCCGCGGGTGGTCCGGTCCACGTCGGGGGGCGTGCCGCGGAGCCCCCGGAGTACCTCGCCCGGTTAGATTGGCTCCGCCGCGGGCCTCCTCACCGGGGGCACACCACTCGGAGGCTCATCATCGACAACACCTACAACGCCCATCACCTCCTGGTCCTGGAGGGGCTGGAGGCGGTGCGCAAGCGCCCGGGTATGTACATCGGCTCGACCGACACCCGGGGGCTGATGCACTGTCTCTGGGAGATCATCGACAACGCCGTGGACGAGGCCCTGGGAGGCTTCTGTACGACGATCGACGTCACGCTGCACCCCGACGGCTCGGCCTCGGTCCACGACGACGGTCGAGGCATCCCGGTCGACAAGGAGCCCAAGACCGGGCTGGCCGGTGTCGAGGTGGTCTTCACCAAACTGCACGCGGGAGGCAAGTTCGGCGGCGGCTCGTACAACGCCACCGGTGGTCTGCACGGCGTCGGTTCCAGCGTCGTCAACGCACTGTCGGCCCGCCTCGACGTCGAGGTCGACCGCTCGCCCGCGACCTGGCACATGTCGTTCCAGCGGGGGATGCCCGGCGTGTTCGACGGGGACACACCGAAGGCGCCCTTCACGCCGCAGTCGGGCCTGCACAAGGGGAAGAGGGTGGCCAAGGGGCGCACCGGCACCCGGGTGCGGTTCTGGCCGGACGCGCAGATCTTCACGCGTGACGCGACCTTCGTCTTCGACGACCTGGTCACCCGGGCCCGGCAGACGAGCTTCATCGTGCCGGGACTCGAGTTGATCATTCGCGATCTCCGGGGGGCCGAGCCGCGCGAGGAGCGGTTCAAGCACGACGGCGGCATCGTGGAGTACTGCGACTTCCTCGCCGAGGACGAGCCGGTCACCTCGGTGGTCCGGCTCACCGGGCACGAGCTCTTCACCGAGACCGTCCCGCTCCTGGACGACAAGGGCCACATGGTGCCCCAGGACGTCGAGCGGGACCTGCACGTGGACGTCGCGCTGCGGTGGGGCACCGGCTACGAGACGCAGGTGCGCTCGTACGTCAACGTCATCGCCACGCCGAAGGGCGGCACCCATGTCGGTGGCTTCGAGACCGCACTGGCCCGGGTGTTCAACGATCAGCTCCGTGAGACCAAGACGCTCAAGGTCGCCGAGCCGGACATCGTCAAGGACGACGTGCTCGAGGGCCTGACCGCGGTGGTGACCGTACGTCTGGCCGAGCCCCAGTTCGAGGGTCAGACCAAGGAGGTCCTCGGCACACCGGCAGCACGCTCCATCGTGCGCAAGGTCGTGTCCACCGAGCTGAAGAAGTTCCTCACCTCCACCAAGCGCGACGAGAAGGCCCAGGCCAAGCTGGTGCTGGAGAAGGTCGCCAATGCGTCCCGCACCAGGATCGCGGCCCGGACCCAGCGCGACACCCAGCGTCGGAAGAACGCGTTGGAGTCCTCGGCACTGCCCTCCAAGCTCGCCGACTGCCGGTCGGGGGACACGGACCGTACCGAGCTCTTCATCGTCGAGGGTGACTCGGCGCTCGGGACCGCCAAGCTCGCCCGGAACTCGGAGTTCCAGGCGCTGCTGCCGATCCGCGGCAAGATCCTCAACGTCCAGAAGGCCTCGGTCGGCGACATGTTGAAGAACGCCGAGTGCGCCGCGATCATCCAGGTCGTGGGTGCCGGGTCGGGGCGCACCTTCGACCTGGAGCAGGCGCGCTACGGCCGGATCATCTTCATGGCCGACGCCGACTCCGACGGTGCCCACATCCGGACGTTGCTGGCGACGCTGTTCTTCAAGTACATGCCCGACCTGATCATGGCCGGCCGCGTCTACACCGCGGTTCCGCCGCTGCATCGCATCGAGCTGACCAACCCCAAGAAGGGGATGGAGAAGTACCTCTACACCTACTCCGACGGCGATCTGCAACGGAAGCTGGCCGAGCTCACCAAGAAGGGGCTGCGCTGGAAGGACCCGGTGCAGCGCTACAAGGGCCTCGGTGAGATGGACGCCGACCAGCTGGCCGAGACCACCATGGACCCGCGCTTCCGCACGCTGCGCCGGCTGACCGTCGACGACGCCGCGGTCGCGGCGGAGGTGTTCGAGTTGCTGATGGGCTCCGAGGTGGCGCCGCGCAAGGAGTTCATCGTCCAGGGCGCCTACGAGATCGACGCCGAGGCGATCGACGCCTGAGCGTCGCCCGGTCGCGGTTCAGGGCCTACGATGAGCCGGTGGAGTTCCTCATGTTCGTCGCGGTGCCGTTCGTGTTCTCGTGCATCGTGCTCTACCTGGTCGTGAAGTGGGCCGTGCGCGACGGCATCCTCGCCGCCGACGAGCGCCGCGCGCACGACCGCCAGCGTGCCGAGCGGTACGCCGAGGCCCTGCGCCGCGCGCGCGAGACCCAGCCCGGCCCCCACTGACTGGGCGCATCTTCCCCGCGACTTGTCACGTCTTTCTCGCGACTGGTCGCATCCTTCCGCTGACTTGTCACGTCTTTCGCACCAGGGGCTGAAAGATGCGACCAGTCGGCGGGAAGACCTGACCAGTGGGCGGGAAGACCTGACCAGTGGGCGGAAAGACCTGACCAGTGGGTCAGACGTGCTGGGTGATCCGGCCGCTGTCGACGTCGTACAGGAAGCCGCCGACGGCGACGGAGTCGGGCACCAGCGGGTGGGAGGTCACCCGGTGCACGTCCTCGGCGAGCGTGGCGAGCTGGTCCTCCACGACGTGGAACCGCTGCCAGGTGACGTCCACATGCGCGGACTCGCCGACCCGACGACGCAACTCGGCCTCGGTGTTGGAGGCCACCGCGCAGCGGGTGTGCGGCACCACGAGGATGCGCTTCACGTTGAGCAGGTGCGCACCCAGCACCAGCGCCTCCAGCGCCTGGTCGGTCACCCGGCCACCCGGGTTGCGGAAGATCTTGGCGTCACCCGGGGCGAGGCCCAGCATGCGCAAGGGGTCGATGCGGGAGTCCATGCAGGTCACGATGGCGATCCCGGCGTGGGCGATGCCGTCGAAGCCACCCAGGTCGAAGGTCTCGGCGTAGGCGGCGTTGGCGGCCAGCAGGTCGTCGAAGGCTCCAGTCACAGCCGTCACGGTAGCCAATCGGTGCGTGTCCGACGTACGTGGTCTCACCCACCGACCGTCGTAGGCTGCCCGGCATGGGGGATCGCACCGGTGAGGACCACGACGCGCGCCGGCGTACTGAGGTCGGCGTGAGCCGTCGTGCCCTGCTGCTCGGGGCCACGGGAGGACTCGCGGCGCTGGGGGTCACCGGGTGGTTGGTGGAGCAGGACGTGCTGCCGGGACGAAGCCGCGGGTATCGCCTGCTCGGGCTCAACGGGCCCGGAACGCCCTTCCCCGACGACCTGCCGCCCGGAGACCTCGTGCGCGGGAGCTTCTCCTCGGCCGCACGCGGGGGGGCGGAGGTGCCCTACGTGTTGGCCTATCCGGCCGGCGTCCCCACCGACGCCCCGCTGCCGGTGGTGCTGGCGCTGCACGGGGCCTCCGGGGATGAGGAGACACCGTTCGACACGATGGCGATCGACCGCTACCTGTCCGCCTACGTCGCCGACGGCGGGACGCCGTTCGCCGTCGCCGCGGCGTACGGTGCGCTGACCTACTGGCGCCCGCAGCCCGACGGCACCGACGCCAGCCTCATGCTGACCGAGGAGTTCCTGCCGCTGCTGGCCGAGCGCGGTCTGCGCACGGACCGGATCGGCCTCTACGGGTGGTCGATGGGGGGATACGGCAGCCTGCGGTTGGCCGGTCTGCAGCGGGCGCCGGTCGTCGCCGCGGCCGTCAGCAGCCCGGCCCTGGCCGAGATGGACCTCGCCTCGGACCCCGATGAGATCGACGTGTTCGGGCACCCGGAGCGGCTCGGCGACGTGCCGTTGCGCATCGACATCGGCCGCGGCGACCCCTTCTACCCGGTGGTCGCGGACTTCGAGGAACTCCTGACTCCGGAGCCGGAAGGTTCGGTCACCGCAGGAGGCCACACGCCGCAGTACTGGCGGGGACGGCTCCCCTTCCAGATCGATTTCCTGGGCCGGTTCCTCGGCTGAGCAGCCTCACACCGCCGGCACGGTCTGCGCGACCCAGCGGTGCAGTTCCACGGCGGCCTTGCCGCACGACTCCGGGCGCTCCCGGCCGGTCGCTACGCGGCGCAGCAGCACGCCCCGGATTGTGCCGTCGGCGAGCCGTACGGTCGCCTCGTCCTCGGTGACCCGGACGTCGAGCACGTCGTCGAGCCCCAGCAGGCCCTCGGCCTCGCGCACCGCGGCCTCGGCCACCTGCGCGGCCGCGCCCCAGGTGGACCGTCCGCGATAGCCGGCCAGCACCAGTCGGCCCGCGTCGGCCGCCGCGAGCAGTGACGCGGCCGCCTCAGGACCGTCCAGCCGCCCGTGGAGCGTGCCCGCGGGCAGCAGCACCGCGGTCGGGGCGAACCGGTGCCCCGAGGTGTGCGTGGACTCCCACACCCTCCCCGGGTACGCCGCGGCGCCGGCGAGCGCCACCGGTCGCCCGAGCGCGGCGCAGCACAGGTCGCGTGTGCCGTTGGTGCAGACGAGCAGGTGGGCCTGGTGGGTGAGCACCCCGTCGAGCACGTCGAGGGCGCTCGCGGACTCACCGGCGGCGAGTGCGTCCCAGTCCAGGTCGAGCACCACGGCAGGGTCCGCCACCGAACCGCGCACCAGCCAGGTGCCACCGGGACGGCTGTGCCCCACGAGCACCTCACGGGGCCCGGTGTGGTGGTCGGCGTGCCGGCCGGGGGTCCGGATCAGACACGGGCGCACCCCGGCAGCGGTCGCACGCCTCTCGATCTCGGCTCCCACGTCCGGGTCGAGGTGGCTCTGGGTGAACGCCCGCGCACCCCACGGGCCGGGTTGTTCGAGGGCGAGCCAGGTCGCCGCCCGGGGGGCGGAGCCGATCAGGTGCTCGTCGGCCGCCGCGGAGAGCGCGCTGCACGTGGGGCCGCCGGTCATCCGACCCCCGCCTCGAACACCGAGGTCTTCACGTGGCGGGTGTCGGCCCCGCGCAGCAGGACGAGCGCGAGCGCTCCGGCGATCACGCAGCAGACCGCGGCCCCGGCGAAGATCGTCGTGAGCTGCGTCAGGCCGGCCTCCTGGAGCAGCAGGGAGAACTCGGCGCAGCGCGAGTCGCCCTGGCCACAGACGTCCATCGGGTCCGGGAGGTCGCCCTGCTCGGCGTAGAAGCGGCGCAGGCCCAGCGTCGTCAGGGCGCTGATCCCGACCAGTTTGCCGACGGTGCGTGCGACCACCAGCAGGGCGCTGGTGACGCCGTGGACGTCGTCGGCGGTGGAGGCCAGCAGCGCCGCGTTGACCGGCGCGAGGGCGAAGCCGATGCCGAGCCCGGCCAGGAACAGCGGCACCGTCGACCACGGACTCTCCAGGGCCGTCAGCCCCCAGGTCGACATGATCGCGAACCCGGTCGCCGAGAGCGTCATGCCGATCGCGGTCACCACCCCGGCCGGGAGCCGGTGGGTGAGCCAGCCACCGGCGAAGGCGCCGATCGGCAGGCCGACCAGGAACCGCACCAGCACCAGGGCGGCCATCAGCTGGGAGTCGTTGTAGATCGTGACGCGGGCGAAGATCGGCACGTCGACCACGGCGGCGATGACCGCGGCGCCGATGAAGAAGCTCACCAGGAGCGCCCCCCAGGCCTGGCGTGCGGTCAGCGCGCCGGGGGGGATCAGCGGGTGCGCGGCGCGGCGGTTGCGCCAGGTGAAGGCGGCCGTGGCGGTGGCGGCGAGCAGCAGATACCAGGGTCCCTGCGGGGAGAGCACCTGGACCTGGGGGTCCGCCGTGGAGAACGCGAGGATCACCCCGCCCAGGGCGGTGCTGAGCAGCAGCGTTCCGGTCAGGTCGACCTCGCGCAGCGTGCGGCCCCAGGCTCGCAGGTCCATCAGCGGGTCGGCCGCGGTCAGGCACCGCGCGAGAAGCGCGAGGAGCAGGACGAACGCGGTCAGCCCCAGCGGGGAGAGCCACCGCCCGTCGCCGACGACCGGGAGGAAGGCCAGGCCCAGGGTCACGTCGGTCACCAGGGACCGGGGTTCGAGCATGACCAGCAGCACGACCACCAGCAGGAGACCCGCAAGGATGAGACCGGGCAGGTCCCGGGTGCGCGAGCGCTTCGCCCCCAGGACGTCGGAGGCACCCCGGCGGATCGCCGCCATGAGCACGAGCGCGACCGCGAGGTTGAGCCAGAAGATGTCGCGCCAGTCGCCGAACGCGAGCACCACGGCGCCGTACAGCGGTCCGAGGACGTTCCCGAGCTCTTGGACGGCGCCGACGATGCCCAGCGGCAACCCGCGTTCGCGCGGGGGATAGAGGTCGGCCACCAGGGCCAGGGTGGCCGGCAGCAGCCCGCCTCCTCCGACGCCCTGCAGCACCCGCCCGGTGACCATCGAGGGCAGGTCGTAGGCGGCGGCGGTGATCAGCGAGCCGATCGCGAAGATCAGCAGCGACCCGAGCAGCACCGGGACCCGTCCGCGCAGGTCGGCGATGCGCCCGATCAGCGGCAGCATCGCGACGTACCCGAGGAGGAAGCCGGAGATGATCGGCGCCGCCTTCTGCAACTGCTCGGCGGAGAGGCCGACCGCGCCCATCATGTCGGGCAGCGCGAGCACCACGACGTAGGTGTCCGCCGCCGCGAAGGACACCGCGATCGCGGCCAGCGCGAGCAGCAGGAGACTGGCCCGGTCGCGCCTGGCCGGGGCCGAGGAGGTCACGGGCGGGTGATGTCCTTCTCCGTGCCGTAGTCGGACAGCGTGAGGGTGTAGTCGACCTCCGCGCCGCCGCCGTAGAACGGGCCGCTGACGTCGGCGGCGACCAGGCGGCCCTCGTCGTCGAGGCGGAACACCACCGGGAAGGACGCCTGCTCGTCGGCGCTGGGGATGACCGAGGCGACGGCCTCCCCGGGGAGCGTGCCCTCGTAGGAGGTCACCACCTGGTCACCCTCGCGGGTCTCCTCGCCGGCGCTGACCTCCTGCGCCGCGGTCAGCCAGTTGGAGACGCCCGCGTTGGGGTCCATGAAGCCTGCCGGGTCCGGCGCGCCGTAGTCGGCGGGGTTGATCTCGGCGAACTGGTTGGTGAACGGCAACTTCGCGTAGACCAGACCGTCGACGGCCACCACCGGCACCTTGGCCGAGAGGTTGTTGACCAGCACGGAGATCTCGCCCTCGAAGGCCGGCGCGTGCGTCCCGACGCCGGTCGCGTCCACGACGCCGTCCACGCCCGCGGGGAGTTCCTCGGTGCTGAGCTGGAGCGTGAGTCCCGGCGTCTCGTCCAGCAGCCGCTTGGCCTCGGCCAGGGCGTCGGCGGGCGTGGTGTCGTCGCCGCCGTCGCCGCTGCATCCGGACAGCACGGCCGCGGCCAGGCCGCCGACGAGCGCGAGGGACAGGGTGCGGGAGGGACGGGACAGGGTGCGGGGTGCGGCAGGCCGAGTCATGAGCCAAGACTCTCAGATTCGTGGGAGGCCCCGGCCACACCCAGCACCGACGGGACGGGGCCCGCGGCGGCGGCGAGCGGCTGGGCCGCCGGTACGCCGGACCCGTCCCGTCGACCGTCGGCGGGAGGCAGCGGCACCGGAGCCCCGGAGTGAGCGGCCGCGCGCGCCGGTGCTGCCCCCACCCAGGCGAAGACCAACGCGTCCTCGCCCTTGAGGAAGCGGTGGCAGCGCACCCCGCCGGTGGCCCGGCCCTTGCCCGGATACTCGCTGAACGGGGTCACCTTGACCGACCCGGCCTCGGTGCCCGGCAGCGCGGTGCTGTCGCCGGAGACGGTGACCACCTCCGCGGCGCCCGCGCCGACGGCCCCGAAGAAGAGCACGGTCGCGCCGGCCGCGAGCCGGATGCCGGCCATCCCGCCCCCGGTGCGGCCCTGGGGGCGCACCACGGACGCGGGGAAGTGCAGGAGCTGGGCGTCGGTGGTGAGGAAGCAGAGCTCCTCCTCACCGGTGGACAGTTCGACGGCTCCGACCACCTCGTCGCCCTCGGCGAGGCGGATGACCTCCCACGCGTCCTTGTTGGGCACCTCGGGGTTCACCCGCTTCACCACGCCCTGCCGGGTGCCCAGCGCCAGCCCCGGGCCGTCGGCGGTGATGCGGCACAGCGCCAGCACCCGTTCGTCGCCCTCCAGCGCCAGGAACGCGCTGACCGGCGCGCCTCCCTGGAGGTGCGGCGCGTTCGCCGTCCCCGGAAGAGTGGGCAGATCCAGGACGTCGAGGCGGATCACCCGACCCGCGGAGGTCAGCACGCCGACCTGGCCACGCGCGGTCGCGGCCACCGCGGAGACGATGACGTCGTGCTGGGCCCGGTCGCCGCCTTCGCCCGGTGCGGTGGCGTCGCCGGTGCGCGCCAGCAGCCCGGCCGACGACAGGAAGACGAAGCAGGGGTCGTCCGCCACCTCCAGCGGCACCGCCGCCGTCGCCGCGACGCCGGCCGACTCCAGCAACACGGTGCGCCGCGGCGTCCCGTGCGCCTTGGCGACCTCGGCGAGCTCACCGGAGACCACCGCGCGCAACTGCTTGTCGTCGCCGAGGATCGCGTCGAGCTCGGCGATGAGCTGCTCGAGCTCGGTCTTCTCCGTCTCCAGTTCGAGCCGGGAGAACTTGGTCAGCCGGCGCAGCTGCATGTCCAGGATGTAGGTGGCCTGTGGCTCGGAGAGGTCGAAGACCGACATCAGCCGCTCGCGGGCCTCGCCGGCGTTCTCACTGGTGCGGATCAGCTGGATGACCTCGTCGATGTCGAGGATCGCGATGAGCAGTCCCTCGACCAGGTGCAGCCGGTCCAGCGCCTTCTGCCGCCGGTAGGCCGAGCGCCGCCGGACCACGTCGAAGCGGTGCGCGAGGAAGACCTCGAGCAGTTCCTTGAGGCCCAGGGTGCGGGGCTGGCCGTCGACCAGTGCGACGTTGTTGATCCCGAAGGAGTCCTCCATCGGGGTGAGCTTGTAGAGCTGCTCGAGGATGGCCTCGGGGTTGAAGCCGTTCTTGACCTCGATCACCAGCCGGAGCCCGTTGGCCAGGTCGGTGAGGTCTTTGACGTCGGCGATGCCCTGCAGCTTCTTGCCCTGGACCAGCGTCTTGATCCGGTCGATGACCTTCTCCGGCCCGACGCCGTACGGCAGCTCGGTGACCACGATCCCCTTGCGGCGCGGGGTGACCGCCTCGATCCGGGCGGTGGCGCGCATCTTGAAGGAGCCGCGCCCGGTGGCGTAGGCGTCCCTGATGCCGTCCAGGCCGATGATCTTGCCGCCGGTGGGCAGGTCGGGCCCGGGGACGAAGCGCATCAGCGCGTCCAGGTCCGCGGCGGGGTGGGTGATCAGGTGACGCAGCGCCTGCACCACCTCGACGAGGTTGTGCGGGGCCATGTTGGTGGCCATGCCGACCGCGATCCCCGAGGCGCCGTTGACCAGCAGGTTCGGGATTGCGGCGGGGAGCACGCTCGGCTCGAGCTCGCGGCTGTCGTAGTTGGGTCGGAAGTCGACGGTGTCCTCGTCGATGGAGGTCGTCATCGGCAGCGCCGCGGCGGCCATCCGGCACTCGGTGTAACGCATCGCCGCCGGACCGGCGTCGGGGGAGCCGAAGTTGCCGTGGCCGTCGATCATCGGCAGCCGCATCGACCACGACTGCACCATCCGCACCAGCGCGTCGTAGATCGCGCTGTCACCGTGCGGGTGGAGTCGACCCATCACCTCACCGACGACACGGGCCGACTTCACGTGGCCGCGGTCGGGCCGCAGCCCCATGTCGGCCATCGTGTAGAGGATCCGGCGCTGCACCGGCTTGAGGCCGTCGCGGGCGTCGGGCAGGGCCCGGCTGTAGATGACCGAGTAGGCGTACTCCAGGAAGCTGGCGCGCATCTCGTCGCCCACGTCGATGTCGACGATGTGCTCCTCGAAGTCCTCGGGGAGCGGGTCGCGCGTGCTGCGTCGGGTGGAGCGTGCCATGCCGCGGATTCTCCCTCGCACGACTCCGGCAGGACGCAGGGGCACGCCGTACCGGTCCGGGCGATAGATTCGCCCCGTGGCAGAACCAGCGCAGGCGCCGGCCTACCCCCGGCACTGGGAGGCCGACGTCGTGCTCCGCGACGGCGGCACGGCGCACCTGCGCCCGATCTCGATCGACGACGAGGCGCTCCTGCTCGACTTCTACGACCAGGTCTCCGCGCAGTCCAAGTACTACCGCTTCTTCGCCGCGATGCCGACGCTCAATGAGCGCGAGGTGCACCGCTTCACCCACGTCGACCACCACGACCGGGTCGCGCTCGTGCTCACCGTCGCCGAGCAGATGATCGCGGTCGGCCAGTTCGAGCGGCTGACCGGTGAGTCGGCCGACCAGGCCGAGGTCGCGTTCCTGGTGCAGGACAAGCACCAGCACCGTGGGATCGGGCAGCTGCTGCTGGAACACCTCGCCCAGATCGGCCGCGAGGTCGGCGTGGCCAAGTTCGTCGCCGAGGTGCTGCCCGAGAACGTCGGCATGCTCCAGGTCTTCCGCGACGCCGGCTACCAGATCACCGGCGGCTTCGAGGACGGGGTGATGCACCTCGAGTTCGGCATCGACGCCACCGAGACCTCGGTGGGCGTCATGCAGGCCCGCGAGCACCGCGCCGAGACCGCGTCGGTCCAGCGCTTCTTCAACGCCCGCAGCATCGCGGTCGTCGGCGCCTCGCGGCGCAGCGACACCGTCGGCCGCCTGCTGGTGCGCAACCTGGTCCTCGGCGACTTCGGCGGACGGGTGTACGTCGTGAACCCGGCCGCCGACTCGGTGGCCGCGATGCCGGCGTACGGCTCGGTCTCGGAGATCCCCGACGAGGTGGACCTCGCGCTGATCGCGGTGCCGGCCGAGGCGGTGCCCGACGTCGTCCTCGACTGCGCCCACAAGGGCGTGCACGGGATCATCGTGGTCTCCGCCGGTTTCGCCGAGACCGGCGACGAGGGCCGCGCCCTGCAACGCCGGCTGCTGCGCCTGACCCGCAGCTACGGGCTGCGGCTGGTCGGCCCGAACGCCCTCGGGATCATCAACACCGCCGCCGAGGTCAGCCTGAACGCCTCGCTGTCGCCGGTGATGCCGCCGCGCGGCCGGGCCGGGTTCTTCTGCCAGTCCGGTGCGCTTGGCATCGCGATCCTGGAGAACGTCTCCCGGCGCGGACTGGGCCTCTCCACGTTCGTCTCCGCGGGCAACCGCGCCGACGTCTCCGGCAACGACCTCCTGCAGTACTGGGAGGAGGACGAGAGCACCGAGGTCGTCCTGCTCTACCTGGAGTCGATCGGCAACCCGCGCAAGTTCAGCCGGATCGCCCGGCGGGTCTCGCGGCGCAAGCCGGTGATCGCGGTGAAGTCCGGGCGGACCACGCAGGGCGTGCCGATGGGGCACACCGTGCGCACCACCGAGGCCGGGCAGGCCGCGGTCGACGCGATGTTCCGCCAGGCCGGCGTCATCCAGGTCGACACCCTCGACGAGATGTTCGACGTCGCCCAGCTCGTGGCCCACCAGCCCCTGCCGCGGGGGAACCGGGTCGCCATCGTCGGCAACTCCGACGCGCTGGCGCTCCTGGCCGCCGACGCCGGCGCCGCGGCGGGCCTCGAGGTCCGCCTCAGCGGCGCGCTGGGGGCCGACGCCTCGGCCGAGGCGTTCGAGGCGGCGCTGGACCGGGCGATCGACGACCCCGAGGTCGACGCCGTCCTGGCGGTCTTCATCCCGCCGGTCAACACCACCGGAGTCCAGGTCGCCAACGTGCTGGCCGTGGTCGGCGAGCAGTCCGACAAGCCGATCCTCTCCACCTTCCTGGCCGCCCAGGGCGTCCCGGAACTGCTCCGGGTGCCCGACGTCGCCGGGGCCAGCGCCGGGCGCGGCTCGGTGCCCTCCTACCACTCCCCGGAGGCCGCGGTCCGGGCGCTCGCGCGCGCCGTCGAGTACGCCGCGTGGCGGGCCCGCCCCGAGGACACCGCCGCCGCGGTGGCCGAGGTCGACCTGGCCGCGGCCCGCTCGGTGGTCAACCGGGTGCTGTCGGGCGCACCGTCGGGTCGCGCGCTCAGCGACCCCGAGCTCGCCGAGGTGCTGGCGGCGTACGGGATCCGGCTCTGGGAGCGCGAACTGGTCACCACCGAGGAGGAGGCGGTGGCGGCCGCGGAGCGGTTCGGCTACGACGTCGTCCTCAAGGCGACCGCCGAGCACCTGCGGCAGCGCCCCGACCTGGCCCACGTATGGCGCAACATCGACACCGAGGAGGAGATGCGCGACGCCTGGCAGACGATGCGCGCGCTGATCGAGTCGCGCTCCACCGCCGGCTTCGTGGTGCAGAAGCACGCGCCGACCGGGGTCCCGGTCGCGATCGTGGGCGTGGAGGACCCGCTGTTCGGGCCGGTGGTCTCCTTCGGCGTCTCCGGGGCGGCCACGGAACTGCTCGGCGACCGGGCCTTCCGGATCCCGCCGATGCAGTCGCTGGACGCCCACGAGATGGTCCGCGAGATCAAGGCGGCGCCGCTGCTCACCGGCTATCGCGGCAGCGCCGCGGTCGACACCGAGGCGGTGGAGGATCTGCTGCTGCGGGTCGCCCAGCTGAAGAACGACCTGCCCCAGGTGCGCGAGCTGGACCTGTCGCTGGTGCTGGTGGGCATTCGCGGGGTCACCGTGCTGACCGCCTCGGCGACGGTCGAGCCCGCCGCCGACGCCCGCTCCGACTGGTTCGCGCGTCGGATGACCCCGGTCGGGGAGACCCTGCACGGATGACCACCCCGATGCCGGCGGGAGCGACTCCCCGCCTCGGCCCCGACGTGCGCCGACTCTTCGTCGGCGTGGCCCTCTCCGCGCTCGGCAGCGGCCTGACCCTGCCCTTCCTGTACGTCTACCTCAACGAGGTGCGGGACCTGCCCACCACGACGGTCGGGCTCCTCTTCGCCTGGATGGGACTCGTGGGGCTGGGCGCCTCCACCGCGGCCGGCACCCTGATCGACCGCCACGGCCCGCGCCGCGTGATCATCGGCGGGCTGGCGGTGCTCTCCCTGGGTGTCGCGCTCCTGACCGCCGTCGACTCGGTGGGCAGGGCGATGGCGGTGCTGGCGATCGTCAGCGTCGGCAACGCGGTGATGTGGCCGGCCACGACCGCACTGCTCACCCGGCTGGTGCCCGAGGAGGCGCGCGAGCGCGTCTACGGCCTGCAGTTCGTGCTGCTCAACGCCGGGCTCGGCCTCGGCGGTCTGGTGAGTGCCGTGATCATCCGCGTGGACAGTCTCGGCTCCTTCCAGGTCGTCTACCTGCTCGACGCCCTCACCTACCTCGGCTACCTGGCGATCGTCCTCGGGCTCCCCGCCGGTGCCGGAGAGCCGTCGGCGCAGGAGGCGAGCGATCCCGGCACCGCTCCGCCCGGCTGGCGTGAGGTGCTCGCCGACCGGACCCTGGTCCGCGTCGCCCTGGTCTCCGCGCTGCTGGTCACCTTCGGGTACGCCCAGTTCGAGGCCGGATTCGCGGCGTACGCGGTGGACGTCGCGCAGGTGCCGCCGCGTGCGCTGGGGCTGGCCTTCGCCGCCAACACCGCGGCCATCGTGTTGGGCCAGCTCGTAGTGCTGCGCTGGGTCCGCGGGCGGCGCCGCAGCCGGATGCTGGCACTCGCCGCAGTGGTGTGGGCGGGGTCCTGGGTGGTCATCGCCCTCTCCGCCGTCGTCGAGCCCGCGGTGGCGGTCGTGCTGCCCGTCGTGGGGCTGGGGGTCTTCGGGCTGGGCGAGACGCTCTGGGCGCCGATGGCCCCGGCCGTGGTCAACGCCCTGGCCAGCGAGTCGCTGCGCGGCCGCTACAACGCGCTGTTCTCGATGAGTTGGACCGTGTCGATGATCCTCGGGCCGGCGATCGCCGGGCTCCTGCTCGGCAACGGGCTGGCGTGGCTCTGGGTGCTGGCCACCGTCGGTGGCTGCCTGCTCGGTGCCTGGCTGATGCTCGGGCTGCGGACCCGTCTCACCGACGCGCAGGACGGCCTCACCGCGCAGGTGTGGGGACGCCGATCGACCTCGCCCGCCCCATGACAGACTGACCGCCATGCCTGAGGTGACCGACCGTTCCGCCGCTCTGAGATCCGCCATCGAGGCCTCGGGTTACTACCCCGACGTCGTCGCGGACGCCGTGTTCGCCTCGGTGGCCGGCGAGGCGGTCGAGGCCCACCTGGTCCACCACGAGCCCACCATCGACGAGCGCGACGAGGTCCGCCGCCACGTGACCGTCCTGGTCCTCACACCGAGCCGGCTGATCCTCGCGCACACCGACGAACACCCCGGCGACGACATGCTGCCGGCGCCGTACACGGCCACCACGACCGAGGCGATCTCGTTGCGCGCGGTGCGCTCGGTGGTCGTCAACCGGATGGTCGCCAACCCCGCCTCGTACGTCGGCCGGCCCGTCCCTGCGCCGGGCGCCAACGAGGCCGTGCTGAGCATCAGCTGGGGAGCGGTCAGCCGGATCGACCTGGAGCCGGCCGGGTGCGCGGACCCCGCGTGCGAGGCCGACCACGGCTACACCGGCATGCTGGCCGGCGACGACTTCTCGCTGCGGGTCTCCGCGGCCGCCGAAGGCCCCGCCGCGGTGGCCGACCTGCTCGACTTCTCCCGAGCCCTCTCGGGGCGGACCGGCGCCGGCGCCGTCCGGTGACGACCCTCCCCACGACGCCGGAGGGTGCCGGTTTCGAGACGCCCGCGTACGACGCGCGCGCTCTCTCGGATCTGCTACCGGCGGTGGCGCGTGCGCTCGGGGTGCGTGATCCTGCGCTGGTCGGGGAGGGGCCGGGGGTGCTCGACCTGCCCGAGGCAGACAGCTACGTGGTGTTCCTCGTCGACGGGTTGGGTCACGACCTGCTCGTCGAACGGGAGGACGTCGCGCCGTACCTGCACTCCCTGCTCGGCCGTGCCCCGGGGACCGCCTGCGTCCCGTCCACCACCGCCACCTCGCTCACGTCGCTGGGGACCGGGCTGCCGCCGGGGTCGCACGGCGTCGTCGGGTTCACCTCGCGCATCCCCGCCACCGGGAAGCTGCTCAACGCGCTGGCCTGGTCCAAGGACGTCGACCCGGTCGACTGGCAGCCGCACCCCACCTTGTTCGCTCGCCTGGCGGGGGCCGGCGTCACCACCACGATGGTCAACAAGCGCGAGTTCGCCGGGTCGGGCCTCACGGTCGCCAGTTCCCGCGGGGCCGAGTTCGTGGGTGCCGACCGCCCGGGGGAGCGGCTGGTCGCGGTCCAGGCCGCCAGCCGGACCGGCCCGTCGCTGACCTACATGTACGACGGCGACCTCGACTGGACCGGTCACCGCTACGGGGTGGCCTCGGCGCAGTGGGAGGCGCAACTGTCGCTGATCGACCTGGCCGCGGAGCGGCTGCGCGAGGAACTCCCCGACCACACCCGCATCCTCGTGGTCGCCGATCACGGCATGGTCGACGCCGCCCCGGACCACCGCCTCGACATCGACGCCCACCCTGAGCTGCGAGACGGCGTGGCGCTGCTCGGAGGCGAGGCCCGCTTCCGTCACGTCTACTGCCGCTCCGGGGCGGTCGACGACGTGCGGGCGACCTGGACCGGTCTGCTCGGGGAGCGCGCTGTCGTCCTGACCCGCGAGGAGGCGTTCGTGGCGGGATGGTTCGGTGCCACCGAGGCGCAGGTGCGCCCGCGGATCGGTGACGTCGTGGCCGCCTGCACCGAGGACTACGCCCTGCTCAGCTCGGTCGACTTCCCCTACGAGACGACCCTGGTGGGGATGCACGGCTCGCTCACGCCGGTCGAGATGCGCATCCCGGTGCTGGTGGGGTAGCCGCATGGCGGAGTTGCACTACTTCACCGGCACCATGGACTCCGGCAAGTCCACCCTGGCCCTGCAGACCAACCACAACCACGCCGCGCGCGGGCGGGTCGGTCGGCTGTTCACCAGCCATGATCGCGCCGGTGAAGCCAAGGTGTCCTCGCGTCTGGGGCTGATCCACGACGCCCTCGAGGTCGACCCGGACCTGGACTTCTGGGAGCACGTCGTGAGCGCGTTGACCCACGGTGCCCGGATCGACTACCTGATCTGCGACGAGGCGCAGTTCTACACCCAGGCCCAGATCGAGCAGCTGGCGCGCGTGGTCGACGAGCTCCAGATCGACGTGTTCTGCTTCGGCATCCTCAGCGACTTCCGGACGAGGCTCTTCCCGGGCTCGGCGCGCCTGGTCGAGCTGGCCGACCGGATGCACGTGCTCCAGGTCGAGGCGCTGTGCTGGTGCGGCAAACGGGCCACCCACAACGCCCGCACCGAGAACGGCGAGATGGTGACCGAGGGTGAGGTCATCGTCGTGGGCGACGTCGAGCAGGACGGCACCCCGGCGCCCGAGATCGGTTACGAGGTGCTGTGCCGCCAGCACCACCGGCGTCGGCTCACCGCGTCGCGTGCCCGGGCGGTCTCGATGATCGGTGAACCGCTGCCGTTCGGCTGATGCCGTCGTCGTGTTGCCTCCGCCGTCGGCGGAGCGAGGAGAGGGAGACATCGATGTCGCTGGTCACCGCCGAGGAACTCCACGGCCTGCTCGGGCGGGTCACCGTCCTGGATGTGCGTTGGCAGCTGGGTCGCAGTGACGGTCGCGCGCAGTACGAGGCCGGCCATGTGCCAGGCGCCGTGTACGTCGACCTCGACACCGAACTCGCCGCGCCTCCCGGGGCGGGAGGACGTCACCCGCTGCCCGACCCGGAGTCGTTCGTGGCGACGATGCGGCGCTGCGGGGTCGACGGCGAGCGGCCGGTGGTGGTCTACGACGCGATCGGCGGGCGCTCGGCGGCGCGGCTGTGGTGGCTGCTGCGGTACTACGGCCACGGCGACGTCGGGGTGCTCGACGGAGGTTGGCAGGCGTGGGAGTCGGCCGGTCTGGCCCCGGAGCGTGGTGTCGTCGCGCCGGACCCCGGCGACTTCGCCGGGGAGCCGGGTGCACTGCCGATCGTGGACGCGGCTGGAGTGGGCGAGGTCGCGGTGCTGCTCGACGCCCGCGCACCTGAACGGTTCCGCGGAGAGGTAGAGCCGGTCGATCCGGTGGCCGGTCATATCCCCGGTGCCCGCAATGTGCCCACCGACGCGAACCTCGACGCCGACGGCCGGTTCCTGTCGCCGTCGGCGTTGAGGGAGGTGTACGCCGCGGCGCTCGGCGCGGAGGGCGAGGTCGCGGTCTACTGCGGCTCCGGTGTCACCGCCGCCCACGACCTGTTCGCCCTGAGCCTCATCGGCGTCGATGCCGCCCTGTACCCCGGCTCGTGGAGCGAGTGGGTCAGCGACCCCGCCCGCCCCGTCGCCACCTCCTGACCCGCTGACTGGTCGGGTCTTTCCGCCCACTGGTCAGGTTTTCCCGCTGACTGGTCAGGTCTTTCCGCTGACTGGTCAGGTCTTTGCTGCAAGACGCGACCAGTCGCGAGAAAGATGCGACCAGTCGCGGGAAAGATGCGACCAGTGGTGGGGAAGATGTGACCAGTCGCGGGTCAGGCGAGGGCTGCGTCGGTGAGGACCGGGTCGGTGACGGAGGCGTCGGTGGCGCGGCGGCGTACCGAGGGGAGCCGCAACTCGAAGAAGGTGGCGACGCCGGAGAGACGGAGCAGGCCCGCTTCGACGCCGGTCCATCCGGCTTCGCGGCGGCCGTCGTACACGGCCCGCGCCACGGGGCGGGCGCCCGGGACCAGGGTGGGCCGGATCGCCGCGCCTGCGGTTCGGTGCGATTCGCAGTCGCACTCGGAGCGCAGGATCACCGCGGCGAGGTCCTGGGCGTCGTACCGGGTGAGGGCGACGGTGGTGCCGCGGGCGCGCAGGTGCAGCAGGTCGTCCTGCCCGGTGCGCTCGTCACGGAGCCACACCTCGACCGGCACGGCGGTGCTCTGAGGGAGGACGCGCAGTCCGCGGGCGTGCAGTGCACGGCTCCAGGCGCGGAGGTCGGCAGAGAGTTCGGAGGTCATGAGGGGTCCTGGTTGCTGTCGTGACGGGGCGCGAGGGCACACCAGCGCGGGGCGCTGGTGTCAGCGACAGCGACAACACAGGACAGTCATGAGGGCCCCAGGGTAACCCCCGGGGCCCTCATCGCGCGAGGCGTCAGCCGCGACTCACCAGTGGACGCCCTTGGTGAGGCGGGCCAGCATGACCTGCTGCTGGGTGGTCGGCTCGGGCTCGACCGGGCCGGGCTTGGGCGCGTCGCCCCGGGCCGCGGCGGAGTCGGGGAAGACCCGGTAGGCCAGGTGCAGCACGCGGAAGGCGCTGCGCGGAGCCAGGGTGTGGAACAGCTCGCCGGCGGTGCCGAGGCGGGTGTTCATCTCGTGCGGCTGGTCGACCAGCGCCCGGATGACCATGTCCGCGGCCTGGGCCGGGCTGATCGTGGGGAACTTGTCGTAGATCTTGGTCGGAGCGATCATCGGCGTCTTGACCAGCGGCATGTGGATGTTGGTGAAGCTGATGCCGTCGCCCACGACCTCCGAGGAGACCACGTTGCTCCACGCGTCCAACGCGGCCTTCGAGGCGACGTAGGCGCTGAAGCGCGGTGGGTTGGTCTGCACCCCGATCGAGCTGATGTTGACGATGTGCCCGCTCTTCTGCGAAGCCATCGCGGGCAGGACGCCCATGACCAGCCGGATCGCCCCGAAGTAGTTGAGCTGCATGGTGCGCTCGAAATCGTGGAAACGGTCGTGGCTCAACTTGATCGAGCGACGGATCGAGCGACCGGCGTTGTTGACCAGGAAGTCCACCGAGTCCAACTCGGTGGTCAGCCGCTGAGCGAGGTCGTCGATGGCCTCCATGCTGGAGAGGTCGCACGGGAAGACGTACGCCGTGCCGCCGGTCGCCTCGATCGCAGACTTGGTGGCCTCGAGCTTGTCCTTGCCGCGCGCGACCAGGACGGGGATGCCGCCGGCCTGGGCGACCTTGAAGGCGGTCACCTGACCGATTCCGGAGGATGCTCCGGTGATCACGACGGTCTTGCCCTTCAGTGCCGCGGTGACCTTGGGGTCGCGGGTCAGCGACTCGTCGAGGCGCTCCTCCCAGTAGCTCCACAGCGTCTTGGCGTAGGTCTCCGGGGCCGGCACCGACAGGCCCGAGCCGGCGAGCGCCTGCTCGGTCATCCGGGAACCGAACTGAGTGGGCATGCCGGCGTAGGTGACGACCTCGGCGGGGATGCCCAGCCGGCCGATCGTCTCGCGCAGGGCGACCTGGGCCGGGGTGCTGCGCAGCGCGCCCTTCATGAGGCGGCCCGGGCGCAGCGAGCGGGGGAGCAGGCCGGTCGGGACCAGCCCGGTCACCGAGCGGTCCACCGGGGTGGCGAACTGCGGTGCCTTCGCGGCGTCGGCGAAGGTGTTGATCAGCTCCACGGTGCGCTGGGCCTCGGGGTTGACCAGGTGGAAGGCCTCGCCGTCGTGCTCGGGCAGGTGCGCGAGGTGGTCCATCGCCTTGGCGACGTAGTCGACCGGGACGACGTTGGTGTCGCCCAGGTCGACGCCGACGAGCGGCGTCCACGACGGCAGCAGGTCGCGCAGGGTCTTCAGGAGAGGGAAGAAGTAGTACGGCCCGTCGATCTTGTCCATCTCGCCGGTCTGGGAGTGGCCGATCACCATCGAGGGCCGGTAGACGCGCCACGGCACCGCGGACTCCTCGCGCACGACGCGCTCGGACTCGAACTTGGTGCGGTGGTAGGGCGAGCTGAGCTCCTGGCCCACGTCGAACATGGTCTCGTCCCAGAAGCCCGGGTAGTCGCCGGCCGCGGCGATCGAGGAGACGTGGTGGAAGACGCCGGCGTCGAGGTCGGCCGCGAGTTCGATGGCGTTGCGGGTGCCGCCGACGTTGAGGGCCTCGTTCTCCTCCTCGCCCGCGGTCATGTCGTAGATGGCGGCCAGGTGGAAGAAGTGGTCGATCTTCCCGCGGTGCTCGGCGACCCAGGCGGAGTCGACACCGAGAGCGACCTCGCGGAGGTCACCGGTGACGAGGTGGACGCGTCCGGAGTGCCCCCACTGTTGGATGAGCCGCTCCATCCGAGCGCGGGAGCCCTTGCGGACCAGGACGTAGACGTCCCCCTCCCGGTTCTCGAGCAGTTCGGGGACGAGAAAGCGGCCGATGAAGCCGGTGGCGCCGGTCACGAAGTAAGCCATGGGGAGTCCTCGACGGGTTGAGAGGCGGTGAAACGCAGCATGACGGTCGGTCAGGCGCTGCGTGAAGTGGTGCCCCGAATATTACCCGTCAGTAACTACGGCTACCTAACTTACACACTGTAACTTCGATCACCCCGCGGTGCGGGGGCCTTTGGGGCAGGCCGCGCACCCGACCGCGCGGCCCCGACGTCACTCGTTCGTCGGCGAGCCGAACATGATCTCGTCCCAGCTGGGGACCGAGGCGCGCGCCTTCCCTTTGCCCTTGCGCGGGGGCGGCACCGGTCGGGCGTCGTCGCCGTCGGGCTCCCCGGCCGACGTGGGCGACGCGACCGTCGCAGCCGCAGACGACTGCGCGGCCGGAGGTGCCTGCGGGGCGGGAGCGGCAGCAGCGGGCGCCTCGACGGGAGCCTCGGCAGCAGCCGGAGCGGCGGCCGGAGCGGCGGCCCCGGTGGCGCGGCTGCTCGGCGCCCGCTCGCTGGCCTGCGTCACGATCCAGTCCGCGTCCGCGGAGTCGACCGAGCCCGGCAGTACGCCGTCGCGCAGCGCCGAGGCAGCCTCGGTCAGGTCCTCGGTCAGTGAGTCGTCGCCGGAGGCGACCGGCTCCTCCGGCACGGGGGCGACGACCCGACCGCGGCTCTCCGGCGCGCGGACGGGCCGCGAGCCGCGTACCGGCGTACGGGGCGGCGCGGGCAGGTCGAGGTCCAACTCCAGGTCCGCGGCGGGGGCGGGGTCGGTGACGGATGCGGCCACGGCGTCGACCGGGTCCGCGCCGGTGGTCGCGGCAGCAGGCGCGTCGGTCGACTCCGGAGGGCGCGATCCCGTCACCAGCGCGATCGCGTCGTCGCCTAGGGCGATCTGCCGGGTGTGCTCGAACTCCACCGTCGACAGCGGCTGCTCGGGGGTGCCGGGGGTGACCACACCGGCCGACTGCGCCACGCCGTGACGTTCGCCGACGAGGAGCCGCCCGGTGTCGTCGTCGGCGACCACGTAGCGACCGGCGACGTCGTAGACGAAGCGGGCCTCCTCAACACCGGCGCCGGCTCCGAAGCGGGCGGTCACGATCCAGCGACCGTCCTCGCGACGCCAGGCGTCCCAGTCGACCGCGGCGGCGTCGAGGTCGCGCTGCTCCATCGACGCGGCGACCGCCTCGCCCAGCGCACCGATCGGTCCGGCACCCACGCGACGGCGTACGGAGGCTCGCTGCGCGAGGTCGGCGATGTGCGCGCGCTCGGCCATCACCGGCCCGGCGAAGGGCATGATCTTCTCGACCGTCGTACGCGCCGCCTCGGCCACCGCCTCGGGGCTCTCGCCCGCCCGGATCCGGGTCTGGATGTCTCGGGGGCGAAGCACGCTGTCCATCTCTGACTCCCACTCAACTGCCGCTCGGGGCCCGTCCAGGCGCCGGTCGAAGCGAGCCTACTTCAGCCCAGCACCCGGTCCAGGTAGCCGTTGCCGAAGGTCCTCGACGGGTCGACCCGCGCGCGTACCGCCTGGAAGTCCGACCAGTGCGCATACTCCGGGGCGAGGTCCTCGGCGGTGCGGGTGTGCAGCTTGCCCCAGTGCGGACGTCCGCCGTACGCGCGCAGCACCTCCTCGACCCCGGCGAAGTACGCGCGGTGGTCCGCCCCCGCGCCGACGTGGAAGGCCAGGTAGACCGACGACCGCCCGTGGGTGGTGGAGAGCCAGGCCTCGTCCGGGGGTGTGCAGCGGATCTCGACGGGGAAGGAGACCTTCCAGCCGCGGCGCTCGATCAGGTCGGCGACCTCGCCGAGCACCGACATCCCGACCTCGCGCGGCAGTGAGTACTCCATCTCCTTGAACACCACCCGCCGCGGGGAGGTGAAGACGCGCGGGGCCACGTCGGAGTACGTGCGGGCGCCGAGCACCCGCGCGGTCAGCTGGTTGACCCGGGGGGTGATCCGGGGAGCCCGGGTGCAGAGCCGGTCCACGGCGCCGAACAGGGTGTTGGACAGGAAGTCGTCGTCGAACCAGGCCCGCATCGGGTGCAGCGGCTGAGGCTCGTCGACGGTGCGGTCGTTGGTCTTCACCAGACACCGGTCGGTGTGGGGGAACCAGTAGGCGTCGACGTGGTGGTGGCCCTCGACCAGGTCGTCGTACGACGCGCGGAGGTCGGCCAGTCCCACGGGCCGCTCGGAGGCCTCGAGGACGAAGGTCGGCTCGACCCGCAACGTGACCGCGGTGAGGATGCCGACGGCGCCCAGGCCGACGCGGGCGGCCTGGAACAACTCCGGGTCCTCGGTGCGCGACGCGCTCAGCAGGGTGCCGTCGCCGGTCACCAGGTCGAGTGCCTCGAGCTGCCCCGAGAGCGACGCGGTGACCCCGCCGGTGCCGTGGGTGCCGGTGGACAGGGCGCCGGCGATCGTCTGCCGATCGATGTCTCCCATGTTGTGCAAGCCCAGCCCGAGGTCGGCCAGGCGCGCGTTCAGCTCGTGCAGCGGCGTCCCGGCCAGCACCGTGACGGTCATGGCGGCCCGGTCCACGGCGACGATGCCGCGCAGCAGGCTCGGGTCCAGCAGGACGCCGTCGGTCACCGCGACGTCGGTGAAGGAGTGGCCGCTGCCGCGCATCTTCACCCGGGTCCCCGCCTGGTGGGCGGCCGCGACCTCCGCCGCGACCTCCGCCGGAGTAGCCGGGGTGACAACCCGGAGCGGGTACGCCGTCGCGGTGCCGGCCCAGTTGGTCCAGGCGCCTGCGTCGCGGCGCGACGTCGAACTGCGGGTCAGGGTCACCGGTGCTCCTCGGCGGTGTCGGCGGTCGGGATCACGACGGACTCGGGGGTGCGCGGTGCCGGGGTGCGGCGGCGCCCGACGGCACTGATCGCCAGGCCCAGCAACGCTCCGACCACGGCGGCGCCGGCCGGCACCCAGAATGCGGCACTCGCCCCGCGGGCGTCGACGACGATGCCGACCACCGCGGCGCCGGGAGCCACCCCCGCGACCAGCGCGGTGCCGAAGGCGGCCATGCCCTCGTTGAGCCGCGAGGTGGGGGTGATCTGCTCGATCCAGCTGGTCGCCGCGATCATCGTCGGCGCGATCGCCGTGCCCGCGAGGAACATGAACGCGCCGAGGGCCACCAGGCCGTCGACGAAGGGGAGCGGCAGCATCAGCACCGCCAGCGCGAGCGTGCCGCGGACGAACCGCTGCGCCGGGGTGGTGCGGAAGGTCAGGGCGCCCGCGAGCACTCCGGCGATGAGACTGCCCAGCGCCCACACCGCGAGCACGACGCCGCTGGCCGCGCGGCTGCCGGACTCCTCGGCGAAGGCGACGACGGCGACCTCGCACCCGCCGAACATCACCCCGAGCAGGACACCGGCGACCACCAACGGGCCCAGGCCGAGCCAGGGCAGCGCGTCCGGAGGGCGCTCCCCGGGGAGCTTGGGGTGCGGTGGCGGCTCGGTGTCGCGCTGAGTGCCCAGCCAGAGTGCGCCGAGCAGCATCATCGTCACCGCGGAGGCCAGCCCGGCCAGCGGATGCACCGTGGTGGCGAGCAGGGTGACCAGGGTCGGGCCGACGATGAAGACGACCTCGTCGTTGACCGACTCCAGGGCGAAGGCGGTGTCCAACCTGCCGCGGTCGGTGAGCACGTAGGACCACCGTGCGCGCACCGCGGCTCCGACGTTGGGGAAGGCGGACCCCGCCAGCGCGGCGCACAGGTGCAGCCACGGCGTCCCCAGCCCGGCCTCGACGGCGACCAGGAGCAGGACGAGCCCGCCGCCCGACAGGAGCGCCGCCGGGGGGATCACCCGGCCCTGGCCCCACCGGTCGATCAGCCGCGCCAGCGGCAGCGCCGCGACCGCGTTGGCCGCGATGTAGGCCGCCGACACCGAGCCCGCCATCGCGTAGGAGCCGGTGCGGTCGGAGACCAGCAGGACGATGCCCAGCCCGGCCATGGCGATGGGGAGTCGCGCGAGCACGCCGGCCAGGCTGAACCTGACGGCGCCGGGGACGGTCAGCACGTCGCGATAGGGGGAGAGCATCCTGGCCATGCTATGCACCGGCCTCGCCCGGGCGAACTCGGTTTCCGGCGCTCCCTAGGATGCGAGTCATGGACGCCACCCCCACTCCCGCCTCCGCGGCTCCCGACACCGCGCCGTACGACGCCCTGCTCGTGGTCTCCTTCGGGGGGCCGGAGAAGCCCGAGGACGTCGTCCCCTTCCTGGAGAACGTCACGCGCGGCAAGGGCATCCCGCGCGAGCGCCTCGAGGAGGTGGGCGAGCACTACTTCCTCTTCGGGGGTCGCAGCCCGATCAACGACCTCAACCGCGAGTTCATCGCCGCCGTGGTCGAGGACTTCAAGACCCACGGCGTGGACCTTCCGGTCTACTGGGGCAACCGCAACTGGGACCCCTACCTGGCCGACACGCTGCGGCAGATGCGCGAGGACGGGATCACCCGGGCCGCCTGCCTGTTCACCAGCGCCTATTCCAGCTACTCCGGCTGCCGGCAGTACCGGGAGAACCTCGCCGACGCCGTGGCCGAGGTCGGCGAGGGCGCCCCGCGCCTGGACCGGCTGCGGCACTACTTCAACCACCCCGGCTTCGTGGAGCCGATGGTCGACGCGACCTTGGCCGCGCTGGCCGAGCTGACCGCCGAACACCGCCACGACGCCCGGCTGCTCTTCGTGACCCACTCGATTCCGACGGCGATGAACGAGGCGAGCGGCCTCTGGCCGGGCTCGGGCTTCCCCGACGGTGGGGCGTACGTCGCCCAGCACCTCTCGGTGGCCGCCGAGATCGCCGAGCGCGTCCGGCAGCAGACCGGACACCGGTTCAGCCACGAGCTGACCTTCTGTTCGCGGTCGGGGGCTCCGCACATCCCGTGGACCGAGCCCGACGTCGGCGACCGCATCGAGGAGTTGGCCAAGGAGGGCGTGCCGGCCGTGGTCGTGGTGCCGATCGGCTTCGTGTCCGATCACATGGAGGTCGTCTACGACCTCGACACCGAGGCCAAGGCGACCGCGGAGGAGGCCGGTGTCGCGTTCGCGCGGGCCGCGACCGCCGGGGTCGACCCGCGGTTCGTGGCCCTGGTGCGCGAACTCATCGTCGAGCGCGCGGCGGTCGAGCGCGGCCTGGCCGCGGACGCCGCCGTCGAGGTCGAGCGCCCGGCGGTCGGCTCACTGCCGCCCTCGTGGAATGTCTGCGGCCGCAACTGCTGCCCGAACCCGCGCAACCCGGGCCGTCCCGCCCTGTGCGGCTCGGACTGATCGCCATGGGGGAGGGGACGTCGGGCGCCGCGCGCCCTGACATCGACGTGGCCGCGCTGCGCAGCGTCGCCGAGGAGACCGCCAGCGCCGCTGCGGACCTGGTCCGCGAGCGGCGCCGTGGCGGGGTCAGCGTCGCGGACAGCAAGTCCAGCCCGGTCGACGTGGTCACCGAGGTCGACCGGGAGTCCGAGGCGTTCCTGCGCCGCCTGCTCGCCGAGCGGCGCCCCGAGGACGGTTTCCTCGGGGAGGAGGGCGGTGCGGGCGCGGAGTCCGTCACCGGCGTCACCTGGGTCGTCGACCCGATCGACGGCACCGTGAACTTCCTGTACGGCGTGGCGCACTGGGCGGTGAGCGTCGCCGCGGTGGACCAGCACGGAGAGAGCCTCGCCGGTGCGGTGGTCGACGGTGTCACCGGGGAGGTGTTCACCGCGGCCCGGGGCCAGGGGGCCACGGTCGACGGCGTCCCGCTCCGGGTGCGGGTGGAGCCCGACATGGCCCACCGGCTCGCCCTGACCGGCTTCAACTACCTCGCCGCGACCCGCGCGGTCCAGGGTGCCGCGGTCGCCGCCATGCTGCCCCAGGTGCGCGACCTGCGCCGGATGGGCTCCTCGGCCCTCGACCTGTGCACGATCGCGGCGGGGCGGGCGGACTTTTACATCGAGGAGGGCCTCCAGCTCTGGGACCGGGCCGGCGCGGGACTGATCGCCACCGAGGCGGGCGCACGCGTCGAGATCCATCCGGGTGCCGGTGGCGCGGACTGTGTGGTGGCGGCGCCGGAGGAGACCTTCGACGAGGTGCTGAGCCTGGTCACCCTGTGTGGCTTCCTGGGGAGCGGCCCCCTGGGCCGTTGAGGACCGCAACAGTGGCCCGGATCACCGCGCGCATGGAGCGGCCGAAACCGGGAACACAACGGGCGGGCCGGGCGTTTGCCCCTCAGACGACGAGGGCGCCGGATGCAGGTTGTCACCGCATTCGGGGGCCCGTCTCGCATTCACGGCGCCGATGGTGCACAATCCGCCTCGCACCCATCGCACGTGCACACTTCACGGGCAGAGAGAGATTCTGATGGCTACTGACTACGACGCTCCGCGCAAGACCGAGGACGAGTCCAGCGAAGAGAGCATCGAGGAGCTGAAGGCCCGCCGGCACGACAAGAACTCCGGCAAGGTCGACGAGGACGAGGCCGAAGCGGCCGAGTCCTTCGAGCTGCCCGGTGCCGACCTCTCGCACGAGGAACTCGCTGTCGAGGTGCGCCCTCGCCAGGAGGACGAGTTCACCTGCATGAGCTGCTTCCTGGTGCACCACCGCAGCCAGCTGGCGGATCCGAAGAAGATGATCTGCCGCGACTGCGTCTGAACACCGCGACTCTGCGGGGTCGGGTCTCCCGACTCCTGGACAGTCTCCTGAACGACGACGAGGGGCCGCCCGGTTCGACCGGGCGGCCCGTCGCGCGTGTTGGCCGTGGCCGGCGTCAGCCGACGAGAGGCGCGTTGCGGTGCCGCTCTCCGCGGCTGAGCCGACGCGAGACGAGCACCTGGGTCATCCCGACGAGCGCGCCGCTCAGGGCGCCCCACAGGATCGCCTCCCGCAAGGTGTTCTCGGGGTCGGTGGGGTCGGACGGGGCCGAGCGCCCCGAGCCGAGCTTCCAGGTCGCGTTCGCCGCCTTGCGGGCCGCCGCAGCGGCCATCAGGCCGGCGGCCATCGCGGCGCGGCCCTGGTTGCCTCGTGACATCTGAGTTCCTCCTCGGGTGCCCCGGGCGGCCCGGGGTCATCGTGTCGCCGTCCAGGTCAGGACGGCTGGTCGTGGGCCCGGTCGATGGCGGTGCTGAGGGCCTCCGCCAGCGACTGCGGGTGGCGGGTGCCGATCAGCCAGTACGGCGTGGGGTCCGCGGGATCCTGTACCCCCACCACGACGGCTCGATCAAGATAGGGCCGCACGAGCAGGAAAGCCCGCGCATCGGCGCCGGGGCCCGCCATGACGCGGGCCTCCTCCTCGTCCAGGGGGCGCGGGTCGCGCAGCAGCGCCACCGGGATCCGGGCGCGGCCGGCCTCCAGGAACCCGTCGTGCACGCTGATGCGGGCGCCGCCGTACAGGGTGAGGAAGACCACCGCGACCGCGATGACGGGGGCACACAGCGCGACCGCCACGAGAGGGGGCAGCGCCACCAGGAACGCCAGCACCAGCGACGCCAGGAACATCGTGGTGATCGCCCACCAGCGCAGCGGGACGCGCAGCGACTCCAGGTAGGTCCCCGCGCCGGGGTCGGAGGTGTGATCCTCGACCGTGTGGTGCAGGTAGGGCGGCATGACGGTGATTCTCCCATCCCGCCCACCCCCGGCCGTGCCGGGCCCGGTCTCGTAAGGTGGCCGCCATGCCCGCCGAGCGTGTCCATGTCCCGATGCGCCTGCTCGACCCCGCCGCCGTAGCGCCGGCGTACGCGCACCCTGGCGACGCCGGAGCCGATCTGTGCACCACCGTCGATGTCGCGCTCGCCCCGGGGGAACGTGCTCTCGTGCCCACCGGGGTCAGCATCGCCCTGCCGGAGGGGTACGTCGCTCTGATCCACCCGCGATCGGGCCTCGCGGCCCGCTGCGGGCTGTCCATCGTGAACACGCCGGGCACCGTCGACGCGGGGTACCGCGGGGAGATCAAGGTGCTGCTGATCAACCTGGATCCGGCGAGCCCGATCGTGCTGGCGCGTGGCGACAGGATCGCCCAACTCGTGCTCCAGCGGGTCGAGCACGCGGTCTTCGATCCGGTGGAGAGCCTTCCTGACAGCGTCCGGGGGGCGGGCGGTTACGGTTCCACCGGAGGGTTCAGCGCAGGCGACCCCTCCACCACGAACGAGGGGAGGACGGCATGAGACGCCGTCGCAAGCAGGACCAGTCCGTCGAGGCCGTGGACGGCAGCGGGACCGGCCCCGTCGAGCCGGAGGTCGAGGGACCCCGCGCGCACGGCCCGTTCGACTCCAGCGAGCACCCGGTCGACCCCGAGGACGAGGGCCGCGCCCACCTCGGCTCGCTCTCGGTCGCCGGCCACCAGGAGGTCGAGATCCGGCTCCAGGCCGACGAGGCCTCGGGCCAGGTCGTCGCCGTGCTGCTGGTCGGCAAGGACGGGGCCGCCGAGGTGCGAGTCTTCGCCGCGCCGCGCAACGAGAGCATCTGGGACGACATCCGCCGCCAGCTCGCCGCGGAGGCGACACGTCGGGGCGGCACCGCGACCGAGGCGGACGGGCCGTACGGCCCGGCGCTGCTCCTGCAGGTGCCGGGGGTGGGGCCGGAGGGCCAGACGGTCCAGCAGCCGTCCACCGTGCTCGGCATCGACGGGCCGCGGTGGCTGATGCGGGTCTCGCTCTTCGGCCGTCCGGCACGCGAGTTCGACCCCGGCGCCCCGCTGGAGACGGCGCTGCGCAGCATCGTGGTCAACCGCGGCAACCAGCCGGTGCCCCCCGGGGAGGCGCTGCCGTTGACGCTTCCTCCCAAGGCCCGCCGAATGGATGGATGAGCCCAGGTAGGGTTTTCCCATGGGTGAGAAGAGCAGCCGCCTGCGCACCAGCCTGAACCGGTGGGCAAGCCACACGACGCTGGAGGCGCGCGAGTTGCGCGACACCGCAGCGAAGGCCGGCTGCTGCCCCATCTCGGAGGCTCAGGACCGGCAGAAGGTCACCCTTCAGGGCACGCTGCGGACCGTCACACTGCGTCCACGCGGTGGTGTCCCCGCGCTGGAGGCGGAGCTGTACGACGGCAGCGCCCTGATCACCGTGATCTGGCTGGGCCGGCGGCGCATCGCCGGGATCGAGCCGGGCCGGGCGTTGCAGGTGCAGGGTCGGATCGGTGTCCAGGACCAGGCGCGCGTGATGTTCAACCCCCGCTACGAGCTGCGTTCCTGATGACCGCGCCGCACCAGGACGGCTTCCTGCCCGAGACGCACCAGGAGGAGCTCCTCGACGAGCACCACCACGTCGACCAGCACACCGTCGAGGCGGTCGTGCGGGCGCAGATGTCGCGGGCCCTGGGAGGCAAGCGCGGCATGGTGGAGGCCGCGATCCCGACGATCTCCTTCACGTTCTCCTACATCCTGACCAAGGACGTCCGGCTCGCCATCGGGATCAGCGTCACCCTCGCGGTGGCCATGCTGATCCTGCGCGTCGTCCAACGCAGTTCGGTGCAGTACGTGCTGAACGCGCTCTTCGGCATCGGGATCGGCGTCTTCTTCGTCTGGCTCGGTGGACGCAACGGGGGTGACGAGTCCCAGCAGGCGCTGGCCTACTTCCTCCCCGGCCTGATCTACAACTTCGGGTACGCCGTGCTGATGATCCTCAGCATCCTGGTGCGCTGGCCGGTGGTGGGGCTGATGGTCGGGGCGGTCTCCGACGACCCCTTCGCCTGGCGCAAGGACCCGGGGATCGTGCGGCTGTGCAGCCACCTCACCTGGCTGCTCGTGATCCCCTGCGTGCTGCGGGTGGTCGTGCAGATGCCGATCTATCTCGCCGGTCGAGCCGCCGACAATGCCGACCCCTACGTCACCGCGCTCGGCTTCACCAAGGTCGGCATGGGGTGGCCGCTGCAGATCGCCGCGCTGGCCGGGATGGTGTGGGTGCTCACCCGCGACAAGCGAGCAGCGCGCAGCACCGCTGGTTGAGGAGCGAGCGCCGTCAGTGCTCGGGGTTGAGCAGGTGCTCCAGCTCGTCCTCGGCCTCCGCCGAAGCCACGAAGAGCAGTTCGTCCCCGGCTTCGATCGGCTGCTCGGGGGTCGGGGTGTAGACCATGCCGTCGCGCAGGATCGTGACCAGGGAGACGTTCTCCGGCCAGGGGACCAGGCCGCACGGCGTACCGACGACGGGGGAGGCCTTCGGGATGGTCATCTCCACCAGGTTGGCGTTGCCCTGGCGGAAGGTGAACAACCGGACGACATCACCGATGGTGACCGCCTCCTCGACCAGCGCGGACATGATCCGCGGGGTCGAGACGTTCACGTCGACGCCCCACGCCTCGGTGAAGAGCCACTCGTTGTTGGGGTGGTTGACCCGCGCGACCGTGCGCGGCACCGCGAACTCGGTCTTCGCCAGCAGCGAGGTCACCAGGTTGACCTTGTCGTCGCCGGTCGCGGCGATGACCACGTCGCAGGTCTCCAGTCGTGCTTCCTCCAGCGAGGACAACTCGCAGGAGTCCGCCAGGAGCCATTCGGCGTCGGGCACCCGCTCGGGTCGGATCGAGGCGGGCTCCTTGTCGATGAGCAGCACCTTGTGCCCGTTCTCGATGAGCTCACGTGCGATGGAGCGTCCCACGGCCCCGGCTCCGGCGATGGCCACCCGCATCAGTCGTCCTCCGGTCCGCGCTCGAACACCTGGTAGACCCGGTCGACGTTCTCCTCGCGCATGACGAGGTGGATCAGGTCCCCCTCCTGCAGGACGCTGTCCTTCGTCGGCAGCATGCCCTCACCGAGTCGGTCGATCCAGGCGATCCGGCTCGTGGACTGCTGCTGGAAGAGCACGGTCCGTTGGCCGACCCACTTCTCGTTGACCATGATCCCGTCGAGCCGGATCGTCCCGCTCGGGTCGCGGAAGTCCGGTTCGGCGCCGGCGGGCAGCAGACGCCGCAGCACCTGGTCAGCGGTCCACTTCACCGTGGCGACCGTGGTGATGCCGAGCCGCTGGTAGACCTCGGCGCGACCCGGGTCGTAGATCCGCGCCACCACGCGTTGGATCCCGAAGGTCTCGCGGGCCACCCGCGCGGCGATGATGTTGGAGTTGTCACCGCTCGACACCGCCGCGAACGCGTCGGCCTGGGTGATTCCGGCGGCCTCCAGCACGTCCTGGTCGAAGCCGATACCGGTCACCTTGGTCCCGCTGAAGGTCGGGCCGAGCCGGCGGAACGAGTCCGGGCTGGTGTCGATGATGGAGACGGTGTGGTTGCGGTCCTCGAGGCTGCGGGCAAGGGTGCTCCCGACCCGGCCACAGCCCATGATCACGACGTGCACGCGCCCGACGCTACACCGCGCCGGTGGCGGTCCGGCGCCGTACCGACCGGGACGCGCACGAGCATGGCCTAGCCTTGCTGGATGTGGGACTAGGCGACGTATCGAAGCGGGTCATCCTCGGCCGCAAACTCAGGTCCTCCCAGTTGGGGGAGACGCTGCTGCCGAAGCGCATCGCGCTCCCCGTCTTCGCCAGTGATGCGCTGTCCTCGGTGGCCTATGCCCCCGACGAGGTCTTCATCATGTTGGCGGCGGCCGGCAGCACGGCGTACGTCTGGTCCTGGCAGATCGGCGTCGCCGTGGCCGTGGTGATGCTGACCGTGGTGGCGTCGTACCGGCAGACGGTGCACGCCTATCCCAGCGGCGGCGGCGACTACGAGGTGGCCTCGGCCAACCTCGGACCGCGAGCCGGGGTGACCGTGGCGAGCGCGCTCCTGGTGGACTACGTGCTCACCGTCGCGGTGTCGATCTCCGCCGGGGTGGACAACGCCGCGGCGGCCCTGAGTTTCGTCAACGGCCACGAGGTGACCTACGCGTTGCTCCTGGTGGGGCTGCTGGCGGCACTGAACCTGCGCGGGGTCAAGGAGTCCGGCACCTGGTTCGCGGTTCCGACGTACGGGTTCATGATCGCGATCGGCGGCATGGTCGCGTGGGGCGTTGCCCGCGACCTGATGGGGACCCTGCCTCCGGCGGAGTCGGCGGGACTGGAGATCGTGCCGAAGGAGGGCCTCGAGGGCTCGATCACCACGATCGCCCTCTTCTTCCTGCTCGCGCGGGCCTTCTCCTCCGGGTGCGCCGCGCTCACCGGCGTCGAGGCGATCTCCAACGGCGTGCCCGCCTTCGAGAAGCCCAAGAGCCGCAACGCCGCCACGACGCTGCTGCTCCTCGGCACGATCTCCATCACGATGATGCTGAGCATCATCACGCTGGCGCGCGAGATGAACGTCCGGTACGTCGACCCGCACGAGCTCGAGCGGCTGGTCACCCCCGACGGGGCGCCGGTGGAGGGCTACGAGCAGCACACCTTGATCGCGCAGATCGCTCGCGGGGTGTTCGACAACCTCGACCCGGCCTTCTACTTCGTGATCGCGATGACGGGCATCATCCTGGTCCTGGCGGCCAACACCGCGTTCAACGGCTTCCCGGTGCTCGGCTCGATCCTGGCCAAGGACGGGTACCTGCCTCGCCAGCTCGGCTCGCGCGGAGACCGGCTCGCCTACTCGAACGGCATCCTGATCCTGGCGGTCTTCGCCGGGGTCCTGATCTGGGCCTTCGACGCTCAGGTGACCCGGCTGATCCAGCTCTACATCGTCGGTGTCTTCGTCTCGTTCAACCTCAGCCAGCTGGGCATGATCCGTCACTGGACCCGGCACCTGGCAGTCGAGACCGACCCGGCCGAGCGGCGCCGGATGCTGCGTTCGCGGGCGATCAACACCTTCGGGCTCGGGCTCACCGCGGTGGTTCTCGTGATCGTGCTGATCACCAAGTTCCTCGCCGGTGCCTGGATCGCGATCCTGGCGATGGGCACCTTCTACCTGATCATGAACTCCATCCGCCGCCACTACGACTCGGTCGGCAAGGAGTTGGAGGCCCAGGAGGGCGACCAGGTCCTCCCGACCCGGGTGCACGCGATCGTGCTGGTCTCCAAGGTGCACAAGCCGACCCTGCGGGCGCTGGCCTACGCCAAGGCGAGCCGACCCAACGTGCTCGAAGGCGTGATGGTCGCTACCGACCCCAAGGAGCGCGACGCGATCATCGACGACTGGGACCGCCGCGGCATCGACATCCCGCTGAAGATCCTCGACTCGCCCTACCGCGAGATCATCCGCCCGATCGTGGACTACGCCCGCGCGATCCGGGAGGCGCAGCCGCGAGGTGTGGTGGCGGTCTACATCCCGGAGTACGTGGTCGGGCGCTGGTGGGAGCAGTTGCTGCACAACCAGACCGCGCTGCGGCTGAAGACCCGGCTGCTGTTCACCCCCGGGGTGATGATGATCTCGGTGCCCTACCAGTTGCGCTCGTCGCGGATCGGGGAGGAGCGGGTGATGCGCCAGGAGGAACAGGCGCACACCGGCCGTACGATGGTCAACTGGTCGCGGGACCTGGATCACGAGGAGCTCGATTGAGCGAGCACCGTCGGCGCAGCACCAGCCGGCGCGAGGGCGGCCGTCGCGACGGCAACCGGCGCGCGCCACGCCGTCCCACGCTGGCGGGGCTGCGGTTCACCGTCGAGGTCGGTCCCGTCGCGCACGGTGGGCACTGTGTCGCACGGCTCCCGGCCGGGTCCCTGGCCGCGACCGGGGAGGACCTTGGCGGCACCGTCGTCTTCGTCCGCCACACCCTGCCCGGTGAGCGCGTGGTGGTGGTGCTCACCGACGGCCGGCCGGGAGACCGGTTCGTCCGCGGCGACGCCGTGGAGGTGCTCGTCGCTGCCCCCGAGCGGGTGCCGGCTCCCTGTCCGGTGTCCGGCCCGGGCGGCTGTGGCGGTTGCGACTTCCAGCACGTCGAGCCGGCCCACCAGCGGCGGCTCAAGGCGCAGGTCGTCGCCGAACAGTTGCAGCGCCTGGCCGGGGTGACGTGGGACGGCGAGGTCGAGCCCGTCCCCGGCGACGCCGACGGTCTGCGCTGGCGGACCCGGATGCGCTACCACCCGGTCCCCGGCGGTGGCCGCGGGCTACGGGCGCATCGTTCTGAGCGGGTGGTGCCGGTGGAGGACTGCCTGCTCGAGGCCCCGGTGGCGCACGTCGTGATCGAGGGCGAGCCGGACACCGAGTCGCTCGTCGAGGACGTCCGTGGGCGCCGCTTCGCCGTCGCGGGCGACGGGTTCTGGCAGGTGCATCGCGGCGCGCCCGAGACCCTCGTTGCCGCCGTGCTGGACGCGGCCCAGGTCGGACCGGGCGACCGTGTGCTCGACCTGTACGCCGGGGTGGGCCTGTTCACGGCATTCCTCGCGGAGATCAGCGGACCGACCGGGCGTGTGCTCGCCGTTGAGGGGGACCGGCGCGCAGCGGCCTACGCCCGCGAGAACCTGGCGGACCTGCCCTGGGTGGAGGTACGCGACGGCTCGGTGGAGGACGTGGTCGCAGGTCTCCCGGCGCCGTACGACGTCGTCGTCCTGGACCCGCCGCGCGTGGGTGCCCGTCGGGTCGTGGTGGAGCAGGTGGCGGCGCTGGCGCCGCGCCGGGTCGTCTACGTCGCGTGCGACCCGGCTGCGTTCGCGCGGGACGTGGCGATCTTCGCCGAGCAGGGGTACCGACTGGGGGGGCTGCGGGCGTTCGACCTGTTCCCGATGACGCATCACGTCGAATGCGTCGCTTTGCTGACGAAAACCGCCTCTGACCTGCGGTGATGCAAATCCGGGTGTTGGTGCTGACTTCGAAAATCCGGGCTTAGGGCGCACTTTGGGCGCACTTTGACTTTGAGGCCGCTCCCGATGCCGGACCTGGAGACCCCTGAGAACGCGAGAAACGGCCCGTAGGCCGCCGCGTAGTGCGAAGGGGGCTCCACGGGCCGCTCGGAGGGTCTGAGGGCTCTCAGAGCTCGATTGCGGGATCGTCGGTGGGCTCGGTCCGAGGAGCAAGCCGCTCCGTCGCGGCGCGGTAGTCGGGCACCACGAGCCGGCGGTTGATGTAGTGCCGCTCGGTGACCGTCTTGGACGTGTGGCCGAGCTGATCCTTGGCGGCGTCGGCGTCGTAGACCTCGTCGATCTCGGTTGCCACTGTCCGGCGGAAGGAGTGGGGCGAAACGTCGCGGAGCGCGGCGATGTCGGCGTACTCGTCGAGGTGGCGGATGTGCCACAGCCGGCTCTGGACATTGCCGGGGAAGTGCCAGGTTCCGTTGCGGCTGGCGAAGACCGCGTCGATGTCGTTCGGTGGCTGCTCCAGCTTGCGTCGGCGCAGGATGGCAACGGCCCAGTCGGGGAGCGCGATGGGGCGGATCGCGGCGTCGGTCTTGCCGTAGTCGACCCGCTTGCCCTTGGAGGTGATCTGGCCGTTGACCATGAGCCACGGGAACCAGGTCTCGTCGTCGCGGCGCTCGGGAGGGGCGGTCAACTCGATGTCGGACCAGCGCAGGGCGAGCAGTTCGCCGATCCGCATACCGGTGGCGATGAGCATGTCGACGATGTCCGGGAGGTCGACACTCTTCGGGCCATTGCGCCGCTCGGCGTTCGCCCACTCACGGATGGCCGCACGCACAGCGTCAAGGTCCTCGACCGCCACCGGCTTCTTCTTGACCTTCGGCACAGGGACTGACGGGACGGCTGCCGCCGGGTTGCCGTTGAGCGCCTCGTGGAAGATCGCCATGTTGAAGGCCCGCACCAGGACGCTGCGAATCCGCTTGCGCATGTCCGCTGAGACTCCGGCGCTGTCCAGAGCCGCCTGGATGATGACCGGCCGAACGTGTCGCAGCTGGTAGGCACCCAGAGGGTGCTCGGTCTTGTCGCTGTCGAGCACCCAACGCAAGTGATAGCGGTAACGCTCCAGGGTCTCCGAGTTGGGACTGCCGTCGGCCTTTTCCATCTTGGCGAACCAGAGGTCAAGCAGTTCCTGAACCGTGTCGTCGGGAGCGATGGCACCATCGCCGAACGTGCCGGTGTGCTCGACGAAGAATGCCTTGAGGT
Organism: Marmoricola sp.; assembly: GCA_044224695.1. Classification (GTDB taxonomy): domain Bacteria; phylum Actinomycetota; class Actinomycetes; order Propionibacteriales; family Nocardioidaceae; genus Marmoricola_A. The sequence continues at coordinate 7,410 of JBGAJX010000026.1, read as the reverse complement.
TGGCCCTTGCCTTGTTCTTGGTTTCGCCGCTCTTGCGGTACTCGCGGACGACGCCGTCGACATCGCAGTAGCGGGCCCGTGCTAGCCACGTCCCGTTGGCACGTTGTGTGCAGTTGATGTCGCCGTAGGTGCCGACCACCAGTTTCTGCCGGGCCATTTCTGATTCCTTTCGTGTGTCTGGTCCCGTCAGGGCTGCGCTGTCCGGAGGGCTCCACCCCGCACCCGGCTTGCGCGGGTGCGGCTCCGAACCTGCCGGCCGCCATCCGAGGCAGGGTCAGCGCCTTCGTTGTCGTCGCCGAGTGCGAACGACTCCTCGTGATCCCGGAGCCACCGGTCGAGCTCGGACAGGCGGTACTTGAGCCTGCCGCCCGCCTTCACTGCACGTGGGCCATAGCCGGGTCGTCGTACCCGCCAGGTCAGCAGCGTGGCCTTCGGGACGCCGAGATAGCCACAGGCGTCCTCGGTGTTGAGGAAGGGGTCTTGGGGAAGCGGGACGACGAGGGCCAAGGGCATCTCCTTGTCGCCGCTGCTCGCGGTGGACGGGGTGTCAGATCGACGGGACATCAGGGCTCGCTCCTCTCGGTGGTGGCCGGTGGTGCAACGCGGCCTCGAAGTCGAGGCGGCTTTGCGCTGCACCTTTCGGCGCCTTTCGTTGGATAGGTGTGGGCCGCAGGTCGCTGCGCACGATTGCGAGCAGCTCGGTCTGCACGGGCGTTGTGATGGGCACGAACGTCTGCCGGGTGACGCGGACGAGTTCGCCGTTGTGGTCCCCGAGTCCGGGGACGTTGATGCGCTGGAAGTAGAGGCGCTGGGCGACGCCGTGCTCGATGACGTTGCAGATCCGGTCGTCGATGCCCGCGCTGACCCGCTGGAGCCGACGGTTCTGCGGGGGATCGGCAAGTCCGTCTCGGCCGAGTTTCTCCATGCGGACGGCGGCGACGGAGCCTTGGCCGGCGGCGGGTCCACCGTTCCCGACCATCCCGCCGAGGTCACGGGTCTCGTGGACGAGTCGCCCGTAGCTCTCAGCACGTCGCTCCCACCGGACCGCGACGGTCGGGTCGACGGTTTGGAGTCGGCGGGCTGCTTCACGCGAGACGATGCGTTGGGAGTCGAGCACGACACGCAGGTTGTGGGCGGTGGGGAACGTCCCGAGGTGGATGAGCAGGTTGTGCTGGGCCTGGAGTACGCCGGTGATGCCGGGCAGCTCGGGTCCTTCAATCAGCGTTGGTTCGGGCCGCCATCCGCGAAGGTCGACGGTGTAGTCCGGCTCGCCGTATCCCGCCCGTGTCGCGCACGTCTCGGCCGCACGTCCAAGGCGGCCCGGCTCCTTGAGTGCCTGCCAGCCGGGGATGTTGGCGTAGCGACGGTCGAGGCTGACGACCGCACGCACCACGTCGGCGGCGTCCTTGATGACGGTCAGGCACTGGGCTTCGGACAGACGGCCGTACCCGACGCCGTTGGCGAAGTCGTGCTCGCCGAGCACGCAAGCACGAGCCGCCTGACGCCAGGTGTCGACGAGCGCGAACGGCTGCTCGGTGACCAGCTCGTCCAGCGTTGGCAGGTTGACCTCGGTCGCGACGAGAGTGGCTTCCAGGCGATAGCGCAGCTCCTCGGCAGGGCCACGCGTGCGGCCGGTGCTTCCTTCGAGGTTGATGTGCGGGTTGGCGGCACGCATCGCCTGGTGGCTCCAGACGAGTACGGCGTAGCGGTAGCGCGCGATCTGCTCACCGATCACCTTCCGCTCATCGGGAGTCGTGGTCTCGGGGACCGTGTGCAGGCCGGCGCCGCCGATGCGTTGCTGGATGCGGTGCTGCCGCAGCAGTTCACTCAGCGCGTCGCGGAGCATCCCGCTGGTCTCGCCGTACATCAGGGCGCATCCAGTTCTCGGGCGGCCCACAGCATGTCGAGGACGAGCTCGACGGTCAGGGAGTCGATGCCGTGCCTGACGAGGTCCTCGATGGCCGACTCGGCGACCTCGAAGAGCACGTCGCGGTCGGTGACCGGGACCGGGCTGATGCCGGGGATGTAGTCGCCGTGGATGAAGTCGATCTGGAGCAGCACGCGGTCGTACTCGATCGACGCATCGGTCGTGAGCGCGGCGTCGGCCAGGGCGGCGACGTAGGAGCGGGCCTCGGCGAGGGTCACCGCGTGGGCGAGCAGCATGGGTGAGTCCTTTCGGGGGCTGGAGATGGTCGGCATGTCTTCGACCGTGGAGTGGTCGATCGAGGACGCCGAGAACGCGTAGTCCTGTCTGTGGACAAGCCGGTAGAAAGTCCCGCTGTGTATCGGGTGCGCGGCTACGCAGCGAAGCGAACCGCGTCTTCGATCGCTCTGCGGGCGGCGAGGTCCTCGGCGACGAACGCGGTGAAGTCGGCTCGTCGGTCGACGATCTCGACCTCCGGCGCGGGCTCGTACGGGGCTTCTCCGGGCCACGCGGTCTGCCGGGTCGGCCTGTCACGGTCCAGCCGCGTACCGCACAGGGACACCCACTCGCGTAGCCGGTTTCGGGCCTCGGCGAAGTCTCGATGCCAGGCGAGAGGTGCTGACGGCGAGCCATCGGGGTCGTAGGCGTTGAGCCAGTGGGTGTGGAGTGCAGAGAGTTCCCAGATCAGCTCGTCGTGGCGATGCCACAGCGGTGGGATCACCGTCGGCGGCAGGCCGTAGGTGTGCCGCAGCCAGTCCACCCACGCGTCGAGGTCGTGCCACTCGTCGAATGCCTCGTCCGCGGTGAGGAGGTTCCAGTTGATCGGGCGCAGCGGGCGCTCATCGTCGAAGTCGGCGGTCCCGAAGACAGTGTCGGGACCGCCGAACTCCTCGAACGAGTCGCCGTCCTCGAACTCCAGCGTCTGCTGGTCGGATTCGACGTCGGTGCTCATCACGGTGGCCTTCAGAAGCTGACGGCCTGGGCCGGCTCGTTGACCACGTTCATCTCGTTGGTCGGAGGGTCGGGCTGCTTGGCAGGATTGCGGTCCACGACGTAGCGGGTGCGGGCGCAGTCGTGTCCGATCCGGCGTGCGACGAACTGCTCGCGGATCTCGCTGGGACCGCCGGGTCGCTCCTGCTCGTACTCGTGGATGTAGCCGGAAGCGACGATCTGGTCGCCCGGCTTGAACCGCGGGTAGGCCCGCTCGGCCGCACGGTCGAACAGGACCATGTCGCAGAAGACGGGGTCGAGCTTGGTGAACGACCCGTCGACCTCCTTGCGGTGCTGCTCGATGCCGACCCGGCAGAAGAACCGGGCGTGACCCTTGCCGGTGAACGTGAGCTCCGGCGCTGTCGCGATGAACCCGTGGAGGCTCATCTGGGTGGGAATCGTCATCGTCTGACTCCTGACGTCGGGCGGTGCCCGGATGGCATCCGCTATCAGGAGTCAGGTGTGCAGCGGCGACGATCTGCCTGGATGGTTACGCTCGTTGCCGATGAAGAGCAGTGGTCGTGGCCGCGCACAGAGCGACGAGTTCTACGTCGTCGATCTTTGTGACGAGGCGTTGGGAGAGGCGGGCCTACGCCAACACAGGTTCCCGTGGCTTCTTGGTGACCCGTCTCCGAAAACTGGGAGAGCAACCGCACTTCCGGTGGATGCCTACTGGCCCAGTCGCAGCTTCGTTGTCGAGTTCTACGAGCGGCAGCACACCGAGGCGGTCGCGTTCTTCGACAAGCCCGACAGGATCACGGTCTCGGGCGTGCCTCGCGGTGAACAGCGAGCGCTGTATGACGAGCGGCGCCGTCAGCTCATTCCTCAGCACGGCCTCCGGCTGGTGGTGATACCCCTGGAAGCCTTTGAGAACAAGCGTGGCAAGATCGTTCGCAATCACGACCGCGACCTGGATGCGGTCGCCAGACTGCTTTCCTAGCGGCGGCGGAGTGCCGCTTCGACCTGGGTTCGTTGCTCGCGGAGTCGCTCGGCTTCCTTGCGAGCCGTCCAAGGACGTAGGTCGGTGACCAGCGGCGGGGCGCTGCGGAGCAGTACGAGAGCGGTGCCGAATGGCAGGGTGCGAATCACCTCTGGCGGCATCACCGGCACTCGTCGCACGGAGCGTTGGAGCGACCGGGAGCCGTAGTCGCCGACGGAGACGGTGTCGGTCTTCTCGTCGCGCTCGCCGATCAGGGCGGAGAGGTCTTGGAGGTCCTTCGCCGACGAAGTGCCGCCGAGGACGACTTTGACGATGGAGGCGTCCCAGATGGCGCCGGCCGCGTGCTCGCCCCACTTGTCTCGGGCCTGGGAGAGGGACTGGAGCACGGGCATCGTGGTGATCCCGGTGCCGCCGCCCTCGGCCATGAGGACCGGCAGGGACGGCAGCGGCGAAAGGTTGCCGATCTCGTCGAGTGCCAGGAGTAGCGGTGGGTCCATGCGTGCGCCAGGTGATGCGGCGGCGAGGTGGCGGGCGGTCTCGACGAGATCCTCGATGAAGGCTGCGACGAGTGACCCGGAGGCGCCAGCTCCTGCGCCGGTGGCGAGGAGGAAGAGGGTGCCGTTGCTGGTGAGGAAGTCGACGGGGTCGAAGTGCTCGCCGGGGTTCGGGGACACGGCGTCGAGGACTCGTGGGTCGGCGAGGCAGGTGAGGGCGAGGGAAACGCCCATCCAGATCGAGTCTCGGGTGCGGGGGTCGGAGTGGATCATCGACTCCAACGAGTCGGCCCAGCCGGGTGCAGCCTTGTGGTTGCTCGACAAGATCGCCACCGCGTCGGCCGCCGCAGACGGCGACAGCGTCCACCCGAATAGCTCGCGGGGACTGCGATTGTCGAGGGCAGCCGCATGGAGCAGCGCCTGGAGGGCTGTGCGGGTCTTGCCTTCCCAGAAGCCGCCGGACTCGACCCCGCCGGTCGACAAGCCGGTTGCGGACGCGAGGCCAGTGGCTCGGATCATCGCGGTGAGTGGGTCTTGGCAACCGCGCACGGGTGACCAGCGAAGGCCAGCCGGTAGACCCTCGGCCAGCCGTTGGGGGTCGAAGACCGCGACCGGTCCGCGCACCTGGCGAGCCGTGATGGTGGCTGCGATGTTGTCGGGTCGAGTGGCGGTGGTGATGACCGCGCCGGGGGCGTCGAGGATCGCGTTGATGACGACGTGGAGGCCTTTGCCCGAGCGGGGCGGTCCCAGCACCAGGATCGAGTCCTCGACCGACGCCCAGACGCCCTGACCCCGCGAGCGCCCGAGGAGGTAGCCGACGTCAGAGAGCTCCGGCTTGTCGAGGGACGGTCGCAGCGTCTGGCCACGCGCAAGCAGCGCCCTATCCGATGCAACCGCTCGTACGTCGCGTCCAGTGGCGACCCCTGCAAGTCGGCGGGGATCATGCGACGTCGTGTGCTTCATCGAGCCGATCCGTCGCCATAGCACGAGGGTGCTGGCGATGACCGCCGAGACCATGAGCAGCAGCACGAGCCAGTAGACCCACGCAGCGAGTCCGTCGGCACCGAGCGCGGTGGATGGGTCGCTGGGGTGGGTGAGAACTCGAAAGCCGGCCTCCCAGCCCCGTTTTGGCTGCGAGGCGCCTGACACCCACGCGGCGGCAGATCCAGCAAGTCGCAGGATCGCCGCGATCAGGCCGACGGCGGCGATGAGGATGAGGCCGAAGTTGACCAGGTCGTCGTCGACTCCCTGCCCGCGAGGGTTCACGCCGCACCACCATCGGCACTTGCGCTGACCATGACGGTGCCGGACCGCTTACCCATGAACACCACCAGGCCCGGGTGAGCTTCGAGCAGCGCGGGCGGTAGGCGCAGGCGCGCGGTGCCGTCGGTGCTGGCGACCTGGTGGGCGACCACCACGGCGACAGCGACTTCCTCGCCTGCCTGGAACCCGCCGCCGGTCACCTCGCCGACCGTGGCCGCCGACTCGCGCACGGGCCTGACCATCCGCAGGCGTGGACGGGCAGGAGTGGCGATGTCGGTGAAGGTGTTCCCGTCGCCTTCGTGGACCTCGACCCGTACGGCGGTCCCCAGGTCGGCGGCGATCTCGTCGAGTACTCGATGGAGGTCGTCGCGGGTGAGCGATCCGTCGACGGAGTAGGGCTCGTGGTCGAGCTTGACGGTCAGGAAGCCCTTCTCGTCGACGTCGACCTCGACCAGCGGCATGACCACGGGGACGCGGACCGCTTGGCGGTCGTCGCGCCGGTACGGGGCGGCAGCGTTGATCATGCTCATAGCCCGATCGTCTCCACCTGCCGCTGAGCGACCGTTTGCACTGGTGCTGCCCCACGCCCAGCAGCGAGCGCTTCGCGGTCGAGTCCGGGCGGGTTGCCGTCGCCGACCTGCGGGGTGTCGAGCTTGTCGAGGATCGTGACCGCCGAACCCCGCACACGCTCGGCGGTGGACTGCACGACCTCGACGGGCGTCTTGCCCGGCACGCTCGACGCCCAGGAGGCGACGTACGGGATCGTGTAGTCGTCGGTCGCCAGCCCGTGCGCCGCGCCGACCATGAGGGCGACGGACTCGGCTTCGACCTCGGCGATGCCACGGTGCATGGCGGCGTCGGCGTTGTCAGGTCCGTGGAGCATGACGTGCCCGAGCTCGTGGGCCAGCGTCTTGACCTGGGCGGCGTCGTCCATGTCCATCCGCACCGACACCTCGCGGGTCATGTAGTCGGTCAATCCGTTGGCGCCACCAATCGACCTCGCATCCGAGACGAGACGCAGCTCGAACCCGTGCGCGGTGATCTGGTCGGCAAGGCCGTCCCACAGGCCATCCGGTGCCTGGCCTTGGAGCAAGGCGGGGCGCGGCGTCTCGGCTATCGGCTCACCGTCGGTCTGGGAGATGTCCCAGACGTGTGCAGGCTTGAGGCCAACCAGCTTGGAGCGGACAGCCTCGCCGAAGCCCGGCTTCTCGCCGCGGGCGAGACGTCGCCACGAGTTCGCGTCGGCAGGATTCGAGGAAGCGAACCGAGCGGTAACGGGCGCGAGGATCGCGTAGCCCGACTGGCCCTTCATCACTGCTCGGTTGAGGCTGAGCCACTGGCGGAAGCCGGCGACGTACGTCGGCACCGGCTCGGGCACCCGCCCCTGCTGGAACGCCGCGTAGTGCTGGACGTAGATCAGCATCGTGTTGTTGAAGGACCGCGAGCGGAACTTCGCGGCGAACTCCAGGGCGCGCTTCCAGTCGTCGCCGGTGACCAGCGCGCTGACCGACTCGGTGAGCTTCTGTTGCAGGGCTTCGAGCTTCTCCTCACGTGCGGCGAGGTCTCGGGTCTGGACTCTCATCGGATGCCTCCTGTCTCAGATGACAGGTGTCCCTCTGGTGCAACCCCGTTCATGCGGCCGGCGGTGTCGAACAATTTGGCTCTCCTGACTGATCCGTGGGTCATTTCCGATCGGGGAGGGTGGGGCGGTGGCCGCCGAGGTTGAGCATGGCCAGGGCGATCAGGGCGTCGGGTGACTTGAAGCCGAACGCGACGCGGGTGATGAGCCGGATCTTGGT
>JBGAJX010000025.1:0-74404 GCA_044224695.1 Marmoricola sp. | reverse complement strand
ACAACGCCTCCTCCCCGCCCAGCGGCATGACCATGTGGAGAGCCGGATGCGGTGAGAGTCGCACGTCCGGTTCGGAGGGCGGGCCGGGGAAACCCACCAGTCGAGAGGCTGACAGGGCGCCCCGGTCCGACCCCTACACCGAGCACTGGACCGGTGAGGGCAAGCTGTACCTCTGCGCGATCAAGGACGTCTACTCGAACCGGATCGTGGGCTACTCGATCGACTCACGGATGAAGTCCCGGATCGCGGTGAACGCCCTCAACAACGCCGTCGCCAGACGCGGCGACGTGGCCGGCTGCGTGGTCCACACCGATAGAGGGTCCCAATTTCGAAGCAGGAAGTTCGTCCAGGCTCTCAACCGGCACGGCATGGTCGGCTCCATGGGTCGAGTCGGCGCCGCGGGCGACAACGCAGCGATGGAGAGCTTCTTCGCGCTGCTGCAGAAGAACGTCTTGGACCGGCGCGCCTGGGCCACCCGCGAAGAGCTCCGGATCGAGATCGTGACCTGGATCGAGCGGACCTACCACCGCCGCCGCAGACAAGCCGGACTGGGCCGTTTGACCCCCATCGAGTACGAGACCATCATGACCACGCCAGCCACTCAGGCTGCGTGACCCCACTTGTCACCTATTCGTACAGCAGTCCCTAGGGTCGCTTCGGCCTGGCTTCGATGCGAGGGTGGCGTCGGTCTGGGACGATGTGTTCATGGATCTGGCTGCCCTCGTGGACCTGGAGGGGATTCGCCGTTTGTGTCGTCGCCACGGCGTGGCTCGGTTGCGCGTGTTCGGCTCCGTGGTGAGGGGTCGCTTCGATCCGGAGCGGAGCGATGTCGACTTCCTGGTCGAGTTCCTGCCCGAAGTTCACGACTTGTTCGGCAACTACCTCGCCTTGAAGTCGGACTTGGAGGAGTTGTTGGGCCGCAAGGTCGATTTGGTGATGCCCGACGCAGTGGAGAACCCGTACTTCGCCGCGCAGGCGTTCGGCATGGCTGAGGACGTCTATGCAGCCTAGGTCTGCGGGGTTGCTGTGGGATGTGGGGACGGCGTCGCGACGTATCCAGACCTTCCTTGCTGGCAAGTCCTGGGATGACTACGCGGATGATGTTCTCTTGCGGTCTGCGGTGGAGCGGCAGTTCGAGATCGCGGGTGAGGCGCTCAATGTGCTCCGAAGGGTGGACCCCGAAACAGCGGGAAGGGTGCCTGAGGTGCACCGGATCATCGGGATGCGGAACGTACTCATCCACGGGTACGCCGAGGTGAATGACCTCACCGTGTGGCGGACGGCGACCGAGAACCTTGACGAACTCGTCCGTGCCGTGGAGCTACTCCTGGAAGAGGCCGGACCGCCGAGCGGTGAGGCGTGACTTGCAACTCGCTCGACCGTTGCCGCGCCAGCGAGGCCGGACAGCCCAGCCGGGACGACCGCCAGGATGGACAATGTTGCGGCCCTTGCACTCTCCCAGGGTGTACTCCGCTCCGGGGCGAAGCGCCTTCGGGCTCGTGATGCACCCGGGCTTGAGGTAACCCCGGGTGCGACGCCCTTCCTCGCCGACGCATTGTGTGGTGGCCGTGAGGGTCGCCGTGTCTACGGGTCTCGTGAGGGTTCATACGTGCACGCTTTCCCTGTGGCGACCGTCGGCAAAGCCGCCTCCGCGGCGAGCCTGATCGGGACCAAGGTGACTCTCGGAAGGCTCAGTGAAGCGCCCTGGGAAAGTTGGAGGCTCCTGACCTTGGAAACGAGGATGGGGTCATGCAGACGCCTGGGAAGCCGCAGACGCGGCGGTACAGTCCGGAGGAGAAGGCCGCAGCGGTGCGAATGGTCCGCACCCTGCGCGCAGAACTGGGCACCGAGCACGGGACGGTTCAGCGGGTCGCGACCCAGTTGGGCTATGGGGTGGAGTCGGTGCGGCAGTGGGTCAAGCAGGCCGACATCGACGAGGGCCACGCCCCAGGGGTGAGCACGAGCGAGGCCAAGCGGATCAAGGACCTTGAGCAGGAGGTCCGCGAGCTCAAGCGCGCTAACGAGATCTTGAAGCGGGCAGCCAGTTTCTTCGGGGCGGAGCTCGACCGCCAACACCGGAAGTAGTCGCCTTCATCGACGCGAACCGTCACGACGTCGTCGACGGCAAGGAACTCGGGGTCGAGCCCATCTGCAGGATCCTGTCGAAGGCAGGGCTGCAGATGGCTCCGAGCACGTACTACGCCACGAAGGCCCGGCCCTTGTCGGCCCGTGGTCAACGCGACGCCGACCTGATCCCGCAGCTGGTGCAGTTGTGGGAGGACAACTACCGGGTCTACGGGGTCCGCAAGCTCTGGAAGGCCGCCCGGCGGGCCGGGCACGACGTCGGCCGGGACCGGCACTCGCATCCGCCGGGCGTTGGCCTTGACCAGGAAGCCCGACAGCTGGGTGTTGAAGTCCGCCGGCGAGGCGAACTTCCGCCCCGGCAGGAAGGAGCGCTCGAGGTAGTCGTGGAACCGCTCCAGCATGCCCTTGGCCTCGGGGTGTCGGCAGGCTTGCAGATGTAGATGCTGGCGCCCAGCACCCCGCGGAACGCCTGCGCCGGCTCGGTCAGCTCCGGGCGTCGCGCGCGCCACCGACCCACCGCGCCCTCGCCGTCCCAGACCAGCGTCTTGGGGACACCCCCGAGCTGCTCAGACAGCAGCTGCCACCAGCCGGCATAGAGATCCTCGGCCTCGCGAGAGGGGATCAGCAGCGCGCCGGCCCACCGCGAGTAGCCACTGACCATCGTCATCACCGGCAGCCGCTTCGCGGTGCGGCACTGGCCGTGACCGACCGGCAGCTCGATCGCGGGGAACCAGAAGTCGAACTGCGCCCAGCTCCCCGGCCGCATAGGTGGTGCGCGAGGCCGGGTCCGGCGGCAGGTAGGCCGGACGCAGCTCAGCGACGCGCTGCTTGAACACCGTCATTCCCCGCTCCCACCCGACTCGCTCGGCGATCACCGTGGCCGGCATCGTCGGCACCGCCCGCAGCTGCTCACGGATCCGCTGCTCAAAGGCATCCACCGCCGACCCCGCCGGCGCCCGGACGTACTTCGGCGGGCCCTCTGCCGCCAACGCCGCGCGCACGGTGTTGCGCGAGACGCCCAACGTCCTGGCGATCATCTTGATGGGCAACCTCTCGGCCCGATGCAACCTACGAATCTCGGCCCAGTCCTCCACTGACAGCACTCCTTGCCCCCTGCCTCACGAGTGAGGTCAGGATCTCGGAGGGGGTCAGTTTTCGACCGTCGATACGGGGTCAGTTTTCAGGCGTCGCCGACAGTGTCCTGGGGTGCCTTGGCAGCCTTCGTGGAGAGTTCTCCTGATGACCCGAGTTCACTCGTCGTGGTCGTGGCGGGGCTACTGTGGATTGCGGCCGCGGGAGTGGGATTCTGGTGGGCGCAACGGGTGAAGGCCATCAACGCGCGTCACGGGGCGCTCGTGGAGGAGGCAGCAATGCCTGACGCGAGCGAGCATCGGGGCAGAGTGCCACTGTGGGCTGCTTTCATCGGCGTGGGCCTCGGGTTCGTCTTCGCGCGCTCGTTGAGCGAGGCGCCGGTCGCAATCGCGACCGCAGTTCTGATTACTGCCTTGTCCGCAGGCGTTGCCCTGAGCATGACGCTCACCCCGGCCCCTCCGGGGACCTGAGTCATCCGCAGCGTCCCGGGTTCAGTAGCCTCTGAGATGCGCATGGAAGTGGTGTCCTGCCCGCGCGGCTTTCGGAGTGCCCCGAGGTCAGTCCTCGGCGTACCCCGCCAGGGCTGCGCGCATCGGGTCGGGAAGGGGCGCCTTGCCCGAGATCGCTGCGTCGACGATGACGTAGGTGGAGGAGGCGAGCGCCGAGAGCAGGTCACCGGAGTAGATCCGGTAGCCGAGCGTGATGCTGGTGGTGCCCAAGCGCACCGAGCTGACCTCGATCCTCGCCTTGTCGCCGTACCGGATCGCTGCCTTCCAGGAGACGTTCACGTTCACGACCTGGATGTCGTGACCGGAGGCGAGCAAGGCTTCGAGCGGATAGCCGGACTGCGAGAAGAACGCGTTTCGGGCGTCCTCCATGTAGGCGAGGTACCACATGTTGAAGACCACGCCCTGCTGGTCGAAATGGTAGTAGCGGGTGTCGACCTCAAAGGACGCCAGGCACGGTTCGACTGTGCTGCTCACGTGGCTGCCTGCGCTCCGAGTGGTCCTGTACGCATCGGCCAAGGGTATCCGCTAATTCATCAGAAGGAAATAGTGCCGTACCTAGGGTCAGTGTCCCTTCACGTTCTGGGGGTTGGGGGCGTCCTCGGTGCTCGCCGACTTCGCCCGGATCTCGGCTCGATCCGACCTGGAGAAGGTTGTGCACAGAACTGAGGGCGGGTTCACCCTGTCAGTCGGCTGAGGTACCCGACGTGGTCGTGTCGGCAGGCGTCGCGGTGGGTGCCGGGACCACTGCTGCCGGTGAGTTCGTCGCACCGGGCGTCGTACGCCAGTCCCCAGGCGGCAGCCGCCCAGGCTGCGCGATGCCAAAGGGCAGGGCGTGTTCCTCTGCGGGCAGCGAAGTCCTCGATCCACACCGCGACCTGGTCGAGTGCCGGTGCGTCGGGGGTGTCGGGGAGGCCGCGGTGGTGTTGCACCGCGGAGGCTCCGGCGAGGACAGGCTCGGGCATCAGGGCCAGGGCCTCGGTGTCGTAGATCGCGCCGACTGCCGGGCGGCCTGCCGATGTGGTGAACACAAGGTTCTGGGCCTCCCAGTCGTCGTGTCCGAGCACGCGTTCGGGGCGGTGCCACCACGCCGCGAGGACGTCGACCGCGGCGGAGGCGAGTGCGGTGATGTCAGCGGAGGCGCCGTCGAAGGAGCGGCCGAAGAGGGCAACGTCGTGGGGCGTGGGCCACAGGTCACCGCCGCGGCTGGTGACGTCGCTGTCGGCCCACGGGGAAACGATGTCCACCCCCGGACGCCTCGTCAGGTCGAGGCGCTCACCGGCCTCGACGATGCTGAGCAGCGCGGTGAGAGACGCCTCGCGGGCTCCCTCACGGTCTACCTCTGCGGGGACCGGTGCCACGACGGACTCGAACGTCACGATCTCCTGCTCGACCTCGGCGGGGTCGGCCAGGGAGGTGGGGACGGGCAGACCGAGTGACGCCAGCTGGGACTGGAGGGCGGCGACCTCACGGAGCCGTTCGAGGAGTCCCGGGGTGGCGGGGCGGGACTTGAGGATGCAGGTGCGGCCGTCGGCCAGCCGTACCTGCCAGACCACTCCCACGCGGCCCGACACCCAGTCGGTCGCCGTGATGGGTGAACCCAGGTGTCTCGACGTCAGTAGCGCCACCCACGGTGGAACCTCGGGCACGGACCGCCTCCCAATTCAGGGCGGAGAGCTGACGCCCCAGAGCGCGGCGACGTGTCGGCTGTCGGTGCCGCAGCAGCCGCCGAGGACGGCGATCCTCGAGACCTTCATTCGGAGTTCGGCGGCCGAGGTCGTGAGGTGGGGGATGTCCCCACTGTCGAGGACGGTCATCTCGTCCAGCTCCTGGTGGGACAGGGTGGAGGCGTTCGGCCGGAAGAAGGAGAGGCGGTCCTGCCACGGGCCTCCGTCCAGGGACTGGGAGAGATGGGTGGGGTGGGCACAGTTCACGCCATACCAGTCGGCAGCGGCAGCGTCCTCGACGTCCTGGAGCCCTTCCGCGAGCGTGCGACCGTCGGGGAGGCGGCCGTCGGTCTCCACGGTGAAGGAGACCGCGACGGGGAGCCCGACCGACCGCGCGGCGCGGACGACGCCGATCGCCTCGGCCGCCGCGGTCATCGTCATGGCGTGAACGAGGTCCGCCCCCGCCGCGGCGAACGAGGACACCTGCGGCAGGTGGTAGTCAGCCGCCTCGTCGGCATCGACCTCCGCCGCGAGGTAGCCGTCGCCCCGGGGACCCACCACCCCGGACACGGCGGTACGGGTGAGCTCCGCCGAGGCTGCGGCACGAAGGGCGAGATCGACGGCCGCACGATTCACCCGGTCCAGCGCTGCAGTGTCATAGCCCAGCCGCCGACCCCAATCGGGATTCGCCCGCCAGGTTGGCGTCTCGACGAGCAACCCCGCCTGTGCCGCTGCCGCGATGGCGGCGTACTCGGCGTAGTAGCCGGCGAGCGTCGCGGCACCGTCGGCATGCTCGATCAGAGGAAAGGAAGCGAACTCGGGGAGGTCGATGCCGCGGTTGAAGATCAGGTCGGTCTCCAGACCGCCGTCGCTCACCCAGTTCCCACCGCTCAGCACGCTGCTCATCCGGACTCATCGCTTCCCGCTCGGGCGTCCCCGTGATCCTTCCTGTGTAGACGTTCCGACCCGTGACTGCAACCGTGGTCTGAACTCAGGAGGGGAGGTAGCGCTCGTCATCGACCGAGTTGCCGCCGTCGACGGCCAGAACCTGGCCGGTGACATAGGAGGCGTCGGGAGAGGCGAGGTAGGCCACCAGGGAGGCGACCTCGTCCGGGGTGCCGGGGCGGCCAATCGGGGTCGCGTTGCCGAAGCCGAGCTCAGCGTCCGTGGACGACCCGGTGGCGATCCAGCCCGGTGCAACCACGTTGCTGGTGATGCCGTCGCGCGCGTGGTCCATGGCGATCGAGCGCGCCAGACCGACCACGCCCGCCTTCGCAGCGTGATAGCCGGCGTCCCCGCGGTAGGCCAGGACGGGACCTGAGACCGAGCCGATGGTCACGATCCGGCCGTAGCGCTGCTGCAGCATCGGACGCAGGGCGGCGCGCGAGACGTAGAAGGTGGTGTCGAGGTTGCGGGCGATCACGGCCCGCCACTGGTCGTCCGAGGTCTCCACGGCGGGCGCCTGCCCGTCGTCTCCGGTGACGGCCACCATCCCGGCGCCGTTGACCAGTGCATCGATGCGGCCCCACTCGCCGAGGACCTGCTCGATGAGCCGCTCCGCCGCCGCAGAGTCGGTGAGGTCGGCGATGAAGCCGGACGCCACCGCGCCGAGGGAGCGCAGTTCCTCGACGCGGTCGTGGATGCGTTCACTGGTAGCGGTCACCAGGAGTCGGTGGGTGGGTGCGAGCGCGCGGGCGCAGGCGAACCCGATGCCGGTCGGGCTGCCGGCGCCGGTGATCACCGCGACGCGGGCGGGAGACGTTGATTCAGTGTGCATGGTCACCGTTCCTGTCGGGTCGACAAAGTCTGTTCATCAGCGTGGGCTCGTCGAGCAGCCAGGCACAGCGTCTCGGGGAGATCATGCTCTGGCGGGCCATGGGTGCTGGACACTCAGGTGGTTCCTTCCGGAGGGGATAGGACGCCGGGCGCGATGTCGAGCATCAGGAGTGCAGCGGCGACGTGGGTCGGGTTGTCTTCCACCTTCACTACCGAGAGTTCGTTGGCCTTCGACACGCGGCGCTCGACGGTGTTGCGGTGTGCGTACAAGGTCGCGGCCGCCCGCGTGGTGTTGAAACCGCACTGCACGTACGTCAGGAGCGAATCCCGCAACGTCGCATCAGCCTCGGCGAGTGGGCCCAGGGTGTTGGTGATGAAGCGCTGCGCACTGGCCCGGTCCCTCGTGAGGGCGTCGACCATCTCGACGTCGGCGTAAGCGGTGAGGGGTCGATCGGAGCCGAGCCGGATCACCATGGCCTGGGCCGCGAGGGCGTCCAGGTGGCTGGACCTGAAGCCCTCGAGATCCTGCCCCGGGCGCCCGATGGTCGTCTGGACCTGCCGCATGTCCTGCAGGGCCTTGACGACGGGGCGCAGGTCCGGGGTCTCCGGTCCGGACAGCCAGATCCAGCGGGAGGTGTTGCTCGCGCGAGCGACGAGCGCGTGGCGTCCCACGTCGGTTGCACGCACGGCCGTTACCGCCTTGTCCAGCGTGTCGACGTGGTCTGGGTCGCCCGCCCAGAGGACGAGTCCCTGATGCCAGCGAGCGAGGCGGTATCCCAAACGGCTCTCGGCATACTCCTGAGGGAGGTCGGCCCCGCTGGCGAGGAGCTGGATCGTTGCGATCGCTTCGGCATCCGCGTGTCCACTCGGATCGGCGAAGCGGGCGTCCTCCACGGCGGCGAACCAGTCGAGGGCGTACTGCACCATCGACTGCCCCGTGATGTCGAGGACCTCGGCGAGGACGGCCGGATCATCGACGTGCGCAAGGCACTCCTCCAACCACCGGCGCCACGCGACGGCGAGGGCCGCCCTCCAGCCACCGACGAAATCCGGCGCGATGCCGCGGGACGCGAGGTCGCGGAAGTACGCACTCGTTCGCGACCCGAAATAGGGATCCACCCGCATGCCCGGGTTCTGGATGTTCGACGTGAGCCACTGGACCAGGTCGTCCAGGTTCACCTGTCGGTCTTCGGTGGTCAGCGACGCGTCCGAGAGCAGGGCCGGGTTGTTCTGAGCTCTGAGCGCAGGCGGGGTGAGTGCGTCGGTCAGGCCGTCGGCTTCGGCCAGGAGCCGCTGGCACCCCCACCGGATCACGTCTGCTGCGTCAGGGGTCGGCAGGGGCCACAACTGCTCCATGCTCGCTAGTGTGCCGTGATCAGGTGACGTGCAGCGAGACCTGGTTCATCGCGCCTCCCTCCACGCGCAGACGCCCGGCGATGCGCTCAGCTGCGCGCTGCCCCGTGAGCACGGCCCCGTTCATGCTCCCCGTCCACTCGCCCGCGGTCTCCGTGCCGGCCCACTCGACTCGACCGTGGGGCTCGGTCAGGACACTGCCGTAGCGCACGGAGGCGTAAGGGGCGACGACGGGGTTCGGTCCGCCCGGCGCGAACGCCTCGGTGTTCCAGCAGTGGTCGATGTAGTCGATCGGCGTGGCGGCCTGAGGACCGTAGAGGTCCGTGAGCTGGTTCACGACCTGGTCCCTGCGCGTCTCGGGCTGATGGGCATCGAACACGCGCGGGTCGCAGAACGCCATCAGGATGCCGGGACCGTGGGGGCTGGGCGAGACATCGAAGGTGATGAACACGGTCCCCGTGTCGGTCACGGCCTCGCCCGACAGCCCGGCGGTCCGCCAGAAGGGCGTGTCGTAGGCGACGAACGCCTTGCTTAGGGCGCCGAGGCCCCAGGACCGGAACAGCCCCTGCGCCCTCTCGGGCAGTTCGGGCTCGAACTCGATGCCGGCGCGATGCTCGGTGGCCGTGGTGACGATCGCGTACCTGGCCTCGACCTGGAGCGCGTCGGTGTGCACCGTGACGCCGTGCGCGTCCTGGGTGATGCGGCGGACCGGGGCGCCGGTGACGACGCGGTCGCCGAGTCGGGCGGCGAGACGGACGGCGATCTCCTGCGTGGTCTCGACGTAGCGCTCCTCCTGCATGCCTCCCTCCGAGTCCAGCATGAAGTCGAAGCCGCCGAAGGCGCGGATGGTGCGCAGCACGTGCAGCAGCGAGACGTCACTGGGCTGACACCCGAATTCCACCTTGGTGATGACGGTCATCAGCGCTCGCGTGCTTGACCGGGCGCGCCTGCGGTCGAGCCACTCCTCCAGGGAGATCGCATCGAGCTCGGCGGCGCGGGGGGACGTCCAGGGGGCTGCTGGGTCGATGGCCGTGGCCATCTTGTCCAGGGCCAAGTGGATGCGGGCCATGTTGATCAAGGCAGCCGGTGAGAGTTTGGGAAGGGTGCCCGTGTAGGTGCGCCGCTTGCCGGCCAGCCACAAGGTGCTGCGGCCCTGGTTGAACTGGGGGACCAAGGTGCAGCCGACCTGCTCGGCGAGCTCGCGGATCGCGGTGTGCCGCTTCGCGACCCAGGTCCCGCCGAGGTCGACCTTCACGCCGGCCACCTCGCCGGTGAACACCCGCCCACCGACACGGTCGCGGCCCTCGAGGACCAGGACGGAGCAGCCCTGGTCCACCAGATGTTGGGCAGCAGTCAGGCCGGCGAAGCCGGCCCCGACGATGACGACATCGACGTTCTCACGGGATCTGGACATGGCTTCCTCCTTCGTTCACGCGGTCGGCGTGCCCGGCGATGTAGCGGGTGACGGGTTCGACAAGTGCCTGGGGGAGGTGGTGGCCCATCCCCGGAATGACGACGTGCTGTGCGGACGGAATCGCTTCGGCGGTGGCCACGCCACCATTGGGGGCGACCATGAGATCCCGGTCGCCGTGGATCACCAGCGTGGGTGCCGTGATCGTGCGCAGCTGCGCGGTCCGGTCCCCGGAGCGCTGGATCGCCTCGATCTGGCGGGCCACACCGGCAGCCGGGCGGCCTGCGCTGCGGTCCCAGGCCCGGGCCGCAAGGGCGGCCTCCTCCGCGTCGTCGAGGGGGTACGCCGTCCCGGCGATGTGCTGCGTGATCTGCAGATGGGCGCGCACCGCGTCGGTCCGGGTCTTCGCCTCGGGGGCCAAGAGCAGGATCCGGAGCGTCGATTTCGCGGGCTGGCCGACCTTGGTCGAGCCGGTGGTCGAGTAGATCGAGGTCAGGGAGTGCACCCGTTCGGGGGCGGACCCGGCGACCGTCTGCGCGATCATGCCGCCCATCGACCTCCCGACCAGGTGCACCCGGTCGAGGCCCAGGTGGTCCAGGACGCCGATGCAGTCGGACGCCATGTCGGCCAGGGAGTAGGCGTCGGGGCGGGGGCGGGCCAGAACCTGACGCCAGATCGCCGGCGGTGGTGTGCCGACGAAGGTGGATCGGCCGACGTCGCGGTTGTCCATCGTGATGACGCGGTAGCTGCGGGAGACCAGCTCGGCCACGAACGAGTCGCCCCAGAACGTCTGGTCCTCGCCGAGTCCCGCCACGAGCAGTATCGCGGGGTCGGTCGTCGCGCCGCTGTCGCGGAAGCAGATCGTGACGCCCGAGGGGAGCGGGACGAACTGGTCGAGGCTCGACACCTGCGAGTGCTCAGACATGGGCCCGGCTCCGGTTGCGCGACGCCTCCTGGGGGGACGCCGGCAGAGTCATGGCGCTGCGGAACTGAAGGTGCCCGTCGTACACCGGGCCGCGCAGTGCCTTGGCGTCCTCCTGGTAGGACATCGCCATTCGCCACGGTGCCGTCGATCCCTGCTTCGGCAGGACCTTCGCGCCGCGCTGGGCGTATCCGGACTGGAGATCCATGACGGGTCGGCGCTCGACGGGAGGTGCCACCGGGACCGCTTCGTCGAAGCCGTGCGCGTCCATGTGCCGAAGCAGGTCGACGAAGTAGCGGCACATCAGGCTGACCTTGAGTGTCCACGACGAGGTCGTGTACCCGATCGCCATCGCCCAGTTGGGGATGCCGCTGAGCAGCATCCCGCGGTAGGCGACGGACCCGGTGAGATCGACCTCGCGGCCGTCGACCACGATCGGCATGCCGCTGAACAGCTGCATGTTCAATCCGGTCGCGGTGACGATGACGTCGGCCTCCAACTCCTCGCCGGAGTCCAGCAGGATGCCGCGTTCGGTGAACCGCTCGATGGAGTCGGTGACGACCGAGGCGCCGCCGGCCTTGATGGCGTCGAAGAAGTCGCCGTCAGGCGCCAGGCAGAGCCGCTGGTCCCAGGGGTTGTACGGCGGGTTGAAGTGCGTGTCCACGTCGAAACCCTCGGGGAGTCGCTTGAGGTTGTCGCGCCGGATGAACCACCGGCCGGCGCGGGGGAAGCGCCGCAGCGCCTTGACCACCGCGCGTTCAAGCCAGATGTTCTTGAACCGGGTCGCGGCGTACCCGCGTTTCTCGCCCAGCACCTTGGTGAGAAGCAGCGCCACCCCGTCCACGCGCGGCATCGACATGATGTAGGTGGGGGTGCGCTGGAGCATCGTCACGTGCGCCGCAGGGCCGGACCCGGTCGGGCGGGCGTCCTTCAGCATCGCCGGCACCATGGTGACCGCGGTGGCGCCGCTACCGATGATCGCGACCCGCATCCCGGCGTAGTCGAGGTCGTCGGGCCAGTGCTGCGGGTGTACGACCGGGCCGCGGAAGTCCTCCCGGCCGGCGAACTCGGGGGAGTACCCCTGGTCGTAGCGGTAGTAGCCCGTGGCCGCGAAGATCCAGCGAGCCCGGATCGTCCTGGTGGAGATGGCGCCCGCGTCGTCGGTGACCTCCACGGTCAGGGTCCACCGGCACTCGGCGCTGGACCACTCGGCCCGGACGACGCGGTGACGGAACCTGATCAGGCCGGCGAGGTCGTTCTCCTCCACGGTCTCCTGGAGGTACTCACGGATGAGGTGCGCATCCGCGATCGCGGACTCGTGCCGCCACGGCTTGAACGCGTATCCGAACGTGTGCAGGTCGGAGTCCGATCGGATGCCTGGGTAGCGGAACAGGTCCCAGGTGCCGCCGATGGCATCGCGGCCCTCGAGGACGACCAGCGACTTCTCCGGGAGTTCACGACTGATGTACGTCGCGGCGCCGAGGCCGGAGATGCCCGCTCCGACGATGACGACGGCGAACTCCTCGACGGTGGTTGATGCCTCAGCTGCCATGACGACTCCTCGTGGTCGTGAGTGATGACGACAACTCTCTGGCGGCGGCGGGGCGTCCGACTACGTCACCGCGCACCGACTTGGCGGGGTCGAGGTGCACGGTGCACCGATATGCGCGGAGAGGTGCACCGTGCACTGGGCGGGGGTCACGCTGGTGCGCGTTGTCGTTGTGATCCGCCCCACGCCGCCACGACATTGGACGACATCACTCCCGACCTCGAGGGGAACGAGGACATGAAGGATCTGTTCTTCCTGGCGTCCGACATCTGGCTGATGGCGACGACCTGGTACTTCGGCATCAGGATGCTTCGCACGTACGGAAACCACCTGCTCACCCTGGAGTGGCTGGTGGTGGCGGTGTCGTCGACCAACTTCCTGCTGTGGGCGCTGCTCGGCGGCAGCGAGAACAGCCCGATGTATCACCTGGCGTACACCCTGGATGCGTTCTCGCGGTCGCTCGGGGTGACTCTCATCCTCGTGCTGGGTTTCCTGACCGTGACCCACGGCTGGAAACCCCCGGTGAAGGTCGAGATCGGTGTCACCGCGCTGACCGCGGTGCTCGCGGTCGTCCTCGGACAACTGCACTCCGACCAGTTGGTCTACGATCCGCTGCACGTGGGCGTGGCCATCTTCTACGTGGCGACCAACCTGCTCACTGCCGCCTTCTTGGCGTACGTCGCCGTGCGAGTGTGGAGGACGGGCGCGACTGGGATCGCCGTCCTGACCGCTCTGGTCACCGCGGCCGCGACGTATGTCGCGCTCGCCTACGACTTCTTCCCGCTCTCCTTCGACGACGAGAACCGCACGTTCTTCTACACGCTGGCGCTGACCGTCTGGGGCTGCCAGGCCGTCGTCTACTTCCACGCCTACCGGGCGTTGCACGACCACAACGTGGCCCAGGCCGCCCGCACCACCCACCTGATGGAGGCCCGGGCATGAGCCAGGACATGAGCACCGTCACGCTGCACACCTTCAGCGGGTGGATCGATCCGCCTACGGACCTGCAGCCGGCCGTCAGTGGCGAGGTCACCTGCGACGTCGCGGTGATCGGCGGCGGCGTCGGCGGCATGGGAACAGCCCTGCGCCTGGCCGAGCGGGGCCAGGACGTGGCCCTGATCGAGGCGGAGTTCTGCGGCTACGGTTCCAGCTCCCGCAACGGTGGCCATATCTCGGGGGCGCCCGGCGGCGATCTGCGCATGCTGAAGCTCTTCTACCCCACGAAAATGAAGGGCATGGTCCTGCTGGCCGACCACGCCGCGGAATACCTCGAGGGGAAGATCCGCGATCTAGAGATCGACTGCGACTACGTCGCCAACGGACTCTCCTTCGCCGCGATCTCGCCGCTGCAGATGAAGCGGACGAAATCCTGCGCCAAGATCCTCAGGCACGCCGGCGGCCGCGGCCAGGTGGGAACGGCCGAGGAACTCGGCATCCCACGTGCATTCGTCGGCGGCATGCGGGAGGGCGTCGGCGGAATGCTGAACCCCGGGAAGCTCAGCCGCGGCCTGCGGGCGGCCCTCCTCGCATCCCCGGCGACGGTCTACGAGCAGAGCAAGGTGACAGACGTACGCCGGGAGGACGCCAAGGTGGTCATCACGACTCAGGCCGGAACCGTGGTCGCCAACAAGGTCGTGCTCTCCACCAACGCCTACTCCGGCGAGTGGGACATCACCCCGAAGCGCCTCTCGGTCCCCGCCTGGATCATCGAGGTGGAGACCGAGCCGATCGACCCCGCGCGGATCGAGGCGCTCGGTTGGACTAGTCGCACCGGGGTTCTCAGCCAGCACCAGATCATGGAGCACTTCCGCGTCACAGAGCGGAACACGATGGTCTTCGGTGTGCGCCGACTCGAGCGAGGCATGTCGTACCCGTTGCCCCAGGACAAGGCGCCGGACCCCGGCCTCGTTCAGGAGTTGGCGGATGCGTTCCACACCCGGTTCCCGTCGCTGGCCGACGTCAAGGTGACCCAGGCGTGGGGAGGTTGGATCGCGATCACGTCGTCGTGGGTCTCGCTCGCGGGCAAGCTCGCGGACAACGTCTACTACTCGTGCTGCTGCAACGGCCACGGCCTCGCTCAAGCGCCGTACGTCGGGTAGCTCATCGCGGATCACATCGTCGACGGCACGATGCACGAGGACCTCGCGTGCATCTGGCTCGACAAGCCGAAGTTTCCGCCGTTCATGATGATGGGCCGAGCTGGGCTACGGACCGTCTGGGCGTTCGACCGCGTCGGGGACATGGTCAACGGCAGCAAGCGTCGCGCCCGTCGCGCCGCGGTCGCCCCGGTGGCGTGATGGCGCTCGGCGAGCTGCCGGTCAACCGCCGCCACGCCTCGTGGCCAGGGTCCGCGCTTGTGCGCGGATCGACTTCAACACGTGTGCGAGGGCACCTGACGTGGGGTACTCCCGGGTCAGGAGGATCAGGCTTCGCGTCACATCGCCGTTGGCGACGCGGCGTACGGCCATGGTGGGATCGTCACGGGGCACGGTGAGCCTTGGCATGAGAGCGACGGCTCCCGTGCGCCGCACGAACTCGAGTTGCAGGTCGGCGTCGTTGGAGCGATGA
The DNA here is from genome assembly GCA_044224695.1 of Marmoricola sp. Lineage (GTDB taxonomy): Bacteria > Actinomycetota > Actinomycetes > Propionibacteriales > Nocardioidaceae > Marmoricola_A. The sequence continues at coordinate 59,475 of JBGAJX010000025.1, read as the reverse complement.
CGCAGTTCGGGCTCGAACCCTCCGAGGTCGCGGCAGGCGGCCAGGACCCGGGCGTGATGCCCGGTGCCCGAGGCGGAGGCCACCCATACGTCGTCGCGCAGGGTGGTGAGGTTCACCGGACCGCGCCCGCGCGAGCGCGGATGGGCCGCGGGGAGCACGACGACGAGGGGTTCCTCGAGCAGGACCTCCCGGCGGATGCCGGCGAGCCGGGGGCGCGGCTGGGTGGCGTACTCGTCGCTGACGACCAGGTCCAGTGCGCCGAGGCGGAGCTCGGGAAGGGCCGGCTCGAGTTCGATCTCGGTGAGCTCCAGCCGGATGCCGGGGTGCTCGGGCGACAGCGCCGCCAGGGTCGGGATCAGCAGATACCGCAGCGCGGACTGAAGGCCGCCGGCGCGCACGATGCCGCGGACGTCGCCGGACAGCGCGGCCAGATCCGCGCGCGCTGCGTCGGCCGCGGCCAGGAGCCGATCGGCATGGTCGGCCAGGACACGTCCGGCGTCGGTGAGGGTGACCCCGCGTCCGGCCCGTTGCAGGAGGGGTGTGCCCGCTTCCTTCTCCAGCACGGACAGTTGCTGGGAGATCGCCGAGGGGGAGTAGCCCAGGGAGTCAGCGACCGCGGCCAGGGTGCGGCGCTCGGCCAGCTCACGCAGGATGCGCAGCCGCTGAAGGTCCCAGGGGATCATTCAGTAAGTCTAATGAATTGTCTCCACCAACCATCACTGGACCTGATGCTTCTCGGGGCCCAGGCTTGTCCCCATGGGTCCGATCCTCATCCTCGTCTCCGCCACGTGCTTCGGCGCGATGGCGATCTTCGGCAAGCTCGCGTACGCCGCGGGGGTGCCCGGGTCGACCCTGGTCCTGCTGCGGTTCGCGATCGCCGCCGGGATCCTGCTCGCGTTCGTGGCGGTGGTGCGCGTCCGGTCGAACCAGCCGGTGCTGCCCGAGGCGATCGGCGGGTCTCGGCGACGTCTCATCCTGACTGCCCTGGCGCTGGGCGGGGTGGGGTATGCCGCGCAGGCCTCCTTCTACTTCGCTGCACTGGAACGGATCGAGGCTGCGTTGGTGGCACTGGTGCTCTACACCTTTCCGGTGCTGGTGACCCTCGCATCGGTGGCCCTCGGTCGGGACCGCCTCACGCGGGCACGCGTGGCTGCGCTGGTGGCCGCGACCTGCGGCACAGCCCTGGTGCTGGTCGGCGCCGGCGCGCTGTCGTTCGACGCGGCCGGTGTCGCCCTGGCGTTTGCCGGGGCGCTCACCTACACCGTCTACATCCTCGTCGGAGAGTCCACGGTTCAGCAGGTGCCGGCCCTGACGCTGACGGCCTTGGTGATGCTCGGCGCCACCGTGACGCTGTCGGCCCGGGCGCTTCTGACCGACGGGCTCGAGCTCGGGCTGACCGGCGAGGGGTGGGTGTGGGTCCTGTGCATCGTGCTGGTCTCCACGGTCGTGGCGTCCACCGCCTTCTTCGCAGGGCTCCGCCACACGGGTCCCTCGACGGCGTCCATCCTCTCGACCTTCGAACCCGTCGCCACGGTCGGTCTCGCCGCGGTGATCCTCGGTGAACGCCTCAGCTCCCTCCAGCTGGTCGGCGCCGGTCTCGTGCTCTCCTCGGTCCTGCTGGTGCAACTGCGCGGGCGCCCGGCCGCGAGACGAGCGGCGGGCGTCACTGTCCTGACCTCACCGGGTCAGCGTGCGCAGCACGGCGAGCACGCGCCGGTTCACGTCGGCTGACTGTTCGAGCCCGAGCTTCTGGAAGACCGAGGTGATGAGCATCTCCACGGTCTTCGGACTGATGCCCAGGTCGGCGGCCATCGCACTGTTGGACAAGCCCGCCGCCATCAGGCCGAGGGCTTGGGCCTCGCGTGCGGTCAGCGACCCCAACGGTCCCTCGGGGCTGCGGCGGTCCAGCATCGTGGACACGATGGCGTCGTCGACGACGCAGGACCCGGCCACGACCCGCTCCATCGCCCCGAGCAGCACCGCGACGTCTTGGACCCGTTCCTTGAGCAGGTAGCCCGTACCGGCAGGCGAATCGGCGAGCAACCGGCGTGCGTACAGCGGCTGCAGGTACTGGCTGAGCACGAGCACGGCCGTGTCCGGATACTCCGCTCGGATCCGCCGGGCGGCGACCAACCCTTCGTCCGTGTACGACGGGGGCATCCGGATGTCGACCACGGCGACGTCGGGGCGCTCCACGGCAACCGTCCGGAGGAGGGTCTCGGCGTCGCCGCACTCGGCGACCACGTCGACCCCGGCCTCGCGGAGCAGATGCGCGACTCCGGCGCGCACGAGCACGGCGTCGTCGGCGATCACGGCCCGCACGGCAGCACCACCTCCAGCGTCTCCGTCGTCTCGTCGTCGGTGGATCGCTCCACCGTGCCGCCCGCAGCAGCCACCCGGTCCGCGAGCAACTCGGGCAGCACCACCCTCGGAGCGCTCAGTCGGATCCGGATCGCGTCGCGGGCCAGCCCGAGACCGAGTGTGGCACCGGCGTACGGGCGCGTCACCGCGTCCAGCAGGCTGTCGATGACGATGTAGGCCTGTCGTGCGACACGGGCGGGTGGTTCGCTCTTCATACCTTCGACCTCCACGCGCAGCCCGACCAGCGCGGCTGCGCGCTGCTCGACGGCCACGGACAGCCCGTCGCTGTCCACGAGTGCCGGAGCGGTCCGCTCGGTGAGGCCCCGCAGGTGCGGCAGCACTGCGCCGAGTTCGTCGACCGCGGCGAGCAGTCGCCCCCGGCGTACGGCGTCCTGCTCGTCAGCACTGGCGATCCGGCACTGCAGCAGAGCCCCGACGACGCGTTGCTGCACCAGGTCGTGCAACTCGCGCCCGAGACGACGTCGCTCGTCATCCGAGGCGGCGACGATCCGGGACCGTGATCGGCGGATCTGTGCCGCCTGCTCCGCAGCCTCGGCCGTCAGTCGAGCGTTCACCAAGGCAAGCCGCAGTGCCGGTGGTGTGGATGACTCCGGTGCGAGGGACCCCGCATCAGACCCGACGCCGTGCTCGACGTCGTGGAGCAGGCGGTAGGCCTCCCGGCGCCGTCGTTCGGTGACCGCGAGGCGAGCCAGAGCCGTGATCGCCGCGACAGCGACGCCCAAGGCGGCCAGATCGTCGGCCCGTGGTGGGGCTGCAACGCCGGTGGTCCACCAGGGCAGGACTGCCAGCACCCCCACCAGCAGGACGATGCCTCCGCGGGAGCGACGTCCAGCACTCGCCATGAACGCGGCAGCAACCACCAGCGCCACCGAGGCGGTCACCAGGCCGGCGACGGCGAGACGTACCGGGGGTTGCGCGGCGACATCGGACCACCACCCCGCCCCCGGAAGGCAGAGTCGGGTGCAGGTCGGGTCACGCAGCGGGTCGTAGGCGAGGGCACGGAGCGCCGTCGCGGCCACAGCGGTCGCCAGAGCGCTCAGGAGCAGACGGTGTGCGCGGGGTGTGCGCGGGAACGGAACCACGACGAGCAGAGTCGTGAGCAGGGGCAGCGCCGCGCCCGCGGCCAGAGCCGCCCAGCGGAACCAGGACGGCATCGAGGGCACTACGGCGAGGAGCGGGCCGAGCCACGCCCAGGCCACCCCGGTCGTCAGGACGGCCCGTCCGGGTGCAGGGACCGCGTCGAGCCAGGCGACGGCGATGAGTGCGACCGCGGCGAGGACCCATACCAGACCCCAGCCTGGGGAGGCGAGCCCGCCGGCCGGGAGCCGGGCCCAGTTCGCGCCGCCCCAAGCCCAGACGGCCAACAGGCACACGGCTCCCGTCGTCGCGGACGCCGCCAGGACCCCGGCCCACGACGCGCGACGCAGCGTGCTCCTCGGGAGCCGCGATGCGCCGGTCACCACGGGCCTGCCCGCGGGGTAGCGACCGGAAGCCACGCGGCGACCGTGGTCCCGCGACCCGGAGCGCTGTCGACCTCGAGGCGTCCGCCACGGCCGGCCACGCGGTCCGCAAGGCTGTGCAGCCCTCGGCCCGAGGGTCCTTGGTCTCCCGTTCCGTCGTCGGTCACGCTGACCGCCATCATTCCGTCCGTGACCGCCGCACGGATCACCACGCGCCTTGCGTCGGCGTGCTTGAGCACGTTGGTCAGCGCTTCGGCGCACACCGCGTACGCCGTGGCCTCGGCCACCGTCGACGCCACCGTCCAAGGCTCCACGTCCAGCGCGACGGAGAGCGGGGTCCGGTCGGCCAACCGCCGCAGTGCCTCGATCAGCGCGCCGTCCCCGAGGGGTTCCGGCGCCAGCCCCACCAGCAGTGCCTCGACGTCGCTCGCCGCTCCCTGGACCTCGCAGGCGATCACCGGCCAGGGCGCGAGCTCGGCCGCGGTTCGCTCCAGCGGCTGGACCACCTGGTGCCGCAGGGCGGTGCCGGTCTCGGATCGCTCGAGGTCCGCGGCGTCGAGCAGGCGGTTCCTCGACGCGGCCAGGTCGGCGGCCTGTCGGCGTTCTCGATCGAGCAGGAGCTCGCGCGACCCGACCCGTGCGACGGCGGCGTGCACATACCTCCGGGTCGGCTCGTCGCGGGGCCACTCCGCGGTGGTGGTGACGTGCGCCCACGGCTCACCCGCGACCGTGACGATCAGTCCATCGACGGGGGCCTGACCGACGGCGGGCCTCACCCGCAGGGACGGGTCGCGCAGTGCGCTCGTCAGCGCGCGGGCGAGCAGCACGAAGGGGTCGTGGTCGGCGAGGTCGTCCAGGGACGGAGCCAGCCCGAGGAGGAGTCGTTGCTGCTCACGGACGGCAGCCCAGGTCCACGCCGCTGCGGCCAGCACCGCGACGGGGTACACCAGTTGAGCCGCCCCCGGATCGGGGACGCCGCGCGTCAGGCTGAGCGCCACCACGGCCTCGGCGCCGGCGACGAGCAGCAGTGCGCCTGCTCCGGTGCGCGCCAGCGGCCCAGTCCTGGTGGCGACCAGCACCGCCGCGGCGACCAGTAGCGCCGCGGCGACGGCGGGGGACAGGTGCAGCGTGAGAGCGGCCGCGAGGCCGCCTGCAGTCAACCAGGCAGTGCGGTCCCGTGGCATCACGCCGCACACGACGAGGGCGACCACCATCACGAGCACACCGCGGTGCAGGTTGACCAGGACAGGGACCGACGACCCGAGAAGCCAGGTCAGCCCCAGCGCACTCCACGCGGCCAGGACGCGCGGCTCCGCGGCGAGGAGGCCCAGGGTCACCACGATCAGCCCGACCCCGACGTCCACCGCGACCATCGCCCCCGACAAGCCGGCGGCGAGGTCCGCAGCACGCGCCGACAGAGCGAGCACCACGGTGGTCACAGCGATCAGCACACGCATCGCCGGGACCATCGACGTCACGCCACCGGGCGGAAGGGGTTCGCGACCAGGCTCAGGATCGAGACCGGATCCGGGTTCATCCCTCGCGGGTCGGAGAACCGGACGGACCCGTCCGGCAGGAGCCTCCAGGTGACCGAGTACGGCTCGGTGTTGGTGATGCATCCCAACTGGGGTTGGTCCCAGACGCACGCCGGCTCACCCGCCGCCTGCAGTTGCCGGAGCCGGTCGAGCGAGTTCACGAAGTACGCCGTGTCGCCGTCGCCGTACACGCGCCCGGCCTCGAAGGTCATCTCCTCCCCGTCGTTGTCGAAGCGTGAAGAGTTCCGGTAGGTGCCGTCCCTGCCGATCACCAGGGTTACCACTTGGGCGTCGCGCGTCTTCAGGGAACCAGCGGCCTCGATGTCGGCGGCCGACAGATGGGCCCGGTAGGTGCCGGGCGGGATCCCGGACGGCGTGGTGGGGTAGTCCGCCACCTCCTGGATCGGCGACACGTCGTGGGAGCAGTAGCCCGGCAACCCGGTGATGATCGCGGATCCCTGGTGGGCTGGGGGACCGCCGCCTGAGTCCGCGCTTCTGATCGCGGCGACCGTGCCGCGGACCAGTGCCAGGAGGCGGCCGTCCTCAGGGTCGTCTGCCAGTCCCCGCACCACCGGCAGCACAGCCCGATGCAGATCGGCCAGGTCACGCGGGGAGGCCGCAAAGAAGCGGGCACCCGCCTCGCACAACCGCGCCGCGACCGACGACTCCTCGGGAGGATCCGTCACCGACGCCATCCGAGCGGTCGCCGCGGCCGCCTCGACCCAGCCGCGCTCCTGCTCGCTCAGCGAGCGCAGCCAGTCGGTGCCGACGACCAGCACCCAGAGGCGCGGCCAGAGGATGACGTTGCTCGTCACGTACGGCGCGGCAGGGGCCTCGTCCTCCTGGAGCGCCATCGCGAGGTCGGTGTCGCGTGCGTCCCCGGGCGCCTGCGCCGGGACCGCGCCCAGGGCGGTGAAGGTGGCCGCCTGGGTCGGGCTCCTCGCCCAGACCCGCACGCCCTGCCAGGTCTCCGGTCCGAGCAGGGGAGCCTCGGCCCCGGCAGGTCGGCGCAGCGAACCGGCGAGGAGGGTGAGTCCGGTCAATCCGCTGCCCTCGAGGGTGTCGAGGAAGTGCCGGGCCACGGCCGGCTCGGTCAGCGCCGCCTGCGCCTCGAACGAGGTCACCTCCAGCGGTGCCGACAGCGCGGCGAAGTGTCCGAGTCCGGCGCGCTCGAGATCGGCCGCCGGCACCCAGGCCCCCTGGACGCTGCCGTCGCGGACGGCGGCGAGGAGTCCTCCGCGTCCCAGGTCGTGCATCGAGGTCGCCGTCGGCACGAGCAGCCCTCCGGACTCCTCGGCCAGGGCGGCGATGAACGCCGTCCCGCCGTCGCTGTAGCCGTCAGGGTTCGCTGCCCGGTCGGTGAATCCGAGCCGCACCTCGCCAGAGCGGGGGACTCCGCCCTTGCTGGTGGTGCCCACGCTCGTGCAGGCGGAGGGAAGCACGGCCACGACCAGGGCCACGACCGTGGCCGCCAGCATCCGGGAGCCGGATGACGCGTTGGTCCGAGGCATTCAGGGTCCTCCTCCCGGCGACGGCGCCCGGGTCACCCCGGGTGCCGCACCGGGGCCTCTCGTCACTGTAGGGGCTGGAGGCGGGGGTCGGCTCCCCGCACGGGCAGCACCGTCGGGTCTCCACCCCGAGACGAAAGGAAGGCCGGGTACTTGGCGACGACCTCGCCGCCGGGCTCCTCGGAGTAAGCGGCGGTCAGCACGACCTGACGACCGTCGGGGCTCCAGGTGGGTTGGCCGAGCCGCAGCGTGGCGTCCGATGACGGGTCGTCGAGGCGGCGCAGCCGGCTGCCGTCGGGGCGCATCACGAAGACGTGCGACGCGCGATCGCTGACCGGGAACAGGATCGGGTCGTTCGTGCTGAAGACGATCAGGTCCTTGGTGGGGTGCCAGTCCGGGTGGTTGGCCAAGCGGCCGGGGCGGGTGAGCACGTCCAGGCGCTGGCGGTACGACGCCCGGACCTTGGCCACCGCGATCGTGGTGCCGGTCGGGGTGCTCTGCGTGTTGTCGGTGAAGTGATCGATCTCCACGACGACCTTGCGTCCGTCGTGGGACCAGCGGGGGAAGTAGAACGCCTTGTCGTCGGGGGTGCGCGCGATCTTGCGCCGGGTCCCCGTCGCGAGGTCGGCCACCACGAGCCAGCTCGGACCCCAGGTGCCGTCGGGGTTGATGTCGTACTGGACGACCAGCAGCTGCGTGCCGTCGGGGGACCACGAGGGTTGAGCGATCTGCAGGCAGGGCAGGCTCGTGCAGGCGAGGACCCGCTGCGGTGAGCTGCCGTCGACGCCCACGGTCCAGACCGTCGCGTCGTCGGCGAGGACCTCGAACGCCAGCATCGATCCGTCCGGCGACCAGTCGGCGTGCAGCATGCCGGCGTCGGCCTGGACCGGCTGCTCGGTCAGGCGCTTCTCACCGGAGCCGTCGGGGCGCGCGAGATAGAGGTCCGGGCCACGTCCGTAGACGAGCCAGGGCTGCGCCCCCGACGAACTGTCGGCGTGCTCGTGGTCGGCGGCCGCAACCACCGGGTTCGCCGCTGTCGCGGCACCGAGCAGGAGTACGGCGACGGGCAGCCAGGCGAGCCGCGCGCGAGTGTGAATGTGACGCATGCTGGTCTCCTTCGAGTCGTTCCTGGGACCAGCGTCTGATCAGGTCGCAGATCGCAGTACCGGGAAAACCCCGGGGGTCGGCTGACCGCTCGCTCCCGGCAGGGCAGTCGACGCGGCCGACCGAGGCCGCTCGCGCGAGTTCGTGGGACCATGGCGGCCCGAGCCGAGGAGGGCCACATCATGGGCAAAGTCAGTGCGGTCGTTGGTGTGGCGCTTCTCGCTGGTGCCGCCGCCGGGGTGCCCGTCGTACGGCGCCAACAGCGCACACTGGGCGTCATCGACCCGCAGTTCCGCACGCCGGTGGCCTGCCTGCCCCTTTCGGTCGGCAGCCGCAGCCTCCCGATGATGCGCCGCATGTCGGCGCCGGCCGTCGACTTCGGTGACGTCCGATTCGAGGTCCTCACGCTCCCGGCCGTCGACGGGCTCGGTCCGGTCGAGGTCCGGGTGTACGACCCGGCGGGGCGCGCCGACTCCAGCCCCGCACTGCTCTTCATCCACGGTGGCGGTTACGTGATGGGGGCTGCGGTCGGCGACGACGCGTCCTGTGCCGACGTCGCCCGACGGCTCGGCGCCCTCGTGGTCAACGTGGACTACCGCCTCGCGCCCGAGCACCCGTTCCCCGCGGCCCACGAGGACTGTCTGCGCGCGCTGAGGTGGCTGCACGACAGTGCCGACGAGCTGCGCATCGACCCTGCCCGCGTGGCCGTGAGCGGTGAGAGCGCCGGTGGCGGATTGGCTGCCGGGCTGGTGCACCGTGCCGTCGACGACGGCCTGCCCGTCTGCTTCCAGCACCTGATCTACCCCATGCTCGACGACCGGACCGTTCTGCGTGCTGAGCGCGACGGTCGGTGGCACGCGGTCTGGACGCCCCGCTCCAACAGGTTCGGGTGGACCTCCTACCTCGGGCATGAGCCGGGCCGCGCGAGCACCCCGCCGTACGCCGTGCCCGCACGTCGTGAGTCGCTCGCGGGGATGCCGCCGGCGTGGATCGGCGTCGGCGACGCCGACCTCTTCCACGACGAGGACGTCGCGTACGCCGAGCGGCTGCGCGCCGCCGGCGTGGCGTGTGACCTGGTGATCGTCCCGGGGATGTACCACGCCGGACAGCGCTTCGCGCCGGAGGCGACCGGCGCCAAGGAGTTCGAGGCGATGAGCTTCGACGCACTCGCACGTGGCCTCGGCGTGGCCGTCCCGGCGTAGCCGGCCATCGCCGGGAGGCTCAGCGGCTACGTCTTCGCCTGGACACCATCCCCGCGGGGGCACGTGGTCGTCGAAGGCGAGGAGAGCGGGGAGTTCACGGTGCCAGTGGCTGGGCCGCGACCATGCGCAGCACGTACTCGAGGTGCTTGTCGGCAACCTGGTCGATGCTGAGCCGCCCGCCCGACTTGAACCAGGTGAACACGTACTCGCACATCGCGGAGATGGCGTAGGACGCAGTGGACACGTCGTCGACCTCGAACTCGCCCGACGCGATCCCTTGGCGCAGGATGTCGCGCATCAACTCGATGTAGGGACGGCTCAACCGGCCCAACTCGCGCTGCTCTTCCTCGTTGAGCGAGGAGGCCAGCGCCGAGTAGCTGTGGTTGCGACGTTCGCCTACGTCCTTGAGTTGGATGCGGATGTACGCGCGAACGTAGTCGCCGAGCCGTTCCGTCGCGGTCCCCTCCGGGCGCACCGAGGCCTCCAGCTCGGCGAACGAGTTCTCATACATCTGCTTCAACATCTCAGCGAGCAGCGTCTGCTTCGACGGGAAATGCCAGTAGATCGCCGCGGGCGTCATCTTCGCCGCGCGGGCGATCCGTGTCATCGACGTGCCCTCGTAGCCCGACTGCTGGAAGAGCTCGAAGGCTGCGGTGAGGATCCTCGCGCGAGCGCTCGCGTCCGCCGCGGGGGCGGGTGCCGGCGTCGGATGGTCCACAGAAGCGCTCATGCCCACGATCGTAGGGCGGCTGTGACGGATTCCTCTTCCCCCGATCGGGCGTGATTAGGCCTCGCCCTCTTCCCGGGGCGCTACGCCCTCCGCCGGACGACGGCTTGGACCAGCTCGCACCAGGGTCTTGCCCTTAAATGATCGTTCAGTTAACTTGAACGGACTGGCTAAACGTTCATTTAGGAGTCGTCATGACGATCACAGCGACTGCCGAAGCTCCGGAAGCCTCGGTCATCGACACCCGGTGGGCCGGCGAGCACCGCAGCCCCGTCGAGCGCTGCCGGCCGCAGCGGATCCTCGTGGTGGACGACCACGAACTCACCCAGGCAGGCCTGCGCGCCGTGCTCGGCCGCGAAGCGTGGGTCGGCTCGTGTCTGGGAGCGTCCTCGATGGAGGACGCCTGGAGCATCGCCCGACGCCACCACCCCCAGGTCGTCCTGCTCGGCACGTCGGTCCAGGGCCGCCCCGGGCTGGAACTGTGCCGCGCACTGCGTGCGCAGATGCCCTACGTGAAGGTCGTGCTGATGTCCAACGACGGCACCGTGCCGGTGTCGCTCGCGAAAGCCCACGGTGCCGTCGGCTTCCTGCCCAAGCATCTTCCGGTGGCGGGCATCGTCGCCGCCGTGCGTCGCGTCGCCGAAGGTGGGTGGGCGTTCCCGGCGCGGGAAGAGGCCTCGGACTCCGTGCACCTGTCGCGCCGTGAGATGGACGTCCTGCGTCACCTGGTCGACGGGCTGAGCAACCCGGAGGTGGCAGCGCGGCTCAACCTCTCGCGACACACCGTCAAGCAGCACACCAGCGTCGTCTACCGCAAGCTCGGTGTGCGCAACCGTGCGGAGGCGGCAAGCCGCGCCTACGTGCTCGGACTCGTGGCCTGAGGGGGGTGAACAACCATGGCGGGAATCGACTGGGACTCACCTACCTGGGGTGGGGGCGTCCACTACAGCAGCACCGGCTCGGACCTCGACGCTGAGCCGATGAAGCCCACGGAGTGACGGCGGTCCACCCACGAGGCGCAGCCCTCGCACGCCGGCCCCGGGCCCTCGGAACGGGCCTGGGGCTGGTCCTGCTCTCCACGGCCGTGTACGGCGTGACCCCCTCACTCGTCGCCCTCTCGCGCGGTGAGGTCTCGACCATCGACCTGGTGGCCTACCGCTCCGTGGTCGCAGCACTTCTCTTCCTCGCACTGGCGCGCATCCGCCGCGCCCATCGACGGCGGCGCATCACCTCTGACCGCAACCCTCCCGGTGACCCGTCGCGCCCAGGCGCTGTCCGCGGACTTCTCATCGGCGCGGCGCTGTTCGGGCCACAGGTGATGCTGTACTACGCCAGTTTCAGCTTCATCGACACCTCGCTGGCCGTCGCGATCGGCTTCGTCTACCCGACCATCGTCCTTCTGCTCGCCGCCCTGATGCTGCGGCTGCGGCCACCGAGCTCGGACCTCGGCTTGAGCGCACTCGCACTGGTGGGGATCGCCGCCCTGTTGCTTCCCGGCAGTGACGGGGGAGTCCATCCCGCCGGCGTCGCGCTCGCCGTCCTCGCGGCCTTCGGGTACGCCGTCTATGTCCTCCTGGCCGACTCGCTGCTGCAGGACGTGGACCTCTTCGAGGTCGGAGCGCAGGTGTCGCTCGGCGCGGCGGTCAGCGCCATCGCCACGGGTCTGGCGATCGGGCGGCTCAGCGTGTTGTCAGAGCCACAGGAAATCCTGGTCGTCTGCGGACAGGCCGCCCTGATCGTCGTCGCGACCGGCTGCTACTACGGTGGCTTGATCCGTCTGGGATCCACCCAAGCCTCGCTGGTCGACACCGCCCAGCCCGGCATCGCCCTCGTCGCCGGTGTCGTCCTGCTCGGGGAGCGGATGGTGGCGATCCAGGTGGTCGGCGTAGCGCTGGTCACCGCGTCGGTGGCCCTGTCGTCGGTGATCGCCCATCGTCGGGCGGCGGTGCCGTACGCCGACCCGCCCTGACCCCGGTCCGACCACGTCGGCCTCGCCCGGACAGACGAAGCCCGCCGGATGCTGGACCATCCGGCGGGCTCTGTCGTGCACGGGTCGCGACCTAGCAGTACGCAACCCCGTCGATCTCGATCAGGGCGCCGTCGTGGGCGAGCGCACTGATGCCGAGCACCACCATGGCGGGGACCCGCAGGCCGGCCTCGGCCACGGCCTTGCCGAAGCCCCCGAACACGTCGTCGGCGATCTCGGGCCGGTAGTCGACGATGTAGAGGCCGACCTTGGCGATGTCACCGACGTCGGCACCGGCAGCGCGGGCGGCGATGATCACGTTGCGCATCGCGAGCTCGGTCTGGCCGGCGTAGTCGCCGGGGTGCTGAAGGTCGCCGTTCTCGTCGACGGAGATCTGGCCACCGATCTGCACGACGCGGTTGCCCGTGGCGACGGCCGCGTGCACGAAACCGCGCGGTCGGTAGAGGCCCTCAGGCTTCAGGTAGTCGGTCACGGGCATCAGGCCACCTCCAGGCGGATGTCGAGGGGGGCGAGCGCCGATCGCTCGCCTGCCCAGGGAGCAAGTCGGTCGAAGAAGATTCCCGGGTCGATGCCGCCCTCGGGGCCGAGCACCCCGGTGGCCTTGATCTCCCCGCGTGCGAGCATGCCGACCGCGATCGCGAGCGGGACGCAGGTCGCCTCGCCCATCTCGCCCTCGGGCATGTGGTTGGTCGAGACCGCGACCCGGGCCGGACGCCCGTCCTTGGTGCCCTCGGCGTAGGCGAAGACACCGGGGAAGTCCGGGACCGGACCCGCCTCGGGCCCGCGTCGAGACGGACTCAGGATGAGCTCCTTGCTGGCCTCGGGCACCGTCAGCTCCCCGGAGCGGACGCGATCGCGGACCGTGCGAGCCGCGTCGATGAGCCCGGGCCGGGAGAACATCACGTTGAGCGACTCCCGGATCTCCGGGAAGTAGCGGGGAAGGGTGATCGGCTCGGGGTGGCCGCACGTCCAGACCGTGCCGGGTCCGATGCCCGGGTAGTCGAGAGTGAACTCCTCGAGCGCGTCGGCGCTCTGGAACTCGCCGTCCCGCCAGATCTGGATCGGCTCGGCCAGGTTGTGGATCCAGTGGTCGATGGCCGCGGCCGGTTCGACGTCGTCGGGGTTCTCCGGCGCCTTCGGGATCCCGGATCCTCCGCGCCAGCCGGTGAAGAGCCGGTCGACGGTGTCGAGCTGGTCATGGGCGACCGCCGCCAGCAGGTTCGACAGGCCCGGGGAGGCGCCGATCCCCACGATGGCGGTGATGCCCTTGTCGTGCGCGGCGTCGTCGAGCTCCAACATCTCGATGGTGGGCTCCCAGTCGTCGGCGATGTCGACGTAGTGCTTGCCCGCCTCGATGGCAGCCTCCAGCACCGGACGCCCGTAGAGGTAGAAGGGACCCACGGTGTTGACGACCACGTCGACGTCGGCGATGGCGGCCAGCAGGGCCGCGCGGTCGGTGATGTCCACGGCCATGGCGCCGGCCTTCGGGCCGAGCTGGTCGGCCAGAGCGGTTGCCCGCTCGGCGTCGCGGTCGGCGACTACCACGGAGGTGATCTCCGGGTCGGCGACGGTGGCGGCACAGGCGACGCGTCCCATGTCGCCGGCGCCGCCGATGATGATGATGTGCATGTCTTGCTCCTGGGTTCTGGCCGCCGACGTGACGGCAGGATCGAGGTCGCGCAGGGTCACTGCGCGGCGTAGCCGCCGTCGGTCACTGCGCGGTGTAGCCGCCGTCGACGATGAGCGCCTGGCCGGTCATGAAGTCGGAGGCTGCGGAGGCCAGGAACACCGCCGGGCCGACCATCTCGTCAGGCTGGGCCCAGCGGCCGAGAGGCGTCATCCGGCGCAGGTACTTCGCCGCAGCGTCGTCGGCCATCGCGCGCGCCAGCATCTCGGTGTCCACGAAGCCGGGGCACAGGGCGTTGACCTGGATGCCCTTGCGAGCCCACTCCAGGGCCAGCGCCTTGGTCATCCCCATCACCGCGTGCTTGGACGTCACGTAGGCGAGCTCCTCGCGTGCGGCGACGTGGCCGAACATCGAGGAGATGTTGATGACCTTGCCGCCGCCGTCGGCGAGGAAGGGGGAGGCCGCCTGGCACATCAGGAAGAGCGACCGGACGTTGAGGTCGATGACCTTGTCCCACTCCTCGGCGGTCGTGTCCTCGATGGTCTGCTCGTTGTCGTACCCGGCGTTGTTCACCAGCACGTCGATGCCGCCCACCAGCTCCACCGCCCGCCGAACCACCTGCGCCGGCCCGTCGTGGGCGCTGCGCAGGTCGGCAGCCACGGGGAGGATCTCGCCCGCGGAGTCGGTGGCGATCCGGGCGGCCTCGTGGAGGTCGCTCTCGGAGCGTGCCACGGCGACCACGCGGGCGCCGCGCGCGGCGAACTCCAACGCGATAGCGCGCCCGATGCCGCGGCTCGCGCCGGTGACGATGGCCCGGCGCCCGGTCAGATCGAAGGTGTCGGCGCGACTGGCCGTCTCGATGAGTGTCATGCCCGCCATGATTGGGGCGGCCCCGGGTGCCGTGGCCCGTCAGCCGGCGAAACCTGCCCACCTGGGGGACAGGTGGGGGTCGCGAGACCGTGAGTATCCCCTGACCGGGCGTGTTTCGATCCGGGGGATGGACTCGCCTCGCTCGGATGGACACGATCGGAGCGTGAGCACTGACTTCGACCCCTTCCGCACGCCGCTCTCGGAGCTTGCTGTCGCCGCGCAGGACTCTCCGGAGCTCCCCCTCGTCGTGATCGACGGGCAGCAGGCGACGTACGCCGAGGCCTGGACCGCGGTCCGCGAGACCGCTCTGGGACTCCGACACCTCGGCGTGCAGCCCGGGGACCGCGTCATCGTGCTGATCCCCAATCGCTTCGAGGCCATCTGGGCCTGGTTCGGGATCCAGGCGGCCGGCGCGATCGACGCCCCGATCTCCGTGGAGGCCCCGGGCGCCTTCCTGCAGTACCTGGCCGACGACCTCGCGCCGACGGCCGTGATCGGAACCGCTCCCCTGTTGGAGCGGCTGGCCGCGGTGGTCTCCGTTCCGCCCGCGCTGGCCGTGGTGGTCGGGGAGCCCGCGGCGCAGGATCCCTTCGGTCCAGGCACGCGGCATGTGACCTTCGACGAGGTACGGACCATCGGGGCCTCCTCGGACCAGGTCCTGGAACTCCCTCCCGCGACCGCGGTCGGCACGATCATGTACTCCTCGGGCACGACGGGGCCGTCCAAGGGTGTGATGCTCTCGCAGGGGTACTACTCGACCCTGGCCGCCGCCCACGTCGCGTGCTTCGACCTCCGGCCGGGTAGTTCGACGTACTGCGTCCAGCCGCTGTGTCACATCGACGGCCGCTCCTCGCTGGTCAACGCCGTGCACCTGCGTGGCCGTCTCCACCTGGGCACCCGCTTCAGCGCGTCCCGCTTCTGGGACGAGGTCGAGGAGCACGACGTCGACGTCTTCTTCTTCGTCGGGACGATGATCCACCTGCTCTACAAGCAACCGTCGCGGCCGTTGCGTGACCCTCGCCGCAGACGGACCGGTCTGGGGTCCGCGACCCCGGCCAGCATCAAGGGCGCGTTCGAGGAACGCTTCAACTGCCACCTCGTCGAGGGCTACGGGATGACCGAGTTCGGGATCATCCTGGCGCAGCAGGCCGGAGCGACCCATCCGGGCCAGGTGGGCACGCCGCCCCCGTGGGTCGAGGTCCAGATCGTCGACGCCGACGACCTCCCCGTCCCCGACGGCACCCCGGGCCAGCTGATCGCGCGGCCGCGTCTGAAGCACCTGCACATGCTCGGCTACTGGAACAAGCCGGAGGCGACCCTTGAGGCGTGGCGTGGGCTGTGGTTCCACACAGGCGACGTGCTGGTGCGCCGTACCGACGGGTTCTTCGAGTACGTGGGCCGCACGAAGGACTCGATCCGCAGACGCGGGGAGAACGTCTCGGCCTGGGAGGTCGAGCAGGCCGCGAGCCGCCATGAACGGGTCCTCGAGGCGGCGGCCATCGGCGTCCCCTCCGACGTGGGCGACGAGGACATCGCGCTGCTCGTGGTGCCGTCCGCGACCGGGCGCCCGGAGCCGGCGGAACTCCGTTCGTTCATGGCCAACGACCTGCCCCGCTACGCGCTGCCCCGCTTCGTGGAGATCGTCGAGGAGCTGCCGAAGACGCCCTCGGAACGGATCGCCAAGGGCCTGGTCCGGGACCGGGGTCTGACCGAGGCGGCCTGGGACGCCGAAGCCGTCGCGGCGGGCTGACCCGGACGCCCCCCTGAATGGTCCCACGGTCGATCCCCCAGTCGGGCGGAGATGACCACGCAGAACCCCGCTGACCCCCGACACAGAGGTTGACTCAGCCGCAGCTGCCGACCCGGAGCAATCTCAAGGAGAGTGGACGTTGCAGAACTTGGAGACGGGCCCGACGATCGTGATCGGGGCCGGCCTGGCCGGCCTGACCGCGGCGTGGGCGCTGACGAACGAGGGGCACGAGGTCGTCGTGCTCGAAGCCGAGGACCGCATCGGCGGCCGCGCATACTCCGCACGGGAGGGCTGGCTCGACGGGCAGTACACCGACTACGGCGGCGAGCTCATCGACCACGACTACCGGGCCCTGACGACGTTGTGCGAGCGACTGGGTGTCGAGCTGACCGAGCCGATCGCCTACGCGCTGCCGCAGGACGACGACCTCTCGACCGTGGAGGGCTACCTCCGTGTCGGGACGTTCGTGGTCGACGGTGAGGTGCTCGACCGGGCCTCCTGCCTGGAGGCCGCGGGCCTGATCCGGGCGGCGGCCACGGCCCACGCGCCGGTGCAGCATGAGGTCGTCGAGCAGTGGATCCGGCGCGCACGCCTTGCGCCCCGCGAGGCCGGTGTCGTGCGGGCCGTGGCCAGGATGCTCTGCCAGCTCGACCCGTGGGACTGCGACGTCCACTTCGTCTTCGGGAAGCCGAGCCAGGGCTTCCGGCGCGTGGTCGGGGGAACTCAGCAGCTGGCGCTGCGGCTCGCCGAGGGCCTCGACGTGCGACTGGGCGACCCCGTGTCCCGTGTGCGCCGCACCGGTGGCGTGCTGGTCGAGACCGAGAGCGGCGCGACGTACGCCGGCAGCCGGGTCATCTGCGCCACAGGGCCGTATGCGATGGCCCAGATCGGCTTCGACCCGCCGATGGCGGAGGAGAAGGTCACCACCGTGCAGTCGCTGCTCCCGGCCATGGGCGGGAAGGTCATCGCCCAGTACGCCGAGGGCGACGCGGTGCGCACCCGTTTCCGTGAGGTCGTCTACACCGACGGGGCGTTCAACGCCGCGTGGGTCACCATGCACGAGAACACCGGCGGCCCGGCGATCGTCACTGCGTTCTGTACCGGCGAGGCCCGGCACCTGCTCGCGGACGAGGAGGCAGCCCTGGCCCAGCTCGACGCGCTCGTGACCCAGGTCGTCGGAGGTCCGGTCACCCGCGTACGTGGCGAGGTGAAGAACTGGTGGGCCGATCCGATCGCCATGGGCGTGACGGTGACCCCGTTCGACCCCTCCCGACCCGCGATCGCCGGGGTGCTGTCCGCGATGGAGCGGAGGACCCATCTGGCCGGCGACTACACCGAGGCCGGAATGGCGGGCACCCTCGAGGCCGCCGTGCGGTCGGGCCTGCGCGCCGCCGACGAGATCCTGCGGAGTCCGCAGCGCTTCCACATCGACGACATCAACGAGAGGCTGGCCCGCGCATGAGCACGGTGGTCATCGGTGCCGGGCTGGCCGGCACCTTCGCAGCGCGCGAGCTGTCGCGCGCAGGGGAGGACGTGGTCGTCCTCGAGGCGACGCCGTTCCTGGGCGGTCGCACGCGCACGAATCGTGAGGTGCTCCAGCACGGCCAGGTCGCGGACCTGGGCGGGTCGTTCCTCGACATCGGCCAGGACTTCCTGCTGGAGTTCTGCGTCGACAACGACATCACGCTCAAGCCGGAGATCCGGATGTTCCCCAAGGGCCCGGGACCCCGCTACAGCGGCGCCTCGATCCTGCTGGGCAACGTGGTCGTCGGTGAGCAGAAGCTGAGCGAGGAGGACCGGGCGGCGCTTGCCGGTGAAGCCCAGGCTGCCCTGGACGCCACCCCGCCGGGGGAGAAGGAGACCCTCAAGGCATGGGTCCGCCGGGCAGGCCTGTCGCCGCGGGCGGCCTCTGCGTACGTCATGCAGGGCGCGTTCAACCCGACCGCACGCCCCGAGCTCGTCTCGTCGTGGCACGTGCACCCCGGAGACATCGGGCGGATCTGCTGGATCCTCCGCGACGGCACCGACACGATGGCGCGGGTGGCCTCCCAGGGGCTCGACGTGCGACTGGACACCCCGGTCCGGCTCGTCGAGCGCGCCGGCCGCGGCTACCGCATCCACACGGACGCAGAGGTCCTCACCTGCGACAACGTCGTCGTCACCGCCTCGGTCCAGGCGACCCGGCGGATCGGGTTCGACCCGGTGCTGCCGGCGTGGAAGATCGAGGCCCTGCTGGGCACCCCGCTGTCCCAGGGCGGGAAGGTGGTCGGCCAGTACCGCGGCGGTGCCGCGATCGCCGCGGCTGCCGGCCCCAGCACCATGACCGACGGTCCGGTCAGCATGTTCTGGCTCAAGCAGGGACCGGAGGACACGATCATCGCGATGGGCACCATGGCCGACCTCGGCGACGGCATGCTCGAGGACCAGGAGGCCACCCTCGCCTCGCTCGACCGCCACATCGAGGCGATGACCGGGAGCGCACCGGAGCGGATCACCGGCATCGTGCAGAACTGGACCACCGAGCCGTACGTCGGCGGCGTGGTCAACCTCGGCACCGGCGGCTTCGCCCGACGGGCGGCGCTCGGCGCCCCGGTCGGTGGCATCCACTTCGCCGGCGAGGCTACCGGCGAGTGGCCGAGCGCGATGGAGGGAGCCGCACGCTCCGGTCTCCGCGTCGCCGCGGAGATCCTGCAGAAGCGGCGAGCCCACGCGGCCGCAGCGCTGGTCTGACTCGTGGCGGCAACGACGGGTCCGATCCCGGTCGTCGTCCAGGGGCTCGGGCGCCTGGGCCGGGTGTCCGTCGACCTGCTCGCGGATACGCCGGGGGTCACCCTCGTGGCCGTCGTGACCCGGCGGCCCGAAGCGGCCGCCGGGCTCCCGGAGGGGGTGGCCGTGCTGCCCGATCTCGCGGAGGCTGGGCGGGCCTTCCCCGGTGCCCTGGTGCTCAGCACGGTGCACTCCCTGGACGACGACCTGGCGAACGAGCTCGCCGAGGCGGCCAGGGCCGGCCTCGACGTCGTGACCAGCTCCGGGCTCTTCCACCCACCTACGCAGCTCAGCGACGGTGGAGCCGCACTCGACGCTGTCGCCCGCGCCCACGCGGCGCGGGTGATCGCGTCGGGCGTCCAACCGGGGTTCGTCCTCGACGTGCTTCCTGCGCTGGTCCTCGATCTGGCGCCAGGGTGGACCGAGGTCGAGGTCGTCAAGCCGTCGGACGCGCGCGCCTGGCCCGCCTCGACCCGGCACATGCTCGGCATCGGCGAGACGCCGGACGTGGTCGCCTCCTCGGTGCCCTATCCCTTGGCGGCGTCGGCGCATCTGATCGCGGACGCGGTCGGACGGCCCGTCGTACGGATCCATGAGTCACGCGTAGGGACGACGACCGACCACGAGGTCGTCCTGGCCGACGAGACGATCCCGGCCGGGCACGCGGTCGGCTTCCGCCACGAGTGCGTGGCCGGGCTCGAGGGCGGCAGGACGGTCACGATCCGCTGGGAGCCGACCGTGCGCGCGGTGGACGACGCGGACCTGTCGTTGCGTCTGGAGGCGACCGGCGCCTCGACGCTCTCGCTCCGGCTGGACGGCTCCTTCCGCGCCGACCCCTATCCGGCGACGGCGGCGCGGATGCTGCACGCCGCCGTCCGTGGGCGCTTCCTTGCTGCGGGCCTGCATGTGGCGACGAGCCCGGGGCTGCGCTGGCCCCAGTCGTAGACCCGGACCACGGTCCGAATGAAGGCCCCGGTCATATGACCGGGGCCTTCATTCACACAGGGAGGAACCGGCTCGAGGGGCGAGGCGCAGGAGCGACTGCCGTTCGGTCTGCGCCAGCGGGCGTGGGCCGCGACGTTCGCGATCCCAGGCGACGTAGCGCGTGGTCGCCACGCAGCACCGGGTGCCGGAGGCGTCGCTCAGCACCAGGTCGAGCGTGAAGGACGCCCGCCCGACCCGCTGGACGCCGACGCCGATGGTGATCGGCAGGTCCGCACGCCGCACTTCCCGGACGTAGTCCAGGGTGGTGCCGGCCGTGACGTAGGCGGGGGAGTGCTCGCCCCAGCGCTCGGTGATGAACCGGCCGACGCCCTCCTCGAACGCGGCGGGGTACGCCGCTGCGGTCATGTGGCCGAGCTCGTCGAAGTCGCGCCACCACACCTGGACCTCGGGCGACCACCGCGCCGCGGCGGTGGTCGACCGGTGGTCGCTCGAGAACGACTCCTGAGTCATTCGCTCTTCTCGATCACGGCGAGGAGATCGTCGGCGTCGGTCAGACCGTCGTCAGTGAGCGGTGCCAGCAGGTCGAAGAACTCGCGGGGGTCGATCGCGGTCTCGGGGGCGTGCACGCCGGTCTCCTGGAGCGCGCCGCGGCGGAGCAGTTCGACGCCGATCGCCAGCGGGATGCCGGTGTTGCCGCCCATCTTGGCCGCGTGGAAGAACCGCGGGTAGACGGCGACCCGGTGGGGCACCCCGTCCTTCTCACCGATCGCCAGTGCCCACTCGATCGGCAGCGGGCTGCGCTCGCCCGGGTTCTCCGGGGCCGGCGGGTCGGCGAGCATCTCGGCGCCCGTGCGCAGGTCGATCTCCCCGGCCGCGAACCGGGCGCCCACGTCGCGGAGGTACTCGAAGAGCCAGGCCGGACCCGACTGGAGGTTGAGCGAGGACCGCAGCTCCGGGTAGCGGCGCGGCAGCGTGATCGGTTCGGGGTGGCCCATGGTGTACGCCGTGACGACGCCGAGACCGGGGAAGTCCAGATCGACGCGCGCCACCGGGTCGACCGTCCCGTAGGCGCCGTCGACCCACGCGCGGATCGGTTGGGAACACTGGTGCAACCAGTGCTCGACGGCCGCCGACGCCGTGGGCGCGGGGAAGTCGGGCTCGTCGACGATCGTCGCGCCGCTCAGCTTCCAGCCGGTGTGGAGCTCGTGGACGACGTCCAGGTGGTCGGCGGCGTGTGCGGCACACAGGTTGGTCACGCCGGGGCTGCCGCCGAGGCCGACCACGACATGCAGGCCCCGGCGGCGGGCCTCGCCGTCGAACTCGAAGGCCTCGATCGTCGGCTGCCAGTCGTCGTTGATGTCCAGGTAGTGGCAGTCCGCGTGCAACGCCGCGGTCAGGATCGGCCGCACGAACGTGGCGAACGGTCCCATCGTGTTGATGACCACGTCGTGGTCGGCGAACGCGGCCGCCAGTTGCTCGGGGTCGGTCGCGTCCAGGCGCAGGGCCCGGCAGGGCCCCCCGACCGAGGCCACCACGCGTTCGGCACGGTCGAGGTCGAGGTCGGCGACGGTGAGGACCGAGGCGCTGCCGAGCTTCGCGATCGTACGGACGGCCCACCGGCCCATGGAGCCGGCACCTCCCACGGCGATGATGCGGAGCGGGGCGGGGGGTGTCGACATGGGACCTCCGGGTGGCGATGAGTAGTCGGATGCTCGTCCTCGCACGCTAGGCGCGCAGCGGACCGAGAGCCGCGGGTCCGGCGTGAACGACGCCCAGTTGGGGGGTCGGCTCTTGCCGTATCCCCCAGTCGGGCCGAATCTGGCTGTGTGTGCGTCAACCGGCCGATGTGATGCGCCTAACGTCGGGCAACGCCGGTTCCTCGGATAGGAGAACAATGAAGACAACGACGCGCACGGTGCGCACAGCCTGGGGCATCTCGTCGCTGATCGCGCTCAGCCTGGTGCTTTCCGCCTGTGGTGGTTCGGACGACTCCGGCGAGGCCGGTGAGGACACGACCGAGCTGACCTTCGTCAACTACGGGGGCGACGGCATGAAGGCCGCGAAGGCCGGTTGGCTGGAGCCCTACACCGAGCAGACGGGTGTCACGTTCCAGACCGACGAGCCCAGTGACCAGGCCAAGATCAAGGCGATGGTCGAGTCGGGCCGCACGACCTGGGACGTCGTCGACATCGACGCGGCCTCGGCCGGCCCCGAGTGCGGCACGCTCTACCAGGAGCGTCCGGCGGACTTCGACACCAGCGAGCTGAAGCCCGAGCAGATCACCGACGACTGCATGATCCCGATCATCAACCAGACGGTCGCGCTCGTGTACAACAAGGAGCTCTACGCGGACAACCCGCCCACCTCGATCACCGACTTCTTCAACACCGACTTCGAGGGCGAGCGGATCACCTTCAACTACTGGACCGGCTCCGCCGAGCCGCTGGCTCTGGCGGCCGGGATCCCCGCCGCCGACGTCTACCCGATCGACTGGGGCGCTCTGGCCACGGCAGTCGACTCATTGGGCTCGGACATCACGTTCCAGTCGACCCTGGACCAGCAGAACCAGTCACTCGAGTCCGGCAACTTCGGGATGTGCCTGTGCTACCTGGGCCGTTCGGCGATCGCGGCTGAGAACGGTGCTGACGTGGGCGTCGTCTGGGACAAGGTGTGGGTCGGCTGGGACGGGCTCTACGTGATCGAGGGCACGGAGAACCCCGACGCCGCGTGGGACTTCGTCCAGTTCCTCGCCACCTCGGAGGGCCAGAACGGCTACTACGAGTACCTGCCGTACAGCCCGAGCACGACGGGCGAGGCCCCCGACGTGCGTGAGGAGTACAAGCCCTTCATGTTGACGTTCAACGAGGACCAGGTGCAGGAGATCTCGAACTTCGACGCGGCGTACTGGGGCGAGCAGGGTGCCGCTGCCGCCGACGAGTGGGCCAAGCTCACCGCCGGCTGACCACAAGGGAAACGAGACCGACTGCCATGACCATCACCGACGAGCCCGTCCGGACCGGAGGGGCACCGACCCCGCCGGCCCGGACGGGCCGCGGCCAAGGGCGGCTCACCCCCCGCACCTCGTGGCTGCTGCTCGCCCCGCTGGCCATGGTGGCCATCTTCTTCGCCTACCCGCTGTTCAAGATGTTCCAGGCGAGCTTCACCGACTTCGTATCGGACCCGCACGGGACCTGGGACAACTACACCTGGTTCCTCGGGGACGAGGTCCAACGCACGATCCTGATGCGCACCGTCTGGGTCAGCGTGCTGGTGACCGGCATCTGTCTGGCGCTGGCCTACCCCTACGCCTACCTGATGACCGTGGTCGGTCCCAAGACCCGACTGCTGATGCTGGCCGCGATCATGCTGCCCTTCTGGAGCAGCCTCCTGGTGCGCCTCTACGCCTGGGTCATCGTGCTGCAGCCCAACGGCCCGATGAACAGCGGTCTGAAGGCACTCGGCCTCGGTGAGTTGAACCTGCTCGGGACGGTGTGGGGCGTCGCTCTGGGCTCGGTGCAGGTGCTGCTGCCGTTCATGGTCCTTCCGCTCTACGCGACGCTGACGTCGATCGACCGACGGCTGCTCGACGCGGCGATCAGCCTCGGCGCGCACCCCGTCGTCGCGTTCGCTCGAGTCTATTTCCCGCTCTCGGTCCCCGGAGTTCTTGCCGGGTCGACCATCGTCTTCATCTTCATGATGGGCTTCTACTTCACGCCGGCCTTCCTGGGGAGCTCGCGGAACAGCCTGATCTCCGAACAGATCGTCAACCAGACCAGCCGGCTGCTGGCCTTCGGCCGCGGAGGTGCGATGGCGCTGCTCCTGCTCATCCTCACCCTGGTCCTCCTCGGCCTGGCCGCCTGGCTGAGCCGGCCGATCCTGCGAGCCCTCGGAGAGGGTGAACGGTCATGACAACCGGTCGACGAATGCGCCCGGGGCGACTGCTCCTGGTCGGCTACTGCACGCTGGTGGGACTGTTCGTCCTGGTGCCCACACTGGTCGTCGTACCTCTGAGCTTCTCCTCGGTCCGGTCGCTGCGCTTCCCCCCGCCCGGGTGGTCCACACAGTGGTACTCCGAGTTCTTCACGAGCCCGGAGTGGCGCGACGCGGCGCTGAACTCGCTGCGGGTTGCGGGGGTCGTCACCGTCCTGGCCACGGCGTTGGGCACGATGGCGGCGCTCGCGCTGCTCAACAGCACCCGACGCTGGACACGTGCCGCGAGGATCTTCCTGGTGGCACCGATGATCGTGCCCGGCGTGGTGATCGCCGTCGGGATGTACTACGTGTTTCTCCGCTGGCAGCTCACCGAGACCTTCATCGGCTTCGTCCTGGCCCACACCGTCCTGGCGATCCCGATCGTGGTGATCACCGTCGGCGCCTCGCTGCAGTCGTTCGACACCCAGCTCGTGCGTGCCTCCCAGAGTCTGGGGGCGGGGCCGCTGACGACCTTCCGCACGGTCACCCTCCCGCTGATCCTTCCCGGCGTGCTGGGCGGCGCCCTCTTCGCCTTCCTCACCTCCTTCGACGAGTCCATCGTGGCGCTCTTCCTCTCCGGACCGGAGATGAGAACGCTGCCGATCGAGATCTTCCTGAGCGTGACCTCCTCCCTGGACCCGACCATCGCGGCGGCGTCGACGGTCCTGCTCGCACTCACCACGCTGCTGATGCTGGCGTTCGGAGTCCTCACCTACGTTCGAGAAAAGGCGGAAGCACATGGCTGAGCACGGTGTCGGACTGTCCCTGAGCGGGCTGAGGAAGACGTACGGGTCCTCCGTGGCCCTCAACGACATCGACCTCACGGTCGCGCAGGGCGAGTTCATGACGTTCCTGGGGCCCAGCGGCTCGGGGAAGACCACGACCCTGAACCTGATCGCCGGATTCGTCGAGCCCGACGCCGGGTCGATCGAGGTCGGCGGCGTGCCGATTGTCGGGGTCCCCCCGCACAAGCGCGACATCGGGGTGGTCTTCCAGCAGTACCTGCTGTTCCCGCACATGAAGGTCGGCGCCAACGTGGCCTTCCCGCTCCGTCGCCGGGGAGTGTCCAAGAGCGAGGCCCAGCGGCGGGCGATGGAGATCCTCGAGGTCGTCGGCCTCCACGGCATGGCGGACCGCTACCCGCGTCAGCTGTCCGGTGGGCAGCAGCAGCGCGTCGCCCTGGCGCGGGCCCTGGTCTTCAACCCCAAGCTGCTCCTCCTCGACGAGCCCTTGGGCGCGTTGGACAAGCGGCTGCGCGAGTCCTTGCAGCAGGAGATCAAGCGGATCCACCGCGAGGTCGGAGTGACCTTCATCTTCGTCACTCACGACCAGGAGGAAGCGCTGGCCATGAGCGACCGGATCGCCGTCTTCAACCACGGGGGGATCGAACAGGTCGGCACGGGCGAGTCCCTGTATCAGAACCCCGAGACCCTGTTCGTGGCGAAGTTCCTCGGGGACTCCAACGTCTTCGAGGGTGAGGTGCTCGTCGAGGACGGTCGGACGTACATCTGCGAGGGCGATCACCGCTTCCTGGCCCCACGCGCGGCCGCGACGAGCGAACGCATGGCCGTGGTCGTGCGCCCGGAATGCGTCCGCGTCGTCCCTGCGACCCGCGAGCCCGTCGAGGGCCTGAACCAACTGGCCGGCGAGGTCAGCGACGTCACCTTCTTCGGCAGCAGGCGTCGCCTCACGGTTGATTCCGGGGGACGCTCGTTCCTCGTGGACGAGAGCGGGCACGGGCCGGCCCCCAAGGTCGGCGAGAACGTCGTGCTCGCCTGGGACGCCGAGCACGCGTCGCTGGTCGCCATCACCTCCTGACGCCCTGGCGCGCCGGCGGTCGGGCCGGCACCGTCCTCGCGTCAGACCGACAGTCGGGGGATTGTCGCCGACGGGGCACACCCGCATTCTAGTTCTTAAATGAACGTTCACTTAACGGAGGTTTCTCGTGCCTGAGGCCGTCATCGTCGCTACCGCCCGCTCGCCGATCGGTCGTGCCGGGAAGGGGTCCCTGAAAGACCTCCGACCCGATGAGCTCACCCGGCAGATGGTCGAGGCCGCCTTGGCGAAGGTGCCCGCTCTGGACCCGACCGAGGTCGACGACCTGATCCTCGGCGTCGGACAGCCCGCGGGAGAGTCGGGGAACAACCTGGGCCGTGCGGTCGCCGTGCTGTCGGGGATGGACCACCTGCCCGGGGTCACGGTCAACTGCTACTGCTCGAGCAGCCTTCAGACCACCCGGATGGCCTTCCACGCCATCAAGGCCGGCGAAGGCACGGCCTTCATCTCCGCCGGAGTCGAGACCGTGAGCCGCTACGGCTACGGGTTCGCCGACAACCCCGAAGGGCAGAACCCGGCCTTCGCCGACGCGAGGACCCTCACCGAGAAGCGCGCCGGCGGTGGGGCGGAGACGTGGTCCGACCCGCGTGAGTCCGGGCAGCTTCCCGACCTCTACATCGCCATGGGCCAGACGGCGGAGAACGTCGCGCAGGTGCTGGGCATGTCGCGCGCCGAGCAGGACGCGTTCGCCGTCCGGAGTCAGAACCTGGCCTGCCGGCGGATCGAAGAGGGCTTCTGGGCCCGGGAGATCACTCCGGTCACTCTGCCCGACGGGACGGCGGTCTCCACCGATGACGGTCCCCGTCCCGGGACGACCCTGGAGGGCGTCAGCCAGCTCGCGCCGGTGTTCCGCCCCGACGGCACCGTGACCGCAGGCAACGCCTGCCCCCTCAACGACGGCGCCGCCGCCGTCGTCATCATGAGCGAGATCCGGGCCAAGGAGTTGGGCCTGACCCCCTTGGCCCGGATCGTCTCCACCGCCGTGACCGGCCTGTCCCCGGAGATCATGGGCTTGGGCCCGGTCGGCGCGATCCCGTTGGCCGTGCGCCGGGCCGGACTGTCGCTGGATGACATCGACCTGGTCGAGATCAACGAGGCCTTCGCTGTCCAGGCGCTCGGATCCGCCCAACAGTTGGGGATCCCGCTCGACAAGCTGAATGTCAACGGCGGCGCGATCGCCGTCGGCCACCCCTTCGGCATGACCGGCGCCCGCATCACCTCGACGCTGATCAACTCCCTGCAGTGGCACGACAAGCAGTTCGGCGTCGAGTCGATGTGCGTCGGTGGCGGCATGGGCATGGCGATGGTGCTGGAGCGACTCTCATGAGCGCGCCGCTCGCCGGGAAGACCGCGATCGTCACCGGAGCCAGCCGGGGGATCGGCTTCGGCATCGCGCGACGGCTGGTCGACGAGGGCGCGAACGTGGTGATCACCGCGCGCACCAAGGACACCTTGGACGAGGCGGTCGACGAACTCGGCGCCTCACGCGCGCTCGGCGTCCCCGGAAAGGCGGACGACCCTGCCCACCAGGACGACGCGATCAGAGTGGCGATCGAGCGGTTCGGCAGCCTCGACTACCTGGTCAACAACACCGGGATCAACCCGACGTACGGACCCCTGGTCGAACTCGACCTCGGGGCCGCACGCAAGATCGTCGAGGTCAACTGCATCGCCGCGGTCTCGTGGGTGCAGAAGGCGTACGCCGCGTGGATGCGCGAGCACGGCGGTGCCGTCGTCAACGTGTCCTCGTTGTCCAGCGTGCGTGCCGCTCCGAACATCGGCTTCTACGGGGCCACCAAGGCCATGCTCAACTCCCTCACCGAGTTGCTGGCCGTCGAGCTCGGCCCCGGCATCCGCGTCAACGGTGTCGCGCCGGCCGTGGTCAAGACCCGCTTCGCGACGGCGCTCTACGAGGGGCGCGAGGAACAGCTCGCGCAGGCCTACCCGCTGAAGCGGCTCGGCGTGCCCGAGGACATCGGCAGCGTGGTCGCCTTCCTCCTCTCGCAGGACGCGGCCTGGCTGACCGGCCAGACGGTCGTCGTCGACGGGGGCGTCTCGCTCACCGTGGCCGGCGAGTGACCCACCCCATCTACTCAGGAGACACCCCATGACCCGCCCAGTCACCCGCACTGCCATCGTCACCGGAGCCGCGCGAGGGATCGGCGCCGGAGTCGCGGAGCGCCTCGCCCGCGACGGTCTCGCGGTCGCCGTACTCGACCTCGACGAGATCGCCTGCAAGGCCGTCGCCGACCGGATCGAGGCCGGCGGCGGCCGGGCCCTGGCCGTCGGCGTCGACGTGTCCGACGAGGACGCCGTCGCGGCCGCGGTCGACCGTGTCGCCCGCGAACTCGGCGAGCCGACCGTCCTGGTGAACAACGCCGGCATCATCCGCGACAACTTGCTCTTCAAGATGACCACGGCCGACTGGGACGCGGTCATGAACGTCCACCTGCGCGGGTCGTTCCTGATGACTCGCGCGGTCCAGGGCTTCATGACCCAGGCCGGCTTCGGCCGCATCGTCAACCTCTCCAGCACCTCCGCCCTCGGCAACCGTGGACAGGCCAACTACGCCGCCGCCAAGGCGGGGGTGCAGGGCTTCACCAAGACCCTGGCCCTCGAGCTCGGTCGGTTCGGGATCACGGCCAACGCGATCGCGCCGGGGTTCGTCGAGACCGAGATGACCCGGGCGACGGCCGAGCGGATGGGCATCTCCTTCGAGGACTTCCGGGCCGCGGTGCTCAAGGACATCCCGGTCGCCCGGGGCGGTCTCCCCGCCGACATCGCGCACGCGGTCTCGTTCTTCGTCAGCGAGGGAGCCGGGTTCGTCTCCGGGCAGGTGCTCTACGTCGCCGGAGGGCCGAAGGCATGAGGACCTTCCACGGGGTCGAGGAGTTGCAGGAAGCGGTCGGCAGCCACCTCGGCTACTCCGAGTGGCACACCGTCACCCAGGAACAGATCGACGGCTTCGCCGCGTGGACCGGCGACCACCAGTGGATCCACGTCGACCCGGCCAAGGCCGCCGCAGGCCCCTTCGGGAGCACCATCGCGCACGGCTACCTGACGCTGAGCCTGGTGCCCAGGCTCGTCTGGCAGATCTACACCGTCGAGGGCATCCGGATGGGCGTCAACTACGGCGCCAACAAGCTCCGCTTCCCCTCTCCGGTCCCGGTGGACTCGAAGGTGCGTGCCGGGGTGGAGCTCCTGTCGGTCACCCCGGGGAGTGCGGGCTACCAGGTCGTCGCCCGCGTCACCGTCGAACGCGACGGCGGCGACAAGCCGGCTTGCGTCGTCGACACCGTCAGCCTGTTGGTGCCGTGATGGAACAGCTTCCCGGGCTCGATCTCGACCGTCTCGCGCCGTGGTTGGCGGACGCGGTGCCCGGTGTCGGGGGCGGCGGACTGTCTGCCCGGTTGATCGCCGGCGGCAAGTCCAACCTCACCTACGAGGTGATCGACGGCAGTCGCTCGTGGATCGTGCGTCGTCCGCCGTTGGGACACGTGCTCGCCACGGCTCACGACATGGCTCGGGAGTACCGGGTGATGGCCGCACTCCGGGACACCGCCGTTCCGGTGCCGACGGCGCACGCGTTGTGCACCGACGAGACGATCCTCGGCGCGCCCTTCTACGTCATGGAGTTCGTGGCGGGACGCCCCTACCGGTTCGCCGCCGAGCTGGCACCCCTGGGAGCCACGCGGACCCGCGCGATCTCGGAGTCGCTCGTGGACGTCCTGGCCGATCTGCACGCCGTCGACCCGGCCGACGTCGGACTCGCGGACTTCGGCCGGCCGGAGGGGTTCTTGGCCCGGCAGGTCCGCCGCTGGCGCACGCAGTTGGACGCGTCGTACACCCGCGACCTGCCCGCGGCCGCCGAGCTGCATGCGCGACTGGCCGCCAGCGTGCCGGACGGGTCGACGGCGGGCATCGTGCACGGTGACTACCGGCTCGACAACGTCCTGGTCGACGACGAGGACCGCCCGGTGGCCGTCATCGACTGGGAGATGGCCACGTTGGGTGACCCGCTCACCGATCTGGCCCTCATGCTCGTCTACGGGCGCCTCGGGCACGCGGCCCCTGGCGTCGCGATCAGCGATGTCATGTCGGCGCCCGGGTTCCTCAGCGAGTCCGAGGTGATCGAGCGGTACGCAACCCGCAGCCACCGGGACCTCGCGGATGTCGGCTTCTATCTGGCGCTGGCGTCGTTCAAGCTCGCGGGGATCCTCGAGGGGATCCACTACCGCTACGTGCACGGTCAGACCGTCGGAGACGGGTTCGCCCACATCGGAGGGCTCGTCGAGCCGCTCCTGGACGACGGGCTCAGCGCCCTGAAGGAGTACAGCTGATGGACTTCCAGTACGACGCCCGCACAGAGCAGCTGCGCAAGGAGTTGCTCGACTTCATGGAGACGCGGATCCACCCGGCCGAGCCGGTGTTCCACGAACAGTTGGCTGCGCTCGAGGACCGGTGGGCCTGGGACTCGGTGCCGGTGCTCCAGGAGCTCCGTGCCGAGGCGCGCGCCCGCGGGCTGTGGAACCTCTTCCTGCCCGGTGAGCACGGAGCCGGGCTCACCAACCTGCAGTACGCACCGCTCGCGGAGATCACCGGGCGCAGCATCCAGCTGGCCCCGGCGGTGCTCAACTGCGCGGCTCCGGACACCGGCAACGCCGAGGTCCTGGCCCAGTTCGGGACCGCGGCCCAGCGCGAACGGTGGCTCGACCCGCTGCTGTCGGGGGAGATCCGTTCCGCCTTCGCCATGACGGAGCCCGCAGTGGCCTCCTCCGACGCCACCAACATCGCCACGCGCATCGAGCGCGACGGCGACGAGTACGTGCTGAACGGGCGCAAGTGGTGGATCACCGGAGCGATGAACCCCAATGCCCGCATCCTCATCGTGATGGGCAAGACCGACCCCGACGCTCCGCGCCACCGGCAACAGTCGATGATCCTGGTGCCCCGTGACGCGGCCGGGCTGACGATCGAGCGCGGCATGCACGTCTTCGGCTACGACGACCACGACCACGGCGGCCACGCCGAGCTCGCGCTGGACGACGTCCGGGTGCCGGTCGAGAACCTGATCGGGGCCGAGGGCGACGGGTTCGCCATCGCCCAGGCCCGCCTCGGACCGGGGCGCATCCACCACTGCATGCGGTCGATCGGCGTCGCCGAGCGCGCCATCGAGGCGATGTGCGCGCGGGCCGACGAGCGCGTCGCCTTCGGCAAGCCGCTGGCCGAGCAGGGGGTCGTCCGCACCTGGATCGCCGAGGCGCGGGTCCAGGTCGAGCAGCTGCGGCTGTTGGTGCTGAAGACGGCCTGGCTGATGGACACCGTGGGCAACAAGGGAGCCCACACCGAGATCCAGGCGATCAAGATCGCCACGCCGGAGATCGTGCAGCGGATCCTCGACCGGGCTATCCAGGTGCACGGGGCCGGCGGGCTCTCCCAGGACCAGTTCCTGGCGTCGGCGTACGCCGGCATCCGCACGCTGCGCTTCGCCGACGGTCCCGACGAGGTGCACAAGAACGCGCTGGCGAAGGCAGAGCTTCGCCGGCAGAAGGAGGAGCGGTGAGCAACGACCTCAAGGAACGGGTGCAGCGGTTCCTCGCGGACCACGACCCGTCGACGACCGACCGCGTGGAGTTCCTGCGCGCACGCTACGACGCGGGACTGGCCTGGGTGCACTACCCGGTGGGCCACGGCGGACTCGGCCTCCAGCAGGCACTCCAGCCCGACGTGGACCGGTGGTTCCAGGAGGCGGGGGCTCCGGACAACCGACCGCGGGTGAACCCGATCGGCCTCGGGATGGCCGCACCGACGATCGTCTCCTTCGGCACCGAGGAGCAGAAGGACCGCTTCCTGCGTCCGCTGTGGACCTCGGAGGAGGTCTGGTGCCAGCTCTTCAGCGAGCCCGGGGCCGGTTCGGACCTGGCCAATGTCGCCACTCGTGCGGTCCTCGACGGCGACGAGTGGGTGGTGAACGGTCAGAAGGTCTGGACCTCGGGCGCGCAGAACGCACAGTTCGCCATCCTCCTCGCGCGGACCGACTCGAGCCTGCCCAAGCACTACGGGCTGACGTACTTCATCTGCGACATGACCGCCCCCGGTGTGGAGGTACGCCCGCTGCGTCAGATCACCGGCGAGGCCGAGTTCAACGAGGTCTTCCTCACCGACGTGCGGATCCCGGACAGCTACCGGCTCGGCGACGTCGGTGAGGGCTGGAAGGTCGCGAACGCGACGCTGAACAACGAGCGCGTCTCGATCGGCAAGTCGGCCGACCGTGAGAGCGGCATGGTCGGTGTGGTGGCCGGCACCTGGAGGGAGCGCCCCGATCTGCGGACCGCCGAGCTCCATGACCGGCTGCTGCGGCTCTGGGTCGACGCGGAGGTGTCTCGGCTGACCGGGACCAGGCTTCGACAGAAGCTCGCCCAAGGGCAGCCGGGTCCGGAAGGCTCTGCCATGAAGCTGAGCTTCGCGCGGATCGCCCAGCAGCTGTCCGGCTTCGAGGTGGAGTTCCTCGGCGAGGAGGGGCTGCGCTACTCCGACTGGACGCTCGTGCGCCCCGAGCACGTCGACTTCAACGGCAGGGATGCCGGCTACCGCTACCTGCGCGCGAAGGGCAACTCGATCGAGGGCGGGACCTCGGAGATCCTGCGCAACATCGTCGCCGAGCGCGTGCTGGGCCTGCCCGGCGAACACCGCGTCGACAAGGACATCCCCTGGAAGGAGAGCGCGAAATGAGCGACGTCGACCTGCTCTACACCGACATCGAGGACGACCTGCGCGCCAGCGTGCGTGAGCTGCTGGCGGACCGGTGCGACTCCGATGCGGTGACGCGGATGTACGACGACGACCGGTCGGTGGTCCTCGGGCTCTGGAAGTCGATGACCGATCTCGGTCTCGCCGGGTTGCTGGTCCCCGAGGAGTACGACGGCCAGGGTGCATCGGCACGGGAGGCGGCAGTCGTGCTGGAGGAGCTGGGACGAGCGGTCGCGCCGGTCCCGTTCCTGACCAGCGCCGTCGTGGCGACCTCCCTGCTGCTCGAGGCCGGGAGTGACCTGGTGTCGCGACTCGCGACGGGCGAGCGCACCGCGGCGCTCGCCGTCCCGTGGTCCCTGGCCCCCGATGGGCAGATCCCCACGGTGGATCTGGTCGACGGTCGCATCACCGGCGCGATCTCCAGCGTTGCGGGGGCCATCGAGGCCGACCTGTTGCTGGTCCCCGTCCTGACCCAGACCGGCCTGTCCCTCCACGCCGTGGATGCTGCGGGGTTCTCCCTTCGGCCGGTGGTGTCCCTGGACATGACCCGCCAACTGGCCGACGTCTCGTTCGACTCCGAAGCCGGGCAGGTGGTCCTCGGTGATGCCGAAGGTGCCGTACGCCGAGCGCTCGGTGTCGGGGCGGCCCTGCTCGCCTCGGAACAGCTCGGCCTCGCCAGGTGGTGCTTGGAGACCACCGTCGACTACGTCAAGGTGCGCAAGCAGTTCGGTCGTCCGGTGGGAGGGTTCCAGGCGCTCAAGCACCGGCTGGCGGACCTGTACGCGAGCGTGGAGTCCGCGGCAGCCGCCGCGCGCTATGCGGCCGCGACGCTCACGGAGGACGACGAGGACGTCGTGACGGCAGCATCCCTCGCGCAGGCCTTCAACTCCGACGTGGCGGTGCTCGCAGCGGAGGAGGCGGTGCAGTTGCACGCGGGCATCGGGATGACGTGGGAGCACCCCGCCCACCTCTACCTCAAGCGCGCCAAGGCCGACCAGATCGCGCTCGGCACGCCCGGACGTCACCGGGCCCGGCTCGCTCCGCTGGTGGGGCTGGAGCTGTGAGGGGCGCGCTGCGGGAGCGATCAGCGTTGACCCGTTGGTACGCGACGGACACGTCGTGACGACCATGGCGAAGGTGGCCGAGCTCCACCACATCGGGATCGTGGTGCCGCGACTGCGGCACGAAAGAGTGGTCAGCACGTTGATGGCGACCCTGGGTGGTGGCCGTGAGTTCGAGGTCGAGGACGATCCGCTGGACGTCCTGGCAACCTGGGTGCAGGTGTCGGAGTCGCTCCGCTTCGAAGTGGTCTCCCCGCGGAGCGAGCTCACGACGCCGATCACGCGATTCATCGAGACGACCGGCGGCGGGCTCCACCACGTGTCCTTGGGCACCACCGAGCTCGGCCGGTGCAAGGAACTCGTCGTGGCGGGTGGCGGCACCGTCATCGGTGAGAACGACGACCACGGGGGTTGGGCGGAGTTCTTCCTCGACCCGAGCCAGACGGGTGGCGCGCTCATCCACTGGATGCAGGCGGTTGGCGGGGGAGACCCGCTCGCGCAGGACTCCCTGATCTGAACCCGACTCACCACCGCGCTCGGCTCAACCACAGGGAAACGCGTCGATACCCCGGTACGGCGGACGCACTCGATTGGAGCGAACTTTGCGGCGACTGGTCTGGGCCGGTCCCCGACGGCACTCGATCCTGAGCGCGCCGCCGGTCCTCCACGTGGCCCGCCAGCGGCGATCCCCGCTAGGTTCGAACGCATGACGACTTCCGCGGACACGCGGGCGCCGATCGGCCAGCCCCTCGTCGTGCTCGACGGCGTGGACAAGTGGTTCGGCAGCCTTCACGTCCTGCAGGACATCAACCTCTCGGTCGCTCGAGGCGAGGTCCTCGTCGTGATCGGCCCCTCAGGATCCGGGAAATCGACGCTCTGTCGCGCCATCAACCGGCTCGAGACCATCGACTCCGGCGCGATCACTCTCGACAGCGAACCACTTCCCGAAGAGGGGAAGGCGCTGGCGAGGCTGCGAGCCGAGGTGGGCATGGTCTTCCAGTCCTTCAACCTGTTCGCGCACAAGACGATCCTGGAGAACGTCACGCTCGGCCCGATCAAGGTCCGTGGACTCAGCAAGGCCGTGGCGGAGACGCGTGCCCTCGAGCTCCTCGAACGCGTCGGCGTGAGTGCCCAGGCGAAGAAGTATCCGGCCCAACTCTCCGGTGGTCAGCAGCAGCGCGTCGCGATCGCCCGCGCCCTGGCGATGGAGCCGAAGGTGATGCTCTTCGACGAGCCGACCTCCGCCCTCGATCCGGAGATGATCAAGGAGGTCCTCGACGTCATGGTCGAGCTGGCCGAGGAGGGGATGACGATGGTCGTCGTCACCCACGAGATGGGCTTCGCGCGCACCGCCGCGGACCGGGTGATCTTCATGGCCGACGGGCGCATCGTCGAGGAGAACACTCCGGAGGAGTTCTTCACCAACCCACAGTCGGATCGCGCGAAGGACTTCCTCAGCAAGATCCTGAAGCACTGACCGCCCTCACGACGTCCCGCGGGGGGACACTTACACAAGGAGAAGTCATGCGATTGACCCGAACGTTGGCGACCGTCCTGGGAGCCTCGCTGGCCCTCAGCGTCGCGGCCTGTGGCGACGACGGAGGCTCCGAGCCCGAGGTCGCCGAGGCGCCGGAGTTCGAAGCCGGCACCACGATGGCGGAGATCGCCGAAGCCGGCACCATCACGATCGGCACGAAGTTCGACCAGCCGGGCTTCGGCCTGCTGGGCTTGGAGGACACCCCGGAGGGGTTCGACGTCGAGGTCGGCAAGATCATCGCGGGCGCACTGGGGATCGCTCCTGAGGACATCGAGTGGAAGGAGTCCACCTCGGAGTTCCGCGAGCAGCTCATCGAGGACGGGGACGTCGACCTGGTGGTGGCGACCTACACCATCAACGACGAGCGCAAGGAGCGGATCACCTTCGCCGGGCCCTACTACGAGGCCGGCCAGATGCTCATGGTCGCGGCGGACAACGACACCATCGTGAACCCCGAGGACATCAAGGAGAACCCGGACGCGAAGGTCTGCTCGGTCACCGGTTCGACGCCTGCGGTGAACATCGAGGAGTACCTCGCGAGCCCCGACCAGCTGGTCCTTTTCGACGTCTACGACAAGTGCGCGGACGCGCTGGAGAACGGCCAGGTCGACGTGGTCACGACCGACAACGTGATCCTGCTGGGCTTCGTCGGCGAGTCGGACGGTGCGTTCAAGCTGGTCGGCGAGCAGTTCACCGTCGAGCCCTACGGGATCGGCATCCAGAAGGGCGACGTCGCCTTCTGCGAGTTCATCAACACCACGCTCGCGGACAACGAAGATGCCTACAACACCGCGTGGGCCGAGACGGCCGGACAGATCGAAGGCACCGTGGCGCCGACCCTGCCCGAGCCGGCTCCCTGCGCCTGACCATCGTGATCCCCGGCCGACGTCCTGGTCGGCCGGGGATCTGGGCACACGTCTAAGGAGGGCGCGTGGACGCGGTCACCGAGAACCTCGACCTGTTCTGGTCCGGGTTCCTGCGCTCGTTGGGTATCTGCCTGTGGGCCATGGTGGGCTCACTCCTGCTCGGCACCCTCATCGCCGCGTTCCGGGTCTCGCCGATCCCGGCGCTGCGGTGGTTCGGCACCTCCTGGGTGACCGTGATCCGCAACTGCCCGTTGACGGTCGTGCTGTTCTTCTTCGCCTTCGGGCTTCCGGAGATCGGCATCAACAGCTCCTATTACATCTTCGGCGTGGCCGGGCTGATCGTCTACACCTCCGCCTTCGTCTGCGAGGCGTTGCGCTCGGGCATCAACTCGGTCCCGGTCGGTCAGGCCGAAGCAGCCCGCGCGATCGGTCTCACGTTCTCCCAGTCGTTGAGCCAGGTGATCCTGCCGCAGGCGTTCCGCTCGTCGGTCCCGCCGCTGGGCAGCGTGATCATCGCGATGTTCAAGAACTCGGCGGTCGTGGGCGCCTTCGGCGTCGGGCGCGATCTCTACGCCGTGGGCAAGAACCTCTCCAGCTCCCAGGGTTTCGACGCCCTGCCGGTGCTCACGGGCGTGGCGATCGGCTACCTGGCCATCACCATTCCTGCGGGGATGCTCCTGCTGGTCCTCGAGCGGAAGGTGGCGATCGCACGATGAGCACCTCGGTCCTGTACGACGCGCCCGGACCTCGCGCGCGGCGCCGCGCGTTGATCGGCACCGTCGTAGCCGGTGTCGTGTTGCTCGGGCTCACCGGGCTCGTGGTGAAGCGCCTCGCCGACCAGGGCCAGTTCTCCATGGAGCTCTGGGGTCCCGTCATCGATCCGA
Source organism: Marmoricola sp. (assembly GCA_044224695.1). Taxonomy (GTDB): domain Bacteria; phylum Actinomycetota; class Actinomycetes; order Propionibacteriales; family Nocardioidaceae; genus Marmoricola_A. The sequence goes on along the minus strand of JBGAJX010000025.1, from coordinate 22,706 downwards.
GCAACGAGAGCTTCGCCCAGGTCTGGGAGCTCCTGGGCAAGGGCCTGGTGTCCACGCTCACCGCGGCCGCCCTCGCGATCGTGCTGTCGCTCGTCGTCGGCACCGCCTTCGGTACCGCACGGATGATGCTCGGCCGCGTTGCCAGGATTCCCCTGGTCGGGCTGGTCGAGCTCTTCCGCGGACTGCCGGTCGTGATCACGATCTTCTTCGTCTGGCAGGTGTTCCCCGAGGTGGGGATCGACGTGGGGCCGCTCCCCGGTGAGGACGGACTCTGGTATCTCGTCATCGCGCTGATGCTCTACAACTCCGTGATCATCGCCGAGATCCTTCGGGCAGGAGTCGCGTCGTTGCCGCGTGGCCAAGGCGAGGCGGCCCGGGCGATCGGGATGACCGAATGGCAGGTCATGCGCATCGTGCTCCTGCCGCAGGCCTTCCGCATCATGCTCCCGGCCCTGATCTCCCAACTCGTCGTCGTGCTCAAGGACACCTCCCTGGCTGCCCTCCTCAGCGGGCTCTACATCGAGTTGCTCCGCCGGGGCAATGTCATCGCGCTGAACCTCGACAACCCGATCCAGATGCTCTTCGTGGTGGGCCTGATCTTCATCCTGATGAACTACGCGCTCTCGCGACTGGCGGTGCACCTCGAACGCAGGCTGAGCAGCCGGGGTCGTGACGAGGCTGCTGCTGTGAAGGTGGCCGCAGGGGGAGAGGCCAGCACCGCGCCGTGACCCGGTCGGCCAGGAGGCGGCACTGTGAGGGCACGCACGTTTCCTTGGGTGGCTAGGCACCGCTCTCTACTGTCGGAGCCAGGACCCCGGCCCCCACGGGAGCCGCGACACCTGGAGCCGAGATGACTGCCACCCTGCCTACCCGCTCGCCCGACTCCGCGGCGTACGACGCCAGGACCTCCGAGGCGCCCGACGCCGAGGACGTGCTGCGTGCCGCCCGACTGCTCCACCTCGCCGTGGCCACCAAGAACGGCCCGCTGGTCACCCCGGTGCTCTACGGCACCGGCGACGGGCGGTTGTGGTTCGTCACCCGCCGCCAGGTGCTGAAGGCCAGACTGCTGGCCCGCCGCCCCGACACCGCCTGGGTCGTCCAGGACGGCGAGCGCGCCGTCGCCATGCGCGGTCGCGCCACGCTGCTCACGGCGACCACCCCGCACGCGGTCCTGCGCAACAGCCTGCGGATCCCCTTCGGTCTGACCTCATGGATGAAGCGCAACCCGCGTGAGGTCGTGGGCTTCGTCGCCGACGGTGTCTCGCGGCCCGGCACCGTGGCGCCGCAGAACTTCGTGCTGGTCTCCTTGGACCCCACGTCGACGGCCACCGCCCGCCTGGAGTGGACGGGCTCCGAGGGGCCCGGGGTGGCCCTACCCGACGAGCTCCCGGCGGGACTGGAAACTCTGGTTCGTCAGACAGGTCCGGTCACGGTCGGTCTTGAGACCGACGCGGGTCTCGTGGCGGTGCCGGGCGTGTGGGATCCGGTCGAGGCCGAGGTCAGGGTCCCTGGACATCTGCTCCCAGGTGCGGCGTCGACCCTGCCGGCCTGCGTCACGCTGGAGGAGCCGGTGCGTGACCGCCCGACCCAACAGCGCGGCCTGGTGCTGCGCGGCGAGGCGGCGCTGGTCGCCTCCGGGGACGACGTCCTGGTGCGGATCGACGCGCGCCGTGTGACCTTCTGGGACGGGTTCGCCACCGGCACGCTGCCGATGCCGTCGGCTGCGTAGGCCCACCCGCAATTGCGTGGTTGGGACGCCGTTTCGGCGTGAAATCACCGTCCGAACAACGCAATTGCGCGGGCGGCGCCCCGCAGCCCGATCAGATGATCCCGAGCGCCAGCATCGCGTCGGCGACCTGGATGAACCCGCCGATGTTCGCGCCGGCGACGTAGTTGCCCGGGCTGCCGTACGCGTCGGCGGTTTCCAGGCATCGGGCGTGGATGCCGCGCATGATGTTGCCCAGCCGCTGCTCGGTGTGCTCGAAGGACCACGAGTCGCGTGAGGAGTTCTGCTGCATCTCCAGAGCGCTGGTGGCGACGCCGCCGGCGTTGGCCGCCTTGCCCGGCGCGAAGGCCACCCCGGCGTCGGTGAAGACTCGGACGGCGTCAGGGGTGCAGGGCATGTTGGCGCCCTCGGCGACGATCGTGCAGCCATTGCGGACCAGGGCGGCCGCGTCGTTGCCGTTGAGCTCGTTCTGCGTGGCGCAGGGGAGGGCGATGTCGCAGGGCACCGACCAGATCGAGGAGCCCTCGACGTAGTCGGCGCTGCCGCGCTGCTCGGCGTACTGGTTGATGCGCGCGCGGCGCGCCAGCTTCACGTCCTTGAGCAGCTCGAGGTCGATGCCCTTCTCGTCGACGATGTAGCCGGCCGAGTCGGAGCAGGCGACCACCGTGCCGCCGAGTTGGTGCACCTTCTCGACCGCGTAGATCGCGACGTTGCCCGAGCCCGAGACGACCACGCGCTTGCCGTCGAAGGAGTCGCCGCGGGCACCGAGCATCTCGTTGGTGAAGAAGACCGTGCCGTAGCCGGTGGCCTCGGTGCGCACCTGGGAACCGCCCCAGGTCAGGCCCTTGCCGGTCAACACGCCGGACTCGTAGCGGTTGGTGATCCGCTTGTACTGGCCGAAGAGGTAGCCGATCTCGCGGCCGCCGACGCCGATGTCTCCGGCGGGCACGTCGGTGTGCTCGCCGATGTGCCGGTAGAGCTCGGTCATGAACGCCTGGCAGAAGCGCATGATCTCGCCGTCGGAGCGGCCCTTGGGGTCGAAGTCGGAGCCGCCCTTGCCGCCGCCGATCGGCATGCCGGTCAGGGCGTTCTTGAAGATCTGCTCGAACCCGAGGAACTTCACGATGCCCAGATAGACCGACGGGTGGAAGCGCAGCCCGCCCTTGTAGGGGCCGAGGGCGGAGTTGAACTCCACCCGGAACCCGCGGTTGATCTGCACGTTGCCGCGGTCGTCGACCCACGGCACCCGGAAGATGATCTGTCTCTCCGGCTCGCACAGCCGTCGGATCACGGCGCCGTCGGTGTACTCCGGGTGCTTGGCGACGACCGGCCCCAGGCTGTCGAGGACTTCGTGCACGGCCTGGTGGAACTCGGTCTCGCCGGGGTTGCGGCGGAGCACCTCGTCGTACAGGTCGTGCAACTTCTCATCCAGGGCAGGCATCTCCGCAGACCCCTCTCGTGGTGGTTCGTGGGTGAATGTCTACGGTCTCACGCGGAACCGTTGCCCTGAGCACGGGTGTCACCGGCCGCGGAGCAGCCAGGGGAGCCGTGGCGTGGGCCCCGGCCCGGCCGCCACCCGGCGGCCTGGCGGACCGAGGCCCGGGACGGACCACTGCTCTCGGGCGACATCCCGACCCCACGTCGGGGTGTTGCCGCAGCGGCTCGTCCCGCACGCTGACGCCCCACCCACCTCGATGAGCCGGTGTCGCCACCCGGGACCGGCCTGGCCGCTCCCGGATGCGGGTGCCGCGTGCGCGCGACCCGCGGAGTCGATCCTGCGCCTCGGAGCCCGTCGAGACCAGATCGCTAAAGTAAAGACTTCGTCGGTGATCACCACCTCGCGTCAAGGGAGGGCGAGTCAGGGCGCCGGCAGGGGCGCTTGACCCCCGCACGCCTCACTACCCCTGTGATCGACTGTCCTCACGACTCATGAGCGCGGAGGACACATGGACACGTCGCACAACCCGGACCCGGGCCGGGTCGCCCTCGTCACCGGAGCTGCCCGGGGGATCGGGGCGGCCGCGGTCGAGCGGCTCGTGGCCGACGGTTACCGCGTCACCGCGGTCGACGTGTGTGCGGGCGGTGACGTGCCGCCGGGGGTCGGCTATCCCTTGGCGACCCCCGCGGAACTGGCGTCGCTGGCCGCGCGTCACCCGGGCCGGGTGCTCGCCGTCGAGTGCGACGTCCGTGACCTCGAGGCGCTCCAGGTCGCTGTCAACACGACGATGGACCGCTTCGGGCGCCTCGACGCCGCAGTCGCGGCGGCCGGGGTCGTGATCGGTGGGCAGCCGCAGTGGCAGACCCCGATCGCCCAGCTGGACACGCTGCTCGATGTCAACGTGCGCGGAGTCTGGAACACCGCGACCGCGGTGCTGCCGACGATGCTGGCCGCGCCCGACCCGGGCACCTGTCGGTTCGTGGCCCTCACCTCGGCGGTCGGAGAGCGCGGCAGGATCCACCTCGCCGGTTACGCCGCGAGCAAGCATGCGGTGATCGGGCTGGTGCGGGGCATCGCCGCTGACCTGGTCGGCACCGGCATCAGTGCGATCGCGATCGCGCCCGGTTCGACACGGACGGTGATGCTGGCGGCGACGGCGGACCTCTACGGCACGACACCCGCGGAGTTGGCCGAGCACCAGGGCATCCGCCGGCTGATCGAACCCGAGGAGATCGCAGCGACGGTCGCGCTGTGCTGTTCGCCGGCCGGGGCTGCCCTGCACGGTTCGGTGATCCGCGCCGACGGCGGCTTCACCGGCTAGGACTCAGGCGTTCGGGCGGCAGGTGTTCAGCAGGCGATCAGCAGCGGGGCGGGGCGGCCGAAGAGCCATCCCTGTCCCTCGTCGACGCCGAGCTCGGTGAGGACCGCCGCCTGGTCGACGTGCTCGACGCCCTCGGCGACGGTGCGCATGCCCAGCGCACGGGACATCGCCACCATCGCCGAGACCAGAGCGCGGTCGCGTTCGTCCTGGGCGATGTCGATGATGAACGAGCGGTCGATCTTGAGGATGTCGACGGGGAAGCGCCGCAGGTAGCCGAAGGAGGAGTACTCCACCCCGAAGTCGTCGATGGCCAGTTGCACGCCGGACTCACGGAGTGCCGCCAGGTTCGACCGGGTCGTCTCGGTATCCGCGACCAGAGCGCGCTCGGTGATCTCCAGGCACACCTGGGTCGGTGCCAGGCCGGCGAGTGCCAGCACCTCGATCACCCGGCGTGGGAATGCCGTCTCGCCGAGCTCGTGGCCGGAGATGTTGACGTGCAGCAGGAACGCCGGGTCGGCCGCCGACGCGGCGACGGAGGCCGCTGCGGCGAACAGGATGCGGTCGGTGAGCAGCGGCATCAGCCCGTGATCCTCCGCCTGACCGATGAACTCGGTCGTGGTCCGCAGCGATCCGTCGGGGAGGGTCCAGCGGGCCAGCGCCTCGGTGCCGATCACCTCGCCGGTGCGCAGCGCTACGACGGGCTGGAACCACGGGATGATCAGTCCGCCGTCGAGTCCGCAGCGCAGGTCCGTCTCGAACTGGCGACGCGCGGCACGGCGGGCACCCGCCGCGGCCATCTCGCCCATGTCAGCAGGCTTCCTGGGCCGCCGAGCCCAGGACGGCGGAGCCCTCGTCGGGGTGTGCGCCAGCGGCCGTCGGGGGCTGCGGCTCCTGGGAGAGAAGTTCCAGCAGATCCTCCCCGGACTGCGGCCCGCCGAGATAGAACCCCTGCGCGGACTCGCACTGGGCCTCACGCAGCGCTCGCAACTGCTCGGGTCGCTCGACCCGCTCGCCGATCACGGGGAGGCCCGCGCCGTGGGCTGCGGTGACCATCAACTCCAGCATGCGTCGCGTCGTCGGGGAGGAGGGGTCCAGGCAGTCGCCGGAGATCTTGACCATGGTGATCGGGAGCCGGTCCAGCAGGCCGAGTGCGCTGTAGCCGCGACCGAAGTCGTCGAGGCTGACCGAGACCCCGAGTTGGCGGAGCTCTTCGAGGTGGGCGACGGCGGTGGGGTGCTCCATCAGCAACTTCTCGCTGACCTCGAGGACCAGTGCCCCGGGCTCGATGTTCGCGTCGGCGATGGCGTTGAGGACGTCGGCGCAGAACCGCGGACGGGACAGGTGCCTGCCGGAGACGTTGACGGCGACGAAGAGATCGTCGCGGTCCAGGCGGCGGCGCATCGTCGCCAGCTGGGCCGTCGCCGTACGCAGCACCCAGGCGTCGATGCGGCAGATCAGGTCCGAGGACTGCGCGACCGGAAGGAAGTCGCCGGGGGAGCAGAGCCCGTGGCCGGGTCGGTCCCAGCGCACGAGGGCCTCGAAGCCCTGGATGCGTCCGCCGGAGACCTCGAGCACGGGTTGGTAGTGCAGCACGAGTTCGTCGTTGTCGACCGCCTGGGCCAGAGCCAGCCCGAGGGAGGCCTTGGCCATCACCTCGTCGTGCAGTTCGGGGCCGAAGACCACGGTCCGGCCGCGGCCCTCGTGCTTGGCGCGGTAGAGTGCGAGGTCGGCCTGGTGGAGGAGCTCCTCAGCGGTGGTTGAGGTATCGGTGGCGAACGCGATGCCGATGCTGGTGCCCACGCGCACGTGGTGACCCCCGTCGAGCGGGATGGGTTGGGAGACCGACAGGATCAGCCTCTGGGCGATCGAGAGCGCAGCCCCGGGGTCGGTGATCGCCGTGAGGACGACGACGAACTCGTCGCCTCCCAGGCGGGTGGGAGCGTCCCCGGCCCGGACCAGGCGGCGGAGCCGGGCAGCGACGGTGCGCAGCACCTGGTCGCCGGCATGGTGGCCGTGGGTGTCGTTGACGGCTTTGAACCCGTCGAGATCCAGGAACAGCACGGCGACCCGGTCGCGGTCGCGGCCGGTGCTCTCCGAGTCCGCGAGCCGGTCGACGGCCTCCTGCACCAACGCCAGGGTCCGCACCCGGTTCGGCAGCCGGGTCAGGGCGTCGTGCTCGGCCTGGTGCTTCAGTTCCTCCTGGAGGATCGCCCGCTGGCCGCTGACCCGTGCGGTCTCCAGGATGGCCAGGTCCATGCGCAGCATGACGAGCAGGAACATCACCGCGGATGAGACGGCGACGAGCCAGACGTCCATGACGCCGCCGCTGAGCTGCTGCACGATGAGGATGCCGGGCGCCACGAGCGTGGCCAGGGTCATCGCGACCACGCGGAGCCAGGGAGCGGGTTCGGTGCGCTCCTCGGTGGAGGAGGTGATCGCGGCCATGCTGGGGTGGAGCGCGGCGGCGCCCCAGGCGACGTAGGAAGCGGGCCAGAGCATCTCCACCCAGGGGGACCAGCCGTAGGTGTAGTTCTCCAGCGTGGCGCTGAGGAAGTCGGCTCCGATCAGCAGCACGAGGGCGAGCAGCAGCAGCCGGACCGCGGCCGAACCCGCACCCGAGGTGAGCACCAGCAGGGTGAGTGCCGCCAGTAGCACGATGTCGGCCAACACGTAGCCGATGGAGAACGCGGTGGCCCACGCGGACTGGGCGTCCGCCTCGAGCACGGGGTGGGCCAGGAACACCCAGGTGAGCAGGCCGAGACCGAAGGTGACCGTCGCGGTGTCCAGGGTGGCACCGACCCCCAGCGGTCGGTCCGACCGTGCGCGGACCAGGCCGATCACCGCCGAACCCAGGAGTCCGTAACCGATCAGGTAGAGCACGTCGGGGAAGGCGGGAAAGGCATCCACGCCCCGCACGTTCACGTTCCAGCTGAGGATCGCGTCGGCGAGGGCCCACAGCGACTGGCCGGTCGCCATGAGCAGCCACGGCGCCCGGGCGCTGGGCCGGAAGGACCGGACGCCGAGCAGGATCGCACCCACGACCGAGGCGCTCACCAGCACGTAGAGCAGTTCCCGGAGCAGGGTGCCCGGCAGCGCCGCCATGACGGCCAGCAGCAGCAGCCCGACGCCGGCGTACCACCGCCACCAGGTCTCGGGGGCGGTGCCGGCGCCGCGGGGCAGGATCCGGGACATGTCTGTGGCATCGGCAACCAACGCCCGGGTCTGACCGGAAACGACGAACACGTTTGCGGGGTGGCTGTGAATCCAGGTAATAGTAACCGTGCAGAAAGCCACGTTTCGGCCCTACAAATGCAAAGTAAAGAGTCGGTCCTCGCCCTTTATCTACTGCCAGGTAACTCGGATGATTCTGGCGGGTGGGATATCCCGAGCTGGCAGCGCCCGTACTCGTCTGGGGAGTCGAGGGGCGCGTCTCCCAGGCCGGCGCGGTTCCCTAACCGTGGAGGGCCCCGCGGCGACGATCCCGGTCGCGGCGGGGCCCTCTCCCTGGTGGCCGGGGCCACGCCGAATTTCGGCGTATCAGAATAGCCGGATGATCGAAACCTCTTTTCGGATGTGAAAAGTCATCGACTGTCCGGAATTCTGTTCGCCGCCGTTGCGAGCGCCTTCTACCCCTCACGCGCGGGGGTAGTAGCCCTGGACGGCGATGTAGTAGTCGAGCTCCAGCCGTCCGGGCGATCTCGGCAGGGCACCGTCCGGGGGCGCCTCCAAGTCAGCGTCGGCGCCGACCGTGCCCGGGTGTCGTGCCGCCCGCCCCTGAAGGTCGGGGAGAGCGAAGGTGTACCTGCCGTCGCCGCCGTACCGCGTCCCGATGACGGAGAAGAGCGCGATGTTGCTCTCCAGGCCGAGGTCCGAGCCGCTGCAGGACATCCACCCCTGGGGAGCGAACCCGAAGGGGAAGATCCGCACCTCGCCCACGAGTGGGTACTCGCTGAGGTCCTCGGAGTCCTCGTCAGGCGAGACCCCGTCCAAGGCGATGACGTAGGTCAGGTCCTCGTACCGCAGCACGGACGACGACCCCTCGGGCGGCCCGTCGGGGGGCGCGGCCCACCCACGATCACCGATCACGAAGGTCTCACCGGCAGCCGGCCCGGGGTGGACCGGGACCCGGCCTCGCAGGTCGGGCAGACAGAACGTCTCCTCGCCGTCCCCGCCGTACGTCGTGCCGAGCAGGTCGTACAGCGCCTGGTGCTCGGTGATGGGCAGGCGCTGGCCATCGCACAGGGCCCACCCGGCAGGGGCGTAGCGCCCCGCGAACATTCGGATCTCGCCCAGATAGTGCTCAGCCACGGCGACTCCCGTCTCAGTGAGGGGAGGGATAGAGGCCCTCGACGGCGATGCAGAACGCGAGCACCAGATGCTGCTCGGCGACCTGCTCCTGATCTTCCTGGGAACGCATCACGGCCTTCCCGGAGCCGATGGGGGTCCGCCCCCGCAGGTCCGGCAACGCGAAGGTCGTGCGCCCGTCCCCGCCGTACCGGTCACGCAGCACGGAGAACAATGCGACGTGGTCGTTGATCCGCAGCACCTGTCCGTCGCAGGGCGCCCAACCCGGCGGCACGTTCGCACAGGGCATCAGCCGGATCTCGCCGAGGTACGCACCTCTCATCGCCGCTCCGATCGCGTTGCCCTGCCTCGATTCTGTCGCGCGCACGGGCCTCGCGGCCACGACCGGACGGCCCCTCCGGACGGCCCGAGGCCCCGGGGGGACCGGTCACTGCAGGCGGAACAGTGCCGAGATCGACGAGCCGTCCCGGGTGGTGACGGTCACCTGGCGGCACCCGCGCACCTTCGGGGTCTCCCAGACGAGCTGGAAGCGACCGCCGACGTAGGCCAGGCCGACGCGGCTCCGCGTCGTCTCGGGCATGCGGTCCTCCCGGGCCCCCGTGGGGCACGCCACCGGCACGATCCCGATGCTGCGCACCACCGAGGTGGAGGTCAGCTCGCGGTCGCCGGCGAAGACCTCGAACCGCAGCGGCACGCGCGAACCCCGCCGGACCACGTTGACGACACCGTCGTTGTCGACCGGGGGCTGGAAGCCGCGCAGGGTCCAGGGGCTCACGGTGTAGGTGCGCGTCTGCACGGTGGTGTTGCCGGCGACGTCGGTCGCCGTGGCGGTCAGCGTGTGCGTGCCGACCCGGGTGTCGTACCCGGTGACGGTGCAGCCCGCCGGACCCGACGTGGCGTCGGAGGCGGTGCAGGTCGGCCGCGCGGGCACCTCGCCGAAGACGTACGACGCGTCCTGCGTGATCGCGCCGGACCAGGCGAGGTCAGGCGCCGTCGCGTCGCGCTTGACGGTCACCGACTCCGAGGAGGTCCCGCCGGCGCTGGTCGCCTCACACGTCAGGGTGAGACCGGTGGTGTCGTCGACCACTGTGGTGTCCTGGCATCCGACGACCTCGACGTCCGACTCGGGGTCGACCACGGTCCAGTCGACCACGACGTCGCCGGTGAACCACCCGGCCTCGCCGGTCGTCCCGGCCACGGTGGCCGTGATCAGCGGGGGCGTGGTGTCGGGGTCCGCCAACGACAGCCCGACGACGACCGGGTCGTGGTCGCTGGTGCGGAACTCGTCGGGGGCGAACAGCGACGCGATCTGGCCGGGAGACTTGAAGTTGGTGTTGTAGTCGAGCACCGACGGCTCGTCGGCGTTCACGTGGTAGTCGGCGGCGCCGGTCACCTGGGCGAGCATCGATTCAGACGCGAACACGTAGTCCAGGTAGCCCCACTGACCGTCGAAGACGTAGGAGTACGGCGCCCCAGCGGCCTCGTCGGCCGCGTGCGCGGCGAGGTCGGTCCAGCCGGCCGAGGTCAGCGCCGTGACGGGGTCCTCCTGGGCGTAGGAGTTGAAGTCGCCGGCGAGCAGCACGTCGGGGTCGCCGGAGGTGCCGATGACGGTGCCCTCGACGAACTCCAGGAGCCGCTCGGCCTGCACGGTGCGGCGCGCGTTCCAACAGCTCTGGCCGTCGCCCTGGTCCGCGTCGGGGGATCCGGCGGCGGGGCAGCTGCCCTTGGACTTGAAGTGGTTCGCCACGACGCTGAAGTCGCCGTCCGGCGAGGTGAACTGCTGGGCGACCGGCACCCGGTCCCACACGCCGGCGGGGGCGCCGGTGTCGGCGAAGGTGCGCCCCGCAACCGGGGTGACGCGGTCCGCGCGGTAGATCAACGCGGTCTTGATCGCGTCGGTGCCGGCGGCGTTGACGACCCCGAGGGCGGTGTCGGGATCGACGAAGGCCCACGCCTCCGGACCGTCCACGGCGTTGAGCCGGTCGATGAGGAGTTGGAGGGCCGAGTCGGGGCCGTAGCCGTCGTTCTCGATCTCCATCACCGCGACCACGTCGGCGTCGAGGCGGGTCAGCGCCGCGACGTGCTTGGCCAGCTGGCGCTCGAGCTCGGCGGCGTTGTCGGCCCCGCGGCACTCCGCGACGGCTCCGCCGACCCCGAAGGTGCACCCGGTGGTTCCGAAGCTGTTGAAGAGGTTGAGCAGGTTCGCGCTCACGACCGTGAGGTCGCCGCCGACGACAGGCGCGCCCGTGGGGCGATCGTTGACCGCGGTGAAGGAGGCGCTGCCGTGCAGGGCGTCGACCGGTCGGAGCCGGTAGGTGTTCGGCGAGGCGGAGTTGCCGCCCCAGGTGTAGGTCAGGACACCGATCGGGTCCGTGACCGTGTCACCGCCGCGCAAGGTGTTGGCGGCCGAGAGCGGCGCTCCGCCGCGGCCGAAGACGATCGGATCAGCGTTCTGGTTGTTCAGCGCGTCGTCGATCTTGAGGCGGTTCAAGGCGTTCTCTGCCTGGAGGGTCTGGGCAGCGGCCCCGGGCGCGACCACCGCGGTGGGCTGCTGGAGCCGACCACCGGAGGAGACCACGACCTCGCCGAACCGACCGAGCTGGAAGTGCTCGGTCACCGTCAGCGTCTGGTCGAAGCGCACCAGCATGCCCTCGTACCGCTCGAACGCCGCCGCGTCGGCCATCGGCAGGGTGAGGTCGGTCGGGGTGACGTCGCCGGTGCCGCACCCGTCGACCGCGGTGGCGTTGACCTGGGTCTGGCCCTGGAACTCACCGGCGGTGCCGGTGACCTCGACGCGGTCCCCGAGCGAGACCTGGGCCCCGGTCAGTCCGCGGTCGAAGACGAAGACGGCGTCGGAGGTGGCCGGGTCCCCGTCTCCCTCGTCCTGGAGGTAGAAGCCGCCCAGTGCGGGGGAGGCGCCCTCGTAGTCCCCGACCACGACGCCGCGAACGGTCACGCTCTGCCCCGCGAGAGGGCTGGTCTCCCCTGAGCCCTGGACAGCGCCGATCTGCGTGGCCGACCCCTCGCAGGCCGGGGTGTCGTCCACGGTGACCGTCGCGGTGTCGCTGTCGTCGGAACCGAGCGCGTTGGTCACCCGCACCCAGAACCGGCTCGTCTGCGTCAGCGGCCCGGTGTCGTACGACGCGGCGTCGGTGCCGACGGGAGAGGTGGTGTCGCCGGTGGTGCCCGCGAACCACTGGTAGCTCAACGGTGCCGTGCCGCTCGCGCTGACGGTGAGGGTCGTGCCCGCACCCGGCGCGACGGTGGCGTCCGACGGCTGCGTGGTGATGGTCGGGCCCGTGTCGGTGGTCTCGCCGGTCGGCGCCAACGCGACCCCGCGCAAGGCGGTGTTGCTCGCGGCGGTGGCCAGCGTGCTGAAGGAGCCCTCGATCGGGGCGTCGAAGGCGGCGGTGTCGGTGAGGGTGACCAGCGTCGAGCCGGTGGTGCCGACGAGCGCGGCTCCGGTGGAGGTCACCTGGCCGGTCAAGCCGCGCAGGGTGCCCGCGGTGACCGAGCCGCGCGCGGTCCAGGTCGTGCCGTCGAAGGAGAACTTGTGCACCCCGCCGCCGTTCGCGGCGCTGGAGTCGTCGGCGAGATAGAGCGTGTCCACGCCGGGCACGGTGTCGCTGCGGTCGAGGAACGTCACGCCGTACGGGCTGGTGCGGGCCGCGACCAGGGCCGCGGCCGGGCTGCCGGTGGTGGGCAGGCCGGAGCCGAGGCGGTAGACGCCCTGGGTGCCCGCTCCGGTGGAGTAGAAGAGTTCCCCGTCGGCGATCGCCGGGACGCGGGTGTTGGTGCTGGCCAGGACCGCAGACGTGGTGGCGCCGAGTGATGCGAAGCGCACGCCGTTGCCGCCGGTGGTCCAGAAACGACTGCCGTCGTCGGTGACCGCACCGCGGATGTTGGTGCCGGTGAAGGCGTCGGCGAGGGCCGTGGTGGTGTCGACGGCACCTGCGGCGTCGACTCGGGCGACGACCCGGCTGACCGTGGCGCTGGGCGTGCCGGCGATCGCCGCCGTCCCCGGGGCCGCGTCGTAGCCGGCCAGGGTCAGGTAGCGCCCGTCCGCGCTGAGCGCGAGTGCACCTTCGCTCGTCGCGGACCCGCTGGCCACCAGTCGTCGTTGGTCACCCGATCCGGTGGTCGGCATCGGGACCGACTGCACCAGGGCCCCGCTGGGGGAGTACTCGTCGAGGAACACCGGCGCGGCGGCGCTGGACAGCGACCCCGAGCCGTCGCCCACGCGCAGCACGACGACATTGCCCGCCGAGAAGCCGGCCGCCTGGGCCGGGGCGCCGGTGAGCAGGACGGTGAAGGGCACGAGGAGGAGCGCAAGGACGGCGGGCAGCAGGCGTGGGGGCATGCCGGCCACGCTAGGTCGACGCAGGTGTCCGGAGGAAGAGCCTGCGGCGTCCGTCGGGCGAACGGGATCGGAAGAGGGGGTCGTCACGGAAGGCCTCCTACCCCGTCGGAGTCGCCGGGATGCTCCCCGCCCGGTGGGTCGGCGCGCTCGTCGGTGGGCACGGACCACTCCATCACCGTCCCGCGCGGGCGGCGCGGCTGGAGGGTGAACGCACCGCCCCAGCCGCGGGCGCTGCGGTGCAGGTCCCCCAGCGTGCCCGTGATGGACGGGACGGCCGGGGTCCGGCCGTCGTCGGTGACGATGACCCGGGTGACGTGCTCGCCCACGTCGAGATCGATCCAGACGTCGCGCACCCCGTCGCGCAGCGCGACGGCGGCGAGCATCCGCGTCAGGGCGAGCAGCAGGTCATGGCCGAGTTCGGGGGGCAGGTCGCGGAGCCCGCCGTGGGTGCGCACGATCGGGTCGTGGCCCAGCCACCGGGCGACGCTGCGTGTGATCGGAGCCAGGGAGGCCGCCAGGCTGGCGGGTTCGGGAGCGTGGGTGAGCTTGCGGATGGCGACCCTCAGCTCGCGGATCGCGTTGTCCACGCAGATGCTGATCGCCTCGACGTAGTCCGCGGCGCCCTGGGGGGAGCGGGACGCGCGCCGTGCTCCCAGGCCCGCGGCGTACAGGTGCTGGATCACGCGGTCGTGCATGTCGGCGGCGATGCGGCTGCGCTCCTCGAGCAACGCTGCCTGGGTGATGGCGGCCTCCAGGCTCGCCTCGGCCACCACCCGGTCGGAGATGTCGGTGACCAGCAGGTGGAAGCCGGACGGTGAGCCGTCGCGGAGCATCGGCATCAGGTCGATCTGCGTGTGCAGCGGTACGCCGCTCGGCAGGTGCACGGTGTGCTCGAAGCGTTGCTGGAGACCGGTCAGCGCGGCGCCGATGTGGGCGCGGTTCACGGCGACCGAACGTACGCCGACCATGTGCGCCAGATGCCGACCGACCAGGTCCCGCGGTGGCACCTCACGCCAGCCGGTGATCGCCTCGTTGACGTAGACCACGGTGAGGTCCTCGGCCACGGTGGCCACGACGCACGGCAGCGACGTCAGCAGGTCAGCCAGGGGCTGCTCGGGTCCGGCCGTGGTCGCGGCCGGTGGTGTGGTCGATGTGGTGGCCGGTGCGGCCTGCTTCGGCGGATCGGTCATGGGGAGTCCTGACCTGGTTGGGACGACGCCGCAGCCAAACGCGTTGACTCCACCCCTGGATCTCGACGTTCACGGCATCACCCCCCACCCGGTGTCATCCTCACCGACTCCCGCCGTGGGCAGGGGGGTCGAAGGGCGCATGCGTGCCCGAGGTCCGGACAACGGGACCGAACGTCCCCCTTCTTCGTCACCCGACTGGGTGGCGCGGTTCGGCCGAACTACCTAGGGCATCTGACATCCGTCATGTGAACGGGCGCGGGAGGATCGGCGCAGGACGGCCGAGGTGGGAGGATCGGCGCACCCGAGTCTCAGGAGTCTCCCGTGAACCCGATCCTGGCCTTCGTCGTCGTCATGGCCGTCTGGACGGTGAGCGAGTACGTCGCGGTCAAGACCAAGTCGCTGCTCTCCTCGCTCTTCGTCGCCTCGATCATCTTCCTGGTCGGGTTCCTGTCGGGGATCTTCCCCGACGACCTGCTCGCCAGCTCGTCCCTGCTCGCGCTGGCCGGAGTCGTGGTCGGCTTCATCATCGTCCACCTCGGCACGATGATCAGCCTGGACGACTTCAAGAAGCAGTGGCGGACCTTCCTCATCGGTGCCTCCACGGTGCTGGGCATCGGGATCGCGCTGGCGGTCGCCAGCCTGATCTTCGGCCGGCGGATCAGCGGCAGCGCCGAGGAGGGCTACGCCCAGGCGCTGGACTTCGTGGTCGCCGGCACCGGAGCGCTCAGTGGCGGCACGATCTCAGTGATCATCGTGCAGGAGGCCGCGCTCGGC
This sequence comes from Marmoricola sp., assembly GCA_044224695.1. GTDB lineage: Bacteria > Actinomycetota > Actinomycetes > Propionibacteriales > Nocardioidaceae > Marmoricola_A. Next base: position 7,592 of record JBGAJX010000025.1, on the reverse strand, counting down.
ATCGGGCTCACCGCGATCGCGGTCTTCCCGGTCCTCATCGCTGCGCTGCAGGGCCTGGTCGGCTTCCCGCTCACGTCCCTGATCCTGCGCAAGGAGGCCGGACGGCTGCGCGAGGAGTACCGCGCGGGGAATCTCGCTCCCGCCGAGGCCGCCGACGAGCAGACCGAGTCGGTCGGTCTGCTGCCTCCGGCCTTCCGCAACACCCCCGGAACCCTCTTCGTCGTCGGCCTCACCGTGCTGGCGGCGCTCGGCATCAACAACCTGACCGACGGGATCCTCAACACCTTCGTCGTCGCGCTGATCTTCGGCATCCTGCTGCGCACCTTCGGGGTCTTCAAGCCCTCGGTGCTGGCGGGGATCGACTCCTTCGGCCTGATGATGCTGGCGATCATGATCCTGGTCTTCGGCCCGTTGGCCACGGTCGAGCCCGCCGACGTCAAGGCGCTGGCGTTCCCGTTGTTCCTGGCGTTCCTCTTCGGCGTGGCCGGCATCGTCGGGTTCTCGGCTCTGGTGGGCAAGCTGCTGGGTTACAGCGTGCCGATGTCGGTGGCCATCGGCCTCACCTCGCTCTACGGCTTCCCGGGGACGATGATCCTCTCGCAGGAGGCCGCCAAGGGGGCGGGGGAGAGTCCCGAGGAGGTAGCCGCCATCGAGCACGAGATCCTGCCGAAGATGATCGTGGCCGGGTTCTCCACGGTGACGATCACCTCGGTCGTCGTCACCAGCATCATCGCCGGAAGCATCGGCGCCGGCTGACCCACACGGAGACCGGGTCGCAGGAGTCGTCGCGAGGAGGAGCGTGGAGGAGCCCGGCACCGAGACCGACCTCGCCGACTTCCTCGTCGCGCTCGGCGAGGCGATGGTCGACGCGGGGGACCCTGTCACGCACGTCCGGTCCAGCCTCGAACGGGTCGCTCGCGCGTCGGGCGCCGAGGCCACCGAGGTGGTCGTCCTGGCCACCGCACTCTTCGTCTCCGTCCCCGGAGCCACGGTGACGCACACCGCGGTCGCCTCCGCAGGGGCGCGACCCTTGCGGCTCGACCAGGTCGACGACCTCTTCGGGCCGCCGGCGATCGTGTCGTTCCTGCCGGCCTTCTGGTTGCTGGTGCCGGGCTCTCTGGGGCTGCTCGGGGTGACCAAGTACTTCGGGGAGGACCGGGTCTACGGTGCGGCCTCGTTGATCTCCGCGGGAGCCACGATGGTGGCGATCGCGCTGGGCGTGCTGCTGGGACTCACCGCGGGGTCTCGGACCGCTGAGCGACCGCACTGAGGGAAGACGCTCAGCGCACCGCGGGCTGTCCGGTGCTGCCGCGGGGGACCAGGCGCGTCGGCACGACCGTCGACGCGCACTCGCGCCCCTCCACCGTCGCGACGACCAGTTGCCCCGCCAGGCGCCCCTGTTCGTAGACGTCCTGAGCGACCGAGGTGAGGTCGAGCTGGGCGGACAACGGGTGGTCGTCGACGCTGATGACCGAGATGTCGTCGGGCACGCGCAGACCGGCGCGACGGAGGGTGTGCAGGGCGCCGAAGGCGATCTCGTCGGAGTGGGCGAAGACCGCGGTGGGCGGCTCGTCCAGGCTGAGCAGGTCGGCCATCGCGGTCGCTCCCGACTCGGCGCCCCAGGGCACCCGGCGGAAGAGGGCGGGGTCGACCTCCAGGCCCGCGCCGCGCAGTCCCTCGGTGTAGGCCAGGGCCCGGCCGTCGACCGGCCAGTGGTCGGCGTGCGGGTCGATCGCGTCGATCATGGCGATCCGCCGATGCCCCAGGCGCAGCAGATGGTTGACGGCCTGGGTGCCCGCGGTGACGTCGTCGATGCTCACGAAGGGATAGGGCGCCGACTGTCCCCCGGCCGCGACGATGTGCACGCCCATCAGGGCGAGCCGCTCCTGCTCGGCCCGGCTGACCGGGATCCCGACGACCAGGAGCGCGTCGACCTTGCGGCGCGCGGGGAGCCGGCGGAAGAACGCCTCCCGGTTCTCCGGGTCGCCGACGTGGTAAAGCAGAAGGTCGAGGTCGGCCTCGCGCAGCACCGACTCGACGCCGTTGAGCATCTCCCCGAAGAACCAGCGGGACAGGTGCGGCACCACCACGGCGATCCGGCGGGTGCTGCCGCTGGAGAGCGCCGCGGCCTCGGGAGAGACGACGTACGCCAACTCCTCGGCGACGCGGAGCACGCGCTCACGCGTCTTCGGGGCGACGCCGGGGAGGTTGTTGAGGGCGCGGGAGGTGGTCGCCATCGAGACGCCGGCCGCACGCGCGATGTCGGTCATGTTGGCCTGGGCGGAGCCGGCGGCACGGCGCGGACGCCCCGGTGCACTGGTGGAGCCGTCGGCTGGCGTCATGGGCCTCAGAGTAGTCGGCTTTCGGAAACGCTTCCAGGTCTAGGCCAGCCATCTTGGAAACGTTTCCAATTTTCCAGGCGTGGGCACCCGCCCAAATCGTCTTCAAGCGGGCAATCAGGCTGGAGAGTGACCCTTGACACGCTGGGGCGGTCGATGGAACGGTTTCGGAAACGTTTCCATCAATTCTCCATCCGACTCCTGTGGAGGTTCACATGACCATTCGACTCACCACCCGGACCGCGAGCGGCGACCGCCGCCGGCGGCTGGTCGCGGGGGCCACCGCCCTCGTGGTGGCCGGATCCCTGGCGGCGTGCTCGGCGCCCGGTTCCGAGGCCGGCGGCGAGACGGAGGTGGACGCCGAGTCGGTGAGCACCGACCTCGGCGACGAGCCGATCGAGCTGACCCTGTACGACGGCGCGGGTCTCAAGGCCATCGACGAGGCCCTCATCGCCGCCTTCGAGGAGAAGCACCCCAACGTCACGATCACCACCCGCTTCGACCCCGACGACGTCCAGGCGCAGAACGCCCCGCGCGTGCTGGCCTCCGACGACCCGCCGGACATCGCCCGCATCAACGCCCTGGCCGACATCGTGGGCAACGACCAGCTGACCAACCTCGACCCCTGGGCGGAGGCCTACGGGTGGGACGAGCTCCCCGAGGGCCAGCTCGCGATGTTCCGGGTCAGCGACGAGGGCGTCCGCGGCTCCGGCTCGCAGTTCACGATGGCCAGCGGCTTCGTGCTGACCGGCATCTACTACAACAAGGAGATCGCCGAGCAGGTGGGGATGGGTGAGCCGCCGACCTCCGTCGAGGAGCTCGAGGAGGACCTTGCGGCCGCGGCCGAGGCCGGCGTGACCCCCGTGGTCGCCGGCAACCAGACCGGTCAGCTCACTTTCGCGGTGCAGTCGATGATGAACAACACCCTGGGCCAGCAGCCCATCAACGACTGGGTGTTCAACGTCCCCGACGCGACCATCGACACCCCGGAGTCGCTGGAGGCCGTCGAGACCGTGGCGTCGTGGGCGGACCAGGGCTACTTCAACGAGGACACCAACGGCACCGACGGCACCGCGGCGCTCGGACGCTTCGTCTCTGGTGAGTCGCTCTTCTTCTTCTCCGGCAGTTGGGACGCCTCGGCGCTCCAGGACCAGATGGGCGACAACGTCGGCTTCACGCTCTTCCCGGCCGGCGAGTCGGGTGAGGCCCTGGCGATGTCCGACCCGGTCTCCAACTTCGGCATCCCGGCCCGCTCGGACGAGAAGAACGCGGCCGCCGCCTTCCTCGACTTCCTGCGCTCCCCGGAGGCCCGTCAGATCGTCGTCGACACCGGCGCAGGCCCCAGCGGTGACGGCGAGGCGCCCCAGACCGAGCCCGGCACGCTGAAGGCCGAGGTGCAGGAGGCATTCGCCGCTCTCGTCGACGCCGACGGTCAGGTGCAGTTCGTGCAGAACGCCACCAGCGGCATCAACGCCGACTGGACCGCGAAGACCCAGGAACTCGTCGAGGGCCGCATCTCGCCGGCCGACTACCTCGCCGCGATCCAGGGCGCTTACGAGGAAGACCTCCAGTGAGCACGCTGGACGCCACCCTCGCCGGTGAGGCGATGGGTGAGGCCGCGGGCGGGAACACCGCCCGCGGCCGGCGGGCCCGTCGGCCGCGCCGCCAGTGGAGCGGCTGGCTGTTCGCCCTTCCGGCCGCCCTGATGTACGGCGTGTTCGTCCTGCGCCCGATGCTCACCACCGTGCAGTACTCGTTCTACGACTGGGACGGCGTCACCGCGGCGACCCCGGTCGGGATCGACAACTACCGGCGGGTGCTCACCGACCCCGAGCTCGTCTCCGCGATCTGGCACGCCTTCTTCCTGATCCTGTTCTTCACCGTGATCCCGGTCCTCGGTGGGCTGATCATCGCCGCGCTCCTGCAGGAGATCCGGCTCCGCGGTCTCGCCACGGTCGCCCGTACGGCGCTCTTCCTGCCGCAGATCATCCCGGGGGCCGCCGCGGCCATCGCCTGGGTGTGGATGCTCTCGTCCAACGGCGCGGTCAACCAGGTCCTCGACGCGATCGGCCTGGAGTCGGTGAGCCGCGCCTGGCTGGGCGACTTCACCTGGGCGCTGCCCTCGGTCGGCATCATCGGCACCTGGCTCGGGCTCGGCTTCTGCACGATCCTGCTGATCTCCGGGATCGGCAAGATCGACGGCGCCATCTACGAGGCCGCCCGCCTCGACGGAGCCGGCTTCTTCTCGACCTTCAAGGCGGTGACGCTGCCCGGTCTGCGCAACGAGATCGGCGTCTGCGTGACCGTCACCGTGATCGCCGCCCTGGCCAGCTTCGACATCGTGCTGATGTCGACCCAGGGTGGGCCGGGCAACGCCACCATGGTCCCCGGCGTGCTCATCTACCAGCTCGGCTTCACCGAGTCCCGGATCGGCCTGGCCAGCGCCCTCGGCGTCGTGCTCACCGTGCTGATCCTCATCGTGATCCTGCCCCTGCAGCGCATCTTCCGGGAGGACTGACATGACCAGTGCACGCGAACGAATCCCCGGGCTCACCCTCCTGTTGGTGACGATGGTGCTCTCGATCTTCCCCCTGATCTCCATGCTGTCGGCCGCCCTGCAGCCGCAGGGTTCGGTCCCTTCGGGGATCAGCTGGCCCTCGGACCCGCAGTGGGGCAACTTCGTGGACGCCTGGAAGATCGCCGAGATCACGCCCCTCCTGGTCTCGAGCATGATCCTCGTCGCGGGCGTCGTGCCCTTCGCGGCGCTGATCGCGACGATGGCCGGCTACGCCCTGGGCCAGCTCAGGATCCCGGGCGGCACCGCCTTCTTCCTGCTGCTCCTCTTCGGGCTCACCCTGCCCCACGAGGCGACGATCGTGCCGCTCTACTACCAGATGCGCGACTACGGGCTGCTGAACAGCAGGCTCGGCCTGATCCTGGCGTTGATCGGCATCTTCATGCCGTTCGCGGTGTTCTGGATGCGGGCGCACTTCCTCGCCGTCCCGCGGGAGCTCTCCGAGGCCTCCTCGATCGACGGAGCCTCGACCTGGAAGGCGTTCCGCCACATCCACGTGCCGCTCGCGGTGCCTGCGATCTCCTCGATGTGTCTGCTGCTGTTCCTGTGGACCTGGAACAACTTCCTCCAGGCGATCGTCCTGATCGACGAACCCAGCAAGCGGACGATGGCCGGGGCGCTGCTCAACTTCGTCGGCCAGTACTCCACCGACGTGGTGCTGTTGAACGCGGGCTCGTTGCTGATCATGGCGCCCACGATCATCGTGTTCCTCTTCTTCCAGCGGCAGTTCTCCAAGGCGATGCTGGCCGGGGCGGTGAAGGGATGACCGAGTCGGCCGTCTTCTCGCCGGCGACGACCGTCGCGCCTGCGGCGTCCGACTGGTGGCGCGACGCGGTGATCTACGAGATCTATCCCCGCAGCTTCGCCGACACCGACGGTGACGGCGAGGGCGACCTCGCCGGCATCACCTCGCGGTTGCCCTACCTCGCCGACCTCGGGGTCGACGCGCTGTGGATCGCGCCCTGGTATCCGTCCCCGATGGCCGACGGGGGGTACGACGTCAGCGACTACTGCGACATCGACCCGCGCTTCGGCACCCTGGCGGATGCCGACGTCCTGATCGAGACCGCCCACCGCTTGGGGCTGCGGGTCCTCATCGACCTGGTCGCCAACCACACCTCGTGTGAGCACCGCTGGTTCCAGGAGGCGCTGCGCGCCGGAAGGGGCAGCCCCGAGCGGGACCGCTACCTCTTCCGGGACGGTCGGGGCCCGGGGGGCGACCTGCCCCCGAACAACTGGATCAGCGCCTTCGGTCAGCGTGCCTGGACGCGGGTCGTCGAGCCCGACGGGACGCCGGGCCAGTGGTACTGCCACACGTTCGCCCCCGAGCAGCCCGACCTGAACTGGGAGAACGAGGCCGTCCGCGAGGACTTCGATGCGATCCTGCGGTTCTGGCTGGACCGGGGCGTCGACGGCTTTCGCATCGACGCGGTCTCGGCGATGGTGAAGAAGCCGGGCCTGCCCGACGCCGACTACGGGGAGGAACTCCGGTTCGCCTCTCGGGAGTGGGTCGACAACCCGCACTGGGACGTCGACGGCCTGCACGACGTCCTGCGTCGGTGGCGTGCGCTCATCGACGCCTATCCCGGCGACCAGATCTTCGTGGCCGAGGCCGTCGTCCGGGGCCCGGAGCGGCTGGCGCGCTACCTACGCCCCGACGAGCTCCACACCGCCTTCAACTTCGACTACGTGCACGCACGCTGGGAGCCGGCGCACCTGCGCGGTGTCATCGACTCCACCCTGAAGGCGCTCGCCCCGATCGGGGCGCCACCGACCTGGGCGCTGTCGAGTCACGACGAGACGCGTCATCTCACCCGCTTCGGCCGCACAGGGGTCGGCTGGAAGCCCATGGGACACGAGTCGTTCGACGTGCCGACGGACCTCGAGCTGGGCCAACGACGGGCCCGGGCGGCGATCCTGCTCACCCTGGCGCTGCCCGGCGGGGCCTACCTCTACCAGGGCGAGGAACTCGGCCTGCCGGAGGTGGAGGACCTCCCCGTCGCCGTCCTCCAGGACCCGGTCTTCCACCGGTCCGGGGGGACGGTGCGGGGGCGTGACGGCTGTCGCGTGCCGCTGCCCTGGTCCGGGACCGCCCCGCCGTACGGCTTCTCGGCCGACGGGGTCGAGCCGTGGCTTCCGCAGCCGAGCGAGTTCGGCGGGCTCACCGCCGAGGCGCAGGCCGGCCGGCCGGACTCGATGCTCACGCTCTACCGGACGGCGCTCGCGCAACGGCGGGAGCTCGGGTTGGGGGTCGAGGACTTCGCGTGGCTGGAGTCGCCGGACGAGGTGATCGCCTTCAGCCGCGGCGCGTCCTTCGTGTGCCTGGTGAACCTGGGGACGGACCCCGTGCCCCTGCCGGTCGACGGGCGGGTGCTGGTGTCCAGCGTCGCCCTCGAAGGTGACGGGCTCCTTCCGCCGGACGCCGCGGCCTGGGTGACACGCTCCCGGTGACCAGCACGAGCGAAACGCGAAGAACCCCCGCCCGGTGCGGTGACCAACAGGTCACCGCGACCGAAGCGGGGGTTCTTCTCAGTCGTCAGCCGACGCCGCGGAGGGCGCCGTGCTCACCGGCTCAGAGCGGGCGAACGTTCTCCGCCTGGGGGCCCTTGGGGCCCTTGGCGAGGTCGAACTCGACGCGCTGGTTGTCGTCGAGGCTCTTGTAGCCCTGGGTCTGGATC
>JBGAJX010000024.1:0-74724 GCA_044224695.1 Marmoricola sp. | reverse complement strand
ACCAGCTGGTCGTCGCCCGCCGATGATGCATCCGTCCGGTCTCGGCGACAGCGAACACGCCGGTGCACGCCGCGGCGATCCGGGTGGTCGCGTCGTCGAGGCGCCCGAGCGAGGCGATGACCGAACGAGCATCTCGGCTCTGGAGGGCGTCGTTGGTAGCGGCGGCCGTGAGGGTTCCAAGCGCAGGGACAACGACCACGTCGAACTCTGCGGACTCCGACAGCGGGTGGTCCACCGACAGGGTCATCGATGCCGTCGTGGTCACTCGCCGTTTCGGTCCGAGGATGGCGAGTTCGATCGGGTCGATCCGCGGGTCGACATCGCCGCGGGCTCCGTCGGCCACCCGCACGATGTCGATGACCGACGCGACCGCCGAACCGAAGCAGCCGTCGATCGCGATCAGTCCGATACGCATGGCGCGAACAATAGCAATACTGCCGTATACGCCACTTTTCACATGCCCTTGCTCGTCCTACGCTGAACTCGCTTCACCAAGAAACCTCGACACCTAGGAGAACCCCTCATGTCCACACCCGCATCACTTCCGTATGCCTTTGTCGCCAAGATCGTCGCGGCCGATGGACAGCACGACGCGCTCGCCGATCTGCTCGCTGGCGCTGTCGCGCTCGCCAACGAAGAAGTAGGAACGATTGTCTGGTTCGCGGTCAGGACCCACGCCGACACCTTCTGGATCTTCGATGCATTCCCCGACGAGGCCGCCCGCGACGCCCACGCCAACGGCGCCATCGTCGCAGCCCTGATGGCCAACCAGCACCTCCTCGGCGCAGCACCCGAGATCCTGCCGGCCGACGTCCTCGCGTCCAAGCTCCCGTAGTCCGCCAACGCACGAGACGATCGCGCCCCGCCGAGCCGTCGCCAGGTCGCGACGCCACGCTGCGTTGCCGAGCGGTGCGAGGCCTATCGGCACACGGACAGGATGCCGGCCGCGAGCGCTCAGCCGGCGAGGGGTCCGTCGCAGAGGAGAGCGACGTCGGTGTCGGGCAGAGCCGTGAGGCCAGCGCATCGCGCGACCACCAGAACCGAACCGCCCCTGCCCTGCGTTTGCGCAGGTCAGGGGCTGTTCGCCGGATCCGCAGATAGACGTCGAGGTCTCCCGACGACGGAGGTTCCTACGCCATCCATCCGAAAGACCTCGACGTGTCCGACGCTACCCCGCCGGCCGGCTTCGGCCGCCCTGACCTGACCGCCTTCGCTCGACTCGACGGCCTCGGTCTGAGCGTGACCGGACAACGACTTGAACCGGATCGCGCGGTCCTCGCGTGCCGCGTGGTGGAACCAGATCAGCGGTGCCGACGGTGCGGCAGCGAAGGCGCTGCTCGTGACACCGTGATCCGGCGGTTGGCCCACGAGCCGCTGGGCTGGCGACCGACCGTGCTGGACGTTGTAGTGCGCCGCTACCGCTGTGCCGACTGCGGACACGTGTGGCGCCAAGACACCAGCGCCGCGGCGGAGCCAGACGCGAAGCTCTCGCGCACCGCGCTGCGGTGGGCGCTGGAAGGGATCGTGGTCGCACACCTCACCGTCGCCCGTGTCGCCGAGGGACTCGGGGTCGCGTGGGACACCGCCAACAACGCGGTCCTGGCTGAAGGTAAGCGGCTGCTGATCAACGACCCCACGCGGTTCGAGGGCGTGAAGGTCATTGGCGTCGATGAGCACGTCTGGCGCCACACCAGGCGTGGCGACAAGTACGTCACCGTGATCAACGACCTCACCCCGGTCCGCGATGGCGCCGGCCCAGCAAGGCTGCTGGACATGGTCGAGGGCCGGCCGAAGGCGGCGTTCAAGACCTGGCTCGCCGACCGCGACGACGCCTTCCGCGACGCGGTCGAGGTGGTCGCGATGGACGGCTTCACCGGGTTCAAGACCGCCGCTGCAGAGGAGATCCCGGACGCGGTCACGGTGATGGATCCCTTCCACGTCGTACGCCTGGCCGGTGACGCCCTCGACAGGTGCCGGCGCCGGGTCCAACTCGCGATCCACGGGCACCGTGGGTTCAGGGACGACCCGCTCTACAAGTCGCGGCGCACGCTGCACACCGGCGCGGACCTGCTCACCGACAAGCAGAGCGACAGGCTACGCGCGCTGTTCGTTGATGACGCTCACGTCGAGGTCGAGGCGACCTGGGGTGTCTACCAGCGCATGATCGCCGCCTATCGCCACAAGGACCGGCAACGTGGCCGCGAGCTCATGGAGAAGCTGATCACCGACCTCAGCGCCGGCGTCCCCAAGGTGCTCACCGAGCTCACCACCCTGGGCCGGACCCTGAAGAAGCGAGCCGCTGACGTGCCCGCCTACTTCGAACGACCCGGCACCAGCAACGGGCCGACCGAGGCGCTCAACGGACGGCTCGAACACCTGCGCGGCTCCGCACTCGGGTTCCGCAACTGACCAACTACATCGCCCGAAGCCTGCTCGAGACCGGCGGCTTCAGACCCAACTCCTACACCCCCGATTGGGATGAGCCAGAAGAGGCGACGAAATAGCCTGCGTGGCAATTTCCCGCTATTCCAGGCGGTAGGGTTCTGTCGTCCTTCGGGGGATGCAACTCGTCAGAAATGGAAATCTTCGTGGCTCAGCGCGTGAATGTCATTCTTGTGGACGATATCGACGGAAGTGACGCCGAGGAGACCGTCACCTTCGCCCTCGACGGCAGCCAGTACGAGATCGACCTCTCCGGGGACAACGCGGAGCGCCTCCGTGAGGCCCTGGCGCCCTTCATCGGGCACGCCCGACGGGTGGGTGGACGTCGCCGTACCGGCGGTCGCCCCGCGGCTCGCGCCTCAGCCGAGGCGAGCCCGGCCGAGATCCGGGAGTGGGCCCGCGCCAACGGGTACGACGTGCCCTCCCGTGGGCGGGTCTCGGCGGAGGTGCGCGAGGCGTACGCCGCCGCGCACTGACCCGTCGTCCGCTCTCTGGCTGTCGTCACCGCGCCTTCGGAGGCCCCGGGCAGCCGCGGTGACGTGTTCGCTGGCAGCGAACCGCTCAGGCGGAACAAAGGCGTAGGCGTGCGGAGTTGTCCCCGATGTCTGGCCTGGTCCTGCGCGAAGGGGGACGCTTCGTCCCTACCGCGGACTAGAGTGGCCAGCGTGTGGTGGTCTTCCGTGCGCACCCGCGTCGGGAGCAGTTGGGCTGAGGAGCGAAGAGATGTTCGAGCGGTTCACTGATCGGGCCCGTCGTGTGGTCGTGCTGGCGCAAGAAGAGGCCCGCATGCTCAGCCACAACTACATCGGCACCGAGCACATCCTGCTGGGCCTCATCCACGAGGGTGAGGGCGTCGCGGCGAAGGCGTTGGAGAGCCTCGGCATCTCCCTGGAGGCCGTCCGTGCGCAGGTCGAGGAGATCATCGGTCAGGGCCAGCAGGCCCCGTCCGGGCACATCCCCTTCACCCCGCGCGCCAAGAAGGTGCTCGAGCTGTCCCTGCGCGAAGCGCTGCAGCTGGGGCACAACTACATCGGCACCGAGCACATCCTGCTCGGCCTGATCCGCGAGGGCGAGGGCGTCGCCGCCCAGGTCCTGGTCAAGCTCGGCGCGGACCTCAACCGGGTCCGCCAGCAGGTCATCCAGCTGCTGTCGGGCTTCCAGGGCAAGGAGACCGCCACGGCGGGCACCGCCCCCGAGGGCGCGCCGTCGAGCTCGCTGGTGCTCGACCAGTTCGGCCGCAACTACACCCAGGCCGCGCGTGAGGGGAAGCTCGATCCCGTCATCGGACGTGAGAAAGAGATCGAGCGGGTCATGCAGGTGCTGTCCCGCCGCACCAAGAACAACCCGGTGCTCATCGGCGAGCCGGGCGTCGGCAAGACCGCCTGCGTCGAGGGACTGGCCCAGGCGATCGTGCGCGGCGACGTGCCCGAGACGCTCAAGGACAAGCAGATCTACTCCCTCGACCTCGGCGCCCTGGTCGCCGGCTCGCGCTACCGCGGTGACTTCGAGGAGCGCCTGAAGAAGGTGCTCAAGGAGATCAAGACCCGCGGCGACATCATCCTGTTCATCGACGAGCTGCACACCCTCGTGGGTGCCGGTGCCGCCGAGGGTGCGATCGACGCCGCGTCGATCCTCAAGCCGATGCTGGCCCGGGGCGAGCTGCAGACCATCGGCGCGACCACGCTCGACGAGTACCGCAAGTACCTCGAGAAGGACGCCGCGCTCGAGCGCCGCTTCCAGCCGATCCAGGTGCAGGAGCCCTCGATCGCGCACACGATCGAGATCCTCAAGGGTCTGCGCGACCGTTACGAGGCGCACCACCGGGTGACCATCACCGACGAGGCGCTCGTGTCCGCGGCGACCCTGGCCGACCGGTACGTCTCGGACCGGTTCCTGCCGGACAAGGCGATCGACCTCATCGACGAGGCCGGATCCCGGCTGCGTATCCGCCGGATGACCGCGCCGCCGGACCTGCGCGAGTTCGACGAGAAGATCGCCGACGTGCGCCGCCGCAAGGAGAGCGCGATCGACGCGCAGGACTTCGAGTTGGCTGCCTCGCTTCGTGACGAGGAGAAGAAGCTGATCCTCGCCAAGGGCGAGCGGGAGAAGCAGTGGAAGGCCGGCGACATGGACGTGGTCGCCGAGGTCGACGAGGAGCTCATCGCCGAGGTCCTCGCTGTCGCCACCGGCATCCCGATCGTGAAGTTGTCGGAGGAGGAGTCCTCCCGCCTGCTCAACATGGAGGACGAGCTCCACAAGCGCGTCATCGGCCAGGAGGAGGCCGTCAAGGCGCTCTCCCGGGCCATCCGGCGTACCCGTGCGGGTCTGAAGGACCCCAAGCGTCCCGGTGGCTCGTTCATCTTCGCCGGCCCGTCCGGTGTCGGTAAGACGTGGCTGTCCAAGACGCTGGCCGAGTTCCTCTTCGGCGACGAGGACGCGCTCATCCAGCTCGACATGAGCGAGTTCTCCGAGAAGCACACGGTCTCGCGTCTGTTCGGCTCCCCGCCCGGCTACGTCGGCTATGAAGAGGGCGGCCAGCTCACCGAGAAGGTGCGGCGCAAGCCGTTCTCCGTGGTCCTCTTCGACGAGGTCGAGAAGGCCCACCCGGACATCTTCAACTCGCTGCTCCAGATCCTGGAGGAAGGTCGCCTGACCGACTCCCAGGGCCGGGTCGTCGACTTCAAGAACACGGTCATCATCATGACCACCAACCTGGGCACCCGGGACATCGCCAAGGGCGTGAACCTCGGCTTCCAGCAGATGGGCGACACCCAGGGCTCCTACGACCGGATGAAGGCGAAGGTGTCCGAGGAGCTCAAGCAGCACTTCCGGCCCGAGTTCCTCAACCGTGTCGACGAGATCATCGTGTTCCCGCCGCTCACGCAGGAGCAGATCATCTCGATGGTCGACAACATGATCGCTGCCGTGGAGCGTCGTCTGAAGGACCGCGATATGGGCATCGAGCTGACTCAGAAGGCCAAGGACCTGCTCGCCGTCCGGGGCTTCGACCCGGTGCTCGGCGCCCGGCCCCTGCGCCGGACCGTCCAGCGCGAGATCGAGGACACCCTCGCCGAGAAGATGCTCTACGGCGAGGTCGGCCCCGGTCAGATCGTCCTGGTCGACGTCGAGGGCGAGGGCCCGAGCGCCACCTTCGTCTTCGAGGGCAAGCAGCGCACCCCCGTCATCGGCATGGAGGACCTCCCGCCGATCGACACCATCGACGAACCCGTCGAGGGCTGAGCCCTCGCTCAGCCCCGCCGTGTGCGACGCGCAGTCACACCGGCGGGCGCAGAGTCACCCAAGGCGCAGATTCACCAAAGGCGCAGAGTCACCAAAGGCGCAGAGTCAGCGAAGGGCCCACCCGGCTTCGGCCAGGTGGGCCCTTCCGCGCGACTGGTCGCGTTTTCCCTCCGACTGGTCGCGTTTTGCGCGCGACTGGTCGCATCTTTCCGCTGACTGGTCACGTTTTGCGCGCGACTGGTCGCATCTTTCCGCCGACTGGTCGCATCTTGCGGGTCCCGAGGACCTGTCAGTGCGCGGAGCCCTGCATGTTCAGCGCAACGACGCCGGCCACGATCAGGCCGATCGCACCGACCTTGAGCGGTGTCAGCGTCTCACCGAGGAATGTCGCCCCGATCAGGGCGATCCCGGCGGTGCCGACGCCCGACCACACGGCGTACGCGATCGAGACAGGGATCCGGTCCACCACGAGCGTGAGCATCCAGATCGACACCCCGTAGCCGGCGAGGACCAGTGCGGTCCAGCCGGGGTCGCGGAAGCCCTGGCTGCGCGGCAGAGCCGCCGTCGAACTGATCTCGATCCCGATGGCCGCCACGAGGATGGCCCAGGCGCTGAACATGATGTCCTCATTGTGGTTGTAGCAGGTGCTACGTAGAAATGTAGCAGGTGCTACGCATTGCGTCGAGTCGCGACTAGGCTCGGGTCCGATGACCGCTCTGCCACGTCGCGAACAGTTGCTCGCCCTCGCCACCGACGACACCCTCGAGCACGGCCTGCTCGACCTCAGCCTGCGCCCGCTCGCCGCGCGGCTGGGCACGTCGGACCGGATGCTGCTCTACCACTTCGGCACCAAGGACGCCCTGGTCGCCGGAATCCTCCGATCGGCGAACGACCGGTCGGTGGACCACGTCATGACGCTGCCGCCGTACGAGGACGTCCGCGCCGCGGTCCTGGGGCTGTGGGAGGTTGTCAGCCACGGTGAGCCCGAGCGCTGCGCCCGGTTGTACGTCGAGGCGGCCGCGTTGGGGCTGCTGGGCGCCGAGCCTTACCTGACCGTCGTCGGGGAGGCCAACGGCCGGTGGACCAACGCGTTGTCCGCACTGCTGAGGCGGTCGGGTTGTTCAGAGGAGAACGCGCCGCGTGCGGTCGCGTTGCTGGACGCGGCCTTGATGGGGCTTCACCTCGACCTGCCCCTCGAACGGGGGACGCCGACCATGGCGCAGACCGTGCGCGACGTCGCCGACGCGTTGGCCGCGCTCGCCCGGGACTGACGACCACGGGGCGCAACTCGGGCAGCCACGCGGCGCAACTCGGGGAGCCACGGGGCGCAACTCGGGAGAGAGGGGTCAGTGGGGGAGGGCGAACACGTCCGGTGCCACCTCGACCACCAGTCCGTCGGCGAGGAGGCTGCGGAGGGCGCGTTCGCGCTGGTCCACTCCCGCCCACGCCGATTCCAGGCGCGATCGGGGGACCGGTGCCTGGTCGGCGCGCAGGACGTCGAGCAGTCGGCCCCGGCACTGGCGGTCGGTGCCGGCGTACGTCTGGCCGCGCCGCGGCGGTCCGTCGTACGCCGGGCGGCCGGCCCGGTCCCAGGCGCACGACGCGCGGACCGGGCACCGGGTGCAGCCAGGTTGCGTGGCGGTGCACACCAACGCACCCAGCTCCATCACCCCCACGGCCCAACCGGCCGCCGTGGGGCCGTCCTCGGGGAGCAGGGCTGTCGCCAGGTCGCGCTCAGCCCTGGTGACGCTCGCGGACGGATACTCCTCGCCGGCGATGAGACGGGCGAAGACCCGGCGCACGTTGGTGTCCAGTACGACATGACGCTCGCGGTAGGCGAAGGACGCGATCGCGGCCGCGGTGTAGTCGCCGACGCCGGGAAGTGCCAGCAGGGCGTCGTAGGCCGAGGGCACGACCCCGTCGTGCTCGTCGCGGATGACCGTGGCGGCCGCGTGCAGGCGCAACGCGCGGCGGGGGTAGCCGAGCTTCCCCCACGCGCGCACGGCATCGCCCGCCGGAGCGGAAGCGAGGTCGGCCGGCTCGGGCCACTCGTCCATCCATCGCTCCCAGACCGGCAGGACGCGAGCCACTGGCGTCTGTTGGAGCATGAACTCGCTGACCATGACGCCCCAGGGCGTCGCTTCCCCCGCTCTCCAGGGAAGGTCGCGCGCCTCCTGGTCATACCAGTCGAGGACGGCGGCGTGGAGTTCCTCAGGCGGTGTCGGGCTGGTCACGGCGATGCTCATGGCGGTGGTCAGACTAGCCAGTGAGGCCAACGTCGGGGTGGTCGGTGTGGCAGCCCGGCGGCGCCCGCACCGCTGGTTAGCGTGGGCGCCATGAGTTCCGTGACCCGGCCGAAGGGCCCCCTGCCCAGCCGGGTCTACTGGGTGCGACGCGGGCTGCTCGTGCTCGTCCTGCTGCTCGTCGTCGTGGGTCTGGTGAAGCTCGTCGGTGCCGTCTCCGGTGGCGACGGGTCGTCCGGAGCGGCCCAGGGCGAGAACGTCGGTCGGACCGTGGGTGCGGAGCCGTCTCCTGCGGCGCTCCCGTCCGGCCTGCCCACGTCCGCGGGCTCGCCGACCGGGTCGCCGACCCCGACCAAGCGCAAGACCCCGCTTCCCCAACCGGAAGGCGAGTGCATCCCCGCAGACGTCGTCGTCACGCCGGTGGTGGCCAAGGCGCAAGCCGGCGAGGACGTGGTGATCCGGCTCCAGGTGCGTTCGCTGCTGTCACCCGCGTGCACCTTCAGCGTCGACGCGGACTCGGTCGTGCTCAACATCGTCGCCCTCGACGACAAGGGAGTGGCCGAGAAGATCTGGACCAACCAGGAGTGCCGCTCCACCACGACGGCCCTGACCGTCGTCGCGCGGCAGCAGAAGCCCGGTCTGGCGACGGTGACCTGGGACGGGCGCCGCTCGGACAGCTCGTGCAGCAACCAGCCGGAGTTCGCGCTGCCGGGGTCCTACACGGCAGAGGCCATCGCCGTGGGCGCGGTGACCTCGCAGAGCGCGGACTTCGAGCTCGGACGGGCGCCGGTGGAGATCGTCACCAAGTTCCCCGACCCCACCCCCAGCCCGACGAGTTCGCCCAGTGGCGCCGTCGAACCCGACCGCACCGGGCGCTGAAACCACCCGGTCCACCACCACGCGGCGCAACTCGCGCGACCACGCGGCGCAACTCGGGGGAGTCCCCCAGGTGAGTTCTCAGACGTAGCGCTCGAGGATGCTCGACTCCGCCAGCCGGGAGAGGCCTTCGCGGACGCTGCGTGCCCGAAGCTCGCCGACGCCCTCGACGTCCTGGAGGCTCTCGATGCTGGCGGCAAGGAGCTTCTGCAGGCCCCCGAAGTGCTCGACGATCCGCTCGACCACGGCGCCGGGAAGGCGCGGCACCCGGGCAAGCAGCCGGTAGCCGCGGGGAGCGGCGGGGTTGTCGAGGTGTTCGCTGGTGCCCAGCCCCAGCGCCCGGGCGACGGCGTTGATGTCGACCAGGTCGGTGGGCCCCAGCCCCTCCAGCTCGGCGAGGACCTCCTCGAGGGTCTTGGCCTTCTTGCCGCTAGGCAGGTAGTCGCGGATCACGAGCTCGCGGTCGGCGTCGACGCCGGTGACCAGCTCCTCCAGCTGCAGGGAGAGCAGGCGGCCGTCGGTGCCGAGCTCGAGCACGTAGTCCTCGATCTCGCGGGCGATGCGCGTCACCATCTCCAGGCGCTGGGCGACGACCGCCACGTCGCGCACGGTGACGAGGTCCTCGATCTCCAGCGCCGACAGGGTGCTGGACACCTCGTCGAGGCGCATCTTGTAGCGCTCGAGCGTGGCCAGGGCCTGGTTGGCGCGGGCGAGGATGGAGCCGGAGTCCTCGAGGACGTAGCGCGTGGACCCGACGTACAGCGCGATGATCTGCATCGACTGCGACACCGAGATCACCGGGAACCCGGTCATCCGGGCGACGCGGTCGGCGGTCCGGTGACGGGTGCCGGTCTCCTCGGAGTAGATCGACTGGTCGGGCATCAGGTGCACCGCGGCCCGCAGGATGCGCGAGGCCTCGCGGTCGAGGATGATCGCGCCGTCCATCTTGGCCAGTTCGCGCAGCCCCGTCGCGGTGAACCCGACGTCGAGGGTGAACCCGCCCGACGAGATCGAGTCCACGGTCTTGTCGGTGCCCAGCACGATCAGTGCGCCGGTTCGGCCGCGCAGGATCCGTTCGAGCCCGTCGCGCAGCGACGTGCCGGGGGCGACGCCCGCCAGGGTCGCGCGCAGTCGCGCGGAATCCTCGGATCGGTCTGCAGTGACCACGGTGCTCCCCGTCTCGGGCTCGACAACTGCCGCGAGTCTAGGACCTCGGGCTGCCTGCGCGTCGTGGGTTGAGGTCCAGCAACGCCAGCGCGGTCACGAGGTCGGGGCAGGGCAGTAGCTTCAGGTCGTCCGAGACGCGGCTGAGGTCCTCGCCGTGGACCATCGGAACGATGGCGGCGAGGAAGCCGAGCCGGGCCGCCTCGCCGAGACGCTGCGCCAGATCGGGCACCCGTCGCAGCTCCCCGGCCAGCCCGATCTCTCCCAGGGCGATGAACTGAGGTGGGACCAGCATGTTCTTCGCGGCGGAGGCGACCGCGAGCGCCATCGCCAGGTCGCCGGTCGGCTCGTGGATGCGGGCACCGCCCACGCTGGAGACGAACACGTCGCGGGTGGCGAGTCGGATCTTGGCGCGGGCCTCGAGCACGCCCATCACCATGGCGGCCCGGGACCCGTCGACCCCCGACGTCGTGCGGCGCGGACGCTCGAGCGGGCTGTCGGTGACCAGCGCCTGGATCTCGGCCGGCATCGGCCGCCGGCCCTCCAGCGTCACGGTGAGCGCGGTGCCGGGAACGGCCTGGTGATGGCGGGACACGAACAGCCCCGAGGGATCCGTGACCGCGACGATGCCGTCGCTGGACAGGTCGAAGCAGCCGACCTCGTCCACCGGGCCGAACCGGTTCTTCACTGCGCGGACCAGGCGCAGCCGGCTGCCCCGCTCGCCCTCGAACTGGAGCACCACGTCGACGAGGTGCTCCAACACCCGCGGCCCCGCGATCGAGCCGTCCTTGGTGACGTGGCCGACGAGCACGGTCACCATGCCTCGGCTCTTCGCCTGGCGCACCAGCGCAGCGGTCACCTCCTTGACCTGCGTGACGCCGCCGGGGACGCCGTCCACCCCGTCGGCGCCGATCGTCTGCACGGAGTCCACGACCAGCAGGCCCGGGCGGAGTTGGTCGATGTGGCTGAGCACCGCGCCCAGGTCGGTCTCGGCAGCGAGGTAGAGGTCATGGTGGACCCCCCGGGTGCGATCGGCGCGCAACCGCACCTGGGCGGCCGACTCCTCACCCGAGACGTAGAGCGCGCGCATCCCGGTGCGGGCCGTCTGGGCCGCGACCTCCAGGAGGAGCGTGGACTTGCCGACGCCCGGCTCTCCGGCCAGCAGCACCACCGCACCCGGCACGAGCCCGCCGCCGAGCACCCGGTCGAGCTCGGGGACGCCGCTGGTGCGCGCGGTCGACTCCTCGATGGGCACCTGCCCGATCGGCACGGCGGGCGCGGTGACCGGCCCCGCGGCAGCACGGCCGCGGGTGGGGGTGCCCTCGGTGAGGGTGCCCCACGCCTGGCACTCGCCGCACCGTCCGACCCACTTCGCGCTCGTCCACCCGCATTCCGCGCACTGGTAGGAGGTCCGGGTGCGGGCTGGTGCGGGGCTCATGTCGGTGACGCTAGGACAGGGCGCCGACAGTTCCGTTCTCCGGCGCGCCTGCCGGGGAGAACGGGGCCTGTCCTAGACTGGCTTGGAACGATCCAGCCCAGTTCAGATCCAGCCCACCTCACGATCCAGCACAGCGCCAGGAGGGACGATGCCCGGTCGACACCGTCCAGTCGCCACCTTGGCGACCGTGGCGGCGGAGGCGGGGGTCTCGCGGCAGACCGTCTCCAACGCGCTGAACAGCCCCGACCTGCTCCGCCCGGACACCCTCGAGCGGGTGCAGCAGGCGATCGCGCGCCTGGGCTACACGCCCAACCGGGCGGCCCGCAACCTGCGCACCCGTTCCTCCCACCTGATCGGTCTGCGGCTCGAGCCGGCCGTGGAGGGGACCGTCAGCGGTCTGATGGACCGCTTCCTGCACTCCCTGGTGGAGTCCTGCCGCGAGGCGGGGCTGCACGTGCTGCTGTTCACCGCCGAGGACGTGAACGACCCCCTCGACGGCTACGACGAACTATTGCGCTCCGCGGCCGTGGACGCCTTCGTCGTCACCGACACCTACCGCGGCAACCCGCAGACCCAGTGGCTCGACGAGCGCCAGGTGCCCTTCGTGGCGTTCGGCCGTCCGTGGACCGAGCCGCACGCCCGGCACCCGTGGGTCGACGTCGACGGCCGGACGGGCGTCCGACTGGCGGTGGACCATCTCGCCGACCGCGGCCACGAGCGGATCGCGTGGGTGGGGTGGCAGAAGGGTCACCTGATCGGCGAGGACCGGCGTACCGGCTGGTTGGAGCGGATGCATGAGCGTGGTCTCTCGACCACCCGGCTCAGCGCCCGCGGCGACGACACCATGGAGTTCGGGCGCCGCGCGGCGCACGCGCTCTTCGACGGCGACCAGCCCACCGCCTTCGTCTGTGCCAGCGACACCCTGGCGATGGGGGTGCTCCAGGCGATCCACGAACGCGGCCGGCGCCCGGGTCCCGAGGACGTCGCGGTGGTCGGGTTCGACGACTCCCTCATCGCCCAGGTCGTCACGCCGGGTCTGACCTCGATCCGCCAGCCGCTGGAGGAGGTCGCCGTCCAGGTGGTCCGCCTGCTGGAGGACCGGCTCTCGATGCGCGTCAGCGACGAGCCGCACGTGCTGCTCACCCCCGAACTGCGGGTCCGCGGCTCCAGCTGAGGGTGTCGAGACCCTCGCTCCGCAATCACCGGCGACGTCAGAACCGGCGCCACCAGAGGTTCACCGCGTAGTCCACGACGGGTCCACCCCCGGCGGCGCGATGCTCGGCGATGATCTCGTCCGCCGTGGCGGGATCGAACTCGATCCGCACCACCGACTCCAACTCGGCCAGGGAGTCGAAGCGCCAGTCGACCAGGAGCGGCTCGCGCTGCCAGCCGTGCGCCGACCAGAACCGCTCCACGGCGTCGGGGTCGACCATCGGGTAGCCGCGGCGGAACCAACGCCCGAACGTCGAGCGGGTGCCGTCGTTGTCGATCACGAAGGCGATGCCGCCGCGGCGTACGACACGGTCGAGCTCGCGCAGGCCGGGCTCGCAGCCGGGCCCGAAGAAGTACGCCCAGCGCGCATGCACCACGTCCACCGAGGCCGGAGGCAGCGGGATCTCCTGCGCCGTGCCCTGCAGCACGCGGACCCCCGCCACCCTCGCCGTACGCCGACGCGCCAGGTTCACCAGACCGGCGTGCGGTTCGACGCCGGTCACGCTCCGTGCGGTCTGCGCGAAGGAGGCGAGGTGGAAACCGGCTCCGCAGCCGAGGTCGAGGACGTCACGACCGGCCCAGTCGCCGAGGCGTCGCATCGCCTGCTCCAGCAGGCCGTCGCGGTCGACGGCGCGGTTCTCGAGCTCGTAGGTCTCGGTGTGGTGCCAGATGTTCGGGGACGGGATGGCGCCGGGCAGCGCGATGCCGCCGGGACGTCGGACGGCCGGTCGTCCCGATCGACCGCGGTCCTCGCCGGGGACAGGGCCCGGCACCTGTGCGGCGCTCAGATCCGGACGACGCCGGTGGGCGTGCTGAACTGCGCGGCGACGAGGCCCGGCGTGCCGTTGACGCCGACCCACTCGACCTTCACGTCCTCCAGCGGCCCCTCGACCGGCGTGCCGAGCCACTCGCTGACCCGGCTCGGGTCACCGGCGATCTCCAGGGCCTCCAGTCGGATCCGCTGCGAGGCGCCTGCGCTGGGGTGGTCGGCGGCGTTGCCCTCCCACTGCACGAAGAACGGCAGCTGGGGGTCGGCCTGGAGCCCTTTCACGCCCAGCTGACGCCACCGCAGTTCGTGTCCGTCGGGGCGGTGGCGGTTGCCGGGGACCGACTCGCGGCCCAGCCGTTGCTCGATCCCCGCGATGTCGTCGACGGCGATGACCCAGCCGAGCCAGCCGCCGCCGATCTCGGAGCGGGCGCGCACGGCCTGGCCGAAGGGAGCCTTGTCGGAGGCGGGGTGGTCGAGGACCTCCACCACCTCCAGGTAGGTGCCACCCGCGAGGGGGAGCACCATGTTGCGAGTGCCGAATCGCGGATGGATGCCACCGTCCACGAAGGGCTCTCCCAGAAGTTCCCCGAGGCGGTGGGCCGTGCTCTTGAGTCCGTCAGGTCCGGCGGCGTACGAGACATGGTCCAGGCGCATGCCCGTCATTGTGACCCCGGACGCACCGCCGGGTCACATCGGGGTATCGGGGTCTCTCCCCGTCCGCGGTCCCGGGACCCTTCGGGGACCTCGGATCCCTTGTGCGCAGACGGGTTCCGGGAGTTGAGTGGAGAGGAGCAGAACGTTCTCGCGAGGAGGCGATGACCGTGGCGGGCAAGAACGGCAACCCGGCTGGACGGAGCGAGGTGGTGCCTGTCGTCCGGGGCGCGGAAGCGATCCGCAACGTGGCCCTGGTGGGCCCTGCGGGATCCGGAAAGACGACTCTGGTCGAGACCCTCCTGGTCTCGGCCAGTGTGCTGAACAGGCCAGGAAGCGTCGAGGCGGGCTCGACGGTCAGCGACCACGACGAGGCCGAGCACCGGCAGGGTCGTTCCGTCGGTCTGGCCGCGGTCCCGCTGACCTGGGGCGAGGTGAAGATCAACCTGCTGGACACTCCCGGCTACGCGGACTTCGTCGGGGAGGTGCGGGCGGGGCTGCGCGCCGCCGACTGCGCGCTCTTCGTGCTCGCCGCCAACGCCGGCGTCGACGAGGCCACCCGCACCTTGTGGCGCGAGTGCGCGGCCGTCGCCATGCCCCGGGTCGTGGTGGTGACCAAACTCGACCACGCCCGCGCCGACTACGACGCGGTGGTGGGCGCCGCGCAGGTCGCGTTCGGCGAGAAGGTCGTCCCGGTGGCCCTGCTCGAGGACGGGCGTCGCGTGGACCTGCTCACCGACGACCACGCCCACGACGAGGCCCGCGGGGCGCTCATCGAGGCGGTCATCGAGGAGTCCGAGGACGAGACCCTGATGGACCGCTACGTCGGCGGGGAGGAGATTTCCTCAGACGCGCTGGTCGAGGACCTCGAGAAGGCCGTGGCCCGCGGCTCCTTCCACCCGGTGCTCGGCGTGGACACCGCGCGCGGCCTGGGCGCGACCGAACTGCTGGACCTGATCGTGGCGGGGTTCCCCTCACCGACCGAGCACCCGATGCCCGAGGTCTTCACCGCGGTCGGAAAGCCCGGTCCCACGCTGACCTGCGACCCGGACGGACCGCTGCTCGCCGAGGTCGTCAAGACCACCACCGACCCGTACGCGGGCCGGGTGTCGCTGGTCCGGGTCTTCTCGGGCACGCTGCGCCCCGACCAGGTCGTCCACGTCAGCGGGCACTCCTCGTCGTTCTTCGGGGAGTCCGACGCGCATCCCGACCACGACGAGGACGAGCGCATCGGCGGGCTCGCGATCCCGTTCGGCAAGGCGCTGCGCCCGGTCACCGAGGTCTGCGCCGGCGACCTCTGCGCGGTGGTGAAGCTCTCCCGCGCCGAGACCGGCGACACCTTGTCCGACAAGGAGACGCCGCTGGTCCTCAAGCCCTGGCCGATGCCCGAACCGCTGCTGCCGATCGCGATCCAGGCCCGGGCCAAGGCCGACGAGGACAAGCTCTCCACCGGGCTCGCACGGCTCGCGGCCGAGGACCCGACGCTGCGGGTGGAGCACAATGCGGAAACCCACCAGCTGGTCCTCTGGTGCCTGGGCGAGGCGCACGCGGACGTGCTGCTCGACCGGCTGGCCACCCGGCACGGCGTCGCGGTCGACCAGATCGACCTCAAGGTCGCCTTGCGCGAGACCCTCGACCTGCCCAGCAAGGGCCACGGTCGTCACGTGAAGCAGTCCGGTGGCCATGGTCAGTACGCCGTGTGCGACCTCGAGGTGGAGCCGTTGCCCCACGGCGAGTTCGAGTTCGTCGACCGGGTCGTCGGCGGCGCGGTGCCGCGCCAGTTCATCCCGTCGGTGGAGAAGGGTGTCCGCGCGCAGATGGCCAAGGGCGTCCACGGTCACCCGATGGTCGGCCTGCGGGTCACCCTGGTGGACGGCAAGGCGCACAGCGTCGACTCCTCCGACATGGCCTTCCAGACCGCGGGTGCGCTGGCGTTGCGTGAGGCCGCCGAGCACGCCCACGTGGTGCTGCTGGAGCCGGTCGACGAGGTCGAGGTGATGCTGCCCGACGATCTTGTCGGCACCGTGATGAGCGACCTGTCGGGTCGTCGGGGGCACGTGCTGGGCAGTGAACCGATCGGTGAGGAACGCACCCTGGTGCGCGCCGAGGTGCCGCAGGTCGAGATGGTGCGCTACGCGATCGACCTGCGCTCCTTCACCCACGGGGCGGCCACCTTCAGCCGACGGTTCGCGCGCTACGAACCGATGCCGGACCACGTCGCGGCCCGCTACCGGGAGGGCTGACGCCCGCGCCGTCGCGCGTTCAGTCGCGGGAGGCCGGGTGCAGGGCGAGCGCGCTGCGCGAGCGCAGGTGCGCCTCGCAGTGACGCACGAGTTCGTCGTACGCGGGGCGGCCCATCAGCTCCACCAGTTCGGCCTCGTTCGAGACGTAGACCGGCTCGACGCCGACGTGGGCCTCGGTGTTGCCCGAGCAGTACCAGTCGAGGTCGTGACCTCCCTCGCCCCATCCGCGCCGGTCGTACTCGGTGATCGTGATCTCCAGGTAGCTGCTGCCGTCGGGGATCTCGACCGTGCGGTAGGAGCGCCGGATCGGCAACTGCCAGCACACGTCCGGCTTGGTCTTCACGAAGTGCACGTCGGTGCGCAGGGCGAGCGCGTGCAGCGCGCAGCCCGCGCCGCCGGAGAAGCCGGGGCGGTTGAGCATGATGCAGGCGCCGTCGAGCACACGCGTCTTGCGCTCGCCGTCGTCGTCGATCTCGATCCACCCGTCGCGCGTCCCGTCGGCGCGGAACTGCCACTCCTCGTCGGTCAACAGCGCGACCTGGGCGGTGACGCGCTGCTCGTCCTCGTCGTCGGCGAAGTGGGCGCCGAGCGTGCAGCACCCGTCGTCGGGCCGCTCGGCGTAGATCCCCTGACATCCGCTGCCGAAGATGCACGTCCAGCGCGACGTGAGCCAGGTCAGGTCGCAGCGCAGCATCTGGGCGGGTTCGGCGGGATCGGGGAACTCCACCCACGCACGCGGGAACACCAGGTCGACCTCGGGCACCCGCGCACTCTAGCCCGCCGCGCCGCGCCGACCAGGTTGGGCGACCGGGACCCGCCGCGACGGTGGTGGGAGTACGTTGAACGCGTGCGACTAGGCGTCCTTGACATCGGTTCCAACACCGGCCATCTGCTGGTCGTCGACGCCCACGGTGGCGCGGCGCCGTGGCCGGCGTACTCGTTCAAGGAACCGCTGCGGCTG
Organism: Marmoricola sp.; assembly: GCA_044224695.1. Taxonomy (GTDB): domain Bacteria; phylum Actinomycetota; class Actinomycetes; order Propionibacteriales; family Nocardioidaceae; genus Marmoricola_A. The sequence goes on along the minus strand of JBGAJX010000024.1, from coordinate 57,485 downwards.
GCCGAGCATCTCGACGACACGGGGGCGATGACCGAGGCGGGCACCGAGGCGCTCGTCGAGTTCGTCACCCAGGCGATCGCGGTGGCCGAGGACAAGGGCTGCGAGGAGATCCTCGGGTTCGCCACCTCCGCGGTCCGTGACGCCACGAACTCCGAGGACGTGCTGGCCCGGGTCCGCAAGGCGGCCGGGGTCGAGGTGTTCATCCTGCCCGGCGAGGACGAGGCCCGGCTGACGTTCCTGGCGGTGCGTCGCTGGTTCGGCTGGTCCTCGGGACGCCTGCTGGTCTTCGACATCGGTGGCGGGTCGCTGGAGATCGCCTCGGGCATCGACGAGGCCCCCGACGTCGCGCAGTCGGTGCCGCTGGGCGCCGGCCGGCTGACGCGGGAGTGGCTCACCGCCGACCCGCCCACGGAGGACTCCGTGCGCGAACTGCGCAAGATGATCCGTGCGACCGTGGCCCGCGACGCCGGCCTGGTGCGCCGCGCAGGGGAGCCCGACCATGCGGTCGCGACGTCGAAGACGTTCCGCTCGTTGGCCCGCATCTGCGGTGCGGCCCCCTCCACCGACGGCGCAAGGGTGCGCCGCGTCCTGCCGCGCGCGGTTCTGGCCGCCAAGCTCCCCGAGTTGCTGGCGATGGACGACGCCCACCGGTGCGAACTCCCGGGCGTCTCCCCGCAGCGGTCGCACCAGATCGTGGCCGGTGCCCTGGTGGCCGATGCCGTGATGGACATCTTCGGACTGGAGGAGCTGCAGATCTGCCCGTGGGCGCTGCGCGAGGGCATCATCCTCGAGCGGCTGGACGCCATCAGCATCATCGGGTGAGCCGATGAGCGAGTCCACCGCACCCGCTTCCGGGACGCCGTTCCCGGTGGTGGCGCTGTCGACGTCCTCGGTCTATCCCGAGACCACGGCGACGGGCTTCGAGATCGCGCGACGGCTCGGCTACGACGCCGTCGAGGTGATGGTGGGCATCGACGAGACCAGCGCCGACATCGCGCAGGTCAAGCACCTCTCGGAGTACCACGAGGTCCCCGTGTGCGCGGTGCACGCGCCCTGCCTGCTGATCACCCAGCGGGTGTGGGGGACCGACCCGTGGGGCAAGCTCGAGACCAGCGCGGAGATGGCGCACGAGGTCGGCGCCGACGTGGTGGTCGTGCATCCGCCGTTCCGCTGGCAGCGAGACTACGCGCGCGGGTTCGTGGAGGGGATCGCCGATCTCGAGGCCCGCACCGGGATCGCCTTCGCCGTGGAGAACATGTATCCGTGGCGGGCCTCGCGTCGCGAGATGCAGGTGTACGCCCCGCACTGGGACCCCGCCGAACTGCCCTACCGCCACACCACCCTCGACGTCTCGCATGCCTCCACGGCGCGGGTGGACTCCCTCGATCTCGCCCGGAAGCTCGGGCCCACGCTGCGCCACCTGCATCTCACCGACGGCTCCGGGAGCGCCAAGGACGAGCACCTCGTGCCCGGCCGCGGCAACCAGCCGGTGGCCGAACTCCTGGAATACCTGGCGGGGCAGGACTTCTCCGGCCACCTGGTGCTCGAGGTCAACACCCGCAGGTCCGGCTCCCGGGCCGGGCGCGAGCGCGATCTGGCGGAGTCGCTGGCCTTCACCCGGCTGCACTTCGCCCCCGTCGTCGACCAGCAGCTGTTCGCGCACCAGGAACTGGCCGGGAGCGAGGAAGGTCTGTGACCGCGCGGGCGACCGTGCGTGTGGACGATCTGGTCGTCGTGCGCGGTGACACCCGTGCCGTCGACGGGGTCGGCTTCACCGCCCGTGCCGGTGAGGTGCTGGGTCTGCTCGGCCCGAGCGGCTCCGGCAAGACCTCGTTGCTGCGTGCGGTCGTCGGGGTCCAGATCGTGACCTCGGGCCACGTCGAGGTGCTCGGACGGCCCGCGGGTTCGGCCGACCTGCGCGACCGCGTCGCCTACGTGACCCAGGCCGTCAGCGTGTACGACGACCTCACCGTCGCGGAGAACCTGCGCTTCTTCGCCGCCGTGCTCGGCGCCGACGGCCACGCCGTGGAGCGGGCGATCGCGGCGGTCGACCTGCAGCCGCAGAAGGACCGCCGGGTCGGGCGGCTCTCCGGTGGCGAACGATCGCGGACCAGCCTCGCGGTGGCGCTGCTGCGGCGCCCCGAGGTGCTCGTGCTCGACGAACCGACCGTCGGCCTGGACCCGGTGCTGCGCCGCGACCTGTGGGCGCTGTTCCACCGGATCGCCGCCGCCGGGGCGACCGTGCTGGTCTCCAGTCACGTCATGGACGAGGCGGCCCGCTGCGACCGGTTGCTGCTGATGCGTCGCGGGCGGCTGCTCGCGGACGGCTCTCCGGCACAGCTGTGCGAGCGCACCGGGGCCACCGACATCGAGGGCGCCTTTCTGCACCTGGTCGAGAGCACGCCCCGGTGAGGCCACGGGTCACGTGGGCGGTGACGCGGCGCGTGCTCACCCAGCTGCGTCACGACCACCGCACCGTGGCGATGATGCTGGTGCTGCCGTGCGTCGTACTCGCTCTGCTGGCCTGGATGTTCGAGAGCACACCGCAGGCCTTCGACTCGTTGGGGCCGCCGCTGCTGGCGCTGATCCCCTTCATGGTGATGTTCCTGGTCACCAGCGTCACCACCCTGCGCGAGCGCTCCTCGGGGACGCTGGAACGGCTGCTGTCGATGCCGCTGGGCCGCCTGGACCTGCTGCTGGGCTACGCACTCGCCTTCGGCACGGTCGCGGCCGTGCAGGCTCTGCTGGCCGTGGGACTCAGCGTGGGACCGCTGGGGATGGCCGTCGCCGGACCGGTGGCGCTGTTGCTGGTGGTGGCCGTCACCGACGCGGTGCTCGGCACCGCGTTCGGGCTGTTCGTCTCTGCCTTCGCGCGCACCGAGTTCCAGGCGGTGCAGTTCATGCCCGTCGTGGTCTTTCCGCAGATCCTGCTCTCGGGGCTGTTCGTGCCCCGCGACGAGTTGCCCGACGTCCTGGCCACGATCAGCGACCTGCTCCCGCTCTCCTACGCGGTGGACGCGATGAACGGAGTCGCCCTCGACGGCGACACCGCCGGCGTGGGGACCGACCTGCTCGTCATCGTGCTCACCACGATCGGTCTCCTGGCGCTCGGCGCCGCCACGTTGCGGCGCCGGACGGCCTGACGGTCGTAGCCTGGCTGTCATGTTGAGGCAGCCGCTGCTGGTGCTCTCGCGCAGCAACCGGGTCAAGCACCTGGTCACCACCTTGCCGGTGTCCAGTGGCGTCGTCGCCCGCTACGTCCCGGGGGAGTCCACCTCGGCCGCGGTCGACGTCGTGGCGCAGCTCGCCCGCGACGGACTGGACAGCACGCTGGACCACCTGGGCGAGGACACCCTGGACCGGGACCAGGCCGAGGCGACGGTCTCGGCGTACCTGGACCTGCTGACCGCGCTGGTGCAGCGCGGGCTGACCGCGCGGGCGGAGGTCTCGGTCAAGCTCTCCGCGATCGGGCAGGCGCTGCCCGGGGGTGAGGCGCTGGCGCTCGAGAACGCACGCCGGATCTGCCGTGCCGCCACCGCCGCCGGAACCACGGTGACCCTGGACATGGAGGACCACACCACCACCGACTCGACCCTGCGGGTGCTCCACGCCCTGCGCGAGGAGTACCCCGACACCGGTGCGGTGCTCCAGGCCTACCTGCACCGCACCGAGGAGGACTGCCGGGCGCTCGCCGCCGCGGGTTCACGCGTCCGACTGTGCAAGGGCGCCTACAACGAGCCCGAGGAGGTCGCGTTCCAGAGCCGGCTGGAGGTGGACCGGGCCTACGTGCGCTGCCTGTCCGTGCTCATGGAGGGCGAGGGCTATCCGATGATCGCCAGCCACGACCCCCGGATGATCGCGATCGGCACCGCTCTGGCCCGGCGGCTCGGCCGGGAGCGCGGGACGTACGAGTTCCAGATGCTCTACGGCATCCGTCCCGAGGAGCAGCGGCGCCTCGCCGCGGCCGGTGAACGGATGCGCGTCTACATCCCCTACGGTGCTGAGTGGTACGGCTACCTGATGCGCCGGCTGGCCGAGCGGCCCAGCAACCTGCGGTTCTTCCTGAGGTCGCTGGTCTCGCAGGGCTGAACGGTCGTCGCACCGGTCGTCAGGGTTGGTCGTCAGGGCCGGTCGGGTCGAGGGAAGGGCAACGGATGAGTGGCGTGGTGGCGATCCTGGGCGCCGGAGTGATGGGGGAGACCCTGCTCTCCGGACTGATCCGTGCGGGCCGTCCGGTCGAGCGGCTCCTCGTCGGGGAGAAGCGTGCGGAGCGCGCGACCGAGCTGCGCGAGCGGTACGGCGTGGCGGTGGTCTCCAACCTCGAAGCCGCGCGTACGGCGGACACCGTGCTGGTCGTGGTCAAGCCCCAGGACATGAGCACCCTGCTCGCCGAGATCGCCCCGGAGCTGCGCCCCGGTCAGCTCGTGGTGTCCCTGGCCGCGGGCATCACCACCGCCTTCATCGAGTCGCACCTGCCCGAGGGCGTGGCGGTCGTGCGGGTCATGCCGAACACCCCGGCCCTGGTCGACGAGGGGATGGCGGCCATCTCGCGCGGGACCCACTGCGACGAGCAGCACCTGCAGGAGGCCGAGGACCTGATGGCTGCCACCGGCCGGGTCCTCCGCGTGCCCGAGCAGCAACAGGACGCGGTGACCGCCATCAGCGGGTCGGGCCCGGCGTACCTGTTCTTCGTGGTGGAGTCGATGATCGAGGCCGGCGTGCACCTGGGCCTCCCGCGGACCACGGCCGCAGAGCTGGTGGTGCAGACCGTGGTCGGCTCGGCCAAGCTGCTCCGCGAGACCGGCGAGCACCCCACGGTGCTCCGCGAGCAGGTCACCTCCCCGGGTGGCACCACGGCGGCGGCGATCCGGCAGCTGGAGGACCACAAGGTCCGCGCGGCGTTCCTCACCGCGATGGAGGCGGCCCGCGACCGGTCCCGACAGCTGGCCGAGGGCCTGTGAGGGCGTCGCGGTGACAGGTCGCGCGTGCACGGTCTTCGACCGCAGCCTGGTGGAGTACGACTTCGGGGCGAGCCATCCGATGAACCCGGTCCGGGTGGACCTGACGATGCGGCTGGCCGACGAGCTCGGGGTCGTGGGGCGCGGTGGGTTGGAGGTCGTCTCGGCACCGGTGGCGTCGGACGACCTGCTGCGGACCGTGCACGACGAGGAGTTCATCGCCGCGGTCCGGGTGGCCGGCGAGGACCCCACCCGCATCGACCTCGCCCGCGGGCTGGGGACCGAGGACGACCCCACCTTCGCCGGCATGCACCATGCCGGGGCACACATCGTGGGGGCCAGTGTGGAGGCCGCCCGCCGCGTGTGGACCGGTGAGGTCGACCACGCGGCGAACATCACCGGAGGCCTGCACCACGCGATGAGGGACCGTGCGAGCGGGTTCTGCCTCTACAACGACGTGGCGGTCGCGATCCGCTGGCTGCTCGATCACGGTGCCCAGCGGGTGGCCTACGTCGACGTCGACGTGCACCACGGCGACGGGGTCGAGCGGATCTTCTGGGACGACCCGCGTGTGCTCACCATCAGCCTGCACGAGACGGGCCAGATGCTCTTCCCGGGGACCGGCTTCCCCGACGACGTCGGCGGGGAAGGGGCGGAGGGCACCGCGGTCAACGTGGCCCTGCCACCCGGGGTCTCCGACGCGGGCTGGCTGCGGGCGTTCCATGCGGTGGTGCCGCCGCTCGTGCGCGAGTTCGCTCCCGACGTGCTGGTGACCCAGCACGGGTGCGACTCCCACACCGAGGACCCGCTGGCCCACCTGATGCTGACCGTGGACGGGCAGCGTGCGTCCTACCTCGCGTTGCACGACCTGGCGCACGAGGTCTGCGGCGGCAAGTGGGTGGTCACCGGGGGCGGCGGGTACGCCGTCGTGGACGTCGTCCCGCGTTCTTGGACGCACCTGCTCGCGGTGGTCGCCGGGTCCCCGGTGCCGCCCGAGGTCGAGGTCCCCGACGCGTGGCGGGCGCACGTGAACCAGTCGCTGGGCCGGGTGGCGCCCATGCGGATGACCGATGGCCGCAACCCCGTCTACCGGGACTTCAGCACCGGCTACGACCCGAACACCTGGCTGGACCGAGCGATCGTGGCCACCCGGAACGCGGTCTTCCCGCTCGCCGGCCTGGACCCGATGCCCTGATACGTCCGATCAGAGCGAGGCACGAGTCGGTCGTTTGTCCAGACGACACGCACGAAAGAGTTAACTTTTTGCCCAAGTCGTATCCGCTACCACTCCCGTCACACTAGGCTCGATCCTTGAGAGCGCATCGTCCAACCTCCGGTGGGGAAGCCGGGGGCGAGTGGCTCGAGAGAGTGCGGTGCAAATATGGCCGAATCAAGCTCCGGGGACGTCTCCGGAGTCAAGTTCCTCACCGTCGCCGAGGTGGCCACGGTGATGCGCGTGTCCAAGATGACCGTCTACCGGCTGGTGCATTCCGGTGAGCTGCCGGCGGTCCGGGTCGGCAGGTCCTTCCGGGTCCCGGAGGACGCGGTCAACGACTACCTCCAGCGGAGCTTCTACCAGACCGGCTGAGGTCCCCCGAGCGTCCGTGAGGCGGCCGTCCAGGTCCGTCTCCGATCGCTCCGCCGTTCACGTCGACCGGGTCGGGAGCCAGGGTGAGTCCCTGGCCCCGGCCCTGTCGTGCGTCCGGACTCCTCACGAGGTGGTCCCGTGGTGTGCGGCCGACCGTGCAGCGGATACGCTTAGCACTTCCGGACCGGCGGGCGTCGGCTCGCCGGTCATCGTGCTGGAAAGGTCCACTGTGGGTTCTGTCATCAAGAAGCGTCGCAAGCGCATGGCGAAGAAGAAGCACCGCAAGCTGCTGAAGAAGACGCGCGTGCAGCGTCGCCGTCTCGGCAAGTAGCCGCGTCGAGGCGCGGCACCGTCCGCGCCCGCCCCGCGCTCTGCCCGGCGCCGTACGTCCCGCATCGGGTCCGCACCACACTCCTCGAGGTAGTCGCAGTATGGGACGCATCGTTCTCGTCACCGGGGTCTCGCACGACCTCGGTGGTCGTTTCGCCCGGACGATCGCGGCCGACCCCCAGGTCAGCCGCGTCATCGGGGTCGACGTGGTTCCGCCGCGCGGAGATCTGGGAGAGGTGCGCTTCGTGCGCGCCGACATCCGCAACCCCGTCATCGCCAAGGTGATCGCGGGCGAGGACGTCGACACCGTGGTGCACACCAGCGTGGTGGCCTCGGCCAGCGCGCTGGGTGGGCGTACCCAGATGAAGGAGCACAACGTCATCGGGACGATGCAGCTCCTCGCCGCCTGCCAGCGAGCGCCGGGCCTGGAGCGGCTGGTCGTCAAGTCGTCCTCGGAGGTCTACGGGTCGTCCAACCGCGACCCGGCGATGTTCACCGAGGACATGTCGGCCAAGCGGCTGCCGCGCACGGGCTACGCGAAGGACGTGCTCGAGGTCGAGGGGTATGTACGGGGGTTCTCCCGCCGTCGCCCCGACGTCACCGTGACGTTGATCCGCAACGCCAACACGGTCTCCTCCACACACCACTCGCCGTTGTCGGCGTACTTCCGGTTGTCGCCGGTGCCCAAGGTCATCGGGTACGACGCCCGCCTGCAGTTGCTGCACTACGACGACCTGGTCGCCGTGCTGCACCATGCCGCCCTGGCGGGGGTGCACGGCACCTTCAACGTCGCCGGCGACGGGGTGCTCACCATGTCGCAGGCGCTGCGCAAACTGGGCCGGCCGACGGTGCCGATGCCCGGCTTCGCGATGTCGAGCCTGGGCTCGCTCCTGCGCCAGGCGCGGCTCGGGGTCGCTGACTTCTCGCCCGAGCAGTTGGCCTTCCTGACCTACGGTCGAGGGGTGGACACCACCCGCATGCGCACCGTGCTCGGCTTCGAGCCGAGCTTCACCACCGAGCAGGCCCTGCTCGAGCTCGGCCGCTCGATCGCGCCGCGCGTGCTGCAGGAGCACCCGGTCGTGTCCCTGGAACACCTCGTCCACGCCAAGCTCGGAGGAACCCATGGCTGACGCCGAGATCATCCCCTTGGGCACTCGTGGCAAGCCGGGGCGCGGGTCCGGGCGTGAGAAGCCGTCGGCAACCTCGCGAAGCCTCGCCCCGGGAGCGCGCTCGAGCCAGCCGCCGGTGCAGCCCGCGAGCCAGCCCGCAGCGCAGTCCTCGGGGACGCCCTCCGCCTCGCCCGCCGATCCGCAACAGGCGCGGAACCCCGGGGCGCCAGACGGTGCGGGAGCCGAGCGTTCCGCCTCGTACGCCGAGCAGGCTGCTGCCGCGCCGGCCTCCGAGGCCCAGCGCTCCGGCGCACAAGCCGGCTCCGACGCTGCCTCTGCCTCCGGGTCGCTCGCGGACGGTTCCGCGGGCGCGACCGACGGCGGCTCGGGGTCCGCCGCGGACTCGGTGGTGTCGCTGATGCCGGACACGGCGGCTCCCGCCGCCGCCCCCGTCGTCGAGCGCAAGCTCGCCCAGATGCTCGCGTTCCTGCGGCGTCGGGTGACCGGTGACTACGAGGTCGACGAGTACGGTCTGGACCCCGAGATCACGGAGAACTTCCTGCTCGCGCTGGTGCGGCCGCTGGCCACCAAGTGGTTCCGCGTCGAGGTTCGCGGGGTGGAGAACATCCCGACCGAGGGTGGCGCGCTGGTCGTGGCCAATCACTCGGGGACGATCCCGGTCGACGGGCTGGTCACGCTCTTCGCCGTCCACGAGACCACGGGGCGCCACCTCCGTCCCCTCGGGGCGGACCTGGTCTTCCGGCTTCCCTTCATCGGGGAGCTCGCGCGCAAGGGCGGGGCGACGCTGGCCTGCAACGAGGACGCGATCCGGATGCTCAGCCGAGGCGAGCTCGCCGCGGTCTGGCCCGAGGGCTTCAAGGGCATCGGCAAGCCCTACTCCGAGCGTTACAAGCTGCAGCGCTTCGGACGCGGTGGCTTCGTCTCGGCGGCGATCAGGACTGGGGTGCCGATCGTGCCGTGCTCGATCGTGGGCGCTGAGGAGATCTACCCGTTGGTGGGCAACGTGCCGGCGCTGGCGCGGCTCCTCGGCGTGCCGTACATCCCGATCACGCCGTTCTTCCCGCTCCTCGGCCCGCTCGGACTGGTGCCGCTCCCGTCGAAGTGGATCATCGAGTTCGGGGAGCCGATCCGCACCGACTCCTACGACCCCGGCGCGGCCGATGACCCGATGCTGGTCTTCAACCTCACCGACCAGGTGCGCGAGACCATCCAGCAGACGCTCTACTCACTGCTGATGCGGCGCAAGTCCGTCTTCCACTGAGGTTCGAACCCGCGGTGCCCGCAGGTTGGCGGGCAGGGTGGTTTCGAGACGGGCTCGTTCCTCGCCCTCCTCAACCACCGAGGAGCTCGCCCTCCTCAACCATCGAGGAGGCGGAGGGTCAGCCCAGGCCGCCGAGCAGGCCGCCGATGAGTCCCTCGTCGTCGCCGGAGCCGGAGTCCTTGGTGGACCCGTCCTGGCCGGAGGAGTTCTTGCCGGTCTTCCCGGACGTGTCCTTCTCCGGGTTCAGCAGGCCACCGACGGTGTCCAGCAGCCCCTCGGTGAGGTCCTCGACCGGCGCCAGCGGCCCGTCTCCGCCGGACTGGCCGCCGGTGGTGATGCCACCCACGACGTCGTCGAGGAGACCCCCGGGCTGGCCCGACGGAGCCGGCGTACCGGGCTCCTTGGTGCCGCCGGTGCCGGCCGTGCCGTCCTCGTTGCGAGGCGCCTGGTCGACCCCGAGCGGGGTGCGGGTGCCGTTGTCGAGGTTCGCACCGCGCGCGGCCTCGAGCGCCGCCTGCACGTCACCCAGCGAGCGGATCATCGCGGGGAGCTGGATCGCGGGCAGACCGCCGTCACAGGTCGGGCACAGCGAGGCAGCCTTGCCGTCGATCTGCTGCAGCAGCGCCGCGGCCTCGGCGAGCGAGGAGAGCGCGTCGGGGCCCGCGACCTTGGCCAGCTCCTGGAGCGTGGCGCTGCCCTCGGCGGCGAAGTCCCGGAGCTCCTGCATGAGGGCAGGGTCACGGTCCTCGTTGTAGGCCTCGAGGAGGTACTCGGCGCCTTCCTGGGCCTGAGCGGCGAACGCGTCGATCGTGGCGGGCACCTCAGCGGAGTCCGGGGACTGTGCGAGCAACGCCTCGGCCTCGGCGAGACGGCTGTCCGCCTGGCCCAGAAGCACGCGACCGTGGTCGGCCTGGTTGGTCTGCACCTGGCCCTGGGCGCGCTCGAGGATCTCCTTGATCGGGTAGAGCGTGTCGCCGGGCAGAGCGTTCTGGGCGGCGGCGGCCATGCCTGCCGAACCGCCGACGAGGACGAAGGCAGAGGCGGCGAGGACCAGGCGGCGCTCGCGAGTGCCCTTCTTGCGCGGCGGCAGTGCGAGAGACTGCTGCGCGGTCAGCGAGGTGGCGGCCTCGGCCATGAGTCGCTCGCGCAGGGCGACGGAGAACTCCGCGCGCGGGGCGGGCGGAGCGGCGGCGCGCAGCGCGCCGACGACGCCGACGAGGTCGGCGAACTCGGGGCGAGCGTCCGCCGGGGTGCCGTCGACCGCGGCGGCGAACTCCTCGGCGCGCTTCTTTGCGCCCAACAGGGAGGTCATCGCGTGGATCCCGTCATGAGAAGGAAGGAGGTGAGTGCGTGCGGTGCAGCCACCGTCATCAGGTCCAACGACCGGGCCGGGGTGCTGGTTACGGTGACGGACGTCATCGTTTTCGTAGCCAGGGCAGCGCTGCGGAGACTCATCGCAGACCCTCCGGCATCAGCTTGGCGAGGTTGCGTACGGCGCGTAGCTGGAGCTGCTTGACCGCGCCGGTGCTGCGGCCGAGGATCTCGGCGGTCTCCGCGATGGAGAGCCCCTGCAGGAAGCGCATGATCAGGCAGTCCCGCTGCTCGTCGGGGAGCTGGCGCAGGGCCGTGAGCAGGGCCTCGTTGGTCAGACTCGCCAGCACGGCGGTCTCGGGACCCTCGGTCGCCGAGTCGTGCGGCGTCATGTCCTCGGTGGCCATCTCGAGGCGGGTCTTGCCCGACTTGTAGTGGTCGGTGGTGAGGTTGCGCGCGATCGTCATCAGCCACGCGCCGAAGTCCTTGCCCTGCCAGCGGAACGAGCTCATGCTCCGCAGCGCACGGAAGAAGGTCTCCGAGGTCAGGTCCTCGGCCAGGGCGGTCGAGCCGACCCGGTAGTACAGGAAGCGGAAGACCGAGCTGTGGTAGTGGTCGTAGAGCATCCCGAACGCCTCGGCGTCACCGCCGCGGGCGAGTTCCACGAGCGCGATCAGCCGGGTCTGCTCGGCCTCGTCGGTCTCGGAGGAGACGGCCAGGTCGCGGTCCGAGGGCGGCTCGGGTGCGGCCTGAGGTCCCGCGTCCACGACGGCCTCGGACATGAGCCAGGTGCCTCCGGCCGCGCCTGCGGCGAGGGGGGCGGTGCCGAGCACCTGCGCCAGAGCCAGGCGCAAGGCGTCGAAGCCTCGGCCGAACTCCGGCTCCCGCGTGAACATGGCTCTCCCTCCCCGGTGGGCTCTCCGGGCCTCCCAGCCCTGGAGCGACGACGACACTCGGTGTCCGGCGTGGGCCGAACGTCGAGGAGACGTCGTTGTCGCTCGCGTATGACGCGGTTTCGGCGTGTTGCTACCGGCCGGTCACACGGCTTCAAGGATAACTTCGATGCCCCGTTCTGGCCCGGGGAGTGAGAAATTTGACTTTAGGCCCGTGACCTAGGGACTTTGTCCCACTTCGGACTGGTGCAACCAGGGGTAACAGGAAAAACCGGGCAGCTCGGGAGAGGGTCACCCGAGCCCGACGTGGCGCAGATCACGTCCGATGTTCGCTCAGAACGACCGTCGGCGGATCGCCACGCCGGCAGCCACCGTCCCGGTGACCGCGCCGGCCACCCCGGCGGCGAAGAGCCCGGCCTTGGCGGCCTTGCGGCCCGTCCGGTAGTCGCGGATGCGCCAACCGTGCTCCCGCGCGTACTCCCGCAGACGGGCGTCCGGGTTGATCACGCACGGGTCCCCGACGAGGCTCAGCATCGGCACGTCGTTGAACGAGTCGGAGTACGCCGCGCAGCGGCTCAGGTCGAGCCCCTCCCGTTCCGCGAGGGCGGTGATCGCGATCGCCTTCTCCGGGCCGTGGAGCATCTCGCCGACCAGGTGCCCGGTGTAGACCCCGTCGACGTGCTCGGCGACGGTACCCAGCGCCCCGGTCAGTCCCAACCGGTGCGCGATCACCCGCGCAACCTCGACCGGCGCGGCCGTGACGAGCCAGACCCGCTGCCCCGCATCGAGGTGCATCTGGGCCAGGGCCTTGGTGCCCGGCCAGATCCGCTCCGCCATCGTCTCGTCGAAGATCTCCTCGCTCAGGGCCTCGAGCTCCTCCACGGGGTGGCCCTTGATGAAGGACAGCGCCGAGGCGCGGGCCTCGGCGACGTGCTCGGGGTCCTCCACGCCGACGAGGCGGAAGTACGCCTGCTTCCAGGCCGCGCTCAGGATGTCGCGGGTGGTGAAGAACTGGCGACGGTGCAGGCCGCGGGCCAGGTGGAAGATCGAGGCCCCCTGCATGACGGTGTTGTCGACGTCGAAGAACGCCGCCGCCGTCGGGTCCGCCGGAGTCTCGAGGGCCGACTCCACCTCGCGCGCGGCGGCTGCCGCCTCCCCGGCCAGCACGGAGCGCTGGCGCAGGTTCTTGCGCGGGCGGCCGGGGTCGGGGGTGCTGCTCACGAGGCCCAGCGTAGTGGCGTGGGGGAGGTGGGACCCGTGTGGAAGACTCGCCGCGTGAACGGAGTCAGCGCCAACCTCGCCGAGCTCCTCGCGGAGGCCGCCGTCGCCGTACCGGACCAGGTGGCGGTGGTGGAGGCGGGGTCCGGCCGCTCGCTGACCTGGGCCGAGCTCGACGACTCGGTCTCGCGGTTGGCCCACGGACTGCAGCAGCGCGGCCTGGTCGCCGGCAACCGGGTGGTCATCGACACCGCGAACCGCCTGGAACTGGTGCAGGCCTACTTCGCGGTGCTGCGGGCCCGGCTGGTCGCCGTACCGGTCAACCCGCGCTCGGCGACCGGCGAACTCGTTCGGATGGTGGCCGACTGCGGCGCCCGGCTGATCGTCGCCGACGCGAGCACGGTGACCCCGGCGCGCTCGGTGGTCGCGGGGATCCAGGATGCGCTCGTCGGAGCCGACGAGGACCTGGTGGCCCGCACGCCGGTCCCCGCCGTGGTCACGGTCGGGGTGCCGGCCCTGCCCGGCGAGGTGCGCTGGGACGACCTGCTCACCTCCGACCCGATCGACCTCCCGCCGGCGCGCGATCCCGAGGCGCTGGCCGTGCTCCTCTACACCTCGGGAGCCTCGGGACGTCCCCGGGCGGCGATGCTCTCCCACCGTGCGCTCGTGGCGAACCTGGAGCAGGCCGCCGCGGTCGACCCGCCGATGGTCGGCAGCGGCGACGTCGTGTACGGCGTGCTGCCGCTGTTCCACGTCTACGGACTCAACGCCGTGCTCGGGTCGGTGGTCCGGCAGCGCGCCCGTCTGGTGCTCGCGGAGTCCTTCGACCCGGAGCAGGCGCTGGTGCACATCGCCGACCACGGCGTCACCGTCCTGCCGGTCGCTCCTGCGGTCTTCGGGCACTGGCGCCGGGTCCCCGATCTGGCCGATCGGCTCGCCTCGGTGCGACTGGTGGTCTCGGGCTCCGCGCCGCTCGCCCCGGAGGTCGCCGCGGAGTTCACCTCGCGCACCGGTCTGAGCGTCCATCAGGGCTACGGGCTGACCGAGGCTGCTCCGGTGGTGACCAGCACGCTGTGCAGCGCCGGAGGTGGCCCCGCCAAGCCCGGCTCGGTCGGGCGGGCGCTGCCCGGCGTACGCGTCCGGCTGGTCGACGACTCCGGAGCGGCGCCCGAGGGTGAGGACCCCGGGCAGATCCTGGTGGCCGGCGACAACCTCTTCGACGGCTACTGGCCCGACCGGGCAGACGGGCCGGTCGACGGCTGGCTCGCCACCGGCGACGTCGGCTTCCTCGACGAGGACGGCGACCTCTTCCTGGTGGACCGTCTCAAGGAGCTGATCCTGGTCTCCGGGTTCAACGTCTATCCCTCCGAGATCGAGGACGTCCTGCGCGAGGTCGAGGGGGTCGCCGAGGCCGCCGTCGTCGGGATGCCCGACGAGGAGACCGGCGAGGCCGTCCACGCCTACCTGCGCGCCCGTCCCGGAGTCGACCCCGCCGACCTGCGCGAGCGTGCCCTGGCGGCCTGTGCCCGCAGGCTCGCCCGCTTCAAGCAGCCCCGCGTCCTCGAGGTCGTCTCGGAACTGCCGCACACGGTCACCGGCAAGATCGCCAAGGGCAAGCTCCGGGCCACGATCCGGCGCCAGCACCTGGGGCTGCTCGAGTGAGCGCCCGGGTCACGTTCTACGGCAAGGCCGGCTGCCACCTCTGCGACGACGCCCGAGCGATCGTCGAGGCGGTCTGCGCCGACCTCGGCGAGGAGTTCGTCGAGATCGACATCACCACCTCCGCCGAGCTGAGGGAGCGGTACGGCGAGGAGATCCCCGTCGTGCTCGTCGACGGGCGGCAGCACTCGTACTGGCGGGTGGACCCCGCCAGGCTTCGGGCGGCGCTGGGCGGCTGAGGGACCCGTGAGGGACCAGTGACCCCCGTGACGTGAGCCACGTCACCTTGTGCTAGAAGACGCTACCCGCGAGTTTGTTCTCACGTTCACAAACTCCTACAGTGAACGTGCCGTAACCCCCGTCCCACGGCTAGCGCAGGAGCATCGTGAGTCCAGCACGTGACGCACGCGCCGACGCGGGCTCGGACCTCTCACGTGCCGGCACCCGATCCGAGACCGGGCAGCGCGGCATACCGGAGGCCACCGTCGCCCGACTGCCGGTCTATTTGCGCGCCCTCGTGGCGCTCGCCGATCGCGGCACCCGCACCTGCTCCAGCGAGGAGCTCGCCGCGGCCGCGGGGGTCAACTCCGCGAAGCTCCGCAAGGACCTCTCCTACCTCGGCTCCTACGGCACCCGCGGGGTCGGGTACGACGTGGAGTACCTGCGCTACCAGATCGCGCGCGAGATCGGCGTCACGGAGGACCTCGCCGTCGTCATCGTCGGTATCGGCAACCTCGGCCACGCCCTGGCCAACTACGCCGGCTTCACCTCCCGAGGCTTCCGGATCGTCGCCCTGCTCGACGCGGACCCCGCGCGGGTCGGCGAGGAGGTCGCCGGCCTGATGATCCGCGGGCTCGACGAGCTCGAGAGCATCGTCGCCGCCGAGCACGTGGCGATCGGCGTGCTGGCCACCCCGGCCGAGGCCGCCCAGGAGGTCTGCGACCGGATGGTCGCCCTCGGCGTGACCAGCATCCTCAACTTCGCCCCGGTCGTGCTCTCGGTCCCCGCCGGGGTCGACGTGCGCAAGGTCGACCTCTCCATCGAACTGCAGATCCTCGCCTACCACGAGCAGCGCAAGGCTCTGGCCGAGTCGGCCCCGGCCGGCCTCGACGGTGGGGCGTCCCTCTCCGCGGCGGTGGGCACATGAGCGTCCTGGTCGTGGGCATCTCCCACCACAGCGCCCCGGTCGCCCTGCTCGAGCGGCTCGCCCTCGACGCCGAGGGCGTGGAGAAGCTCGTGCACGCGGTCCACCTCACCGACCACGTGCAGGAGGCCACCGTGCTGGCGACCTGCAACCGGATCGAGATCTACACCGACGTCGAACGGTTCCACGGCAGCGTCGAGTCGATCTGCCGCCACCTCTGCGAGCTCGCCGGAGAGTCGCCGGAGGACGTCGTCCCGCACCTCTACGTGCACTACGACGACGGCGCGATCTCGCACCTCTTCCACGTCGCGGCCGGGCTGGACTCGATGGTCGTGGGCGAGGGCCAGATCCTGGGCCAGGCGCGCGAGGCCCTGCGGCTCGGCCAGGAACTGGGGACTGTCGGCACGGCCCTGAACGCCGCCTTCCAGCAGGCCCTGCGGGTCGCCAAGCGGACGCACGCGGAGACCGGCATCGACCGGGTCGCCCCGTCGCTGGTCTCGGTCTCCCTGGAGCGCGCCGCGGCCCATCTCGGCGATCTCACGGGTCGTCGCGCCGTCGTCGTCGGAGCCGGGGCGATGGCCTCGCTCGCGGTCTCCACGCTCTCGCGGGCCGGGCTCGGCGAGATCGTGGTGCTGAACCGCACCCCCGCCAAGGCCGCGCGCCTGGCCGAGCAGTACGACGGCCGGCCGGCCTCTCTCGACGCCCTCCCTGCCGAGCTCGCCGGCACCGACCTCGTCGTCTCCTGCACCGGAGCCGTCGGCGTCGTGCTCACCGCCGAGGAACTCGCGGCGGCGCGTCCCGACGGCGCGCCCCTGGCCGTCATCGACCTCGCGATGCCGCACGACGTCGACCCCGCGGTCGCCGACCTTCCCGGTGTCCTGCTGATCGACCTGGCCCGCCTGGCCGAGGAACTCGGCGAGGACGATCACGAGGCAGGGCAGGACGTCCAGGGCGTGCGGCACATCGTCGCCGAGGAGATCCAGGCCTTCCTCAACGCGCGTCGCCTGGCCAGCGTCACCCCGACCGTGGTGGCCCTGCGGACCATGGCGACCGGCGTCGTCGAGGCCGAGCTGGCCCGGCTCGACAGCCGGCTGCCGGACCTGGAGCCGCAGGTGCGCGCCGAGCTCGAGCACGCCGTACGTCGCGTCGCGGACAAGCTGATGCACCAGCCGACCGTGCGGGTCAAGGAACTGGCCAACAGCACCGGGGCCGTGTCGTACGCCGCGGCGCTGGCCGAGCTCTTCGCGCTCGACCAGCAGGCCGTGGAGGCCGTGACGCGGGCGGAGAAGATCTCGTGAGCACCGGACTGCCCTCCACCCTGCGCGTGGGCACGCGTGCCTCCGTGCTGGCGCGCACCCAGTCGGGCCACGTCGCCGACGCCCTCTCCCAGGCGCTGGGCGTCGCCGTCGAACTGGTCGAGGTCACCACCGAGGGCGACGTGAACCAGTCGCCGCTCGCCTCGTTCGGTGGCGTCGGCATCTTCGTCGGCGCGCTGCGCGACGCGTTGCTGCGCGGTGACGTCGACGTCGCCGTGCACTCCCTGAAGGACCTCCCGACCACGCCCCACCCCGAGTTGGCGCTGGCCGCGATCCCGCAGCGCCAGGACCCGCGCGACGTCGTGGTGGCACGCGACGGGCTCACCCTGGGTGAGCTGCCCGTGGGATCGCGCATCGGCACCGGATCCCCGCGCCGCGCCTCCCAACTGCTCGCGCTCGGACTGGGGCTGGAGATCGTGCCCGTCCGCGGCAACGTCGACACCCGGATCGCCAAGGTGCGCAACGGCGAGCTGGACGCGGTCGTGCTGGCGCGAGCCGGCCTGGCCCGGCTGGGCCGGGCCGACGAGGCCACCGAGGTGCTCGACCCCCTGCAGATGCTTCCCGCCCCGGGGCAGGGCGCCCTCGCGGTGGAGCTGCGCGCCGGGGACGCCGAGCTCGTCACCGCGGTCGCCGCGGCCCTGGACGACCCCGGCACCCGTGCGGCCGTCACCGCGGAACGGCGCGTCCTGGCTGATCTGGAGGCCGGGTGCAGCGCCCCCGTCGGAGCGCTGGCCGACGTGGTCGAGGGCGAGGACGGCGAGGAACTCTGGATCCGGGCCGTCGCGCTCTCCCTCGACGGGATGCTCAGCGTGCGGCGCTCGGCCAGCGGGCCGTTGGACTCCGCGGACAAGGTCGGAGCCGCGTTGGCCGCGGAGATGATCGAGGACGGGGCGAGCACGCTGCTAGGAGAGCCGGTCCCTTGACCTGACCGGCCAGCACCCCAGCCCCCTCCCGGACTCCCGTCGTGGAGTCCAGCCCCACCGCCGGCCCTGTCCAGCAGGCGCCCCGCACGACGTACGAGAAGGCAGACGTGAGCAAGACCCAGCAGCCCACCGGCACCGAGACCACCCGCCGTACCCGCACCACCCGTCCTGTCGGGATGGTGTCGTTCGTGGGGTCCGGTCCGGGCGATCCCGACCTGCTCACCGTGCGGGCCGTGGAACTGCTCCGTGCCGCCGAGGTCGTCGTCACCGAGGACCCCGGCCACGAGGCACTCGTGCGCGCGGTGATCGCCGGGGGTGAGGAGCCCGAGTTCGTCGACGGTGGCTTCGGCACCGACGGCCAACCGTTGACCCACGCCGCCCGCGCCAAGGTCGTGGTGCGGCAGGCCAAGGCCGGCAAGCGCACCGTCCGGCTGATGACCGGCGACCCGTTCCTGTTCGCCTCCGGTCCGGAGGAGGCCCAGGCGTGCGTGAAGGAGGGGATCCCCTTCGAGATCGTGCCGGGGGTCTCGTCGGCCACCTCGGTGCCGGGCTTCGCGGGGATCCCGCTGACCACCAAGCACGACCGGGAGATCGCGGTGATCTCGTGTGCGGAGGCCAAGATCGACTGGGAGTGGTACGCCGACGACAAGACGCTGGTGCTGCTCTCGGCGGTCGGCTCCATCGAGACCGTCGCCGCCGCGCTGATCGAGGCCGGACGACTTCCCGAGACCCCGGTCGCGATGACCCGTGCGGGCGGCACGACCGCCCAGAGCACCGTCGTGTCGACCCTGGAGCACATCGCCCGCGACGCGGCCGCCGCCGAGATGACGCCGCCGGCGATCACCGTCGTCGGTGACGTGGTGAACCTGCGCGAGACGCTGTCGTGGTTCGAGACCAAGCCGCTGTTCGGCTGGCGCGTGCTGGTGCCCCGCACCAAGGAGCAGGCCGGGTCGCTGTCGGCGCGGCTGCGCTCCTACGGTTCGACGCCGGAGGAGGTGCCGACCATCTCCGTCGAGCCGCCGCGCAACCCGCAGCAGATGGACAAGGCCGTCCGTGGGCTGGTCGAGGGTCGCTACGAGTGGATCGCGTTCACCTCGTTCAACGCGGTGAAGGCGGTGCGCGAGAAGTTCGAGGAGTACGGCCTGGACGCGCGCGCCTTCTCCGGACTCAAGATCGCCGCGGTGGGGGAGAAGACCGCGGCCACGCTGGCCGACTGGGGCCTGCGCGCCGACCTGGTGCCCTCGGGTGAGCAGTCCGCGCGCGGCCTGCTGGAGGACTGGCCCGAGTACGACGAACTGCTTGACCCGATCAACCGGGTCTTCCTGCCCCGCGCCGACATCGCCACCGAGACGCTGGTGGCCGGGCTGATCGAGCTCGGCTGGGAGGTCGACGACGTGACCGCCTACCGCACGGTGCGGGCAGCTCCGCCGCCGGCGCCGGTGCGCGAGGCGATCAAGTCCGGCAAGTTCGACGCGGTCGTGTTCACCTCGTCCTCCACCGTGCGCAACCTGGTCGGCATCGCGGGCAAGCCGCACGCCTCCACGGTGATCGCGGTGATCGGCCCGCAGACCGCGAAGACCGCCGAGGAGCACGGGCTCCGGGTCGACGTGATGGCCCCGACCCCGTCGGTCGAGGCTGTCGTGGACGCGCTGGCCGACTTCGGTGCCTCGCGGCGCACGGCGTTGTTGGAGGCCGGTCAGCCGGTCACCAAGCCGTCCGAGCGCCGGCCGTCGGGTCGTCGGAACGCCACCGGCTCCAAGTAGCCCTCGCGCGACTGGTCAGGTCTTTCCGCTGACTGGTCGGGTCTTGCGCGCGACTGGTCGGGTTTTCCCGCCGACTGGTCGGGTTTTGCTGCCCACTGGTCGCGTCTTTCGCGCGACTGGTCAGATCTTGCGCGCCGAACGCGCCCGTAGGCTGACCGCATGGGCTTTCCCGAGATCCGTCCCCGTCGTCTGCGCCGCACCCCGGCTCTGCGCGAACTGGTCGCTGAGACCTCGCTCGCCCCGGGCCAGCTCGTGCTGCCCGTCTTCGTCCGCGAGGGCGCGACCGAGCCTGTGCCGATCAGCAGCATGCCCGGGGTCGTCCAGCACACCCGCGACACCCTGCGGAAGGCAGCTGCCGAGGCAGCGGAGGTGGGGCTCGGCGGGATCATGCTGTTCGGCGTACCGGCCGTGAAGGATGCGCGCGGCACCGGCGCCTGCGACGCGAACGGCATCCTCAACGTGGCCATCGCCGATGTCGTCGCTGAGGTCGGCGACGCGCTGCCGGTGATGGCCGACCTGTGCCTCGACGAGTTCACCGACCACGGGCACTGCGGGGTGCTGGCCGACGACGGGACCGTGGACAACGACGCCACGCTCGAGGTCTACGCCGCCATGGCGATCGCCCAGGCCGAGGTCGGGGTGGCGGTGGTCGGGCCCAGCGGGATGATGGACGGCCAGGTCGGCGCCGTACGTCGTGCGCTGGACTCCGCGGGCCACCGCGACGTCGCGATCCTGGCCTACTCGGCCAAGTACGCCTCGGCGTTCTACGGCCCCTTCCGTGAGGCCGTCGACTCCTCGCTTCAGGGCGACCGGAGGACGTACCAGCAGGATCCGCGCAACCGGCGCGAGGGCGTACGCGAGGCCCTGCTCGACGTCGCCGAGGGCGCGGACATGGTGATGGTCAAGCCCGCGCTGGCCTACCTGGACGTCCTGCGCGAGGTGCGCGACGCGGTGGACGTGCCCGTGGCGGCGTACAACATCTCCGGGGAGTACGCCATGGTCGAGGCCGCGGCCGCCCACGGCTGGATCGACCGGGAGGCCGCGATCCTGGAGACGCTGACCAGCATCCGGCGGGCCGGTGCCGATGCGGTGCTCACGTACTGGGCGACCGAGGCGGCGCAGCTTCTCCGGCGATAAACCCGACCAGTCGCCGGGAAGACCCGACCAGTCGCCGGGAAGACGCGACCAGTCGCCGGGAAGACCCGACCAGTCGCCGGGAAGACCCGACCAGTCGGCGGGAAGACGCGACCAGTGGGCGGTTACTTCTGGCCGAGCAGCCCGCCGACGATGCCGAGGAGGCCGTCGATCAGGTTCTGGACCGCCGAGGCGCCGCCCTTGAGGTACGCGTCGACACAGGCGCCGAGGCCGCCGAGAGCGTTGAGCTCCTTGCCGGAGATCGAGGTCTGGCAGTACTGGGTGGCGACCTGGACCGGCGTCAGCACGTTCTTCACGGTGTCGGTGACGTCCTTGACGGTGTCCTGGACGACCTTGCCGGGGTCGGGAGCGCCGCCACCGCCGGTGCCGCCATCGGTGCCGCCGTCGGTCCCACCGCCGGTGTCGCCGCCGCCCGTCGAGTCACCGGGCTCGGGCGTGGCGCTCGGGGAGGGCTTCGGCTTGGTCGGCTTGGAGCCCTTGGTGCCGACGCTGAAGACGGAGTCACCGAAGTACGGCGTGAACGTGGTCTGCTCGGTGGCGCTGTTGGGCACCGCGGAGAAGTCGCCGGAGGCGTAGGCCTCCATGATCGAGAGCACCAGGCGCACGTAGTCGTTGCTGTGGTTGTAGCGGTAGACCGCACCCTCCTGGCCCGCACGGGTGGAGAGGTCCTCGTCGCCCGAGCACAGGTAGACCGCGGTCGAGAGCGCCGCGTCGTCGATGTCCTGCGGGTTGCGCTTGCCGTCACCGTCGCCGTCCACGCCGACCACCGACCAGGTGGAGGGGATGAACTGCATCGGGCCGACGGCGCGGTCGAAGCGGGTGTCGCGGTCGTACTCGCCGGCGTCGGTGTCGGTGATCCGTGCGGTGCCGTTGGAGCCGTCGAGGGCGATGCCGTAGATGCCGGGCACCGAGACGCCCTCGGCGTTGAGGCTGTTGCCGCCGTAGCGGCCGTGGTCGGACTCGACACGACCGATCGCGGCGACCAGTGGCCACGAGACGTTGCAGCCGGGGTCGGCGGAGTCGATGACCTGGGCGGCACGCTGGTAGGCGGCCAGGGCGGCCGAGGGGATGCCGTTGGCGGAGGCGGAGGAGACGACCTTCTGCTCGCCGCCGACGGGCACGCCGGGGGCGATCTCGCCGGGGGCGGAGATGTTGGCGGGGGCCTCGACGGCCTCGGCGGGGACGGTGCGACCGTCGGGCAGGGAGGGAACCTCGGGCTCCGCGGTCGCCGTGGCGCTCGACACGGTCAGGCTGGCGGTCCACGCCCCGGAGAGCAGGACGAGAGGCACCAGTGCGGTGGCCTTCTGCCAGTTGGTCATGCGCTTGGTCATGTGTCTCCCACTTCCTTGCCCCAGCCCGTTACCCGAAGTCACGGGCTTCCCACCTGCGGACATCAACGCAACGGCCCCGGTTTGGTTACGTCGGGGCGGCAGCGGCTTTCGTCGCCGTCGTCCCTTCCGAGGAGGAGACGCACGAGGTTCGAGTGTATGACGACGGTCACCCGTCGCGAGAGGAAAGTCCCGAAGACGACTAAGTGTGACATTCAGGGCGACGGACGCCCCGTCGACGCCGGCGGAACATGGCGTTCGTCACACTCGCCCCGTGTCTCCCGTGGGGGGCGCCGACGGCCCCGGGCATTCTCAGATTCTTCGGCGAGAATGACGAGGTGACCGCCCCGACTCCGGCCGCCGCTGCCCCGCGCTCCACGACGGCCTCCGCCGCGCTCTTCGCGCGGGCACAGCAGGTGACCCCTGGCGGGGTGAACTCGCCCGTCCGGGCGTTCACCTCGGTGGGGGGGACGCCGCGCTTCATCGAGCGGGCTCACGGCCCCTACCTGGTGGACGTCGACGGCCACGAGTACGTCGACCTGATCTGCTCCTGGGGTCCGATGCTGCTGGGCCACGCGCACCCCGAGGTGCTCGAGGCGGTCACCGCCGCCGCGGCCCGCGGCACGTCGTACGGCGCGCCGACCAGTGCCGAGGTCGAGCTGGCCTCCGCGATCGTGGAGCGCACCCCGGTCGAGCAGGTGCGGCTGGTCTCCTCGGGCACCGAGGCGACGATGAGCGCGATCCGGCTCGCCCGCGGCTTCACCGGACGCGACCTGGTGGTGAAGTTCGCCGGGCACTACCACGGACACGTCGACTCCCTGCTGGCCGCGGCCGGCTCCGGGCTGGCCACCCTCCGGTCAGGTGAGGCGCTGTCGGTGCCCGGCTCTCCCGGCGTCCCCGCGGACTTCACCGCGCACACGCTGGTGCTGCCCTACAACGACCCCGAGGCCCTGGCCGCGGCGTTCGCGGAGTACGGCGACCGCATCGCCTGCGTGATCACCGAGGCCTCCGCGGGGAACATGGGCATGGTGCCGCCGCTGCCCGGCTTCAACCACCTGCTGTCGCGGACCTGCGCTGCCGCCGGCGCGCTGCTGATCAGCGACGAGGTGATGACCGGCTTCCGGCTCTCCCGCGGCGGCAAGTGGGCCACCGACGGAGCGGTCGAGGGCTGGACCCCCGACCTGATGACCTTCGGCAAGGTGATGGGCGGCGGCTTCCCGGCGGCGGCCTTCGGCGGCCGCGCCGACGTGATGGCTCACCTGGCGCCGTTGGGCGGGGTCTACCAGGCCGGCACGCTCTCGGGGAACCCGGTGGCCGCGACCGCGGGCCTGACCACCTTGCGCCTGGCCGACGACGACGTCTACGCCCGCGTCGACCATGCGGCCCGCGTGGTCCGAGACGCGGCGTCGGCTGCTCTGTCCGAGGCCGGGGTGCCGCACGTCGTCCAGGCGGACGGCACGATGTTCTCGATCTTCTTCACCGCCGGCGCCGACGTCACCGCGGTCACCGACTTCGCCGGGGCCTCGGCGCAGCGCACCGACCGGTTCGCGGCGTTCTTCCACGCGATGCTCGACGGTGGGGTCTACCTGCCGCCCAGTGCGTACGAGGCGTGGTTCCTCTCCGCGGCCCACGACGACGCTGCGCTGGACCGGGTGCTGGCTGCTCTTCCCGCCGCCGCGCGCGCCGCCGCTGCCGTCCCCGACCCGGAAGGGGCCTCCGCGTGACCAGGACCGTCGTCCACCTCCTCCGTCACGGCGAGGTGCACAACCCCACCGGCGTGCTCTACGGCCGGATGCCGGGCTACCACCTCTCCGACCTCGGCACCCGCATGGCCGAGCGGGTGGCGGAGACGATCGCGCACCGCGACATCACCCATCTGCGCTGCTCCCCGCTGGAGCGCGCCCAGGAGACGGCCCGGCCGCTGGCCGAGGCGCGCGGACTCGAGATCGTCGACGACGAGCGGGTGATCGAGTCGGCCAGCAAGTTCCAGGGCAAGAGCTTCGGCCAGGGTTCGGGCACGTTGCGCCGGCCGTCGTCGTGGCTGCTGATGTGGAACCCGTTCCGCCCCAGCTGGGGGGAGCCCTACAAGCAGATCGTGCCGCGGATGATGGCGGCGATCGAGGACGCCCGCGTGGCCGCCGAGGGTCACGAGGCCGTGATCGTCTCCCACCAGCTGCCGATCTGGGTGACCCGGCTGCACCTGGAGGGCCGACCCTTCCTGCACGACCCGCGCAAGCGCCAGTGCACCCTGTGCAGCCTGACCACGCTGACCTTCGAGGACGACCGCGTGCTGACCATCGCTTACAGCGAGCCTGCCGGTGACCTGATCCCGGTCAAGGACCGAGGCGCGCCGTTCTCCGCGGGCGGGGCTGCCGACGAGGACAAGCCGGGAGGCACCGACCGGTGAACCGTCGCCTCGTCCTCGCCGCGACCTCCGTGACCGCGCTGCTGGCGGTCGCGGGGTGCTCGGGTGGCTCGGAGTTCTCCTCGGGCAACCAGGGCTTCGTCTCCTCCGACGGCACCGTCACGGTGCTGGAGGAGGCCGACCGCCCGTTGCCGAAGGGCCCGGTCGCGGGCGAGACCATCGACGGTGAGGCGGTGGACCTCGCCGATCTGGAGGGCCAGGTCGTGGTGATGCCGGTCTGGGGCTCCTGGTGCGCCCCGTGCCGCAAGGAGGCCCCGATGCTGGCCGAGGCGGCCCGTGACCTCGCCGACGAGGGGGTCACCTTCCTGGGGATCAACTCGCGCGACGCCAACACCGCCGCCGTACGTCGCTTCCTGGAGCGTTTCGACGTCGACTACCCGAGCATCTACGACCCGGACGGCGCGACCCTGCTGGCCTTCCACGGCACCCTGCCGCCGATGACGATCCCCTCCTTCGTGTTCATCGACGAGGAAGGCCGCATCGCCGCGCGAGCACTGGACAGCGTCACCCGCACGACCCTCTACACCGTGGTGGAGGAGGTGCTCGGTCGCGACCTGCCCGAGCCCGAGGCGGAGGCCGGAGCGGCCTCGTGAACATCGCGGACTGGTTCGTCGAGCAGGTGAACTCCGGCACGATGCTGCTGGCGATCCCGGTGGCGCTCGCGGCCGGGGCGGTCTCGTTCTTCTCGCCGTGCGTCGTACCGCTGCTGCCGGGCTACGTCTCCTACGCGACCGGGCTCTCGGGGGAGGACCTCTCCGACGCCCGTCGGGGTCGGATGCTGGCCGGCACGGCGCTGTTCGTCCTCGGATTCACCGTCTGGTTCGTCGTCGTCGGCATCACCACCGGCAGCCTGAGCGCCTGGCTCTACGAGTACCGCCAGCAGATCTCCATGGCCCTGGGCTTCGTCACGATCCTGGTCGGACTGGTGTTCCTCGGGGTGGTGCCCTGGCTCCAGCGCGACATGCGGCTGCACAAGGTGCCCGCCGTCGGGCTCGGCGCCGCGCCGCTGCTGGGGCTGCTCTTCGCGATCGGCTGGACGCCGTGCCTGGGGCCCACGATCGCCGCGGTCCAGGCCCTGGCCTACACCGAGGGCACCGCCGCGCGCGGCGCCGTGCTGGGCGTGGCGTACTCCCTGGGGTTGGGTCTGCCCTTCCTGGTCCTGGGCCTGGCCTACCGCCGCAGTCTGGGCGCGCTGCGCTTCGTACGCCGCCACCAGGTCTGGGTGACCCGCTTCGGCGGCCTCATGCTGGTGATGGTCGGCCTGCTGCTGGTGACCGGGTGGTGGGATCTGTGGGTCGCGGAACTGCGCGGCTGGGTTGGGAGCTTCGAGGTGGCGGTATGAGCGCGGCGGACACCCTGGAGCGTCCGGCGACCGGTCCCGAGGAGAGCCGGCCGCCGTCGTTGAGCCCGCGCGAGCTGCTGCGCTGGTCGTGGCGCCAGCTCACCTCGATGCGCACCGCGCTGCTGCTCCTGCTGCTGCTCGCGCTCGCCTCGGTGCCGGGATCGGTGATCCCGCAGAGCGACGTGGACGCGATCGGGGTGACACGTTGGAAGGCCGAGCATCCGGACCTCGCGCCGATCTACGAGCGCCTCGGCCTCTTCTCGGTCTACGACTCGCCGTGGTTCTCCGCGATCTACCTGCTGCTGATGGTCTCGCTGGTGGGCTGCATCATCCCGCGCACGCTGGTCTACGCGCGCGCGCTGCGGACTCCGCCGCCGCCGGCGCCGCGCAACCTGGGCCGCCTGCCCGGCTACCTGGAACTGCGCACGCAGGAGTCTCCCGAGGAGGTGCTCGAGCGGGCCCGCACGGTGCTCCGCCGGCGCCGCTACCGGCTCCGTGCCGGCGAAGGGTCGCTGTCCGGGGAGCGCGGCTACCTGCGCGAGGCCGGCAACCTGGTCTTCCACGTCTCGATCATCATCGTGCTGATCGCCTTCGCCTACGGGCAGATGTTCGGCTTCAAGGGCGGCGCGATCGTCATGGTGGGCAACGGGTTCTCCAACTCGTTGACCCAGTACGACGACTTCGTGCCAGGATCGCTCTTCGACCCCGACGGCCTGGTGCCGTTGCGGTTCACCGTCGAGGACTTCCAGGCGCGCTTCCTCGAGGAGGGCCCTCAGGCCGGCCAGCCCATCGACTTCTGGGCCGACCTGTCGGTGGTCGACGAGCCCGGCTCCGAGCCGCGCGACGTCCGCATCGAGGTGAACAGCCCGCTGATCGTCGACGGCCTCAGCGTCTTCCTCGTCGGCCACGGCTACGCGCCGATCCTCAAGGTCACCGACGGCAACGGCGACGTGGCGTACGACGGCCCGGTGCCGTTTCTGCCGCAGGACGCCAGCTTCGCCTCCTTCGGGGTGCTCAAGGTGCCCGACGCCCAACCCGAGCAGCTGGGCTTCGACGGCTTCTTCTACCCGACCTTCGGCTTCGACATGGCGCGCGGGCCGTACTCGGCCTTCCCCGACGCGCTCGACCCCCGGATCTCGATCCTGGGCTACGCCGGCGACCTGGGCCTCGACGACGGCGTCCCGCAGTCGGTGTTCGCCCTGGACACCGACCGGATGACGAAGTTCACCAAGGCCGACGGCCGCGACTTCCGCATGGACCTGCGCCCCGGCGAGAGCGCGACGCTGCCTGACGGCGGCGGCACGGTGGAGTTCACCGGGTGGCAGCGCTGGGTCAAGCTCCAGATCAGCGACAGCCCGGGCAAGGGGACCGCGCTGCTCGGCGTGAGCCTGGCCCTGCTGGGCCTGATGGGCTCACTGTTCGTCCGCCGTCGCCGGGTGTGGGTGCGGGTCACCCGCGCCGACGACGGTGAGGGATCCGTGGTCGAGGTCGCGGGTCTGGACCGCACGACCGCGGGCGAGGGTCTCGACGAGGAGCTCCGGACACTGGCCGACGCACTGGCCCCTGGAGCCGCCACGGATACTGGAGAGAGCACCCGGCCGTCGTCGGGTGGGACGCAGGAGGAGGATCGGTGAGTCCCAGCGACTTCGCGCTGATCAGCGATCGGGCGATCATGTTCGCCTCGATCGTCTACACCCTGGCGCTGTTCGCCCACATCGTGGAGTGGGCGCGCGTGATGAGCGGGCCCCGCAACGCGGCCGCGACGCCGGTGCCGGCCGCCGTCGGCGCGGACACCACCGCAGGCGCCGCCCCGCCCGTCGACACCGCCCCCGAGGCGCCACGCGACGAGCAGTGGGAGTTCCGGGTCGAGCAGGCCGCCCGGATCGGCATCGCGCTCACCGCGGTCGGCGCGTTGCTGCACACGGTCGCGGTGATCACCCGGGCGTTCGCCAGCGAGCCCGCGCGCGTGCCGTGGGGCAACATGTACGAGTTCACGATGACCGGCGCCCTGGGCGTCGCGCTCATCTACCTGGCGCTGCTGCGACGCTACAAGCTGCGCTGGATGGGGCTCTTCGTCACCGCCTTCCTCGTCGTGGTGCTGATGGCCGCGAACCTGCTGCTGGAGACCGCGGCCGGACCGTTGGTGCCGGCCCTGCACTCGTACTGGCTGGTGATCCACGTCGGTGCGGCGATCCTCGCCACCGGCGCCTTCGCGATCGGCGCGCTCGCCTCGACCGTCTTCCTGATCAAGGAGCGGGTGGCCCGCAAGGGCAGCGTGCGCGGCGCGCGACTGCTGTCGATGTTCCCCGACTCCGACGGCCTGGACCGGCTGGCCTACCGGGTGCACGCGGTCGGCTTCCCGTTGTGGACCTTCGCGGCCCTCATCGCCGGGCCGATCTGGGCCGAGTACGCGTGGGGTGCCTACTGGAACTGGGACCCCAAGGAGGTCTGGGCGTTCATCACCTGGGTCGTCTACGCGGCCTACCTGCACGCGCGGGCGACAGCCGGCTGGAAGGGGCGGGCGGCGGCGATCCTCGCGCTCATCGGCTTCGCGACCCTGATGTTCAACTTCATCGGGATCAACTTCTTCTTCGGCGCCAGCAGCATGCACTCCTACGCCGCGCCGTAGGCCGGACGTGGCCGACGTCGCCGGCCGGGGGGCGTCTGCCGACGTCGGCCAGAGCGGGCGTCGGCCAAGAGGTGTCGCGCGACCCGCAGGGCTGGAGCTCAGTCCCGCGGGTCGCGTTCGTCTGTGGCCTCGTCGCTGTCGGAGCGTCCGTCGGGGGAGGCCTCGGAGTCGGGGGCCTTCGCCGGGGGCGTGGTGGGGGGCTCCGGGGGCGTCGGCGGCGCCTGCTCGGGGCGGCGCCCCTTGCGCTCCAGCCAACGCAGGAAGTCCTCGTCGTCGTCGGGAGCCACCTGGCGCCGCTGCTGCTTCGGAGCCCGGCGAGGCAGGGCCCCGCGTCCGGCAGCGCGACGCCGCTCCAGGGTCCACATCAGCGCATAGATCACCACGGCGATCAGCAGCACGACCAACACGAACTTGCCCACGTCTCAAGAGTAGAGGGGTCGGTCCAGCGCCTGGGGTACGGCGACCTACTGTTGACTGCGTGAAGGACTTCTTCGTCTACACCGCCGCCCGGTTCCTGATCTTCGGCCTCTGCTACGCCGTGGTCATCGGGATCTACCTGGCCCTGGGCGGGGGCACCCCGCTGCCCTTCCTGTGGCCGGTGATGGTCGCGGCGATCGCGTCGGTGGTGATCTCCGCCTACGTCCTGCGCGACATGCGTGCCCGGGTCGCGGACCAGGTCGACGCCCGGGCCCGTCGGATGTCGCAACGCATCGAGGAGATGAAGGCCAAGGAGGACACCGACTGAGGCCTCGACCTCAGCCGGCGATCACCAGCCCGGTGAAGATCCCCAGCGCGTAGAGCAGCTCCGCTGCGCCGGTGAGCTGGAGCACCGGGATCAGCGAGCGCCCGGTCGCGCCGCCCAGCACGATGCGGTTGGCGCGCAGCGCGGGGACGGCGGCGACCAGTCCCACCAGGGCCAGCGCCGAGGTCTCCAGGGCGATCCCCACCAGGGCCACCACGGCCGCGCCGTGCAGCAACGCGAAGAGTCCTCGGGTGCGCGCGTCCCCGAGCACCACAGCGAGCGTGCGCTTGTCGGCGACCGTGTCGGTGGGAATGTCGCGCAGGTTGTTGGCCACCAGGATCGCGCAGGCCAGCGCGCCGACGCCGGTGCCGGCGTACCAGGCGGCCAGGGGGAACGTTCCGGTCTGCACGTACGTCGTGCCGACCACCGCGACCAGGCCGAAGAAGACGAAGACCATCACCTCGCCCAGCGCGCGGTAGCCGTAGGGCGTCGAGCCGCCGGTGTAGAACCAGGCCGCCACGACGGCGGCGGCACCGACCGCGATCAGCCACCAGCCACTGGTGGCGGCGAGTGCGAGCCCGGCAGCCGCGGCGACCCCGAAGGCGGCGAACGCGGCTCGCTTCACCGCGGCGGGTGAGGCGACCCCCGAGCCCACCAGCCGCAGCGGGCCGACCCGTTCGTCGTCGGTGCCACGGATGCCGTCGGAGTAGTCGTTGGCGTAGTTGACCCCGACCTGGAGGGCGAGGGAGACCACGAGGGCCAGCGCGGCCTTCCAGGCGACTGCGGCGTCGTCGAAGAGGGCCACGGCGGTGCCGGCCAGGACCGGTGCGACGGCGGCGGGGAGGGTGCGGGGACGTGAGCCCTCGAGCCACTGGGATGCGGTTGCCACCCGGGGATTCAACCACCGCACCGAAACGCGCCCGGCGTGCGGTCCGCCGGAGGTGCCTGCCGCAGACGCCGACGGATACGCCCGGCGGATACGTTGGCCCGGTGAGCTCCCTGCATCCTGTCACCGGCACCGCGGCGGAGGTGAAGGCGCTCCTGCAGGACTGGTTGGACTGCGACCGCGACGTCCCGCCGCTGGTGATCGCGACGTCGGGCTCCACGGGGGAGCCCAAGCGCGTGCGGCTCTCGCGGCAGGCCTTCCTGGCCTCGGCCCGGGCCTCCCAGGACCGGCTGGGGGGAGGAGGCCAATGGGTCCTGAACCTGCCGCCCACGTACGTCGCCGGGGTCGCGGTCCTGGTCCGCTCGCTGCTCGCCGGGACCGAGCCGGTCGTGCAGCAGGGGGGTCTCGCCGAGGCGATCGCCCGGCTCACCCATGCCCGACGCTTCGTCTCGCTCGTGCACACCCAGCTCGTCCGGGCTCTCGACGATCCGGCGGAGCTCGCCGCGCTGACCACCTGCGCGACCGTGCTGGTCGGCGGGGGGCCGCTCGACGCGCAGGTGCGTGCCCGTGCCGAGGCCGCCGGCGTCCCGGTGATGCAGACCTACGGGATGTCGGAGACGTGCGGCGGCTGCGTCTACGACGGGGTCCCGCTGGACGGGGTCGCGGTGAAGATCGCGGCCTCGGGTGAGGTCCTGCTCGCCGGGCCGATGCTCTTCGACGGCTACGAGGGCGACCCGGCGCGCACCGCCGCGGTGCTGGACGGCGGGTGGTTCCGGACCGCCGACCTCGGCCACCTCGACGAGGACGGCCGGCTGCGCATCGACGGACGGGTCGACGACGTCGTGATCAGCGGCGGGGTGAAGGTGCCCACCCCGGCCGTACGCCGCGCAGTGCTGGCTCACCCGGACGTGCGGGACGCCCTGGTGGTGGGTGTGTCCGATGCCGAGTGGGGCGAGCGGGTCGTGGCCCTGGTCGTGCCGGTGCCCGGTCGTCCGGCCCCCGCGCTGGCCGAGGTCCGCGACCTGGTCGCGCCCCGGGCGTGGGCGCCACGCGCCGTGGTCGCCGTGGACGCCCTGCCGCTGCTGCCCAACGGCAAGCCGGACCGGCTCGGCGCCCGGCGTCTGGCGGAGTCCGGAGGAGGGTCACGATGACGCAGGTGCACACCTTCGCGATCCCGATGCGGCTGCGCTTCCGTGGCGTCACCGTGCGCGAAGGCATGCTCGTGCGCGGCCCGGCGGGCTGGGGCGAGTTCAGCCCCTTCCTGGAGTACGACGACGCGGTCGCGGCGCCCTGGTGGGCCGCCGCGGTGGAGGCCGCCGAGCAGGGCTGGCCGGCGGCGCTGCGGGACCGCATCCCGGTCAACGTGACCGTGCCCGCGGTCGATGCCGCGACGGCGTACGAGGTGGTGGCACGGGGCGGCTGCGGCACCGCGAAGGTGAAGGTGGCCGAGCCGGGTCAGACCCTGGCCGACGACCTGGCCCGGGTCGAGGCGGTCCGCGACGCACTCGGGCCGTCGGGCCGGATCCGGGTGGATGCCAACGGCGGCTGGGACGTCGATCAGGCCGTCGTCGCCCTGCGCGCGCTGGACCGCGCCGTGGGCCTGGAGTACGTCGAGCAGCCCTGCCGCAGCGTCGAGGAACTGGCCCAGGTCCGGCGCCGGGTCGAGGTCCCGGTCGCCGCGGACGAGTCGATCCGCCGGGCCGAGGACCCTTACCGGGTGCGGGACCTGGAGGCCGCGGACATCGCGGTGCTCAAGGTGCAGCCGCTGGGGGGTGTGCGGGCCTGCCTGCGGATCGCCGAGGACATCGGGCTCCCGGTCGTGGTCTCCAGCGCGTTGGAGACCAGCGTCGGGATCGCCGCGGGGCTGGCCCTGGCCGCGGCGCTGCCGGACCTGCCGTACGCCTGTGGGCTGGCCACCGTGCAACTGCTCACCGACGACGTCGCCGCCGCTCCGCTGGTGCCACCGACCACGGGCGCCGACGCCGGCACCTTGCCGGTGACCGGCCCCGAGGTCACCCCGGAGGCACTGGCACGCACCGCCGCGTCGGAGGACCGCGACGCGCACTGGCGGGCCCGGCTGGAGCGGATCCGGCAGGATCGATCCTCGTGAGCACCCCGAACCGGGCCGCGACTGCCGACGCCGCGACCGCCAACGCCTCCACTGCCGGCGCCCGCACCCTCGTCGACGAGCTCGTGCGTGCCGGTCTGCGCGATCTGGTGCTGGCGCCGGGTTCGCGCTCGGCGCCGCTCGCCTTCGCGGCCCACGAAGCGGCCGTCGCCGGACGGTTGACGCTGCACACCCGCATCGACGAGCGCACCGCCGGGTTCCTCGCGCTCGGGCTGGCCCGCTCCTCGCACCGCCCGGTGGCGGTGGTGACCACCAGCGGCACGGCCACCGCGAACCTGCACCCCGCCGTCCTGGAGGCGCACCACTCCGGGGTCGCCCTGGTCGTGCTCACCGCCGACCGGCCGGCGGCGCTGCGCGGCACCGGCGCGAACCAGACCACCGAACAGGCCGGTCTCTACGGTGGCGCGGTCCGGCTCGCGGCCGACATCCCCGCCAGCGCCCCGTCTCCGCACGATCCCGCCCGGGAGGCCGCCCACCTGCAGGCGCTGCGGGCGTTGGTGGCCCGGGCGGCCGCCGCGGCCACCGGCTCCCGCGACGCAGCCCGGGGCCCGGTGCACCTGAACCTGCAGTTCGCCGAACCGCTCACGCCCGACACCGCCGACGGCTGGTCGACCCCGGTCGCCGGACGGCCCGACGGCGCGCCGTGGCTGGTCCCGGCCGAACCGGCCCCCGCGGTGGAGTCGGACCTGGACGGCCCGGAGCGGACGGTCGTGATCGCCGGGGACGACGCCGGGCCACCCGCGCGGGTGCTGGCCGAGGCGTACGGCTGGCCGCTGCTCGCCGAGCCCAGCAGCGGGTCCCGGACCGGCACCCACGCGATCCGCACCTACCGGCTGCTGCTCGGCGACCCCGACCTGGCGGCCCGCGTCGAGCGGGTGATCGTGGCCGGACACCCCACGCTGAGCCGACCCGTCAGCCGGCTCCTGGCCCGTGCCGACCTCGAGGTGGTGGCGCTGGCCCCGCCCGGTCGGCCCTACCCCGACTGGGCCGACCCCGGCAACGCGGTGAGCCGGGTAGTCCGGGCCGCGCTCCGGCCCGGCGACGCGCCCCGGACGACCCCGTGGCTGCAGGAGTGGTGGGACCGCGACGCCACGGTCTCCGGCCGGCTCGACGCCCTGCTCGCCGCCCGCGAGACGTTGGCGGGGCATCACGTCGCCGGGGCGGTCGCGCAGGCACTGCCGGCCGGGGGACTGCTCGTCGTGGGCTCCTCCAACCCGATCCGCGACCTGGACCTGATGGTGCCGCGCTACCCGGTCGGGGCCCGGCGGATGGTGCTGGCGAACCGCGGCCTGGCCGGGATCGACGGCACCCTGTCCACCGCGGTCGGGGCGGCCCTGGGCCGGCCGCGCTCCACCCGGGCGTTCGCCCTGGTCGGCGACGTGACCTTCGTCCATGACCTGACCGGGCTGG
Source organism: Marmoricola sp. (assembly GCA_044224695.1). Classification (GTDB taxonomy): domain Bacteria; phylum Actinomycetota; class Actinomycetes; order Propionibacteriales; family Nocardioidaceae; genus Marmoricola_A. Next base: position 23,946 of record JBGAJX010000024.1, on the reverse strand, counting down.
TGCTCGGCCCCGACGAGCCACGCCCCGACCTGACCGTGGTCGTGGCCAACGACGACGGCGGCAGCATCTTCTCCTCCCTCGAGCAGGGCGCCCCCGAGCACGCGGCGTCCTTCGAGCGGATCTTCGCCACACCGCACGGGGTGGACCTGGGCGCCTACTGTGCCGCGGTCGGCGTACAGCACACCCGGGTCGGCGACCGCGCGGCCCTGGAGTCGGCCCTGGCGGCGGATCCCCGGGGCATCGAGGTCGTCGAGGCGACGATCTCCCGCACCGACCGTCGGGCGCTGGACGCGGAGATCCGGGCGCTGACGCTGGGCTGACCGTTGGGCTGACCATTGGGCTGACCGTTGGGCTGGGCGCTGGGCTGGGCGCTGGGCTGGGCGCTGGGCTGGGCGGCATCACCCGGTCCGTGGGACAGGTAGGTCCGGCGTAGGTGTTCGCGCCAGAATCACCGGGTGCACCTCGTCGTCGGGATCGTCGCCCTCCTCGGGACCGTGGTCGCGGTCACCGCGGCCGCTCGCCGGATCGGCGTCCCCGCCCCGATCCTCCTGCTGCTCGTCGGCGTGCTGGGGTCGGCGCTGCCGTTCATCCCCGAGGTCCGGCTCACCTCCGAGGTGGTGCTGATCGGCCTGCTGCCGCCGCTGCTGTATGCCGCGGCGCTGCAGACCAGCCTGATCGACATCCGCGCCTACGCCCGCCCGATCCTCTCGCTCGCGGTCGGGCTCGTCATCTTCACCACTCTCGGCGTCGGCGTCCTGGTGCACACCCTGCTGCCCGAGGTCGGCTGGCCCGCCGCGTTCGCGATCGGCGCGGTGGTCGCCCCGCCGGACGCCGTCGCCGCGACCGCGGTCGCCCGGCGGATCGGGCTCCCGCGCAGCATCGTCACCGTGCTCGAGGGCGAGTCCTTGCTCAACGACGCCACCGCCCTGGTGGCGCTCAAGACCGCCCTGCTGGCGACGGCCGCGGCAGTGAGCATCGGCGGCGTGACCGTCGACTTCCTGTTGGCGGCGCTCGGCGGCACCGCCGCGGGCGTCCTCGTGGCAGCGGTGGTCGGGGGACTGCGGCGCCACGTCCAGGATCCCGCCATCGACGTGTCGCTCTCGATGCTCACGCCGTTCGTGGCCTACGTGTTGGCCGAGGAGGTCCACGGCTCCGGGGTGATCGGGGTCGTCGTGGCCGGGCTCGTGCTGGGGCACAAGGCGCCGGTCCTGCAGACCGCCTCCTCGCGCATCGCCGAGCGACTCAACTGGTCGACGATCTCCTTCCTGCTGGAGAACGTCGTCTTCCTGCTCATCGGTCTCCAGGCCGAGTGGATCCTTGCTGAGGTACGCGACAGCACGGTGCCGCTGGGACAGATCGCGGTGCTGTGCCTGGCGAGTCTGGTCGCCGTGGTGGCGCTGCGGTTCGTCTGGTTGCTGGCCTCGCGTGCGGCGGTGGCGTCCCGGGTCGGCGGCCGACGCCCCACCTTCCCCCTGTCCTACGCGGTGATCACCTCGTGGGCGGGGATGCGTGGCGTGGTGACGCTGGCCGCCGCCTTCGCGATCCCCGAGGACACCGAGCTGCGCGAGGTGCTGCTGGCGATCGCCCTGACGGTCACCGCAGGCACGCTGCTCCTGCACGGGCTGACCCTGCCCTGGCTCGTACGTCGGCTCGACGTGCCGTCCCCCGATCCTCGCGAGGACTGGCTGGCACGGGCCGAGCTGCTGCAGCGCGCCAGCAGGGCCGGCCGCGAGCGCCTCGCCGCGCTCGACGTGGGCCCGCAGGGCGCCCAGGAGCAGGTCGTGCGCGACCTGCTGGATCAGCGCCTCGAGCAGCGCGACTTCGCCGCCTGGGAGCGGCTCGGTGAGCTCGCCGACCTCGAGGAGACCCCGAGCGAGCTCTACGTGCGGCTGCGCCTGGAGATGCTTGCCGCGGAACGGGCCGCCGTGCTCGACGTCCGGGCCTCCGGTGAGGTCCCCCACGAGGTCGTCGAGGGCGTGCTGGACACTCTCGACGTGGAGGAGTCCATGTTGTCGAACTCGACCCGTCGTCGCCGCGGTCTCGCCGAGGAATCCGTGGGGGTGGCCTCCGGGTCCGCCTGCGACCACCTCCTCGCCGCTCCCACCGAGTGGGAGGTGACCGACCGCCGTTGCGCGGCCTGCGTGGCTCAGGGGACCCACTGGGTGCACCTGCGTGTCTGCCTGACCTGTCACGTCGTGGCCTGCTGCGACTCCTCACCCGAGCGGCACGCGACCGCTCACCACCACGCGACCGGGCATCCGGTGATCGGCTCCGCGGAGCCGGGGGAGCACTGGCGCTGGTGCTACCTCGACGAACGGCTCGGGTGAGCGGCCGGATTGGCACCGGCGGGACCGGCAGCGCTCGGGACCGGCACCCTAGGGTGGGCACCATGCGGATCACCAAGCACGGCCACTCCTGCGTGCGGCTCTCCGTGGAGGGCCGAGATATCGTCCTCGACCCCGGCGGCTTCACCGCTCCCGGGGCCGCGGAAGGCGCGGTCGCGATCCTGATCACCCACGAGCACGCCGATCACTGGACGGCCGAGCAACTCGCGGCGAGCGACGCCCCCATCTGGACGATCCAGGCCGTCGCGGACCAGATCCGGGCGGCGGACCCGGCTCTCGCCGAGCGGGTCACGGTGGTGCGTCCCGGTGAGGAGTTCGAGGCGGCCGGTTTCGGTGTCCGGGCCGTGGGGGAACTGCACGCGGTGATCCATCCCGAGTTCCCGCGCTTCTTCAACAGCGGGTACGTCGTGACGGCCGGCGGGACCTCGCTCTACCACCCGGGTGACTCCTTCGAGCTTCCCGGGCAGGAGGTCGACGTCTTCTGCGCACCGGTCTGCGCGCCGTGGGCCAAGATGTCGGAGTGCCTCGACTTCGCCCGGGCTGTCGCGGCACCACGAACGCTGGCCGTCCACGACCGGATCTACAGCGATCTGGGACTCGGTCTGGCCGACCAGCGGATGGCGGACTTCGTGGGCCAGGTAGGTGGCGTGTATGCCCGACCCGCGGACGGGGAGGACCTCGCGCCGCTCTGAGGCCGACCAGCGCGAACACGACCCGGACCACGGGGCCGACGAGGACCACGACGAGTCCGGCGAGCAGGAGCAGCGCGACCCGCACGACGTCGGTGGAATCGACCGGGTGCGGGAAGACGACCCAACTGGTGGCGACGCCCGCGGAGAACATCACCAGGAAGCTGACCGCAGTCAGCGCGAGGTCGACGAGTGCCTCGTGCAGTCGGGCGCGTGCCCTGGACTCCTCGGCCGCGGACTTCTCTGCCGCGGACTTCTGGGGCAGGACCCTCGCGGTGGTGACCTGGCTCGTCGCCGCCCTGGTCATCGCGGGTCACCTTCTCCCTCACCTCCCACGCTACGCGCGTGCGGGCCGGGTGGGGTGACTCGTCGGTCACGCGTTGCCGGTCAGGGCTGCAGGGCGTTGCGCACCGGGACGAACTTGGCCTGCGCCTCGGCGAGTTCGGCCGCGGGGTCGGAGTCGGCGACGATGCCGCACCCCGCGAAGAGGCGCACCGTGGCTCCGCGCAGGTCGCCCGAGCGCAGGGCGATGCCCCATTCGCCGTCACCGGAGGCGTCCATCCAGCCGACGGGACCGGCGTACCGGCCCCGGTCCATGCCCTCGATCTCGGCGATCACCCGCATCGCCGCACCCGTCGGGGTGCCGCCCACGGCGGCCGAGGGGTGCAGCGCCTCGGCGAGCTGGAGCGAGGTGGTCTCGTCGTCGATGACCCCGGCGACGTCGGTGGCCAGGTGCATCACGTTGGGCAGGTGCAGCACGAACGGCGCCTCGGGCACGTTCATCGACGTGCAGTGCGGCGCGAGCGCGTCGGCGACCGAGCGGACGGCGTACTCGTGCTCCTCGAGGTCCTTCGACGAGCGTGCCAGCGAGGCGGCGAGCTGCAGGTCGCGGGCGTCGTCACCGGTACGGCGGATCGTGCCCGCCAGCACCCGAGAGGTGACCAGGCCGCGTTCGCGGCGCACCAGCATCTCGGGCGTGGCCCCGAAGAGGTGGTCGACATGGAAGGTCCAGCAGGTCGGGTACTCCTCGGCCAGCCGTTGCAGCGGCCAGCGGACGTCGATGGGGGAGTCGGCCCGGGCGACGAGGTCGCGGGCGAGCACGACCTTCTCCAGGTCGCCCGCGGCGATCCGGCGTACGGCGTCGGCGACGACCTCCTCCCACTCCGCCCCGCTCAGAGCGCCGTCGCTGAAGGTCACCTGCGCGGGCGCGGCGGGCGGCTGCGCCGGTGTGAGCGCCCCGGGCGCGATCGCGGCGGGCCCGGTGATGGAGGTGGCCCCGATGTGGCTGATCCAGGCGACGCCGTCACGGCGGCCGACCACGACCTCGGGGACGACGAGCACGCTGTCCCCGGAGTCGTCGGCGAAGGCGAAGGAGCCGAAGGCGACCAGGCCGGTGCCGGGCACCCGGACCTCGTCGCGGACGACGGCGCGTCGGGTCTGCTCGGTCCACCAGGCGTGGGCGTCGGCGAACCGGCGCGGCCCCGAGGTCCGCACGATCGCGGCGACCCCCCAGCCGACCAGGCCCTCGCCGCGGCGCACCCAGGCGAGCAGGTCAGGGTCCACGCCCTCGTGGGTCTCGGCGTCCAGGTCCGGAGCGGGCAGCAGCGCCAGGAGCGACCCGGGGTCGGGCAGGAGCTCCGTGCGCACGACAAGCGGGGTCGTCTCGCTGGGCTGCACGGCCGGACTGGTGGTCACGACCGCTCAGCCTACGACCGGCCGGTTGCACGTCACGCATCAGGTTCGTCACCCTCGGAGCGCCGGCTTGCCCGGCCACTACAGTGACCGGCGTGAGCCGAGCCGACCTGGACAAGAAGCCTGCCGACGTCGCCGCGATGTTCGACGACGTCGCCGAGCGCTACGACCTGACCAACGACATCCTGTCGCTGGGGCAGGACCGCCGCTGGCGCGGCGCCGTGCTCGACGCGGTCGCGCCTCGCCCCGGGGAGCGGATCCTCGACCTGGCCGCCGGCACCGGGACCAGCAGCGTCCCCTTCGCCCAGGCCGGCGCGCTGGTCGTGCCCTGCGACTTCAGCCAGGGGATGCTCGCGGTCGGCAAGAAGGCCCGACCGGCGTTGCCCTTCACCGCCGGTGACGCCACCCGGCTGCCGTTCGCCGACGACACCTTCGACGCGGTCACGATCTCCTTCGGCCTGCGCAACATCGTGGACCCCGACGCGGGGCTGCGGGAGATGCTGCGGGTGACCCGTCCGGGGGGCCGTCTGGTGGTGTGCGAGTTCTCCTCGCCGACCTGGGCGCCGTTCCGGACCGTCTACCTGGAGTACCTGATGAAGGCGCTCCCCGGGATCGCCACCGCGGTGTCCTCCAACCCGGAGGCCTACGTCTATCTCGCGGAGTCGATCCGGGCGTGGCCGGACCAGCCCGGGTTGGCCCAGCGGATCGCCGCCTCGGGGTGGCGTTCGCCCCGGTGGCGCAACCTGTCCGGCGGGATCGTGGCCCTCCACCACGCCACCGTCCCGTGACGACTCCCGTGATCCGCACGTGATTTCGGCAACGATGACGTGACGTAAATGCCCAGGTCAGAGCCTGAATCGGCACTGCGTACCCCGGTTTTCCGATGTGACGACCGCCTCCTAGACTGGGCCTCGCCGCCTCTCGTGAAATCGTTCACAAACCAGCGATCGAGGGGCCTCTCCCATCGGTTGCGGACGACGAAGGAGGCGAGTCCATGACGGCGACTCCCGACTCCCGCGAAGCCGACGTCATCGTCGTCGGCGCGGGCCCGGCAGGTGCTTCGACGGCCTACCACCTCGCTCAGGCGGGTGCCGACGTGCTGCTGCTGGAGAAGGCGAGCTTCCCGCGGGACAAGATCTGCGGCGACGGACTGACCCCGCGCGCGGTCAAGATGCTGATCTCGATGGGCTTCGATCTCGACGAGCCCGGCTGGCAGAAGAACAAGGGTCTGCGGATCGTAGGCGCCGGTCACCGGCTCGAACTGCCGTGGCCCGAGCTGACCAGCTTCCCGCCGTACGGGATGGTCCGCACCCGGATGGACCTCGACGCCCTGCTCGCGCGCCATGCGGAGAAGGCGGGCGCGCGCCTGATGGAACGGACCGCGGTCACCGGCCCGGTGCTGGACTTCGCCGGCCGGGTCGTCGGGGTCACCGCGCGGGTCATCGGCGAGGACGGCCGCCGGGCACGCGAGGAGGTCACCTTCCGGGCGCCGATCGTGGTCGCCTGCGACGGGGTGTCCTCCCGGCTGGCCACGGCCCTGGGTGCCGAACGCCGCGAGGACCGGCCGATGGCCGTGGCGGTGCGCGCCTACTACCGCACCCCGCGGGACCAGGACGAGTGGATGGAGTCCCACCTCGAGCTGTGGGACGGCAAGCCCAACGCCTCGAACCTGCTCCCCGGCTACGGCTGGATCTTCGCCACCGGCGAAGGCACCGCGAACGTGGGCCTGGGCATCCTCAACACCTCCGCGGCGTTCCAGAACGTCGACTACAAGGAGCTGCTGACGACCTGGCTGGCGAACACGCCGGCCGACTGGGGCTTCACCGACGAGAACCTGGTGCAGGGCTCGATCCGGTCCGCGGCCCTGCCGATGGGCTTCAACCGCAAGCCGCACTACCAGCGCGGGATGCTGCTGGTCGGCGACTCCGGCGGGATGGTCAACCCGTTCAACGGTGAGGGCATCGACTACGCGCTGGAGTCGGGACGGACCGCGGCCGAAACGATCCTCCAGGCACTGGCCCGCCCCGAGGGTCCCCAGCGCGAGCGGGTGCTGGAGAGCTACCCGGCGGCGCTGGACGCGGCGTACGGGGGGTACTTCACGCTGGGGCGAGTCTTCGCCAAGATGATCGGGAACCCGACCTTCATGAAGCAGGCCACCAAGTACGGCCTGCCGCGCGAGGGTCTGATGAGGTTCATGCTCAAACTGATGGCGAACCTGACCGACCCCAAGGACGGGGACTTCTCGGATCGGGTGATCAACGCGCTCAGCAAGGTCGCCCCCGACGCCTGAGCGGCGTCACACCCACCCCAGCAACAGCACCACCGATCCAGGCACGAGGAACAGAAAGGGAGGAGAGCCATGGAGCTCTACACCCCCGTCATCGCCCTGATGGTCCTGGCGGCCGGCTTCGCGGTGTTCTCGATCATCGCCAGCGTCCTCACCGGGCCGCGGCGCTACAACCGCGCGAAGCTCGACTCCTACGAGTGCGGCATCGAGCCCACCCCGCAGCCGATCGGCGGCGGGCGCGTGCCGGTGAAGTACTACATCACCGCGATGCTCTTCATCGTCTTCGACATCGAGATCGTGTTCCTCTACCCGTGGGCGGTGAACTTCGACGCCATGGGGCTCTTCGGCCTGGTCGAGATGGTGCTGTTCATCGCCACGGTGTTCGTCGCCTACGCGTACGTGTGGCGGCGTGGGGGGCTGGAGTGGGACTGATCGTGTCGCGACCGGTTTCGGGACGCTCGCAGGCTCGCTCCTCATCCAGCGGTCGCTGCGCAACCATCGGGAAGGACTGAGGAATGGGTATCGAGGAGAAGCTCCCCAGCGGAGTGCTGCTCACCACCGTCGAGGGCCTGGCCGGCTACATGCGCAAGGCCTCGTTCTGGCCGGCGACCTTCGGTCTGGCCTGCTGCGCCATCGAGATGATGACGACCGGTGGTCCCCGCTACGACCTCGCGCGCTACGGCATGGAGGTCTTCCGGGCCTCGCCGCGTCAGGCCGACCTGATGATCGTCGCGGGCCGGGTCAGCCAGAAGATGGCCCCCGTGCTGCGGCAGATCTACGACCAGATGGCCGACCCCAAGTGGGTGCTGGCGATGGGCGTGTGCGCGAGCAGCGGCGGCATGTTCAACAACTACGCGATCGTCCAGGGCGTCGACCACGTCGTGCCGGTCGACATGTACCTCCCCGGATGCCCGCCGCGCCCGGAGATGCTCATCGACGCGATCCTCAAGCTGCACGACCAGGTCCAGCACACCAAGCTCGGCGCGCACCGCCAGGCCGAGATGATCGAGCTGGAGACCCAGGCGCTGAACGCGCTGCCGACCTCGCAGATGAAGGGCCTGCTCCGGTGAGTGACCAGACCAGCGGCCAGGACAGCACCCAGGCCGATCCCCGGCTGCCCGTTCAGCCCGGCGACCTCCAGCACACGGTCGTCGACGTCCGCACCGGCATGTTCGGCGTCAGCGGGTCCGGTGACACCAGCGGGTACGGCGGACTGGTCCGCACGGTGGCCCTCCCCGGTGGCACCGAGCCGCCCTACGGCGGGTACTTCGACGAGGTGGCCCAGGCGCTCGCCGTCGGCCTGTCCCGGCTCGGGCTCACCGACGCCGTGGAAAAGGTCGTCGTGCACCGCGGGGAGATCACGTTCTTCATCCGTCGCGAGCACCTCCCGGCAGTTGTCCAGCTCGTGCGTGACGACGCCGACCTGCGCTTCGAGGCGTGCCTGGGCGTCAGCGGTGTGCACTACCCCGAGGAGGAGGGCCGCGAGCTGCACGCGGTCTACCACCTGCTCTCGATGACCCACAACCGGCGGATCCGCCTCGAGGTCGTCTGCCCCGACGAGGACCCGCACATCCCGTCGGCGATCGCGACCTACCCCGCGATCGACTGGCACGAGCGCGAGACGTTCGACTTCTTCGGGATCATCTTCGACGGCCACCCGTCGCTGACCCGGATCCAGATGCCCGACGACTGGCCGGGCCATCCGCAGCGCAAGGACTACCCGCTGGGAGGCATCCCGGTGGAGTACAAGGGTGCGACGATCCCGCCGCCCGACACCCGGAGGTCGTACAACTGATGACTACCACCGACCCCTACGGGGCGTTCGAGACCGAGACCAGCCAGGGCAAGGTCTTCACCGTCACCGGCCAGGACTGGGACACCGTCGTCCAGGGCATCGCCGACGAAGGCGAGGACCGGGTCGTGGTGAACATGGGCCCGCAGCACCCGTCCACGCACGGCGTGCTCCGGCTCATCCTCGAGCTCGAAGGCGAGACGGTCACCGAGGCCCGCTGCGGCATCGGCTACCTGCACACGGGCATCGAGAAGAACATGGAGTTCCGCTCCTGGACCCAGGGCGTGACGTTCTGCACCCGGATGGACTACCTCTCGCCCTTCCACAACGAGCTGACCTACTGCCTGGGCGTCGAGCGACTGCTCGACATCGAGGGCGACGTGCCGGAGAAGGCGCAGGTCATGCGCGTCCTGCTCTCCGAACTCAACCGGATCTCCTCGCACCTGGTCTGCATCGCCACCGGCGGCATGGAGATCGGCGCGCTGACCGTCATGACGATCGGCTTCCGCGAGCGCGAGATGGTGCTCGACCTCTTCGAGCTGATCACCGGCCTGCGGATGAACCACGCGTTCATCCGCCCCGGCGGTGTCGCCCAGGACCTGCCTCCGGGTGCGCTGGACGCCATCAAGGACTTCGTCGCCCTGATGAAGAAGCGGCTGCCGGAGTACGCCGCCTTCTGCAACGCCAACCCGATCTTCAAGGGCCGGCTCTGCGACGTGGGCTACCTCGACCTCGCCGGCTGCCTGGCGCTGGGTCTGACCGGGCCGGTGCTCCGCTCGACCGGCTACGCCTGGGACCTGCGCAAGATGCAGCCCTACAGCGGCTACGAGGACTACGAGTTCGACGTCTGCACCTGGGACACCTCCGACTCCTACGGCCGCTTCCGGGTCCGGCTCAACGAGATGTGGGAGTCGCTGCGCATCGTCGAGCAGGCGGCCAAGCGGCTCGCCGACCTCGAGGGCGCCCCGGTGATGGTGGGTGACAAGAAGATCGGATGGCCCTCGCAGCTCGCGGTCGGCGCCGACGGCATGGGCAACAGCCTCGACCACATCAAGCACATCATGGGCGAGTCGATGGAGTCCCTGATCCACCACTTCAAGCTGGTCACCGAGGGCTTCCGGGTCCCCGCCGGCCAGGCCTACGTCCCGGTGGAGTCCCCGCGCGGTGAGCTCGGCGCCCACGTCGTCTCCGACGGTGGCACCCGCCCCTACCGGGTGCACTTCCGTGACCCGTCGTTCAACAACCTGCAGGCGACATCGGTGATGAGCGAGGGCGGCCAGGTCGCCGACGTCATCGTCGCGATCGCCTCCATCGACCCCGTGATGGGAGGCGTCGACCGGTGACCCAGTCAGGGATCGACCCCACGACGTACGACGAGCTCCAGCAGATCGCCGACCGCTACCCCCAGGCACGCTCCGGGCTGCTGCCGATGCTGCACCTGGTGCAGTCCGCCCACGGCCGGATCACCGACGAGGGTGTCGAGGCGTGCGCGGAGATCCTCGGCATCAGCGCCGCGGAGGTCCGCGGTGTGGCGACGTTCTACACGATGTATCGCTCCAACGGGGCCGGCGAGTACCACGTCGGCGTCTGCACCACCACGCTCTGCGCGGTGATGGGCGGCGACGCGATCTTCGAGCGGCTCAGCGAGCACCTCGACATCGGCAACAACGAGATCACCGCCGACGGCACGATCAGCCTGGAGCGCGTGGAGTGCAACGCCGCCTGCGACTACGCCCCGGTGATGATGGTCAACTGGGAGTTCATGGACAACATGGACCCCGCCTCGGCGACCCAGGTCGTCGACGACCTCCGCGCGGGCAAGCCGGTCCGCTCCACCCGCGGCCCGCGGATCTGCACCTGGCGCGAGGCGGAGCGGGTGATCGCCGGCTTCAACGACGGGCAGGCGGACGAGGGACCCGCTGCCGGTGACCCGTCCCTGCTGGGACTGAGGATCGCCCGCGAGAACGGCTGGACCGCGCCGGACAGCGGGAGTGGAGCATGAGGGGTTTCGAGGCTCGCTCCGCTCGCACCTCAACCACCGAGGCTCGCTCCGCAACCACCGAGGAGGCACAGTGACCGACACGTTGACCCCGGTCCTCTCGGCGAACTGGGACGCCGAGAAGTCCTGGACGCTCGACTCCTACACCCGCTCCGGCGGTTACGCGGCGCTGGACAAAGCGCTCGCCATGCAGCCCGACGACCTGATCCAGATGATCAAGGACTCCGGCCTGCGCGGTCGTGGAGGCGCGGGCTTCCCGACCGGCATGAAGTGGGGCTTCATCCCGCAGGACAACCCGAACCCGAAGTACCTCGTGGTCAACGCCGACGAGTCGGAGCCGGGCACCTGCAAGGACATCCCGCTGATGATGGCCAGCCCGCACACCCTGGTCGAGGGCGTGATCATCTCCTCGTTCGCCATCCGCGCCAACTACGCCTTCATCTACGTGCGTGGCGAGGTCCTGCACGTGATCCGGCGTCTCCAGGCCGCCGTCGCCGAGGCGTACGCCGCGGGGCACCTGGGCCAGAACATCCACGGCACCGGCTACAACCTGGACCTCGTCGTGCACGCCGGCGCCGGGGCCTACATCTGCGGTGAGGAGACCGCGCTGCTGGACTCGCTGGAGGGCCGCCGCGGTCAACCGCGACTGCGCCCGCCGTTCCCGGCGGTCGCCGGCCTGTACGCCTCGCCGACGGTGATCAACAACGTCGAGTCGATCGCGTCCGTTCCCGGCATCGTCGCCCGCGGCGCGTCCTGGTTCTCCTCGATGGGCACCGAGCGCAGCAAGGGGATGACCCTCTACTCGCTGTCGGGCCACGTGAAGAACCCCGGCCAGTTCGAGGCGCCGCTGGGCATCACCCTGCGCGAGCTGCTGGACCTCGCGGGCGGCATGCGTGAGGGCCACGAGCTGAAGTTCTGGACCCCGGGGGGGTCGTCCACACCGATCCTGACCGCGGAGCACCTCGACGTCCCGCTGGACTACGAGGGCGTCGCCCTGGCCGGCTCGATGCTCGGCACGAAGGCGCTCCAGATCTTCGACGACACCACGTGCGTGGTGCGCGCGACGTTGCGCTGGACCGAGTTCTACAAGCATGAGTCCTGCGGCAAGTGCACCCCGTGCCGCGAGGGCACCTGGTGGCTGGTGCAGGTCCTGAAGAAGCTGGAGAAGGGCCAGGGCTCGGAGTCCGACCTGGACCAGCTGATGGACCAGTGCGACAACATCATGGGCCGCTCGTTCTGTGCGCTCGGTGACGGCGCGACCAGCCCGATCATGAGTTCGATCCAGTACTTCCGTGAGGAGTACCTGGCCCACCTCACCCACGGCGGCTGCCCGTTCGACCCGGCGGCCTCCACCCTCTTCGCCACCGCGGGAGCAGCTTCATGACGGTTTCGACAGGCTCGACCACCACCGGGGGAGCCGTCCCCGCGCCGGCGGATCTTGTCACGCTGACCATCGACGGGATCGAGGTCAGCGTGCCCAAGGGCACCCTGGTGATCCGGGCCGCCGAGCAGATCGGGGTCGAGATCCCCCGCTTCTGCGACCACCCGCTGCTCGCGCCCGTGGGGGCGTGCCGGCAGTGCCTCGTCGAGGTCGCCCTCCCCGGGCCCGACGGCGAACTCCGCACGATGATGGGCCCGCCGCTGGCCGGTGACCTGGACGAGAACGGCAAGCCCAAGCTGCGGCCCAAGCCGCAGGCCTCGTGCACGCTCACCGTCTCGCCGGGCATGGTGGTCAACACCCAGCTGACCTCGCCCATCGCCGACAAGGCGCAGCAGGGCGTGATGGAGTCGCTGCTGATCAACCACCCGCTGGACTGCCCGGTCTGCGACAAGGGTGGCGAGTGCCCCCTGCAGAACCAGGCGATGAGCCACGGTCGCGGTGACTCCCGCTTCTCCGCCGGCGGCGGGGTCAAGCGCACCTTCCCCAAGCCGATCAACATCTCCGCCCAGGTCCTGCTGGACCGCGAGCGCTGCGTGCTGTGCGCCCGCTGCACCCGCTTCTCCGAGCAGATCGCCGGTGACCCGTTCATCGCGCTGGTCGAGCGTGGCGCCCTCCAGCAGGTCGGCATCTACGAGAACGAGCCCTACCACTCGAACTTCTCCGGCAACGTCATCCAGATCTGCCCCGTCGGGGCGCTGACCTCGGCGCAGTACCGCTTCCGGGCCCGCCCCTTCGACCTGGTCTCCACCCCCGGCGTCGGCGAGCACGACTCCTGCGGCGCGGCGATCCGGGTCGACCACCGTCGCGGCAAGGTCGTCCGCCGACTCTCCGGCAACGACCCCCAGGTCAACGAGGAGTGGATCTCCGACAAGGACCGCTTCGCGTTCCACTACGCCACCGCCGCGGACCGGCTCACCCACCCGCTCGTGCGGGACGAGGAGACCGGCGACCTGCGCGCCGCGTCCTGGCCGGAGGCCTTCGCGGTCGCGGCCCGCGGCCTGGCCGCCGCCCGTGACGCCGGCGGCGTCGGCGTCCTCACCGGAGGACGTCTCACCCGCGAGGACGCCTACGCCTACGCGAAGTTCGCCCGGGTGGCCCTGGGCACCAACGACATCGACTTCCGCACCCGACCGACCGACGCCCGGGGCGTCAACGCCGGTGAGGAGGCCGAGTTCCTGGCCGCGCTCGTCGCCGGTACGCCCGTCGGGGTGACCTACCAGTCCCTGGAGACCGCCACCGCGGTCGTCCTGCTCGGTCTGGAGGCCGAGGAGGAGGCCGGCTCGCTCTTCCTGCGTCTGCGTAAGGCCAGCAAGGGCCGGACCCGGATCTTCGCGGTCTCCCCGCACACCACGCGTGGCCTGACCAAGATGAAGGCCACCGTGGTCCACGCCGGCCCGGGCGACGAGCCCGCGGCCATCGAGGCCCTGGCCCACGACGGCGCCCTCGCGCTCGACGGCGGTGGCGTGATCCTCGTCGGCGAGCGGCTGGCGACGGTGCCCGGCGCCTACACCGCCGCTGCGGTGCTGGCCCAGCAGACCGGGGCCCGGCTCGCCTGGGTCCCGCGCCGTGCGGGTGACCGGGGTGCGCTGGACGCCGGGTGCCTGGGCACGCTGCTGCCCGGCGGGCGCCCGCTCGCCGACGCCGCCGCCCGCGTCGACGTGGGCGCGGTGTGGGGGAGCGACGTACCGGCCGAGCCGGGTCGCGAGACCGACGCGATCCTCGCCGCGGCCGCCGCCGGTGAGCTCGGCGGACTGGTCCTGGCCGGGGTCGAGCTCGACGACCTGACCGACCCGGCGGCGGCCCGTGCCGCCGTCGAGGCGGCCGGCTTCGTGGTCAGCCTGGAGCTGCGCGCGAGCGCTGTCTCCGCGCTGGCCGACGTGGTCCTGCCCGTCGCCGCCACCGCGGAGAAGTCCGGTTCCTTCCTCAACTGGGAGGGCCGTACCCGCGCCTTCGAGACGGCCCTGGACACCCACGCCCTGCCCGACGTCCGCGTGCTCGCGGGGATCGCCGAGGAGCTCGGCGCCCCGCTGGGCTTCCGCACCACCAGCGCCGCGAGGGCCGAGCTCGACGAGTTCGGCCCCTGGGACGGCACCCGTGCCGCGGCTCCGGCGGTGTCGGGCGCCGCGCCGCAGGCGGCGTCCGGCTACCGCCTCGCGACCTGGAAGCCGATGATCTCCGACGGGCCGATGCAGGACGGCGACGGCAACTACCACGCCTCCGGCCCGGTGCCCCAGGTCCTGGTCCCGGCACCGCTCCTGGGAGCGTTGGACGTGGCCGAGGGCTCCCTGGTCCGGGTGTCCGGACCCGCCGGAAGTGTCGCGTTCCCCGTCGCGGTGGCCGATCTGCCCGACGATGTCGTGTGGGTGCCGAACTGCTCGGGCGGACTCAACGTCACCCGTGACCTGGGCGTCCTGCCCGGGGAGCGCGTCACCCTGGCCGCGGTCGACTCGACCCCGGTCACGCTGGATCAGCCCACCGCGGAGACGGGAGAGCAGGCATGAGCGCGACCCTCGCGACCCTCGGGGTCGCCGGCGGGGCCCGCACCGCGGAGGGCCTGGAGCTCTTCGGCCAGGACCCGCTCTGGGTCGTGATCCTCAAGGCCGTGATGGTCTTCGTGGTGCTGGTGCTGCTCACGCTGTTCAACATCTGGCTGGAGCGCCGCGTCGTCGCGCGGATGCAGCACCGGATCGGCCCGAACATGCACGGTCCCTTCGGCCTGCTGCAGAGCCTGGCCGACGGTGTGAAGCTCGCCTTCAAGGAGGACATCACGCCGAAGGCGGCCGACAAGGTCGTGTTCGTGCTGGCGCCGATCGTCGTGGTGATCCCGGCGTTCGTCGCCTTCTCGGTGATCCCCTTCGGGCCCGAGGTGAAGATCCCCTTCAGCGACGTGACCACGCCGCTGCAGCTCACGGACATGCCCGTGGCCGTGCTCTTCATCCTGGCCGTGGCCTCGATCGGCATCTACGGCATCGTGCTCGGCGGCTGGTCCAGCGGATCGACGTACTCCCTGCTCGGTGGTCTGCGCTCGAGCGCCCAGATGATCTCCTACGAGGTCGCGATGGGGCTCTCGCTGGTCGCGGTCTTCCTGTACGCCGGTTCGATGTCGACTTCGGAGATCGTCGACGCCCAGGCGGACCTGTGGTTCGGCCTGATCCTGGTGCCCTCGTTCGTGATCTACGTGATCGCGATGGTGGGGGAGACCAACCGGGCGCCCTTCGACCTCCCCGAGGCCGAGGGTGAGCTCGTGGGTGGCTTCCACACCGAGTACTCCTCGCTGAAGTTCGCGCTCTTCTTCCTCGCCGAGTACGTCAACATGGTCACCGTCTCGGCCCTGGCCACGACGCTCTTCCTCGGCGGCTGGCGCGCTCCCTGGCCGATCAGCCTCTGGGACGGCGCCAACGAGGGCTACTGGCCGTTCCTGTGGTTCATCGGCAAGATCTACCTCTTCATCTTCCTGTTCATCTGGTTGCGCGGCTCGCTGCCGCGACTGCGCTACGACCAGTTCATGGCCTTCGGCTGGAAGCGCCTCATCCCGATCTCCCTCGGTTGGATCGTCGCGGTCGCCACGATCCGCGCGATCACGCTGGAGGAGAACGTCGACCGCACCTACCTGCTGATCGGGATCGGTGTCGTGGCAGTGCTCCTGCTCGGCCTCTTCCTCATCGGCGGGGAGGACGAGGAGCAGCCTCCTGCGCTCCACGACGACGAGGAGGAGTTCGACGCCTTCGCCGGTGGCTACCCCGTCCCCCCGATGTCCTCGGCCACGCCCGCGCCGCGTTCCATGACCACGCCCTACTCGCAGGAGCAGTGAATGCCGACCCTCAAGGAACAGTTCTGGGACCCGGTCGCCGGGTTCGGGGTCACCTTCCGGACGATGTTCAGGAAGGTGGTCACCGAGCAGTACCCGAAGGAGAAGAAGCCGACCGCCCCGCGCTTCCACGGCCGTCACCAGCTCAACCGCTGGCCCGACGGTCTGGAGAAGTGCGTCGGGTGCGAGCTCTGCGCCTGGGCCTGCCCGGCTGACGCGATCTACGTCGAGGGCGCCTCGAACTCCGAGGACGAGCGGTTCTCCCCCGGCGAGCGCTACGGCCGCGTCTACCAGATCAACTACCTGCGCTGCATCCTGTGCGGGCTCTGCATCGAGGCCTGCCCCACCCGGGCACTGACGATGACCAACGAGTACGAGCTGGCCGACAACTCGCGGTCCTCGCTGATCTACGAGAAGCAGGACCTGCTCGCTCCGCTCCTGCCCGGCATGGAGCAGCCCCCGCACCCGATGCGCCTCGGTGACGACGAGGGCGACTACTACCGCGGCACGTTCCGCCAGGACGGGGGCCAGGCATGACCGCCTTCTGGCTGCTCGCCCCGATCATGGTGATCGCGGCCCTGGGCATCCTGTTCGTGCGCAAGGCGGTCCACGCCGCCCTGCTGCTGGCCGTGGTGATGATCGGGCTGGCGATCATGTACCTGATCCAGGACGCCCCGTTCCTCTTCGCGGTGCAGATCATCGTCTACACCGGCGCGATCCTGATGCTCTTCCTCTTCGTCGTGATGCTCGTAGGTGTCGACGCCGCGGACTCCGTCGTCGAGACGATCCGCGGCCAGCGCCTGATGGCCTCCGTGCTCGGGCTCGCCTTCGGAGCGACCTTGGTCCTCGCCGTCGCGCAGGTCAGCGTCGGCACGATCGTGGGGCTGGACGAGGCCAACGCCGGCGGCAACGTCGAGGGCCTGGCCAATCTGCTCTTCAGCCGCTACGTCTTCGTCTTCGAGCTCACCAGCGCCCTGCTGGTCACCGCGGCGGTGGGCGCGATGGTGCTCACCCACCGCGAGCGGCTCACCCCGAAGGTCACCCAGCCCGAGGCCGCCAAGCAGCGCATGCGCGACTACGCCGAGTCCGGCAAACACATCGGGCCGCTGCCCGCGCCGGGCGTCTTCGCGCGGCACAACGCGGTCGACACCCCCGCCCTGCTGCCCGACGGCACGCCGTCGGAGCTCTCGGTCTCCCGGGTGCTCGCCGCGCGCGGCACCGTGCAGTCCGCTCCCGACCTCGCCGACGACATCCAGGAGATCCTGGGCGAGGAGGACGAGAAGTGAGCGCGACCCCGTTCCTGGTCCTCTCCGCGATCCTCTTCACCATCGGTGCGGTCGGGGTGCTCACCCGCCGCAACGCGATCGTGGTCTTCATGTGCGTCGAGCTGATGCTCAACGCCTCGAACCTGGCGCTGATCACCTTCGCGCGGGTCAACGGTGACCTCACCGGTCAGGTGGCGGCCTTCTTCGTGATGGTCGTCGCCGCCGCCGAGGTCGTCGTCGGACTCGCGATCATCATGACCATCTTCCGGACGCGTCGCTCGATCTCCCTCGACGACGCCAGCCTGCTGAAGTTCTGAGAGGCGCCACGACTATGCCTATCTCGTTGTCCGAGGGCGGTGCGCCGATCATCACCCCCGATACCGGCGCCGGCGGGGTGTTCTCGCTGCTCTGGATGATCATCGCGTTGCCCGCCCTGGGCGCCGCGGTCATCCTGCTGCTCGGGAACCGCCGTACCTCCGCCTGGGCGCACCTGCTCGGCACCGCCACCGTCGTCGGCTCGTTCGTGCTGAGCCTGCTGGCCTTCTTCGCCCTCCTGGGTCGCGACGAGGCCGAGCGCAGCATCGGACAGCACCTGTGGACCTGGTTCGAGGCCGGGGACTTCCGGGCCGACCTGGGGATCCTCTACGACCCGCTGTCGGCGCTGTTCCTCCTGCTCATCACCGGAGTCGGGGCGCTGATCCACGTCTACTCGATCGGCTACATGGAGCACGACGAGCGGCGGGCCCGGTTCTTCGGATACCTCAACCTGTTCGTCGCCGCGATGCTCACCCTGGTCCTCGCCGACGGCTACCTCGGCGTGTTCCTCGGCTGGGAGGGCGTCGGCCTGGCGTCGTACCTGCTCATCGGCTTCTGGCAGCACAAGACCTCCGCCGCGGTCGCGGCCAAGAAGGCCTTCGTGGTCAACCGGGTCGGTGACATCGGTCTGGTGCTGGGCACGGCGCTGATGTTCGCGACCTTCGGCACCGTGTCGTACGCCGAGGTGTCCGCGGTCGCCGGCGAGGCCTCCGACGGGACCCTGACCGCGATCGGCCTGCTGCTCCTGCTCGCCGCCTGCGGCAAGTCCGCGCAGGTGCCGCTGCAGTCCTGGCTGCTCGACGCGATGGAGGGCCCGACCCCGGTCTCGGCCCTGATCCACGCCGCGACCATGGTCACCGCCGGCGTCTACCTGATCGTGCGCTCCAACTTCATCTTCGAGCTGACCGAGGCGGCCACCACCGCGGTGGCGATCGTCGGTGTGGTCACGCTGCTCGCCGGTGCCTGGATCGGTTGCGCCAAGGACGACATCAAGAAGGCGCTCGCCGGATCGACGATGAGCCAGATCGGCTACATGATGCTGGCGGCCGGCCTCGGCGTCGCCGGCTACGCCTACGCGATCTTCCACCTGCTCACCCACGGCTTCTTCAAGGCCAACATGTTCCTCGGGGCCGGCTCGGTGATGCATGCGATGGACGACGACGTGGACATGCGTCACTACGGCGCGCTGCAGAAGATGCTGCCGGTCACCTTCGCCACGTTCGCGATGGGCTACCTGGCGATCATCGGCTTCCCCGGGTTCTCCGGTTTCTGGTCCAAGGACAAGATCATCGAGACCGCGTTCGGCGAGAGCCTCTGGTACGGCCTGGCCGCCCTCCTCGGTGCCGGCATCACCGCGTTCTACATGACGCGACTGATGGTGATGACCTTCTTCGGCGAGAAGCGCTGGGAGAAGGGCGTCCACCCCCACGAGTCGCCGAAGGTGATGACCTTCCCGCTGATCGTGCTGGCCGCGCTCTCGGTGCTGGGCGGCGTGCTCTACCTGGGTGGCTGGATCAAGGACTGGCTGGCTCCGGTGGTCGGCAAGGAGACCGAGCACGCGTTGCCGCTGCCGCCCATCGCCTACACGCTGATCGTCACCGCGGTGGTCGCGGTCGGCGTCGTGATCGCCTTCCTCACCGTGGCCAAGCGCCCGGTGCCGCGGGAGGCCCCGCAGGACGTCTCGTTCCTGACCCGGGCGGCGCGGGCCGACCTCTACGGTGACGCCTTCAACGAGGAGGTCCTGATGCGGCCGGGCAACACCCTGGTCGAGTCGCTGGTCACCTTCGACGACAAGATCGTCGACGGCGCCGTGGACGGCACCGGGACCGCGTCGCTGGGTCTGTCCGGAGGCTTGCGCCGGATCCAGAACGGCTTCGTCCGCAGTTACGCCCTGTCCCTGCTGGCCGGCGCCCTGCTGGTCGTCCTCGCTCTCCTGGCGGTGAACCTCGCATGAACGTCCCCTGGTTGACCGCAACACTGGTGGTGCCGCTCCTCGGCGCCCTGGTGGTGATGCTGCCGCGGCACGCTCCGGCCGAGACCGTGAAGCGGATCGCGCTGGGTTTCTCGCTGCTCACGCTGGGCCTGGCCGTCGCGGTGGCCCTGCAGTTCGACGCCGGCACCCCCGGCTTCCAGCTGACCGAGGAGCACACCTGGATCGAGGCGTTCGGCGCTCACTACGCCCTCGGCGTGGACGGCATCGGACTGACCCTGGTGCTGCTCACCACGATCCTCATCCCGGTGGTGATCCTGGCCTCCTGGAACGACGGTGACGACGGCCGCTGGTCCACGAACGCGTTCTTCGCCTGGATCCTGGCCCTGGAGGGCCTCGCGGTCGGCGTCTTCGCCGCGACCGACGTCTTCCTCTTCTACGTGCTCTTCGAGGCCACGCTCATCCCGATCTACTTCCTGATCGGTGGGTTCGGCGGCGCCCGCCGCTCGTACGCCGCGGTGAAGTTCCTGATCTTCTCCCTGTTCGGCGGCCTGTTGATGCTGGCCTCGGTGATCGGCCTGTACGTCGAGTCGGCCAAGTCCGAGGGCGGCCCGACGTACCTGCTGAGCGAACTCGCCCCGCTGATGGCCGACGTCGACACCGAGGTCGGGCGCTGGCTCTTCCTCGGCTTCTTCATCGCCTTCGCGGTGAAGGCGCCGATGGTGCCGGTGCACACCTGGTTGCCCGACGTCGCCGACGAGGCCACGCCCGGCACCTCGGTGCTGCTGGTCAGCATCCTGGACAAGATCGGCACCTTCGGGATGCTGCGGTTCTGCCTGCAGCTCTTCCCCGAGGCGTCGCAGTGGGCCACTCCGGTGGTGATCGCCCTGGCGCTGATCAGCATCGTGTACGGCGCCCTGCTGGCGATCGGCCAGAAGTCGATCCCGCGCCTGATCGCCTACACCTCGGTGTCGCACTTCGGCTTCATCGTGCTGGGCATCTTCGTGCTGAACGGCCCCGGCGGCACCGGCGCGACGCTCTACATGTTCAACCACGGGCTCTCCACCGGGGTGCTGTTCCTGGTGACCGGCTTCCTGATCGCCCGACGCGGGTCGAACCGCATCGCCGACTTCGGCGGTGTGCAGAAGGTGGCGCCGGTGCTCGCCGGGATCTTCCTGGTCGGTGGCTTGTCGTCCCTGTCCCTGCCCGGTCTCTCGCCGTTCGTCTCGGAGTACCTGGTGATGCTGGGCGCCTTCCTGGAGAACCAGTGGTACGCCGTGGTCGCGGCGCCCGCTGTCGTCCTGGCCGCGCTCTACATCCTGCTGATGTACCAACGCACGATGACGGGCCCGGTGGTCCCTGCGGTGGAAGGCATGAAGGACCTGCACGTGCGTGAGGTCGTCGCGCTCGCGCCGCTGGTGGTGCTGATCGTCTTCCTCGGTCTCTACCCCAAGCCGCTCAACGACGTCGTCGACCCTGCCGTGGAGAACACCCTGACCACCTACGTAGGGGTGCAGGACCCGAAGCCCACGGTCCACGCTGACGAGGAGTCACAGTGAACGAGTACGTCTCCCCGACGATCGAGTACGGGCTGCTCTCGCCGCTCCTCATCGTCTTCGGCGCCGCCCTGGTCGGCGTGCTCGTCGAGGCCTTCGCCCCGCGTTCGCGGCGCTACCTGATCCAGTCCGTGCTGACGCTGGTCTCGCTGGTCGCCGCCCTCGGCGCGACCATCTGGGTGGCCACCGACCTCACCGAGCGCGCCGACGGCGCCGCCCGGGGGTCGATCGCCGCGATGGGCTCGATCGTCGTGGACGGCCCGTCGGTCTTCCTGTGGGGCACGATCCTGGTGCTGTCGCTGATCAGCGCGCTCCTCTTCGCCGAGCGGCACCTCGACGGCGGCGTCTCCGCGTTCGCCGGCCAGGCCTCGGCCCTGCCGGGCACCGAGGCCGAGCGCGAGGCGTCGACCCGCGGCCTGGAGCAGACCGAGGTCTACCCGCTGATGCTCTTCGCGGTCGGCGGCATGATGCTCTTCCCGGCCACCAACGACCTGGTCACCATGTTCGTGGCGCTTGAGGTCTTCTCGCTGCCGCTCTACCTGCTCACCGGGCTGGCGCGTCGCCGCCGTCTGCTGAGCCAGGAGGCCGCGCTGAAGTACTTCCTGCTCGGTGCCTTCGCCTCGGCGTTCTTCCTGTACGGCACCGCGCTGATCTACGGGTACGCCGGCTCCACCGACCTCGACAAGATCTCCGAGGCCATCTCGGGCCGGATCGGCTCCGAGGGCTTCCTGCTCGGCGGTATGGGCCTGCTCGCGGTGGGTCTGCTGTTCAAGGTGGGTGCGGCGCCGTTCCACGCCTGGACCCCGGACGTCTACCAGGGCGCCCCGACCGCGGTGACGGCGTTCATGGCCGCCTGCACCAAGATCGCCGCCTTCGGCGCGATGATGCGGCTGTTCTACGTGGGCTTCGGGTCCGCGCAGCGCGACTGGGTGCCGATGATCTGGGTGATCGCGATCCTGACGATGGCGGTGGGCTCGTTCCTCGCGCTGTCGCAGAGCGACATCAAGCGCATGCTGGCCTACTCCTCGATCGCCCACGCCGGCTACATCCTGGTCGGCTTCGTCGGGCTGCAGCAGGTCAGCGACGGCAGCTCGCTGTCCTCGGTCCAGGCGGTCCTCTTCTACCTGGTCACCTACGGCTTCATGACGATCGGTGCCTTCGGGATCGTCACCTTGGTGCGCGACGCGGGCGGCGAGGCCAACCACCTCACCCGCTGGGCCGGTCTGGGCAAGGAGTCGCCCGTCGTGGCGGGCGTCTTCGCCTTCTTCCTGCTCGGCATGGCCGGCATCCCGCTGACCAGCGGGTTCACCGGGAAGTGGGCGATCTTCACCTCAGCCGCGTCGGGGGACAACTGGCCGCTGGTCGTCATCGCGGTGCTCTTCAGCGTGATCGCGGCCTTCTTCTACCTGCGGGTGATCGTGCTCATGTACTTCACCGACCCGATCGGTGAGGGCCCCAGCGTGACGATGCCGAGCATCCTCACGGCGTCGGTGATCGCGATCGCCTTCGCCGCGACCGTGGTGCTGGGCCTGGTCCCCGGCCCGGTCCTCGACCTGGCCGCTGACGCCGGCTCCTTCATCCGGTGAGTCCGACCCCGTCCCTGGCGCTGCCGATCCTCGACGGCGCGCTCGAGGCACGTCTGAAGACTCGGATGGCCGAGGTCGAGGCCCGGCTGGAGGAGGTCGTGGTCTCCGAGGCCGATTTCGTCACCGAGGCGTGCCGCCACCTGCTGCACGCGGGCGGCAAGCGGTTCCGGCCGCTGCTGGTGCTCCTGGCGGCCGAGGTCGGCGACGCCGAGCGCGACGAGGTCCTCACCGCCGCCTGTGTCGTGGAACTGACCCACCTGGCCTCGCTCTACCACGACGACGTGATGGACGAGGCGATGCTGCGGCGGGGCGCGGACTCGGCCAACGCGCGCTGGGACAACCACGTGGCGATCCTGGCGGGGGACTGGCTCTTCTCGAAGTCCTCCGAGCTCACCTCGGAGCTGGGTCCCGAGGCCGTCAAGATCCAGGCGGAGACGTTCACCCGGCTGGTCGAGGGGCAGATCCTCGAGGGAGTCGCCCCCGGCCCCGACGAGGATGCCCTGGCACACTACCTGCGCGTGGTGGGCGGCAAGACGGGTTCGCTCATCGCAACCTCGGCGCGCTACGGCTCGATGTTCGCGGGCGCGTCCCCCGAGGTGGTCGCGGCGCTCACCCAGTACGGCGAGAAGGTCGGCATCGCCTTCCAGCTCTCCGACGACATCCTCGACATCGGCTCCGACAGCGACGAGTCGGGCAAGACGCCTGGTACCGATCTGCGCGAGGGTGTCCCCACCCTGGTCACGCTCTACGTCCAGCGTTCGGCCGACCCGGCGGACGCCCGGCTCAAGGATCTGCTCTCCGGCCCGATCACCGACGAGGACGCCGTCCAGGAGGCGCTCTCCCTGCTCCGCGCCCACCCGGCGATGGATCAGGCCCGCGCGTACGTCCTGGGCCTGGCCCGCGAAGCCCAAGCCCTCCTCGACGTCGTCGACGACGGCCCCGTCAAGCAGGCCCTGGTCGCCTTCGCCGAACTGATCGCGACGCGGAGCGCCTGAGGTTCGGCCCGCCCGGGTCGCTGCGCGGGGGCCGTCGGAACCCCATGTTCACGTGGGGAACTGGTGCTCCCCACGCGCTGCAACACGTGGGGAGCACCAGTTCTGGATGTGAACATGGGCGGTTTCCAGGTCCCAGTGCAACGCCTCGAGGTGAGGGTGGTGCGGGATGGGTCATGGTGTCTTGGTCCTGGATGTCGAGCGGGAACGGGTCTGGGAGGCAGTCCGCGCGGGTGCGCATCTGCGGGA
>JBGAJX010000023.1:0-75283 GCA_044224695.1 Marmoricola sp. | reverse complement strand
GTCACGCACGTCCGGTCCAGCCTCGAACGGGTCGCTCGCGTCGGGCGCCGGGACCACCGAGGTGGTCGTCCTGGCCACCGCACTCTTCGTCTCCGTCCCCGGAGCCACGGTGACGCACACCGCGGTCGCCTCCGCAGGGGCGCGACCCTTGCGGCTCGACCAGGTCGACGACCTCTTCCGCCTCGTCGAGGAGGCCCAGACGGGCGGGCTGGACGCGCTCGAGGGGTTGCGGAGGCTGCGCGCGCTGCGGGAGCGCCCGCCGCCGTACCCGTCCTGGGCTCAGATCCTGGGCTACGCCCTGCTGGCGTTCGGGATCGCCCTGATCCTGCGCGGCAGCTGGCTGGACACCGGCATCGCCGCCGCACTGGGCCTGCTCGTTGGGGTCCTGGAGGTCGCCGTACGCCGGTTCACGCCGTCGTACGCGGTGTTCCTGCCGGTGGTCGCGGCCTTCGGTGTGGCGCTGTCGGTCTTCCTGCTCGCCGACGCGGTCCCGGAGGTCTCGGTGACCACCCCGCTGATCGCGCCGCTGGTCATCTTCCTGCCCGGCGCGCTGCTGACGACGGCCGTCATCGAACTGTCCACCGGGCAGATGGTCTCCGGCGCAGCCAGGCTGGCGGCCGCGATGATGCAGCTGGTGCTGCTCGCCCTCGGCATCCTGGGGGCCGCCCAGGTGGCCGGTGTCCCCGGGGTCTCGGTGGCCCAGCTCGCGGTCGCCCCCGTGCCCGAGTGGGCCCCCTGGCTGGGGGTGCTGCTCTTCGGCCTCGGGGTGGTGGTGCACGACTGTGCCCACCCACGATCGGCCCGCTGGATCCTGCTGGTGCTCGGGGTCGCCTACGCCGGACAGATCGTCGGGGACCTCCTGCTCGGCGGGGTGCTGTCGGCCTTCGTCGGCGCGCTGGCGATGACGCCGGTGGCGATCGCGCTGGGCGTGCTGCTGGGACTCACCGCGGGGTCTCGGAGGGCGTGACGGCTGTCGCGTGCCGCTGTCCTGGTCCGGGACCGCCCCGCCGTACGGCTTCTCGGCCGACGGGGTCGAGCCGTGGCTTCCGCAGCCGCGCGAGTTCGGCGGGCTCATCGCCGAGGCGCAGGCCGGTCGGCCGGACTCGATGCTCACGCTCTACCGGACGGCGCTCGCGCAACGGCGGGAGCTCGGGTTGGGGGTCCAGGACTTCGCGTGGCTGGAGTCGCCGGACGAGGTGATCGCCTTCAGCCGCGGCGCGTCCTTCGTGTGCCTGGTGAACCTGGGGACGCACCCCGTCCCCCTGCCGGTCGACGGGCGGGTGCTGGTGTCCAGCGTCGCCCTCGAAGGTGACGGACTCCTTCCGCCGGACGCCGCGGCCTGGGTGACATGCTCCCGGTGACCAGCACAAGCGAAACGCGAAGAACCCCCGCCCGGTGCGGTGACCAACAGGTCATCGCGACCGCAGCGGGGGTTCTTCTCAGTCGTCAGCCGGCGCCGCGGAGGGCGCCGTGCTCACCGGCTCAGAGCGGGCGAACGTTCTCCGCCTGGGGGCCCTTGGGGCCCTTGGCGAGGTCGAACTCGACGCGCTGGTTGTCGTCGAGGCTCTTGTAGCCCTGGGTCTGGATCGCGGAGAAGTGCACGAAGACGTCGTCGCCGCCGCCGTCCTGCGCGATGAAGCCGAAGCCCTTGTCAGCGTTGAACCACTTGACGGTTCCCTGAGTCATGGTCAATCCATTCTTTCGGTTGCGAGCGACACCGTGCCGCACGCTGGAGCTGAAAACATCTGCGACTTGCCTGACTTTCAGCTACACCGAAGACCAAGAACAAAGAAGATGTACCGCCACCTGGTGGCTCCTGCGGTAGGTCGCTCTCGCGAGGCGACCCCTTCAACGGGATCCATCGTGTCAGGTATCCGTGCGGGTCACAACCTGGCCGCCCCCACGCGTGTCCCGCCCCACCGTTGTGCGAAGGTCGAGGGGGAGAGTGCCCCGACCATCCTTGAGGAGCGGCATGACGACCGAGGTCCACGACAACGCTGGCTCCTCCCGCTACGAGGTCCTCGTCGACGGGGCTGTCGCCGGTCATCTGGCCTACCGGCGCGCGGGGGACGACCTGCACATCCCCTCGACCGTGGTGCAGCCCGCCTATCGGGGCCAGGGCCTGGCCGCGCTGCTGGTGCGGCACGCGCTGGACGACGTACGGAGCCGGGGAGGCTCGGTGACCACCACCTGCTGGTACGTCCAGGACTGGCTCGCCGCGCACCCCGACTACCGGGACGTGCTGGCCGGATAGCGGCTCAGGCGCCGCGGGACGCCAGGGTGTCGAGATCACGTACGGCGTACCGCAGGTGCTCCCACTCCTCGTTCAGGATCGTGTGCACGCACGACCGCACGGTCTCCGGGTGGTCCGGCGCCCACGGGTTCCGGCGAGGCTCGGCCAGGGCCGCCGCGGTCGCGTCCGCGAGGAACTCCCGCACCTGCGCGACACGCTCGGCCCGGACGGCGAGGACCTCGGTGTAGGACCAGGGGCCCGGGGAGAACACGCTCGGGTCGTGGCCGTCCAGCGCATACTCCGCATTCGGCATGCCGATCGGGTGGTAGGGGTGCTCCTGTCCCAGGATCGCCTTCGCGAGCCAGGTGTCGGTGGCCATCACCAGGTGTCGCAACGTCTCGGAGAACGACCACTCCCCGTCCACCCGGACCTCCACGGTGCCCTCGGGCAGCCCGGCGACCCGGTCCAGCACCGGACCCCACGCCGCCTCCACCGCGGCCCACGCCGAACGCAACGACTCGGGGTCCTCGGCTGCCCGCATCGCCCGCCCCGGGAAGCGCCGGTCCAGCTCCGCGTCGACGTGCGCCGTGACGTCCACCCCGTTGACGACCAGACCGGGACCGCCGTCGAAGAGCCACGGCGCGTCCAGATCCATGCCGGCCACGTCCACGCCGCGCAGTACGGCGCCGGAGAGGTCGGTGCGCTCGAAGCGGGCGCCGCGCAGGTTCTCGTCGAGGAAGGTCCGGGGCTCACTCATCGAGCCATCATCACCCCGGGGCGGCGGCTCGGCCACGCCACGCGCTCGGCGATCGGCGCGCACTCGTTACGTTGAGGCATGGCCACGACCCTCACCTCGTCCCTGCCCGACCGTGCCCGGGTCGTCGTGATCGGCGGCGGCGTCATCGGCTGTTCGGTGGCCTACCACCTCGCCCACGCCGGGTGGACCGACGTCCTGCTGCTGGAACGCGACCGGCTGACCAGCGGGACGACCTGGCACGCGGCCGGACTGATGACCTGCTTCGGCTCCACTTCGGAGACCTCCACCGGGATCCGGCTCTACTCCCGTGAGCTCTACGCCCGGCTGGAGGAGGAGACCGGACAGGCGACCGGGTTCAAGCCGGTGGGGCTGATCGAGGCTGCCGCCGATGCGGACCGGCTCGAGGAGTACCGCCGCGTCGCCACCTTCCAGCGTCACCTCGGGCTGGAGGTCGAGGAGATCTCGCCGCGGGAGATCGCGGAGCTGTTCCCGTGGGCGCGCACCGACGACCTCCAGGCCGGTTTCTACGTGCCCGGCGACGGACGGGTGAACCCGGTGGACCTCACCACAGCGCTCGCCAAGGGCGCCCGCCGGCGCGGTGTCCGCATCGTCGAAGGGGTCCGTGTCAGCGACGTCCTGGTGGACCGGGCGCGCGTCCGCGGCGTCCGTGTCGAGGTCGACGACGAACGTGCCGAGATCGAGGCGGAGTACGTCGTCAACTGCGCCGGCATGTGGGCCCGCGAGCTCGGGGCCCGCAACGGGCTGGTGATCCCCAACCAGGCGGCCGAGCACTACTACCTGATCACCGACACCATCGAGGGGCTCGACCCCGACGCGCCGGTCTTCGAGGATCCCGCCTCCTACGGTTACTACCGCGAGGAGGGCGGCGGCATGATGGTCGGCCTCTTCGAGCCGGTCGCAGCGCCGTGGAAGGTCGAGGGCGTCCCGAGGGACTTCTCCTTCGGCACGATCCCGCCGGACTGGGACCGGATGAGCCCGTTCCTCGAGACCGCGATGGCGCGCGTGCCCGTCACGCTCGAGGTAGGTGTGCGGACGTTCTTCTGCGGCCCGGAGTCGTTCACCCCCGACCTCGCGCCGGCCGTCGGAGAGGCCCCCGGCATCGCGCACTACTTCGTCGCGGCCGGGATGAACTCGGTCGGCGTGCTCTCGGCCGGAGGCCTGGGTCGCGTGCTCGCGCACTGGATCACCACCGGCCGTCCCGACGTGGACGTGACCGGCTTCCATGTCGACCGGTTCCGGCCGTGGCAGGGCGACGACGGCTACCGCGCCGCGAGGACGGCCGAGATCCTCGGCACCGTCTACGCCCCGCACACCCCGGGCACGCAGTTGCGCACGGCCCGGGGCCGCCTGCTCTCGCCGGTCCACGACCGGTTGGTCGCCCAGGGCGGCTACCTGCGTGAGGTGTCGGGGTGGGAGGGCGCCGACTGGTTCGCCGGACCGGGCGCGACTCCGAGCGCGGAACCCACCTGGGGTCACGCGGACTGGTTCGGACACTGGGAGGCCGAGCACCGCGCGGTGCGCGAGGGCGTGGGGCTGCTGGACATGAGCTTCATGACCAAGGTGCGGGTGCAGGGCCCCGGGGCCGGCGCGCTGCTCGACCGGGTCAGCGCCGGCGCGGTCACCGCCTCGCCGGGGACCATCACGTACACCCCGTGGCTCAACGAGGACGGCCGGATCGAGGCCGACCTGACCGTCACCGCCCTCGCGCCGGACGACTACTGGGTGGTGGCCTCCGACACCGCGCACGGCCATGTGTTGGCCTGGCTGGCGCGCCACGCCGGCGGCGAGGACTGCGTCGTCACTGACGTCACCGCCGACTACGGGCAGCTCACCCTGCAAGGGCCCGCTTCGCGCCAGGTGCTGGCCGCGCTGACCACCGCGGACCTGTCGACGCCTGCCTTCGGCTTCCGGGCGGCCGCCGTGCTCGACGTCGCCGGCGTGGAGACGCTGGTCGTCCGGATCACCTATCAGGGCGAGCTGGGCTACGAGCTCACCGTTCCCGCCGCGCACACCCCGGCACTGTACGACGCCCTGCTGGCCGCGGGCGCGGCGTACGGCATCAGGCCGGTGGGGCTCAAGGCGCTGGCGTCCCTGCGGATGGAGAAGGGTTACCGCGACTACGGCCACGACATCGACAACACCGACTGCCCGCTCGAGGTGGGCCTGGGCTTCACGCTGGCCTGGGACAAGCCCGGTGGGTTCCTGGGACGCGAGGCCGTGCTGGAGCGTCGGGCCGTGCACGAGGCGGCCGGTGGCATGGGACAGCGCCTGGTGCAGGTGCGCGTGCTGGACCCCCAGCCGCTGCTCTTCCACGCCGAGGTGATCTACCGCGACGGGGTCGCGGTCGGCTACGTCCGGGCGGCGTCGTACGGCTGGACCCTCGGCGGCTCCGTGGGTCTGGCCATGGTGGCTGCGCAGGGCGCTCCGGTGACGCCCTCCTGGCTGCGGTCCGGGATCTGGGAGGTCGACGTGGCGGGCGTCCGGCATCCCGTCGAGGTCTCGCTGCGGCCCCTCTACGACCCGGCCTCGGAGCGGGTCAGGGTCTGAGGAGGTCGGGTCCCCGCGATCGGGGGACAGGGTCGGTGATCGGCCCCTACCGTCGTTGGTCATGACCGTGACCCCGACAACGCCCTCCGCGTCCGCGCCCGTCACCGGGCGGCGCCTGGGATACGTCGGCTTCGCGGTCGTCGTTCTCGTCTACCTCGCGATCCTCCAACTCGGCGGGCCCCTGGCCCAGCAGGTGTTCGGTGGCGGGGACGGTTTCACCACCACCCGCGACGTGATGGTCAACATGTGGGTGCCGTTGGGGCTGGCGCTGGTGTTCACCTACGTCGTCATCGGCTACCTGGGCTGGTGGCGACCGGTGCTGCGCGAGGAGCGGCGCACCCGGCGATGGGTGTGGGCGGTGCCCGTGGTCCTGGCCGCGTGCATCCTGCTCGCCATCGACTACGCCGCCCTGCTGGACAAGGATCTGGGCTTCGTGCTCGCGCTGCTTGTCGCCACCCAGATGGTCGGTTGGGGCGAGGAGGGCATGTTCCGCGGCGTCGGGGTGGAGGTGCTCCGGCAACACGGGCTCACCGAGGGCAGGGTCGCGCTGTGGTCGAGCCTTGTGTTCGGCTCGGTCCACCTGTCCAACGCCTTCGGGGCCGGCAGCGACGCGGTCGTCCAGGCCGTCGCGGTGAGCTTCGCGGGCTACTTCTTCTACCTGATCCGCCGGGTGTCCGGAGGCAACGTCCTCAACTCGGTGCTCCACGGGCTCTTCGACTTCTCGATCCTCAGCGGCACCGCGATCCTCGCCGACCAGGGGGACTACCTGGGGACCGGGGCCGCGTTCGCGGCGTACGCGATCATCGCGGTGATCGTGCTCGTCAAGCGCAATCGCGTCGAGCCCGCCGAGGTGCCAGGCTGAGCTGATGGAGCAACACCGCCCCGAAGTGGGCCAGGTCGTCACGGTCTTCCGCAACCGGCTGCGCCCCGAGGCCCAGGCGGCGTACGCCGAAGAGTTGGCCGTCGTGGTCGAGCTCGCCCGCTCGATGCCGGGCTTCGTGGAGACCAAGACCTTCGTGGCCGAGGACGGTGAGCGCGCCACCGTGGTGACCTTCGCCGACATCGCCGCCCACCAGGGGTGGCGCGACCACCCGCGCCATCGTGAGGCGCAGCGCCACGGCATCGCGGACTACTACAGCGAGTACTCGATCGCGGTCGGCGCGACGACGTACGCCAGTTCGTTCACCCGCCCGCGGTGAGTCCCGCGGTCGACCCCTGATCGATGTCCTGATCGACGGGGTGCGGTGCGGTCCTTGCACCCCGCCCCGGTCTCGCGTTGACTCGGCGCGGAACCCCGTGGCGGCAGGCCGGGGCGAGGAGGTGCTGGGACGTGGACAAGGTTGTGGGTAGTGCTGCGGTGGCGGTGGCTGATGTCGTGGATGGGTCGTCGTTGGCGGTGGGTGGTTTCGGGTTGTGTGGGATTCCGTCGGTGTTGATTGATGCGTTGTTCGCTTCGGGGGTGTCGGGGTTGGAGGCGGTGTCGAATAACGCGGGGGTGGATGAGTGGGGTTTGGGGCGGTTGTTGGCGGCGGGTCGGATTGCGCGGATGACGTCGTCGTATGTGGGGGAGAACCGTGAGTTCGCGCGTCAGTTCTTGGCGGGGGAGTTGGAGGTGGAGTTGACGCCTCAGGGGACGTTGGCGGAGCGGATGCGGGCGGGTGGTTCGGGGATCGCTGCGTTCTTCACTGCGACGGGGGTGGGGACGCAGGTGGCTGAGGGTGGGTTGCCGTGGCGGTACGGGGCCGATGGGTCGGTGGTGGTGGCGTCTCCGGTGAAGGAGGTGCGGGTGTTCGAGACCGCGTGGGGGCCGCGGGAGTTCGTGTTGGAGGAGGCGATCACGTGCGATTTCGGGTTGGTGCGGGCGTGGAAGGGCGACCGGCACGGGAACCTCGTCTATCGGGAGTCGGCGCGGAACTTCAACCCGTTGGCGGCGATGTGTGGGCGGGTGACGATCGCTGAGGTGGAGGAGCTGGTCGAGCCCGGTGAGCTGGATCCGGATGCGGTGCATACGCCGGGGGTGTTCGTGCAGCGAGTGGTGGTCTTGAGTCCGGAGCAGGTGGCGCAGAAGCGGATCGAGAAGAGGACGGTCACCTCATGAGCTGGTCGCGTGAGGAGATGGCGGCGCGGGCGGCTGCGGAGCTGTCGGACGGCAGTTATGTGAATTTGGGGATCGGGTTGCCGACTCTGGTGCCGAACTTCGTGCCGGCGGGGGTGGAGTTGGTGTTGCAGTCGGAGAACGGGATTCTCGGGGTCGGCCCGTATCCGGTCGAGGAGGAGGTCGATGCGGATCTGATCAATGCCGGGAAGGAAACGGTGACGGTGTTGCGGGGGGCGTCGTTCTTCGATTCGGCGACGAGTTTCGCGATGATCCGTGGGGGGAAGATCGATGCTGCGATCTTGGGGGCGATGCAGGTTTCGGCGGCGGGTGATCTGGCGAACTGGATGATCCCGGGGAAGATGGTCAAGGGGATGGGTGGGGCGATGGATCTGGTCCATGGCGCGAAGAAGGTCATCGTGTTGATGGAGCACCTCGCCAAGGACGGGTCGTTCAAGATCGTCAACGAGTGTTCGTTGCCGTATACGGGGCGGCGGGTGGTGCATCGGATCATCACCGATCTCGCGGTCATCGACATCACCCCGCACGACCAGGGCGGTGGCCTGGTCCTGGTCGAGTGCGCCCCCGGGGTCAGTGAGGAGCAGGTCCGCGCCGCCACCGAACCACCCCTGCGCTGAGCACCACCTGCGCACTCGCCCCGGGTAGCTAACGAGAACCTGTTCTCATTTCGGCGGAAGTCGTCTACCGTCCCGTCATGTCCAGTCCCGCCATGCCCAGCCCTGTCATGTCCAAGGGCTCCTCATTGCTGAGCATCGCTGCGGCGTACGTCGTCGCGCTGGGTGTCGGCGCCGCCTGGCTCTATGCCGGCCCCGACACGGGCCGGCTCTGGCTCGACGCGCTGATCGCCGACCTGCTCGCCACGCTGGTGATCTTTGGTTTCAGTCGCTTCTACAAGAACTCATCGTTCTACGACGCCTATTGGAGTGTGGTGCCACCGCTGCTGGTGCTGTGGTGGTGGCAGCAGAGCGGTCTCGGGGCCGACGACCTCCGTGCCTGGCTGGTCACCGCGGTCGTCGTGCTCTGGGCGATCCGCCTGACCGCGAACTGGGTCTACGGATTCCCGGGCCTGCATCACGAGGACTGGCGCTACCCGATGCTCCGTGCGCGCGCTGGGCGCTACGAGGCGCTCGTCGACTTCGGCGCGATCCACCTGTTCCCGACGCTGCAGGTGTACCTGGCGTTGCTGCCGGCGTACGTCGCGGTCACCCGCTCGGGCCGCGACGTCGGCTGGCTGGACGTGGTGGCGCTGCTGGTCGGACTGGGGGCGATCACCCTGGAACTGGTCGCCGACCTGCAGATGCACCGCTTCGTCGCCACCCGCGCCCCGGGTCAGGTGATGGACTCAGGGCTGTGGGGCCGGTCGCGCCACCCCAACTACCTCGGGGAACTGGGCTTCTGGTTCTCCTTGCTGCTCTTCGGGCTGGCCGCCGCCCCGCAGGACTGGTGGTGGCTCTGGATCGGCCTCGGCGGCATGCTCGCGATGTTCCTCGGAGCGAGCATCCCGATGATGGAGGAGCGCAGTCTCGAGCGGCGGCCGGCGTACGCCGGGGTGATCGCCACGGTGCCGAAACTGGTGCCGAGACTGCTGCCGACGGGGCGCCGCACGGTGGCCCCGTGAGCCCAGCCGTACCGCGCCGGCCCTCCGTCCCGCCGCGAGTGTTGGTCGCCGGTCTCGGGGACAGTGGCCTGCTGACCGCGACCCACCTGGCTCGGCACGCCGACGTCGTCGGCGTGTCCGCCAAGCCCGGTCTGGTGAGCGGCCAGGAACTGGGGCTGCGGCTGGCCCGGCCCGAGGTCTGGGCGCGCGACTACTGGGTCGGCTTCGACCGCTACCGCCGGCTGCGCGGGGTGCGCACCGTGCAGGGGGTGCTGACGGGGCTCGACCCGGATGCGCGCACCGTGACGGTCCGCACGGACCAGGACGAGACCCGGGAGGAGTACGACGTGCTCGTGCTCGCCACCGGCGTCACCAACGGCTTCTGGCGTCGGCCGGACCTGCAGACCGCGGACGAGGTCGCGGCCGATCTTCGGCGGGCCCACGAGCACCTGGCTGCCGCGGACCGGGTGGTCGTGGTCGGCGGGGGCGCGGCCGCGGTCAGCACCGCGCTGCAGGTCGCCCGACGCTGGCCGCACAAGCAGGTCGAGCTCTACTTCCCCGGGGACCGAGCCCTGACCCATCATCACCCGGGAGTCTGGCACCGGGCCTCGGGTCGACTCCGGGACGCCGGTGTCGGGCTGCATCCGGGGCACCGTGCCGAACTACCCGGCGGGGAGACGCCGGGGGCCCTCGAGGGCAGGTCCGTCACCTGGTCGACCGGCCAGGACCCGGTCTCCGCCGACGCCGTGGTCTGGGCGGTGGGTCGTGTCCGCCCGAACACGGACTGGCTTCCCGACATACTGCTCGACGAGGGCGGCTTCGTCCGGGTCACCTCCACGCTGCAGACGCCGCAGCACCCCGAGATCTTCGCGATCGGCGACGTGGCCGCGACCGACCCGTTGCGCTCGTCGGCGCGCAACCGTGCCGACCGGCTGCTGGCCCGCAACATCCGTGCCTGGTGGGTCGGCGATCCGCTGGCGCACTACCGCGCGCCGCGCCACCGGTGGGGATCCGTGCTCGGCGTGCAGCACGACGGGCTCCAGGTGTTCGCCCCCAGTGGCCACGCGTTCCGGTTCCCGGCGTGGTCGGTGGACACCGTGCTGCAGCCCTGGATCGTCCGCCGGGGGATCTACGGAGGCGTGCGCCCCGAGCCCGATCGGCTCAACGTCCCCCGCGACCCCTCGTTGCGCGGCTAGGGTCGCATGCCATGGGCGAGCCGGGAGAGCGCGGCACCGCGCCGACCCCGTTGATCGGTCGCGACGCCGAGCTGTCGACCCTTCTCGATCTGCTGCGCCGCCACCGGGTCGTCACCGTGGCGGGGCCTGCGGGCATCGGTACGACGCGACTCGCGTCGGAGGCCGCGCGGGGGCTGGCCGACACCCTGCCCGGTGGCACGCACCTCGTCCACGTCGGTGCCCTCACGCACCCTGACCTGGTCGCGCCGGCGGTCCTGGGCGCCCTGGGAGTCCGCGACGCCCAGGAGGACCCGACCGCGCGGCTGGTGGAGCACCTGGAGGACGCGGAGATGCTGCTGCTTCTCGACGGCGTCGCCCCGACAGCTCCGATCGCGCCGGGCGTGCTCGCACTGGTCGAGGCGCTGGGGTCGTGTCCCGGCGTACGCCTGCTGCTGACCTCCCCGGATCCGTTGGCGATCCCAGGCGAGCAGGTCCTGACGTTGTCGCCGCTCTCCCCGGACACGGCCGCGGCGCTCTACCGCGACCGGACCGCGGGGAAGCCCCCGTGCGGGGACACCACGGAGGATGCGGGAACGGAGCCGGAGCAGAACGCCCTGCTCGACCTGATGGGACGACTCGGTGGCCTCCCGTTGGCCGTGGAACTCGCC
Source organism: Marmoricola sp. (assembly GCA_044224695.1). Taxonomy (GTDB): domain Bacteria; phylum Actinomycetota; class Actinomycetes; order Propionibacteriales; family Nocardioidaceae; genus Marmoricola_A. The sequence goes on along the minus strand of JBGAJX010000023.1, from coordinate 64,169 downwards.
GCCGCCCGCAGCGACGTCACCGGGTCGCCGCCCCAGAGCCAGGGGGACTTCCTGGACTGGATCCACCAGGGGCTCGGCGCCGAGCAGCAGGTGCTGTGGGCGCGCGCCAGCGTGTTCCACGGCGGAACGGACCTGGACGGGCTGGTCGCGGTGTGCGCCGGAGCGGGGCTCCCCGCGGCACGGGTGCCGGAGGCGGCGGCGGCGGTCGAGGCCTGGTCGGTCCTGCGTCGCGACGCAGGTGGCCGCCTGTCCCTGCCCGACGCGCTCCAGGCGTACGGCGCCCGGAGGCTGGCGGAGCGCGGCGAGACCGAGGAGACCCTCGATCGCCACCTGGCCTACCTCTCCTCGCTGGCGACCCGTGCGGCCGTCGAGCTCTACGGCCCCCAGGGGCCCGCATGGTTCCACCGGTTGGTGGCTGAGACCGACAACACCCGCGCCGCCGTCGAACGCTGCCTGGTCCGGGAGGACCGCAGGGCTCAGGGGATCGCCCTGGTCACCTCCCTCCAGCACTTCTGGGTGATGGCCGGACGGTTCGGGGAGGCTCGTCGCTGGCTGACGAGGCTGCTGCCCGCACCGCAGGAGGCGGGGGAAGCAGGGGGTGTTCTGCCCGACCACCTGCTCGCCGCCGGCTGGGCGGTCGCCGGACGTCTCGCCGTCCTCCAGGGGGACTCCGCCCTGGGTCGGGGTCTGCTGAAGGCCGCCGCGGATCGGGCCCGGGCCTGCGGCTCGCGCACCTGGGAAGCCCAGGCCCTGCACGGACTGGGGTTGGTCTCGGTCTTCTGGGGCACCCCCGAGGACGCACAGCCGCTCCTTGAGGAGGCCCTACGGCTGCACCGTGACGGCGAGGACCCGTTCGGAGCTCCGCTGGCCCTGATCCAGCTGGCCACCGTGCACGCCACCCTGGCCCGGCCGGAGGCCGCGCTGGCCTGCGCCGAGGAGTGCCTGGCGCTCAGCGCCGCTCACGGCGAGCGCTGGTGCGCCGCGATGGCACGGTGGACGCTGGCCCTGGGCGCGTGGCGTCGCGGACGGATGGCTGAGACCCGGCAGCACGCCCGCGAGGTTCTGCGCCTCAAGCAGCCCTTCGGGGACCGGCTCGGGATGGCCATGTCGTTGGAGGTGCTCGCCTGGACCGAGGCCGTGCAGAACCGACCCGAGCGGGCGGCGCTGCTGGTGGGGGCGGTGGAGGAGGGCCTGCACAGCGTCGGGGGCACGCTGTTCCACACCCTGCTCGACGACCACTTCCGCTGTGTCGACCGTGCGCGCGGTGCCCTGGGCGCCACGGCGTACGCCACCGCGCACCGCCGGGGCCGGTCCACCTCGTTCGACGAGGCCGTCGCTCTCGCACTGGCCCCGGATCCAGGCGAAATGGGCGCATAGCGGCTTCGTCTGTGTCACGCTAACGATTGCGTAATCGGTGTGAGAAGGACATGACATGGAGACCGACGTCGAACTCCGGGCGTTGCCGCTGAGGCATCCGGACCGCCTGGCCGAGCTGGCCGCCTACGGCCTCTTGGACTCCGCAGGCGAGGTCAACCTCGCCCCGGGCGGGTTCGACGACCTGTTGGCCGGGATCGCTCAGGTCGCCGCGGGGATCAGCGGGTGCGGTGCGGCCGTGGTGAACATCCTCGACGCGACCCATCAGGTGCAGGTGGCGGCGTACGGCGTGGACCCGGGCATCTGTGCTCTGAAGGAGTCCATGTGCGCGGTGGCCACCGTGCCCGGCGGGCGGACCACGGTCGTGGCGGATGCCAGTCTCGACGCCCGCTTCCGGCGCAACCCGTTCGTCGCCGGCCCGTTGGGGCGGGTGCGGGCCTACGTCTCCCTGCCGCTGGTCGGGGCGGGTGGGCTCGTGCTGGGGTCGCTGTGCGTCTTCGACATCGCCGCGCGGGAGACCGAGCCGGCCCAGGTCGCTGCGTTGGTGCACCTCGCCCGCCAGGTGGTGGAACTCCTCGAACTACGCCGTCGGACCGCCGAGCTGGAGCGGATCGGTGCCGAACTGGAGCGCAGCAACGCGCTGCTGACCGAGTTCGCCGGTCGCGTCAGCCATGACGTGAAAGCCCCGCTCACCGCCGTCCTGGGCTTCACCGACCTGCTCTCGGACCGGGGCTCCCTGGACGCCGACCCCGTCTCCGCGGGCTACCTGAACCGGATCCGCAGCGCGGCGGGTCGGATGGACGTGCTCGTCGACGACCTACTGGCGTTCGCAGCGGTCGGACACGTCCCCACCCCGCAGGAGGTACGCCTCGATGCCGTCGTCGCCGAGGTGGTCGAGGACCTCGAGGTCCTGGTCTCCGAGACCGAGGCCCACGTGGTCGCGGAACGGCGTGCGCTGCACGTGGATCCGGTCCAACTGCGCCTGGTGCTGCAGAACCTCCTCGCCAACGCGTTGAAGTACCGCCACCCCGAGCGCCCTCCCCAGGTGCGTGTCGAGGTCAGCGAGGACGTTGAGACCTGGACCTTGCAGGTGATCGACAACGGGCTCGGCATCCCGCATCACCACCGGGAGGCGGTCGTGCGGCCCCTGGCGCGGCTGGCCCGTGACCATCGCCTTCCGGGCAGCGGCCTGGGCCTGGCCACGTGCGTGCGGGTGGCGGAAGCCTGGGGTGGCCACCTCCGCGTCGAGGACGCCCCCGGTGGCGGCACCGCTGTGTCGGTCAGCGCGCGGCGCTGAGTCGGGGCGGTGGGGCGGTGGTCGGTCTCCGGGGGTGGGGTCAGGGGCCGTCGGAACCCCATGTTCACGTGTGGAACTGGTGCTCCCCACGTGTTGCAGCGCATGAGGAGCACCAACTTCCCATGTTCACATGGGAAACCGGCGAGGGCTCAGCCGAACCAGACCGGGGCCATCACCATCGTGAAGCGGTCCCGCTCGTAGGTGAACACGCGGACCAGCACGAAGTCCTGGTTCTTCACCGCGACGGTGGGGCTCCAGGTCACCTCGTGGGAGGCGAACTCCTTGGCGGCCAACACCTTGCCGCCTTCGCCGATGACCTGGATGCGGCGGATCCGGTCGGCGGGGTCCCGGACGTCGCGGTCGCGCACGGTGATCTCGAGGCCGACCTCGTTGCGGGAGGCGAGCTCGGACCCCATCCACCGGTTGGCGGCCAGATAGGAACCGGTCAGGTTCAGGTCGCGGGTGGTGAAGGTCCTGCGGGCGAGCATGCCGTTGATCAAGGAGGTCGGGGTCAACTCGGAGGTCAGTACCCCGACCCGGCAGGGGTGCTTCTCAACGGTCTCCTTGAGGAGGATGCCGTAGAGGCTGTGGGTGTCCAGAGCGCAGGTCGGCGCGACCCGCCAGCCGTTGGCCAGATGGGTCAGGTAGGCCTGGTAGCGGCGCGAGTCCCCGGCCGGGCGGTGGACCAGTCCCGTGTGCACCTCGCTCAGCGCGGTGAGCGCGCGGCGTTGCGGGGTCAGCAGCGCGCGGGTGGCGGCGAGGTGCCCCCCGCTCGGTGGGTGGTTGAACCCGAGCAGGACGCCGGAGGCGGCAGTGGGCGCTTCCCGTACGGCGGCGTCGAACAGCGTCGTGAAGGAGTTGCCCCGCGCGGCGGCGTTGATCATGGTCGTGGTGCCGTACGCCGTGAGGTGGCCCTTGTCCTGGTCGTCGTCCCCGTGGTTCTCGGAGTACTCGTAGCCGGTCAGCGCGACGAAGCGGCCGTCCTGCGTCGCCGCGGTCGCCGCGGCCCTCGCGTCGCGGTAGAAGGTCGGGATGTCGAGGGGGCCGTTCTTGCCGGCGTGCTCGGTCAGCAGGACGAAGTCGAAGCCGTTCTGCTTGGCGGCGGCGAAGACCTCGCGGGGCCCGGAGGTGTCGAAACCGTGGTTGTTGTGGGCTCCGGTGTGAGAGTGCGTCGTGCCCAGGAAGATCCGGAGGGGGGCTTTGCCGGCGTGCGCGGTGGTGATCACGGGGGGTGCGCTCGGGTCGATCTCGGCGGCGGCCGGTGAGGTCAGGGTCGCGACGGTCGGAGAGGAGAGCGCACCGGCGCTCAGGGCGCACGCGAGCGCCGCCGCCGGTAAGACCGTCATCCCCCGAACGCGCGTATGGGCTTTAGCAGACCGGCGCATGGGGTGAGGTTAGCGACACACCCCCAATGCTCAAAGTGAAGGCGAGTTAACTTCTGCGCCGCGATGCGCACCGGACGTGCGCCGAGGCGCCGACCGGCCCGCCCGGCGGATGGGGGAGAATCGGCGGGTGACAGGGGCGCGCGGGGAGGTCGAGCTGATCGGCTCGCGCCGGGCGTGGACGATCTGGGCCGTCGCACTGTCGGTCTACGTACTGGCCGTCTTCCATCGTTCGACCCTGGGCGTCGCCGGCCTGCTGGCCACCGACCGATTCGACATCACCGCGACCCAGCTCGCGACGTTCACCGTCCTGCAACTGCTGGTGTACGCCGGGCTGCAGGTCCCCGTCGGAGTCCTGCTGGACCGCTACGGGTCGCGCCGCGTGCTCATCGTGGGCCTGGTGCTGATGACCGCGGGACAGTTGGCGTTCGCGTTCACCACGTCCTTCCCCTCGGCGGTGCTCGCCCGCGCCGTCCTGGGCGCCGGCGACGCCATGATCTTCGTCAGCGTGATCCGGCTCGTCGGCGCGTGGTTCCTGGTGCGTCAGGCGCCCTTCGTCACCCAGCTGACCGGCCAGGTCGGTCAGCTGGGGGCGATCGTGGCCGCGGCGCCCCTGGCCTGGTCCTTGAACCAGCTCGGCTGGACTCGGACCTTCGCGCTCGCCTCCTCGATCGGGGTCCTCCTGCTCGTCGCGGTGCTGCTGGTGGTCCGCGACTCGCCCTACCCCAGCGCCCGGCCGGTGAAGGTGAAGTTGGCTGCCTTGGCCGTCTCCGTACGGCTGGTGTGGGGCAACCCGGGCACGCGGCTCGGGATGTGGTCGCACTTCACCTCGCAGTTCTCGGTGACGGTGTTCGGCCTCCTGTGGGGCTACCCCTTCCTGGTGCGCGGGGAGGGGCTCTCGGAGGCCACCGCCTCGGGGCTGCTGATGGCGATGATCGGGTGGGTGGTCGTCAGCGGCCTGATCCTCGGGTGGCTGGTCGGCAAGTTCCCGTTCCACCGCTCGCACCTGGTCCTGGGGGTGGTCGCCCTCATCGCGACGGCGTGGACGGTCGTCCTGCTGTGGGACGGGCCGGCCCCGTTGTGGCTCCTGGTCGTGCTGGTCTTCACGGTCGCCACCGGAGGCCCGGCCTCCATGGTCGGGTTCGACCTGGCGCGCACCTTCATCCCCCTGGAGGCCAGCGGACGCGCCAACGGGCTGGTCAACATCGGCGGTTTCGTGGCGTCGCTGCTCACGATGTTCGCGATCGGGCTGGTGCTGGACCTGCGCGAACCGGCAGGTGCAGAGGCCTACGGGCTGGACGACTTCCGGGTGGCCCTCAGCGTGCAGTACCTGTTCTGGGGCTTCGGCGCCCTGCAGATCCTGCGCTACCGGCGCAAGGCCATCGCGCACCTGCGCCGGGTGCACCCCGGGGTGGTGGAGGCGATGCAGCGCGGGGTCCCCTTCGCGCACCCCGGCATCGGTGACCGCGAAGGGGTCTAGCTCCCCACCAGGTCCTGGACGGCGAGCGAGGCGAACACCATCGCGGTGCCCAGCGGGATCCCCGGTCCGGGGTAGGTGGTGCCGGCCATCGACGCGGCGGAGTTGCTGGTCGCGTAGAGCCCGGCGATCGCCGAGCCGTCGGCGCGCAGCACCCGCGCCGCGACGTCGGTGACCAGCCCGCCCTTGGTGCCCAGGTCGGAGAGCACCAGGCGGGCGGCGGTGAACGGGCCGGTCCGCAGCGGGGTCAGGGCCTTGTTGGGGCCCTCGCCGGGGGAGAAGAACGTGTCGTACTCGTCGTCCCCGCGACCGAAGTCCTCGTCCACCCCGGTCTCGGCGAACCCGTTGAACCGGGCCACCGTCGCGACCAGCCCCGGCAGGTCCAGACGGGCGGCGAGGTCCTCGAGGGTGTCCGCGCGCACCCAGGTGCCGGCGGCGAGGTGCTCCTCGACCGACCCCTCGGGCATCGCGATCGCCGGCAGCCGGCCGTCCTCGGCGGCGTCGAAGACGAACCAGGACGGCACCCGGTCCGCCGAGCGCGCCATCTCGCGACCGAAACGGTCGTAGGGCAGGCACTCGTTGGCGTACCGCTGCCCGGACTGGTCGACGATCACCCCGCCGCGGAACCCGAGGGTGAAGGAGCCGCCGCCGTCGGGCTGGGCCAGCCCCGGACAGAACCAGCCCTGATCCATCAGCGCGGTCGCGGCGCCGACCTCGGTGGCGGCCAGGATCGCCTCGCCGGTGTTGGTGCCACGCGGCGCCATCGACCAGGCGGCATCGCCCGGCACGCCGTAGCGGGCGCGCAGTTCCGGGTCGCCTTCGAAGCCGCCGGCGGCGACGATGACGCCGCGGCGGGCGCCGACCTCGACCGGGCCGGCCGCGGTCTCGACCCGGACGCCGGTGACGCGGTCACCGTCGGTGCGGTAGCCGACCACGCGATGCCCGTCGGTGCGGTAGCCGACCACGCGATGCCCGGTGCGCACCTCGCCGCCGTCGCGCAGGAAGGCGGTCAGCAGGCGGGCCACCAGCGCCTGACCGCCGGTCAGCGTCCGGCGGCCGGGTTGGCCGACGCGGTCGCGCTCCACGGGTGGGCGGACCAGCGCGGCGACCTCGTCGGTGAGGTCCTCGCGCAGCACCTGGACCGGCTGGATCGACCGGCCCCAGGACACCCGCCCCGGCGCGGCGAAGTATTCCGGGAACGGCAGCCACTCGAAGGCGACGGCGTCGTCGGCCTCGAGGGCGGCAACGAGGCGCGGAGCCTCGGCGAGGAACGCCTCGACCTTGGCGGGATCCGGGTCCTGGAGCACCGCGGCGAGGTAGTCCCGCGCGGACTCGGTGGAGTCGGCGATCCCGGCGCGCTGCTGCACCGCGGAGCCCGGCAGCCAGCAGGCTCCGCCGGAGTACGCCGAGGTGCCGCCCACCAGGTCGGTGCGCTCCAGCACGACGGTGGCCAGGCCCGCCTTCTGCGCCAGATGGGCCGCGGTCAGTGCACCGCCGCCGGAACCGACCACCACCACGTCGTACGTCGTCATGGCCGAAGGGAACCAGACCCGGCCGGACCAGACAAGAACACGTTCTCGTCAGATTGTCATGGGCGCGGCCGATAACGAGCCATGGCGCTGGAGATGGTGCCGCCACTGGCGGAGCAGGTGGCCGAGGAACTCAGTGAGTTCGTCGGCGAACTGAAGCCGCGCCTGCGCGGCTGGCTCCACGCCGTGGCCACCCCGATGGCCCTGGCCCTGGGACTGCTGCTGGTGGTGCGGGCGCCCGAGGGGCCGGCCCGGACCGGGGCCGCGGTCTTCGCGCTGTCCGCGCTGGCGATGTTCGGCGTCTCGGCCACGCTGCACCGCGGCCGTTGGTCGCCCCGGGCGAACCTGATCGTGACCCGCCTCGACCACGCCTGCATCTTCCTGCTGATCGCCGGGAGCTACACACCGTTCGCGATGCAACTGCTCGACGGCGGCGCGCGTACCGCCCTGCTGACCGTGGCCTGGGGCGGTGCCGCCCTCGGCATCGCCTTCCGGGTGCTGTGGACGACCGCGCCGCGCTGGGTCTACACCCCGGTCTACCTGGGCCTGGGCTGGGCGGCGATCTTCTTCGTCGACGACTTCGCACACCGCACGTCGGTCGGCGTGCTGGCGCTGATGGCGCTGGGCGGCGTCCTCTACACCGTGGGTGCGGTCGTCTACGGGCTCAAACGGCCCAACCCGGTGCCGCAGTGGTTCGGCTTCCACGAGGTGTTCCACGCGTTCACCGTGCTGGCGTTCGCGTCGCACTACCTCGCGGTCACCGCCGCGGTCACCGGCTGAGCGACCGCGGCGGCGTACCTGTCCCGTGGCCGGGACCGGGCGGGGTGATCAGGAGCGGCCGGTGAAGTCGTCCATCGAGTGGTAGACGCCCAGCACCTTGCCGGCGAGGAAGTCGCGCAGCGGCGTGGGGATGATGCCCTTGGCGATCTCGCTGAGCAGCACGGTCTTGGGCAGGATCACCATCGAGGAGCCCTTGAGCATCGCCTTCCAGGCCTCGGCCACGACCTCCTCGGGCTCCAGCAGCGGGATCAGGAGCGAGGCGCGCGCACCCTCGAACATGCCGGTCTTCACGTAGTAGGGGCACACCGTGGTGACCTTGACGTGCTTGTGGCCGGCCTGCTCGAGCTCGAGGCGCAGCGAGTCGGAGAAGCCGACCGCGGCCCACTTGGAGGCTGCGTAGGCGGCCATCCGGGGGTTGGAGGTCAGCCCGGCCGCGGAGGCCATGTTGACCAGGCGGCACTCCTCGCCGGACTCGATCATCGAGGGGAGGAAGGCGCGGGCGACGTACATCGGGGCCAGGGCGTTGACGGCCATGGTGAACTCGGCGTCCTTGACCGCGTCGGACTCCCAGAAGTACGCGTTGCCGCGCACCACGCCGGCGTTGTTGAACAGGATGTGCGGCGCCCCGGTGGTGGAGAGCAGCGCGTCGGCGGCGGCCACGATCGCGTCGCGGTCGGAGAGGTCGACGACCGTGGTGGTCACCGCGGTCTCGCCGGCCTCGGCGCCCCGGGCGGCGGCAGCCTCGGTCAGGGCGTCGGCGGTCTCGCTCAGGGCGTCGGCGTTGATGTCCCAGAGGACCACCTCGGCGGCTCCCTCGGTGACGGCGCGCTCGGCGTAGAGCCGACCCATCCCCATCGCGCCACCGGTGATGAGCACTCGCTTGCCGGCCACGGTCTTCATGCGTCCTCCTGCGTCCTCGCTGGCTGATCCCGCCGCTGGGCGACGGTCCGGCGACGACGTTCCTACTCGCCGGTAACAAGTCCAGTCTCCCACAGGGGCGAGGGCCTGAGCGCTCTCCTGGGAGTGGCCCTCGCCACCCGGACCGACCGCGAACCTCGGACATGCCGCGACCCCCGGGGGCGTGGGTCCTCCGGGGGTCGCGGTCCTCACCGAGCAGGGTCAGGACGGGTCAGGACACGCAGGTCCTGCAGGTTCCGGTCAGCCTCAGGCCGGAGCCAGGGCGGGGGCGGGGCGGCCCAGCAGGCGGCCCCAGCTGCGGGTGCGGCTCGGGGCGGCCGCCACCGGCTCGGCCACCAGGACCGGCGCCGCGGCGACGGGCTGCAGGCGCTGGGCGGGCACAGCCGCGAGCTGGGCGAGCACGTGCACGGTCAGGTAGTGACCGCGAGCGCCGGCGCGGGTGGAGCCCTGGAGCTCCACGTGGCCGTTCTCGATCAGGGTGTGGTGGGCGGCCCAGAAGCCGAAGGAGACCCGATCCAGCCAGAGCTTCTCCAGGGTCGCGGAGACCTGGTGGGTGTCGACACCGGGCGCGAAGCCCACCATCGCGATGAGCAGGCGGTCGGGGTCCTCGGTGCGGTCGACCTCGACGGTGTGGAAGAGGCCGGTGGCGCGCAGCGTCTCCTCGAGGTTGCGAGCGGCGTGCTCCACGGCCGTGGCGTCGGCGCGGTGCGCGTTGCGCTGCACTCCGGTGCGGATCTTGTAGTAGTCGCTGAGCTGCATCGCTTCGCTCCCTCCTGGTCGGTGGTTCCGGTGTCCTGCGTCGGGGTTCGGTTCGGCAGTGGGACGAGGCATCTGAGCGGTCGGGACCCGGTTCAGGACCCTTCCGGGACCAGGTCGGGACCACCGGAGACCAGTGGTCGGGGCCAAGGTCCCGACCTGTCGCGCAAACGGTCACAGTTCGCAGGGTTTTTCTCAGGTCGGAGGTCCCGTGGCCGCGCAGGAGTGGTCTGAGGTCAACAGGGCTGCGGCGAGGGCGCGCTGGAGTACGCCCGCCGCCCGTACGCCGCGACCTCGGCGAAGTAGCTCACCTGCCGTTCGGACTCGGCCACGCACGCCGTACGCCGCGCCCGCAGGTCGGCGTGCCAGAACCGGACCGTGACCGCTGCGCAGTCGTCGCGGACCCCGGCCAGCAGCCGTGGCTTGTCCGCGGCCACGTCGGCGACCTGGCTGAGCAGTCCGTCGCGGACCACCGGGTCCAGTCGGCGGCTCAGGGTCGGTCGCAGGTACTCCGCCATCGCGTTCACCCCGGTGTGCGCGCGGACCGAGGCCGCCTGCAACTCCTGCGCGCACGCGTCCAGGGCCGCGGACTCGCGCGCATGCGCACGCCGGTCCAGGACGTAGAGCCCGCCGATCATCGGCACCAGCACGAGCAGCACCAGGATCAGCGTGCGGGGGGCGAGCGGGACCCGCCGGGGCAGCGCGAGCCGCGGCGGGGGAGGCTCCTCCAGCAGGTCCGGCTCCTGGCTCACCCCTCCAGTGTGGCGCGGCGGCGGGAACGCCCACGTGGCGCAGACCACTGCGGTCGCACGGGAAATCGATTCGCCGTGAGCGCCCGATCTCCCTAGGCTGGATCGTTGTGACGACAACTGTTCCGGTGCAGCAGCACGACGACGACAAGCTCGACCGCTCCGTGCTGGTGGTCGCCGGGGTGGTGGTGCTCGGAGCGATCATGTCGATCCTCGACATCACCGTGGTCTCGGTGGCCCTGGAGACCTTCCAGCGCGAGTTCGACGCGACCGCGGCCGAGGTCGCCTGGACGATGACCGGCTACACGCTGGCGCTCGCCAGCGTCATCCCGGCCACCGGGTGGGCTGCGGACCGCTTCGGCACCAAACGGCTCTACCTGATCGCGATCGTGCTGTTCACCGCCGGCTCGGTGCTCTGTGCGACCGCGGACTCGCTGGAGGCGCTGGTCGCCTTCCGGGTGCTCCAAGGCCTCGGTGGCGGCATGCTGATGCCGCTCGGCATGACGATCCTGACCCGCGCCGCGGGCCCCGAGCGCGTCGGCCGGGTGATGGCGGTGCTCGGCATCCCCATGCTCCTCGGCCCGATCTTCGGCCCGATCATCGGCGGATGGCTGATCGACTCCGCCTCCTGGCACTGGATCTTCCTGATCAACCTGCCGATCGGCATCGCCGCGCTGATCTATGCGGCCCTCGTGCTGCCGCGCGACCACGTCGAGCCCAGCGAGACCTTCGATCTGGTCGGCATGCTGCTGCTCTCCCCGGGTCTGGCCGCGTTCCTCTACGGCATCTCGATGACGCCGGAGACCGGCACCCTGCTCGACCCCGAGGTGCTGGTGCCGGCCCTCATCGGTGTGGTGCTGATCGCTGCGTTCGTGCCGTGGGCGCTACGGAGTGAGAACGTGCACCCGCTGATCGAGCTGCGCCTGTTCCGCAACCGCGACATGACGGTGGCGGTGATCGCGATGTCGCTCTTCGCGATGGCCTTCTTCGGCGTGAGCCTGCTGTTCCCGCTCTACTTCCAGCAGGTCCGCGGCGAGGACGCCCTCTCCGCCGGGCTGCTGCTCGCACCGCAGGGCATCGGCGCGATGATCACGATGCCGATCGCCGGCCTGCTCGCCGACCGGATCGGCCCCGGCAAGGTCGTGCTCACCGGCGTCGCGACGGTCACGCTGGGCATGGCGATGTTCACCCAGTTGACCGACACGACGTCGTACTGGTTCCTGCTCTCCAGCCTGTTCGTCATGGGGCTGGGCATGGGCGGCACGATGATGCCGATCATGAGCGCGGCGCTGGTCACCCTGACCGACCACAACATCGCCCGCGGGTCGACGCTGATGAACATCGTCCAGCAGGTCGCCGCCTCGATGGGCACCGCGATCTTCGCGGTGCTGCTGACCAACAACCTCCTCGAAGTGACCACCCCGGAGGAGTTCGCGGGGGCGTTCGCCGACGTCTTCGTGGTGGCGACGGTCATGGTCGCGGCGGTGCTGGTGCCGGCGTACTTCCTGCCGCGCCACAAGGCGACCACGCCGGTGGACCCCACCCTGATGGTCGGTCACTGACCGTCCCTCCTGCGCGGGTTCTCCGGCGTTCGCCCGGGGGACACGCGGCGTTCACCTCGGGCAGGCACACTGCGCGCGCCGACTCCCGGCGCAGCGGGCCTCGTGCCAGGCTCGACGGGTAACCCCGTCACCCTGGAGGAACAGCCGCGTGACTCTGCTCCGCAGCCACCTGGCGCCGCCGGCCCGGACCCTGGTCGAGGTCTTCCTCGACTCGGTCGCCGACGCGCCGGACGAGCCTGCGGTGGACAGCGGCGTCGAGGTGCTGACCTACGCCGAGCTGGAGGAGGCCGCGGGCGATCTGGCCGACGAGTTGGCGGCGTCGGGCATCGGCCCGGGTGACCGCGTCGGCGTCCGGGTGCGCTCGGGCACCACCGAGCTGTACGTCGCGATCCTCGGCGTCCTGCTGGCGGGCGCGGCCTACGTGCCGGTCGACGCCGACGACCCCGAGGAGCGGGCGACGCTGGTCTTCGGCGAGGCCGACGTGGCCGCGGTGGTCGGCAACGGCCTGGTCGTGCAGCATCGCCGGGACGCGAGGCCCCCGGTCGAGAGAGTCGGCCCCGTCCCGACCGACGACGCCTGGGTGATCTTCACCAGCGGCTCCACCGGAACCCCCAAGGGGGTCGCGGTCACGCACCGCAACGCCGCCGCCTTCGTCGACGCCGAACGGAGGCTCTTCCTGCTCGGGGCACCGCTGGGGCCGGGAGACCGGGTGATGGCGGGGCTCTCGGTCGCCTTCGACGCCTCGTGCGAGGAGATGTGGCTGGCGTGGGCGTACGGCGCCTGCCTCGTCCCCGCTCCGCGGTCGCTGGTCCGGAGCGGGGTCGACGTCGGGCCGTGGCTGGTCGCCAACGACGTCACCGTGGTCTCGACCGTCCCGACCCTGGTGGCGCTGTGGCCGCCGGAGGCGCTGGACCGGGTCCGGCTGCTGATCCTGGGCGGTGAGGCGTGCCCGCCGGAGCTCGCGAGCCGGCTCATCGCCGAGGGCCGGGAGGTGTGGAACACCTACGGCCCCACCGAGGCCACCGTGGTCGCCTGCGGTGCGCAGCTGCTGGCGGGCGAACCGGTGCGCATCGGGCTCCCGCTGGACGGCTGGGACCTGACGGTGGTGGACCAGGAGGGCCATCCGGTGCCCGAGGGCGAGACCGGCGAGCTGATCATCGGCGGGGTCGGTCTGGCGCGCTACCTCGACCCGGCCAAGGACGCCGAGAAGTACGCGCCCATGCCGACCCTGGGCTGGGACCGGGCCTACCGCAGCGGCGACCTGGTGCGCTTCGACGGGACCGGCCTGCTGTTCGGCGGCCGGGCCGACGACCAGATCAAGCTCGGCGGTCGGCGGATCGAGCTGGGCGAGGTCGACGCGGCGCTGCTCGAGGTCCCCGGCGTGGTGGGGGCGGCCGCCGCCGTGCGCAGCACCGCGGCCGGGAACCGGATCCTGGTCGGCTACGTGACCGTCGGCAAGGAGTACGACCCCGCCGCTGCGGCAACTCTGCTCCGCGCGCGGCTGCCCGAGGCGCTGGTGCCTCGCCTGGCCGTGGTCGACGACCTGCCGACGCGGACCTCGGGGAAGATCGACCGGGACGCGCTGCCCTGGCCGGTGCCGCGGCGTTCCGAGCGCTCCACCGCCGGACTGAGCCCGACCGAGGCCTGGATCGCCGAACTCTGGGGCGAGGTGATCGGAGTCGACGCCCCCGAACCCACCGACGACTTCTTCGACCTGGGCGGCGGATCGCTGAGCGCGGCCCAGATCGTCTCCCGGTTGCGGCGACGGCACCCCGAGGTCGCGGTGGGCGACGTCTACGAGCACCCCACGCTGCGGGCCTTGGCCGCGATGCTCGACGGCCTGGCCGTCGTCGCCCCCTCCACGCGCAAGGTGCGGCCGACGCCGCTGAAGATGCAGGTCGCGCAGACGATCGCCCAGGTGCCGTTGCGGTCGTTGGCGGCGCTGCGCTGGCTGGCCTGGTTGATGCTGGCCACCGCCGTGGTCGGGCCGCTCCTCGACCTCGCCTGGGTGCCGACTCCTGCGTGGCCGGTGACGGCGCTGACCGCGGCGGTGCTGCTCACCCCGTGGGGTCGGATGCTGCTCGCGGCTGGGTCGGCCCGCCTGCTCCTGCGCGGTGTCGGCCCCGGGGAGTACCCCCGCGGAGGTGCCGTGCACTTCCGGCTCTGGCTGGCGGAGCAGATCACCGATGCGTTGGCTCCCACCAACCTGGTGGGAGCCCCGTGGATGGTCTGGTACGCGCGCCTCCTCGGCGCGGAGATCGGGCGCGACGTCGACCTGCACAGCCTCCCGCCGGTCAGCGGCCTGCTCAGCCTGGGCGCCGGCTGTTCGGTGGAGCCGGAGGTCGACCTGACCGGTCACTGGCTCGACGGCGACCTCCTCAGGCTCGGCCGGGTGCGGGTGGGCGCCCGGGCGCGCATCGGAGCCCGGAGCACGCTCGGCCCTGGCGCCGCCGTCGGCAAGGACGCCGAACTCGCACCGGGGTCCGCGTTGGAGGGGACGGTCCCGGCCGGCGAGTTCTGGTCCGGCTCACCCGCCGAGCGGATCGCGTCCTCGGCGCGCGGCCCGTGGTCCGTCGAACGGCCGCGACGATCGGGGCTGTGGTTCGCCGCGTACGCCGCGCTGGCCGCGACCCTGGCGGCCCTCCCGGTGATCGCCGCGTCGGTCGGTCTCCTGATCCTGCTGCCCGCAGCCCGCGACACCACCTCGGCGACCGACGCCGCGCTGTCGGTGGCCCCGTGGGTGCCCGTGGCCGTGATCTCCACGTTCCTCACCCTGTCCGTCCTGGTGCTGCTGACCGTGCGGTTGCTGGCGATCGGGCTCCGCCCCGGCGTACAACCGGTGCGCAGCCGGGTCTCGGTCCAGGTGTGGGGCACCCTGCGCGTGCTGGACGAGGCCCGCACCTGGTTGTTCCCGCTCTACTCCAGCCTGCTCACGCCGACCTGGCTGCGGCTGCTCGGCGCCCGGATCGGCCGCGAGGTCGAGGCCTCGACGGTGCTGCTGGTGCCGTCGCTGACCAGCGTCAACGACCAGTCGTTCCTGGCCGACGACACGTTGCTCGGCGGCTACGAGCTGGGTGGCGGGTGGCTGCGGGTCGGCGAGGTGAAGATCGGCAAGCGGGCCTTCGTCGGCAACTCCGGGATGGCCGCCCCCGGGCGCAAGGTGCCCAAGGGCAGCCTGGTCGCGGTCCTCTCCGCGGCTCCGCGCCGCACCCGGGCCAAGGCCGGTGGGTCCTGGCTCGGCAGCCCGCCCACCCGGCTACGCCGCGCCGCGCAGGAGGCCGACCAGAGTCGCACCTACGACCCGCCGCGGCGGCTGAAGGTCGCGCGTGCGCTGGTCGAGACGCTGCGCGTGGTGCCGCTGATCGTCTCCGGCTTCGCGCTGCTGCTGACGGTCACGGTGCTGCTGCTCGCCTGGGAGGCGCACCTGCTCGCAGCGATGGTGCTGGCCGGGCCCGTGCTGCTGGTCGTCGGTGCTCTCGCGGCAGGAACCGCGGTGCTGGCCAAGTGGCTCCTGGTCGGCCGCGTCCGCGCCGGCGACCACGAGCTGTGGTCGCGCTTCGTCTGGTTCAACGAGCTCTCCGACTCCTTCGTCGAGGTGCTCGCCGTCCCGTGGTTCGCCGCCCACACCCCCGGCAGCCCCGTGCTCAACCTCTGGCTGCGCGCGCTGGGCGCGCGCATTGGAGCCGGAGTCTGGTGCGAGAGCTACTGGCTCCCCGAGACCGATCTGGTGACGCTCGGCGCCGGTGCGACGGTGAACCGCGGCAGCGTCGTCCAGACGCACCTGTTCCACGACCGGGTCCTGAGCCTCGACGAGGTGCGGCTCGGCGTGGGCGCGACGCTGGGGCCGAACTCGGTGATCCTGCCCGCGGCGGTGCTCGGCCGGCACGCTACCGTCGGTCCGGTGTCCTTGGTGATGCGCGGCGAAGCGGTCCCGCCACGCACCCGTTGGGTCGGGAACCCGATCGGTCCCGCCCCCGAGCACACGCCTCAGGAGCGCCGCGACGGGAGGGGCTGAGTGGTGCAGGATCCGGGGAGCGACCCGTACGTCCCGGGTCGCGGCGACCCGTCGTACGCCGTGCGCCACTACGACCTGCGCCTGGCCTACGGCGTGGACCGCAACCGGCTCGAGGGTCACGCCGAACTCGACGTCGAGATCCTGCACCCCACCGACCGGCTGCGGCTGGACCTGGTGGGGCTGCGGGTCGGGAAGGTGCTCATCGACGGCACCGCGCCGGCCCGGCACCGGCACCACAACCGGCATCTGACCGTCCACCTCGGCGCCGAGGCGGCAGCCGGTCACAGGCTCTCGCTGCGGGTGACCTACTCCGGGAACCCGCGCCCGGTGGTCGACCGGACCTTCGGCGACGCCGGGTGGGAGGAGCTCACCGACGGGTCGCTGGTCGCGGCCCAGCCGCACGGAGCCGCCACCTGGTATCCGTGCAACGACCGCCCCGACGACAAGGCGACCTACCGGCTCGCGATCACCGTCGCAAGCCCCTACGAGGTCGCCGCGGCCGGCACGCTGCAGAGCGCGCAGCGCGGCGGTAGCAGCCGCACCTGGGAGTTCACGCAGGACGCACCCACCCCGACGTACCTGATGGCGGTGCAGATCGGTCGCGGCCGTCGCATCGCGCAGGAGGCGTCGGTCCCGATGGAGGCGGTCGTCCCGCTCGGCCGGGAGGAGGCGTTCCACGCGGCGTTCGGCCGGCAGCCGGAGATGCTCGCCGCGTTCGAGGAGCGCTTCGGGCCCTACCCCTTCGAGGGCTACACCGTCTTCATCGCCGACGACGACCTCGAGATCCCGCTGGAGTCGCAGTCGCTCTCCACGTTCGGTCGCAACTTCCTCAGCACCGACTGGGAGGAGGAGCGGCTGATCGCGCACGAACTGGCGCATCAGTGGTTCGGCAACAGCCTCACCGTGCGGCGGTGGCAGGACATCTGGTTGCACGAGGGCTTCGCCTGCTACGCCGAGTGGCTGTGGTCGGAGGCGTCGGGCCGGCGCACCGCCGCCGAGCACGCCGCGCACCACTGGGCGCGGCTGGAGCGACTCGACCAGGACCTGGTCCTGGGTGACCCCGGTCCGCGCGACATGTTCGACGACCGGGTCTACAAGCGGGGCGCGCTCACCCTGCAGGCGCTGCGGTCCACGGTCGGCGACGACGCCTTCTTCGCGCTGCTGCGCGACTGGACCGCCGAGCACCGGCACGGCCAGATCTCGACCACCGGGTTCATCAACTTCGCCCTCGGGCACACCGGGGCGGATCTGGACGCCCTGTTCACCCGGTGGTTGTGGTCGGCTCCGTTGCCCCCGCTTCCTGCGTGACGGCGGGCCCGCTGCCTTCCCCGGGAGAGCCGATCATCGCGACGGCGGCCACCCAGCCGGGCAGGTCGAGGTCCACGAGACCGACCGCCGGCCCGGGCCACGCCTGGATCACCGGCGCCGCCTCGGCTGGGCCCAGCAGGACGGCTCGCGGGTCGAGGGCCAGGCCCGTCCCGAGTGCCTTCAGGGCGGCCTCCTTACGGACCCACTGACGTAGGGCCCCGCCCCCGGCCGGCGGTTCGTGCGGGTGGCGGGCGACGTCGTCGTACTCCGGGAAGGGTCGCCCGGCGACCTCCAGGTCCACACCCAGCCCGGCCGCCTCCGCGGTCCAGGCGGCGAGCGAGACGCCGTGCTCACGGCTGCGCGCCAGGCTGACCGTGCCCGGCACCCGCTGTCCGTCGGGGTCGCGGAGCTCGGGGCGTCCGTGGTCGGTGCTGCCGCAGCGGGGACACCGTCGGCTCAGCACGCAGTCCCGACCGGTACGCCGCTGCGCCTCCTCCAGCAGCCATGCCACCGGATCGTCGTCGGCCAGCCGCAGGTGCACGCGCGCGGACCCCACGCTGGTCGCGAGGACCAAGGGTGTCACCGGTGCAGCGCCCGCCTCATCGACTCCTCGACCTCGGTCAGCACGGCGTCGAGATCGGCGACCAGGCCTTCGAGGGTCTCGCGCTCACGGGCGGCGAGGCGGCGATAGAGGTCGGCCTCGTCCGAGGTGGTGTCGGTGGCCCCCGCCTCGGTCTCGAGGTCCACCGTCTGCGGCACGGCCTGGGACAACCGCAGCAGCACCTGTTCGGCGGTGTGGCAGTCGTTGTAGTCCCCGAGCATCGTCTGCAACCCGGTGAGCACCTCAGCGGGTCGGGCGTACGCGCGGTCCTGCCGGGCCAACAGGTCACAGGCGTAGCGGGCGCGCTTGCCGGCCTTGCGCAGGTCGTGCAGCCGTTCCTCCCGCTCGGGCCCGACCGGCGCCCGACGTGCGCGGTGCGCGCGACGGCGTACGCGGTCGAGTTCGGCGCGGACCACCTTCGGGGCGACGTCGTCCAGCGGTCGCGCGGCCCGCTTGCGCAGGGGAGGGTCGGCGAGGAACGCCTCGAGGTCCGCCTGCAGGGCGGGCCACTCCTGGACCGCCGTACGCGTGCGCAGGGCGGCACCCGCGACCAGGTCGTCCAGGGCAGCCTCGAGCAACGGGTGCTCGTGGTCGGGGTCGACGTCGTGCGCCTCGCTCAGCAACCTCTCGCGGACCACCTGGGCGTCGCGCAAGGGCGAGAACTCCCCGGCGAGCCACTTCAGGCGTTCCTCGAGTTCGGTGACGGACCCGTCGACGAAGAGCCGCTCGAAACTGCGCAGTGCCGAGCGCAGCCGTCGGGACATCACCCGGGTCTGGTGGGCGGCGGTCTCAGGGTCGGTGGCGGCGACCTCGACATGGCCGGCGAGCGTGCGCGACCACTCCGTGAGCGCGTCGAGGACGACGGCTCCGGCACTGCCCGCGGGGGCCTGGGTGATGCGGTGGGCGGACACGCGGTTCCTTCCCGGTCGGCTGCGGCGGAGTCTAGGCGGCGCAGGTGAACGCGGCCGGTGGCGAACGGCGGCGTGGGCCGGGTTGCTGGGCGGACGGGGGTCGGAACCCCATGTTCACCTGGGAAACTGGTGCTCCCCATGTGCTGCAACACGTGGGGAGCACCAGTTTCACGAGTGAACATGGGGTTCCGGCGGCCCCCCACGAGGCAAGGCGGCGAACCGGCCCTCGCAACGTCCGCGCAACGTGCCGGGCCGGACCCTGACCGGATGACGCTTGACGTTGCGGTGTTCACTGGAGATGTGACGACGCCCACACCGCAGATGCGTGCCGAGGTGGCCGACTCCTGGCTCCGGTCCGCTGCGGCGGGGGTCCCGGCCGAGCGGGTGGACGCTCCGATCACCCTGCCGGGGGACGCGTTGCGTGACTACCGCCAGGCCCATCCGCTCGCCCAGGTGTTCCCGGTCCTGGACGACGTCCTCGGCCAGGCGGCCCGGGACTGCGACGCGATCATGGCGGTCTCCGACGCGGCCGGACAGCTGCTGTGGGTGTGCGGGCAGCCCGACGCGCTCCGTGCCGGCGAACGGATCGGCTTCGTCGAGGGGTCCAACTGGGACGAGCGGATGGCCGGCACGAACGCACCGGGCATGGCGCTGGCCCTGGGGCAGACCGCGACCGTCATCGGTGCCGAGCACTTCCGGCACTCGGTCCAGCAGTGGAGCTGTGCGGCCACCCCGATCCACGACCCCGGGTCCAGCACCATCCTCGGGGTGCTCGATCTGACCGGCAGTGCCGAGGTGGTGGGGCCACAGGCGGTGGCCCTGGTCCGCGCGGCCGCCCGGATGGCCGAGGCCGAGCTCGCCCGGTCACTGCTCACCCGCGCCCCGTCGTACGCCGATCCGGGACTCGGCCTGAGCGTGCTCGTGGAGTCGCTGGGACGCTCGGAGTCGCTGCTCACCGTGCGCGACGGCCGTGGCGAACCGAAGACGGTGAAACTGAGCCCGCGGCACAGCGAGATCCTGCTGCTGCTCGCCTCGGCTCCGCGGGGTCTCTCCGGCGACGAACTGGCCGTGCTGATGTACGAGGACTCCGGCGGGGACTCCACCCTGCGCGCGGAGATGAAGCGGCTGCGGTCCCTGCTCGGCGACGAGCTGCTCGCCTCACGGCCCTACCGGCTGGTGGCCCAGGTCGCCGGCGACTGGCTGGCGGTGGAGGCGATGCTGGCGGCAGGCGACGTCGCCGGAGCGATGCGGGCCTACCGCGGCCCCCTGTTACCGCGCTCGGTCGCACCCGGCGTGGTGCGGCTGCGTGAGGAGGTGCAGCAGTCGGTACGGCACGCGCTGCTTCGCTCGGGAAGCGCCGATCTGATGTCGACCTGGACGCGCTCCTCGTGGGGCTCCGACGACTACGAGATGTGGTTGGCCCAGCGCACGGCGGTCGGTCCCCACTCGCCGCTGCTGCCGCTGATCAACGGGCAGATCTCCCGGCTGGACCGCGACCTCGGGCTCTGACATGGCTCGACCGTCCCGGACTCGTGCCTGGACGGTCTCGCGGCCATCTTCGGGCTCGGTGGACTACCTGGTCGACCACCCGCCGGCGTCCCCGATCCAGGGGGTCGACGGCGGCCCGGGACGTGGTCGGGGTCCTGCTGTCGCCGGCGTGCTGACGGCGGTGCTCCTCGCGGCCGTCGTGCTGTTCGGGGGTCGTACGCTCACCACCCCTGTGCCCGACCCGGACCCGGAGCCGGTCCCCGTCCCGCTCCCGCGGATCGACCAGCCCACCCGGGCCGAGGAGATCGCGAGTGCGTACGCCGACGCGTGGGTGAGCGGTGACCTGGACGCCATGCGCGACCTGGGTCCGGACGCGGTCGGCACGGCCACCGACCCGGCGCTGCTGCGGTGGCAGGACGCGGTGGGGTGGGCGGTGCGTCCGGAGCCGTGCGCGGAGTTGGGCGCGTCACGGCGCGGGATCCAGGTGGGCTGCGTGTTCGCCGTGGACCTCCTCGGCTCGGCCGAGCTCGGCCTGGGCCCGTTTCCCTATCAGGTGCTGCTGATCTCGGTCGTCGACGGCGTGGTGGCGCAGGCCGGCTACGACATCGACGGGATCGGGGGCCGGACGGCGGCCATCTGGGACCCGTTCCGCACGTGGGTCGCGCAGAACGCCCCGGAGCAGGGGCCGCTGCTCTTCGTCGACTGGCCGGAGGCGGAGACGCCGGCACTGACCGGAGAGGCCGCGTCACTGTGGCGCCGAGCCGTCGAGGGCTTCCTGGCCGCCCAGGATCCCGCCCGTCCGGCGTGAGGGCCCGCCTCGCAACGTGGGTGCAACAGCGGGCAACGGTGCTGCAACGCGGCCGTCCCTAACGTCGTGACTCCGATCACACGCAGGAGATTTGGAGTCACCATGACAGTATTCGCCCAGCCCGGCACCGAGGGCTCCTCGATCAAGGTCGACAGCCGCTACGGCCACTACATCGGCGGCGCGTGGGTCGCCCCGCTGAAGGGCAACTACTTCGAGAACATCTCCCCGGTCAACGGCAAGCCCTTCACCGAGATCGCCCGCGGCACCGCCGAGGACATCGAGGCCGCGCTCGACGCCGCCCATGCCGCCGCCCCGGCCTGGGGCCGCACCTCGACCACCGAGCGGTCGAACATCCTGCTGCGCATCGCCGACCGGATGGAGGCGAACCTGGAGGACCTCGCGGTCATCGAGACGTGGGACAACGGCAAGCCGGTGCGCGAGACCATGGCCGCCGACCTGGCGCTGGCGATCGACCACTTCCGCTACTTCGCCGGCGTCCTGCGTGCCCAGGAGGGCACCATCGGGGAGATCGACGAGAACACCGTCGCCTACCACCTGCACGAGCCGCTGGGCGTGGTCGGCCAGATCATCCCGTGGAACTTCCCGCTGCTGATGGCGGTCTGGAAGCTCGCCCCCGCCCTGGCGGCCGGCAACGCCGTGGTCCTCAAGCCTGCCGAGCAGACGCCCTGGTCGATCCTCAAGCTGATGGAGCTGATCGGCGACCTGATCCCCGCTGGGGTGCTCAACGTCGTCAACGGCTTCGGCATCGAGGCCGGCAAGCCGCTCGCCTCCAGCCCGCGGATCGCCAAGATCGCCTTCACCGGCGAGACCACCACCGGGCGGCTGATCATGCAGTACGCCAGCCAGAACATCATCCCGGTGACCCTCGAGCTCGGCGGCAAGAGCCCGAACATCTTCTTCGACGACGTCGCGAACGAGCGAGACTCCTTCTACAGCAAGGCGCTCGAGGGGTTCACGATGTTCGCGCTCAACCAGGGCGAGGTGTGCACCTGCCCGAGCCGGGCGCTGGTGCAGAGCAGCATCTACAGCGACTTCGTGCCCGACGCGATCGACCGGGTCTCGAAGGTGGTCCAGGGAAACCCGCTGGACACCGAGACGATGATCGGGGCCCAGGCCTCCAACGACCAGTTGGAGAAGATCCTGTCCTACATCACGATCGGCAAGGAGGAGGGCGCGAAGGTCCTCATCGGTGGTGAGCGCACTGTGCTCGACGGCGACCTCGCCGAGGGCTACTACGTGCAGCCGACCGTGTTCGAGGGGCACAACGCGATGCGGGTCTTCCAGGAGGAGATCTTCGGACCCGTGGTGGCGCTGACCTCCTTCGACGACGAGGCGGACGCGCTCAAGATCGCCAACGACACCCTGTACGGCCTGGGTGCCGGCGTGTGGACCCGCGACGGGTCGCGCGCCTTCCGGATGGGTCGAGGGATCCAGGCCGGACGGGTCTGGACGAACTGCTACCACGCCTACCCGGCGCACGCCGCGTTCGGCGGCTACAAGCAGTCCGGCATCGGGCGCGAGACCCACAAGATGATGCTCGACCACTACCAGCAGACCAAGAACCTGCTGGTCTCCTACAGCGCCGACCCGCTGGGCTTCTTCTGATGGACGACCTGACCCGGGGGCTTCGAGACGCTCGCTCCGCTCGCTCCTCAACCACCGGCGGAGCTCGCTCCTCAACCACCGCAGCGGTTTCCCGGGTCGCGATCACCGACGGGGCGGCGGAGATCCTCCGCCGCCTCGTCGGCCTCCACGGTCCGGTGATGTTCCACCAGTCCGGCGGGTGCTGCGACGGATCCGCGCCGATGTGCTACCCGGCGGGGGAGTTCCTCACCGGCGCCAGTGACGTGCTGCTCGGGCGACTGCAGGTCGGGGGCGTACCCGAGGTGGAGTTCTGGATGTCGCGCTCCCAGTTCGCGTACTGGTCGCACACGCACCTGACCGTCGATGTCGTCCCCGGCCGGGGCTCGGGGTTCTCACTGGAGGCGCCGGAGGGGGTGCGGTTCCTGATCCGCTCGCGGCTCTTCACCGACGACGAGGCAGCGCTCCTGGAGGACGTCGATGCTGGTGCGTGAGCTGGTCCTGGTGGTGGTGGACCTGGTGCGCTGGACGTGGCGACGGGCGCCGTCGTCCCCTCGCTGACGGATCAGCCGAACGTCGGTGCCCATGGGGCGCCGTCGAGCCCGACGCGGGCCAGCGCATCGGCCACGGCGGAGGCGAACCTGTGCACGAACGTGGGAGCGTACGCCTCCGCGGGCACCCGCGGGTCCAGGGCGATGTCGGGGATCACCACCGTCTCGCCGTGGTTCATCGCCCACCCGCTCACGCAGTGCTCGCGAGGAACCGCTGGCCCTTCCGCAGGGGCTCGATCGCGTCCGCGTCCTCGTAGAAGCACTGGTCGCCCTCGGCGAGGACGAAGGTGGCGCCCTGAGACCGGGCGAGCCTGTGCGCCTCGGTGCGCACGACGCGGCCGACGGAGAACACATCGCCCGCCGCGCCGAGCGCCGACCACGCCTGAGCGCTGGCCTGCATCCTCGAGCCTCTCCCCGACCCCGTGTTCCCAGGTGACGTCGCAACGCGCCTGCCGAGCGAGGTCAGGCCTCTCCCGCGCAGAAATAGAACCTGTTACTGTTTTGCGATGCCCGTCCCCGGACTCTTCGACCCCGTCTCCCTGGGTCCCATCACCCTGCGCAACCGCATCGTCAAGGCCGCCACGTTCGAGGGCAGGACGCCGGGGGCGCTGGTCTCCGACGACCTGGTCGCGTTCCACCGGGCTGTCGGCGCGGGCGGAACCGGGATGACCACGGTCGCCTACGTCGCCGTCGCACCCGAGGGGCGCACCCACGCCGACCAGATCTATCTGCGCGAGGAGGCCCTCCCCGGGCTGGTGCGCCTGACCGACGCGGTCCACGAGACCGGCGCGAAGGTCGCCGCGCAGATCGGCCACGCCGGGCCGGTGGCCAATGGGCGCTCCAACGGCGTCCACGCGGTGGCCCCGAGCCGGATGCCGAGCCCGCTCAGCATGCAGATGGTGCGCGCAGCCACCGAGGCCGACCTCGACCGCATCCTGCGGCAGTATGTCGCCGGTGCCCGCCTCGCGGTCCGGGCCGGCTTCGACTCCCTCGAGATGCACCTGGGGCACAGCTATCTGCTCAGCGCCTTCCTCGCGCCCGCCCTCAACCGCCGCAACGACCGGTACGGCGGCAGCCTGGCCAACCGTGCGACGTACCCACGCCGCGTGCTGCGCGCGGTCAAGGAGGAGGTCGGCGACGAGGTCGCCGTGACCGCCAAGCTCGGCATGGTCGACGGCTTCAAGGGCGGAGTGCGGATCGAGGAGTCCCTCGAACTGGCCACCTGGCTGGAGCAGGACGGCTGCCTGGACGCCCTCGAACTCTCCGCGGGCTCCTCGCTGATGAACCCGATGTACCTGTTCCGCGGGGACGTCCCCGCGGAGGAGTTCGCCGCCCAGATGCCGTTGCCCGTGCGCCTGGGGATGCGGACCCCGGTGGGGCGCAGCTTCCTCAAGCGCTACCCGTACGAGGAGGCGTTCCTGCTGCCGCACGCGCGCCGCTTCCGCGAGACGCTGTCGCTGCCGCTGATGCTGCTCGGCGGCCTCACCCGTCGCGAGACGATGGACGCCGCGGTGGCCGAGGGGTTCGAGTTCGTGGTGCTCGGGCGGGCGCTGTTGCGCGAGCCGGACCTGCCGAACCGGCTGCAGACCGGCGAGGCCGACCGGGCGTCCTGCATCCACTGCAACCGCTGCATGCCCAGCATCTACACCGGCACGCGGTGCGTACTGGACCACCCCCTGCCCCTGGAGCTCACGGAACGCCCGGGGCTCCCCATCGTCGGAGGAGCCGCATGATCCTGGACCGTTTCCGTCTCGACGGCCGGGTCGCGGTGGTCACCGGGGCCGGGCGGGGGATCGGTGCCGGCACTGCGCTGGCCCTGGCCGAGGCCGGCGCGGACGTCGTGCTCTCAGCCCGCACGCAGGCGCAGCTCGACGACGTCGCCGCCCAGATCGAGGCCCTCGGGCGCCGCGCCCTGGTGGTGCCGGCGAACCTGGCCGACCTCGACCAGGTCGCCGGGTTGGCGCAAGCGGCGTACGACGGGCTGGGACGGCTGGACGTCGTGGTCAACAACGTCGGCGGCACGATCCCCAACGCCTTCCTGGACACCACCGCGGACTACCTGGAGGAGGCGTTCCGGTTCAACGTCTCCACCGCCCACGCGCTGACCCGCGCGGCGGTCCCGCTGATGTTGCGCGACGCCGACGGCCCGCACGGCGAGGCCGGCGCGGTGGTCAACATCTCCTCGGTCGTCAGCCGCGTCGCCGGCCGCGGCTACCTGGCCTACGGCACCGCGAAGGCGGCGCTGAGCCACTGGACCCGCCTCGCCGCCCGCGACCTCGACCCGCACATCCGGGTCAACGCGATCGCCGTGGGGTCGGTGATGACCTCGGCGCTGGAGTTCGTCGCCGCGCACGAGGAGACCAAGCACGCCATGGAAGGTGCCACGCCGCTGCGGCGCATCGGCGAGGTTGAGGACATCGCGGCCACCGCGCTGTTCCTGGCCAGCCCGGCCGGGGGCTACCTGACCGGCAAGGTCCTCGAGGTCGACGGCGGCCTGGACACCCCGAACCTCGACCTCGGTCTCCCCGACCTGGTCCCCGCCCCCGCAGACAGCCCCGAGGAGTCCTGATGAGCGAGCCCACCCGCACCCTGCGCGTCGTGGAGTGGTCCACCGGCACCGTCGGTCGCCACGCGATCGCCGGGATCCTGGCGCGACCCGAGCTGGAGCTGGTCGGGGTCTGGGTCTCGAGTGAGGCCAAGGCCGGCAAGGACGCCGGGGAACTCGCCGGGCTGGAGCGGATCGGTGTCGCGGCGACCACCGACAAGGACGCCCTCTTCGCGTTGAAGCCCGACGTCATCGTGCACACCGCGATGACCGACGACCGTCCCTTCGAGGTGCTCGACGACTTCGTCGAGATGCTCGAGCACGGCATCAACGTGGTCTCGTCAGGCCCGGTCTTCCTGCAGTACCCCGACGGCATCCTGCCCGCGGACATGGTCGAGCGGCTGAACGAGGCGGGTAGGAAGGGCAACGCCTCGATCCACGTCAACGGGATCGACCCCGGCTTCGCCAACGACGTGCTGCCGCTGGTGCTCACCAGCCTGTCGCAGCGCATCGACCACGTCCGGGTCAGCGAGATCGCCGACTACTCGACGTACTACCAGGAGTTCGTCAACCAGGTCCTCTACGGCTTCGGCCAACCGATGGACTCCGAGACGCCGTACCTCTTCACCCCCGGCATCCTCTCGCTGGCGTGGGGGTCGGCGGTGCGCATCGTGGCGGCCGGTCTCGGCCTGACCCTCGACGAGCCGTTGGAGGAGTCGGTGGAGTTCGCCGCCGCCGACCGCGACATCGACGCGGTGTCGGGTTTCATCAAGCAGGGCACGCGCTCCGCGGTCCGCTTCCAGGTGATCGGCAAGGTCGACGGGGTCGAGCGGATCGTGCTGGACCACGTCACCCGCAACGCCCCCGAGCAGCGCCCCGACTGGCCGATGCCGCCCAGCGGGGACGGCTGCTACCGGGTGGACATCACCGGGGAACCGGTGATGCGCCTGGACTTCACCCACCACGGCGAGAACGGCGACCACAACGTGTCGGGGATGATCGTGACCGCGATGCGTCTGGTCAACGCGGCCGAGGCCGTCGTCGACGCCGAGCCCGGGCTGGTCACCGCGCTCGACCTGCCCCTGATCACCGGTCGAGGTCTGGTCCCCCGGGGGTGAGGCTCGGGGCCAGGGTGCGTGCCACGGCGTCCGCCCAGGCCTGCTGGCGGTCCGCGGCGCGGCGTACGGAGGGGTCGACCGCCACCCCCTCCGGTACGTCGGGCGCCGGCACCGGCTCGCCCGGCACCTGCGTGAGCGGCAGCAACCCGGCCCAGACCGTGCGCGGCTCGTCGTCCTCGGGGTCGATCTCGGGGGGACCTCCGGCGACCTTCACCGACGCCCGGTCCAGCGGCACCCGGAGCACCAGCGTGGCGGCGTGCTCCTTGCCGTTGCTGGCGCGGACCTCGTCGTTGCGGCCCGGGAGCAGATGGTCCGACAGCAGCCGTAGTGCCTCCTCCTTCTCCGCCCCGTGCAACGCCTCGGCGACGCCGTGCACGACCGCGGAGCGGTAGCGCATGGAGGACTCGAACGTCGTCCGCGCCGCGACCAGGGCGTCGAGGTGGGTCACCGTGACGCACACGGGGGTGCCCGTCGCCAGTCGCATCACCCCGCCGCCGGTCGAGCCGTGCAGCAGCAGGGTCTCGCCCTCGCGCGCACAGGCGAACGGCAGCACCACCGGCAACCCGTCGCGCACCACCCCGACGTGGGCCACCAGGGCCTCGTCGAGGACCGCGTGCAACGCCGCCCGGTCGGTGACCTGGCGGTGCGCCTCGCGTCGGATCCGGGTGGTCTCGTCGACGGTGAGGTCGGTCACGTTCTCGGCCATGGGGCACACCTTCGCACGAGCCGGGGTAAGGATGAGCCGATGAACCCGCACTCCCACCCGCCCGAGCCGCTCGGCCACACCGGCCGCGGTGCCTGGACCCACGCCCAGGTGGAGCAGGTCGCCCCTGGGGTGCACCGGCTTCCCCTGCCGCTCCCGATGGACGGCCTGCGCGCGATCAACGTCTACGCCCTGGAGACCGACGAGGGACTGGTCTGCATCGACGCGGGCTGGGCGGTGGCCGAGTCGCGCGAGGTGTTCGAGCGGCTGCTGAAGGAGATCGGCTACGGCCTGGGGGACATCACCCGCTTCCTGGTGACCCACGTGCACCGCGACCACTACACCCAGGCAGTGACCGTACGCCGGGAGCTGGGCCGGGCGACGATCGATCTGGGCCTGGGGGAGAAGCCGACCCTGGACCTGTTCAACTCCGGCGACCTCACGCTGGACCCGACCGTGGCGCGGCTGCGCCTGGCGGGCGCGTTCGAGGTGGCCCAGCGATGGGAGGCGATGTTCGAGGGCGCCGACCCCGACTTCGGGGTGTGGGAGTTCCCCGACCGATGGTTGGAGGGCGAGCAGCTCATCGAGGTCGGCGACCGGGTGCTGCGTGCGGTCCCGACGCCGGGCCACACCGCGGGCCACGTCGTGTTCGCGGACGAGGCGGCCGGCCTGCTGTTCGCCGGCGACCACGTGCTGCCCACGATCACACCGTCGGTGGGCTTCGAGCTCGTCTTCGTCGGCAACCCGCTCGGGGAGTTCCTCGGGTCGCTGGAGACCGTGCGCGCCCTTCCGGACCTGCGGCTGATGCCCGCCCACGGCCCGGTCGGGATGAGCTCGCACGAGCGGGCCGGCGAACTGCTGGAGCACCACGACCATCGCCTGGTGCTGTGCGCCGCCGCAATCGGCACCGGCGCCACCGCCTACGAGGTGGCGAGCCGGCTGACCTGGACGCGGCACGAGCGCACCCTGGACGAGCTGGACGTCTTCAACACCGCGATGGCCGCCATGGAGACGCTGGTGCATCTGGACCTGCTCGTCGCTCGTGGGCTGCTGGTGCGTGAGGTGCTCGACGGCACGGCCTGGTTCCGACTGGTCTGACTCCTTCGCCGCGAGGAGTACCGTCGATCAGATGACGAGTTCCGCCCCCGTGACCGCCCGACGCACGCTCACCGAGGAGTTCGACCTCCAGGTGCAGACTCTGCTGGACCTCGGCTATCCGGATCTGGCCGGCCGGTCCGCCGCAGCCTTCGTCGACCTGCTCTCCCCGCTGCGCGCACTGCTGGCGGAGCGGGACGAGCCCGCACCGGCCGACGACCCCGCACCGGCCGACGACCCCGCACCGGCCGACGACACGGTGCTGCCCGTGCTCCTGGTGGTCACCGCGGCCCTGGTGCCGACCCACCTGGCCGTGCAGCGGTGGCAGGTCCGCGGGAAGGGCGGCTGGACGGACATGGAGGCCGAGCTCGGGTCCTACCGGCCCATCCCCGAGGTCGTCGTCCCGCCGGGACCCGCCTACCTGCTGCTCGACGTCCGCACCGGTCGTGACTCCTTGGGGGTGCCCCCCAGCCAGGCGCAGCCGCCGATCCTCGCGGCCGGACGCAGCCCGCTGACCATCGACGAGGGGGTGGCGCTGGTGGCCCAACGGCCCGACGTCTTCGCCACCCACCACGCGTTCCAGGCGCTGGGTTCGCGGTCGACGGAGCCCGGGCTCACCAAGCGGGTGCCGTCCTTCTGGATCAGCAAACGAGCCCCACGGCTGGGGTGGTGCTGGTGGAACAACCCGCACTCGTGGCTGGGATCCGCCTCGGCGGCGACGCGCCTCGGCGTGCGGACCGATGACCGCCACGCGTAGGCGGACCGCGGGCCGGGTGTAGTTTCGGCTCAGAACGACAGGGGAGCGCCACCGGGCGCTGAGAGTGCGGACAAGGCCGCAGACCCTCGAACCTGCTCCGGTTAGCACCGGCGAAGGAAGTCGAGCTCTTCCCGCACCTCCGCGGGACCCTCCCGAAGGTTGGGAGACCACCATGCGTCATCACCGGATCCACCCCGCCCCTCCGCGCGTCGCCGCCCGGCCACGCGCCAGGGCCGGGCTCCTCGCGCTGGCGGCGGGTTCGCTGCTGCTCAGCGCCTGCTCGCTCGGCGGCGGCGGAGACGACGACTCCGCAGCGGAGGCCACGCGCGCGGTCGTCCTGGCGACCCACGACTCCTGGTACGTGCCGGACGAGACCCTGGCCGCCTTCGAGGAGGCCAGCGGGTACGAGGTGACCGTCCAGCCGCTCGGGGATGCGGGCGAGCTGACCAACAAGCTCGTCCTCACAGCGGACAACCCGGTCGCCGACGCGGTCTACGGCATCGACAACACGTTCGCCGGCCGTGCGGTGGAGGCGGGAGTGCTGGCGCCGTACGCCTCGCCCGCACTGCCGCCCTCCGCGGAGGACTACGCCCTCGACGGCGAGGCCGGCGACGTGCTCACCCCGGTCGACTGGAGCGACGTCTGCGTCAACGTGGACGACGCCTGGTTCGCCGAGGAGGGGCTCACGCCGCCACGGACTCTGGAGGACCTGACCGACCCGGCGTACCGCGACCTCTTCGTCACCTCCGGGGCCTCCACCTCCTCGCCCGGCTTCGCCTTCCTGCTGGGCACAATCGGCACCTTCGGTGAGGACGGCTGGCAGGACTACTGGCGGGCGCTGCTCGACAACGGTGCCCGGGTCGTCTCCGGGTGGTCCGACGCCTACGAGGTGGACTTCACCGCGGGAGGTGGCGGCGGTGACCGTCCGATCGTGCTCTCCTACAGCTCCTCCCCGCCGTTCACGATCCCCGAGGGCGAGCAGCGCCCCACGACCTCCGCCCTGCTCGACACCTGCGTTCGTCAGGTCGAGTACGCCGGCGTCCTCGAGGACGCGGAGAACCCCGAGGGTGCGCAGGCGCTGGTGGACTTCCTGGTCTCCGCCGACTTCCAGTCGATCCTGGCCGACAACATGTACGTCTACCCGGTCGACGAGGACGTCGCGCTGCCTGAGCTGTGGGCTCGCTGGGCCACCCCCGCCCCGAGCCCGGTCGCGATCGACCCGGCCGAGATCGACGACCGGCGCGAGGACTGGATCCGGGAGTGGAGCGACCTCACCAGTTGATCCCGACCCCGTCCCCGGACGTCGTCTCGCGCCGGCGTCTTCGGCGGCCCAGCCCGTGGACCGTCCTGGCCGTGCTGGCCGGGGCGGTCCCGGCCGCCTTCCTCCTGGTCTTCTTCGTGCTGCCGGTGGTCGGCATGCTCCAGCGCGGGTTCGTGGTCGACGGCCGACTCGACCTCGCCGGCGCCTGGGAGACGCTCGCGCGACCCCGGATGGCGCGGGTGGTCTGGTTCACGCTGTGGTCCTCCACCGTGGCCACCGCACTCACCGTGCTCCTGGGCGTGCCCACGGCGTACGTGCTGCACCGGCTGCGCTTCCGTGGACAGCGGGTGCTGCGCGGACTGGTGGCAGTGCCGTTCGTGCTGCCCACGGTCGTCGTCGGGGTCGCCTTCCGCACCCTGCTCGCCGACGGCGCCCCGCTGGGCGGGCTGGGTCTGGACGGCACCCCGGTGGCGATCCTGCTGGCGCTCGTCTTCTTCAACGTCTCGGTGGTGGTGCGCACCGTGGGGCCGTGGTGGGAGTCGCTGGATCCCCGTCGTGCCGAGGCTGCGGCCGCGCTTGGTGCGACGCCGTGGCAGGTGGCGCGCACCGTGACCCTGCCCGCGCTCGGGCCCGCTGTGGTCAGCGCGGCGAGCGTGGTCTTCCTCTTCTGCGCCACGGCCTTCGGTGTCGTGCTGACCCTGGGCGGGGTCCGCTACGCCACGGTCGAGACCGAGATCTACCTGCTCACCACGCAGTTCCTCGACCTGCGCGCCGCAGCCGCCCTGTCGGTCCTGCAGATCGTGGTCGTGGTCGGCCTGCTCGCAGCCGCCGCGCGCGGACGGGCGCGGGTGAGTGCCACGGCGCGGACGCCTCAGCGGCTCGCCGCGCGCAGGCCGCGGGCACGCGACCTGCCGGCCTTCGCGGTGTTCGCGCTCGTGGTCGTGCTGGTCCTCGCCCCGTTGAGCACCTTGGTGCTGCGCTCGCTGCGCGGACCGTCGGGCTTCACCCTGGACAACTACCGCCATCTCGGCGCCCGGGGAGACGACGCGGTCACCCGGGTGCCTGTCGACGAGGCCCTGCTGACCTCGCTGC
Source organism: Marmoricola sp. (assembly GCA_044224695.1). Taxonomy (GTDB): domain Bacteria; phylum Actinomycetota; class Actinomycetes; order Propionibacteriales; family Nocardioidaceae; genus Marmoricola_A. The sequence continues at coordinate 32,490 of JBGAJX010000023.1, read as the reverse complement.
GGGTCGCGATCGACGCCACCACGCTGGCTCTGGTCCTGGGCGGCCTCGTCGCGGTGCTGGTCACCCGGCCGGTCACCCGCCCCGGGCTGCGGCGGGTGTCCGCTGCGTTCGACGGCGCCTTCATGCTGCCGCTCGGGGTCAGCGCGGTCACGGTGGGCTTCGGCCTGCTGGTGACGCTCGACCGGCCTCCCCTCGATGTCCGCGGCGAGCCGTGGCTGGTGCCGGTGGCCCAGGCGATGGTGGCGCTGCCGCTGGTGGTGCGGGTGCTCGTGCCCACGCTCGCCGGCGTCGACCCCCGTCAGCGCGACGCTGCAGCGAGCCTGGGAGCCTCGCCGCTGGCGGTGCTGCGTGACGTCGACCTGCCCGTGGTCTGGCGACCCCTGCTCGCCGCCGCCGGGTTCGCGTTCGCGGTGTCGTTGGGGGAGTTCGGCGCGACCTCGTTCCTGGCGCGCCCCGAGGCGCCCACCCTGCCGGTGCTGATCTACCAACTGGTGGGCCGGCCGGGCGGGGAGAACTTCGGCGCCGCGCTCGCCGCGTCCGTGGTGCTCGCCGTCGTGACCACCGTGGTGGTGCTGATGGTCGACCGGCTCCGCGTGCCCGGCCTGGGATCCTTCTGAGATGGCGGAGGACGGCGTGGAGCACAACGCCCGGGGTGTCGACGGCCTGCGACTCGAGAACGTCGGGGTCCGTTACGACGGCGCGGTCGCGGTCGACGGGGTGACCCTGAGCCTGCCCGCAGGAGAGGTGCTCGCCGTGCTCGGGCCCTCAGGCTGCGGCAAGACGTCGTTGCTGCGTGCGATCGCCGGGCTCGAGGCCTGCACCGGGCGGGTGCGCTTCGGCGCGGAGGATCTGACCCGCACCCCCACCCACCGCCGGGGTTTCGCGCTGATGTTCCAGGACGGCCAGCTCTTCGGGCACCTCGACGTGCGGTCGAACGTCGAGTACGCACTGCGCTTGCGGCGGATGCCCCGCGCGGAGCGGCACCGGCGCAGCGCCGACCTGCTCGACCTGGTCGGTCTCCCCGGCTACGGGGACCGCCTCCCCGCCACCCTGTCGGGCGGGGAGCGGCAGCGGGTGGCCCTGGCGCGCGCCCTCGCCGTCCGCCCGCGGCTGCTGCTGCTCGACGAACCGCTCTCCGCGCTCGACGCGGGCCTGCGCGAACGCCTCGCCGGTGAGCTCCGCGCGATCCTGCACGCCGCCGGCACGACCGCGCTGATGGTCACCCATGACCACGACGAGGCGTTCGCGGTGGCCGACCGGCTGGCCGTTATGCGCGCGGGCCGGCTGGTCCAGGACGGCACCGTGGAGGAGGTCTGGCGGCGGCCTCGCGACGCCGACACCGCCCGCTTCCTGGGGTACGCCGACGTGGTGGTCGGCGAGGCGGCCCGGGCGCTGCGCCGGCTGCTTCCCAGGGCGGACGCGACCGGTGACCTGGCCGTACGTCGCTCCGCGCTCCGGTTCGACCCGGCCGGTCCGCTGGAGGCGACCCTGGTCGGTGCCCGGACCACGCCCGAGCAGGTCCGCCTGGAGGTGGACCTGCTGCTGCCTCACGGCGTACGGCGGATGGCGGCGGTCGCTGGGTTGGAGGTGCCGCTGCGACCGGGGGAGCGGATCCGGCTGCGACTGGACCCGAAGCGGGTCGCGCTGCTGGGCGAGGAGACCGGGGCTGCAACGGCACGGGCGTGACCACCCTCACCCGCCGTGGGGCACTTCGACGCAAAATTCCCTAGGCGGCGTTGCCTAGAATGAGCCGGATGAAACGGCCTGCGTACGGATTGCTGGTGGGGAACGCCCTGCTGATGGGTCTCGTCGCGCTCGTCGTCTCCTGGGCGCTGGGTGAGAGCCTGCGCGATCCCGACGGCTTCCTGGGCCCCGCCTGGGTGCGCCTGCCCGCCATGGTGCTCGGCGCCTTCCTGATCGACGTGGTGCCGCGTTCGCTGTGGCGCGCGCGGGGCAACCCGAAGGCCGCCTGGGCCGAGGCTCGGGTGATCGTGCGTGAGCACTGGACCCGCCCCCGGATCCAGCTCGTCGTCATCGGTCTGACGTGCTTCTACGTCACCTACGTCAGCTACCGGAACCTGAAGAACTACCTGCCGCGGTTCTACAGCGAGATGCAGGACCCGCTGCTGCACGCCATGGACCGGTTCCTCTTCTTCGGCAACGAGCCCGCGGTCGTGCTGCACCAGGTGTTCGGCGAGACGTGGGCGGCGCACTTCTTCGCCTTCATCTACCTGCTCTACCTGCCGCTGGCGCCGCTCAGCCTGGTGGTCTGGCTGGTGTGGTCGCGCAACCTGACCTATGGCTACTGGTACGCCACGGCGAACTGCCTGACCTGGACGCTGGGGACGCTCAGCTACTACATGATCCCGACGATGGGGCCGAACTTCTGGTACCCGTGGCTCTACCGCGACCTGGACATCACCGGGGTCACCGAACTCCAGGACTCGCTGTGGAACGGCCGCCAGGACGTGCGGTTCCCGCTCAACCCGTTCAGCGACTCGATCCAGTCGGTCGCGGGGTTCGCCTCGCTGCACACCGCGCTGACCCTGGTGATCGCCCTCGTCGCGCACTACACGGTCCGGCACGCCCTGATCCGGTGGTCGGCCTGGGCGTTCTTCGTGCTCACCGTGATCTCCACGCTGTACTTCGGCTGGCACTACGTGGCCGACGACATCGGCGGCATCATCATCGCCCTGCTGGCGGTCTACCTGGGTGGCATCGCCACGGGCCAGAAGTTCGAGAGAGGCGGGTTGTCGTCCCATCCGACAGCCAGCACCGCGGAGGTGCCGCTCGAGGACGAGGAGCCGGGCGAGGAGCTCGTCAACGCCCGCTGATCCGTCCCCGGGGCCGAAGGTCCGGGTGGTCTAGAGGGGTTGCCGCTTGTGACCCGCCGGTAGCGGCTCCCGGCAAGGCAATCCGTCGTCAGGATGTCCCTAAAGCGACGAATTCCGTGGGGATGTCGAGTCAGCCCGCAGGCTTTACGTGCCGAAGGGCAGCGATCTGCTCGTGTTCCGGCCGGGTGAGGGAACCCTGAGGTATCGTTTCTTCAGTCGGGGATCCGGGGGGATTCCCACCGAGCACGAAGTCCCAGCAGAAGGGCAGTATCCCTCCCTTCAAGTAAGACCAAAGCTCGTCAGCTGTCCTAGCCTCCCAATGGGACAGTGAGGCCCCGTCCGAACCTCCCAATCGGACGGGGCCTCGTTTCATGTCCGGCCACCTCTGGTCGCTGGCTTGGATCTCCTCTCGGCTCCTCTCCGCGCACGTCGCACCGTGGCCTCCGGGCGCACGGACTCCGCGCACATGAATCACATTGTTGTGATTTGCAAGCCGCCACGCCGACAACTTTGAGATTTTTCGCGATCTCTGTGGTTTGTGTGACGTCAGAGCACTAGCGTGGCGACGACGCCGTCGGAGACCTCCGGTCTGGGCACTGCCCCGCTGGGGACCGGAGCCAGCAGCGTCGCGCACCAGCCCCCGGGGATGGGGTTGGTGCCGGACGGAAAGGTAGCCATGCGCGCCACGGTGGACCGAGCCGGTGCCCTCCCACGGGGGACCCGGACGGCGACCGCCGTGGCCGCATCGGCCCTCGTCGTGATCGCGGCCCTCGGTGGGGCCGCCGGGCGCGCAGGGGCGGCGCCCTCCACCGACGAGGACCCCCGCGGCGGGGTCGACGCGCCGAGCCGCGCCGACGTCGAGCAGGCGCGCGAGCGCGCGCGAGGGGCCGCCGGTGAGGCCGACCTGATCCGCCGCCAACTCCAAGCCGCGCTCGTGGCGCAGGACGCGGCGTACGTCGCGGCAGGCCGGGCCGCCGAGCGCGCCAACGGCGCCCGTTGGCGACTGGAACAGGCCGAGCGGGCCCTGCGAGCGGCCCGGGAGCGCCAACGTCTGGCTGCGGGCCAGGCGACCCGGCAACGCGACCGGTTGGCCGGGCTCGTGGCTGCGGCGTACCAGCAGGGCACCGGCCTGACCACCCTGAGCGCCACCCTCACCGCCACCGTGGGATCGGCCACGCCGGAGTCCCTGATGGGCGAGACCCTGGCCCTGGACGGGGCCGCCGACAGCCTCAACGCCCAGGGGCGCCGGTGGTCGGCCAGCGCTGCCCTGGCCGAGGCCTTCGCCGCGGAGGCGGACCGGACGGCCGACCGGCGACGCACCCTGCTGGCGCGGGCCGAGCGCGCCGGCCTGCGGGCGGAAGCGGCCGCCCGTGCGGCCACCGCCCACGCGGCTGATCTGGAAGCACGGCGGCGTGCGCTCGTGGCCCGGCTGGCACGCCTGGAAGGGATCTCGCTGCGCCTGGCGGAGCGGCGCCAGGCGGCGCTGGACGCGGCGGAACGCCGGGCGGCCCAGGAGGCGACCCAGGAAACTGCCCAGGAAACCGCCCAGCAGCCCGAACCGAACAGCCCGGCTCCCGTCACACCCGACCCCGTCACTCCCGACCCCGTGACCCCCGACCCGGTCGCCCCCGATCCCACGCCACCGGCACCGGCTGCGGGAGTGGGTGCGGTGCTGGCCTTCGCACGCGCGCAGCTGGGCGAGCCGTACCGGTGGGGAGCGGCCGGCCCGGACGCCTGGGACTGCTCCGGGTTGACCTCGGGGGCCTGGGCTCGGGCGGGCGTGACGTTGCCGCACTACTCGGTGGCGCAGTACGCCGCGACCACCCCGATCTCCCGCGCGGACCTGCGACCCGGTGACCTGGTCTTCTGGGGCTCGCGTCCCGCCGACATCCACCATGTCGCGCTCTACCTGGGCGGAGGGCAGATCCTGCACGCACCGCGCACGGGGCGCCCGGTCTCGGTCGATGCGATCGACTACTGGGTGCCGCCCTTGTTCTTCGGTCGCGTGCGGCGCTGAAGGCCTGTCGCGCCGACATCCCACCTGCCACGATGGAGCGCATGGTCCACGAGCCCGAGGCGCCCCTCGACATCGCGTCCCTGACCGCGCTGCTGGACGGTCGCTACAAGCCCGTCCGGGACCTCACCCGGGAGAACCTGGTCAAGCACCGGGAGATCCTGGAGGACGCCGAGACCCTGTCGCACCACGAGTTCCGCGAGCGCGTGAAGGACGTCGTCCTCGAGCTCGCGGGCACCGGGCAGACCGGCTACGGGTTCCCCACCGAGTACGGCGGCGGCGGTGACATCGGGGCGTCGGTCGCCGCGTTCGAGACCTCCGCGTTCGGCGATCTGTCGGTGCTGGTCAAGCTCGGCGTCCAGTTCGGTCTCTTCGGTGGCGCGATCCTGCAACTGGGGACCGAGCGCCACCACCGGGAGTACCTCGAGCGGCTGATCCGCGGCGAGCTCCTCGGCAGCTTCGCGATGACCGAGACCGGCCACGGGTCCAACGTGCAGGCGATCGGCACCCGCGCCGTCTTCGACCCTGCCGGCGACGAGTTCGTGATCACCACCCCCGACGACAGCTGCCGCAAGGACTACATCGGCAACGCCGCCCTGCACGCCCGCCTCGCGGTCGTCTTCGCCCAGCTTGAGGTCGCGGACGAGGACAAGGGCGTGCACGCGTTCGTCGTCCCCCTGCGCGACGACCGCGGCCACGTGCTGCCGGGCGTGCGGATCGAGGACTGCGGGCGCAAGATCGGCCTCAACGGCGTGGACAACGGGCGGATCTGGTTCTCCGGCGTGCGGGTGCCGCGGACCGCGTTGCTCAACCGGTACGCCGATGTCACCGAGGACGGGGTCTACGTCTCGGACATCGAGAGCCCGGACCGTCGCTTCTTCACCACCATCGGCACGCTGGTGCAGGGCCGGGTCTGCGTCGGCGGTGCCGGCATCAACGCGAGCAAGGTCGCCCTGCTCATCGCCGTGAAGTACGCCGCGACGCGTCGCCAGTTCGCCGGCCCGGGCGCCGAGCAGGAGACGCTGCTGCTCGACTACGGGATGCACCAGCGCCGGCTGCTGCCGCTGCTGGCGCGGACCTACGCGCTGCACTTCGCCCAGGAGCGGGTGGCCGAGGACCTGCACCGGGTCTTCACCGATCCCGACAGTGCGACCGAGCGTCGCCGCCGGGCCCTGGAGTCGCGCGCCGCCGCCACCAAGGCGCTGGGCACCTGGCACGCCACCCGGACGATCCAGGAGTGCCGCGAGGCGTGCGGCGGAGCCGGGTACCTCTCGGTCAACCGCTTCGACGCCCTCAAGGCCGACACTGACGTCTTCTCCAGCTTCGAGGGGGACAACACCGTCCTCATGCAACTGGTCGCCAAAGGGCGGCTCACGGATCTGAAGGACTCCTTCGGGTCGATGGACCAGATCGGCCTGGCCCGCTATGTCGCCGGGATCGCGGTCGAGACCGTCGTGGAGAAGACCTCGATGCGCCAGCTGCTCGAGCGACTGCGGGACGCCGTGCCGGGCGCCAAGGAGATGGAGGACCCGGACGCGGGACTGCGGGACCCCGCGTATCAACTCTCGATGCTGCGCTGGCGCGAGGACCACATGACCTCCTCGGTCGCTCGCCGGATCAAGTCCGGGATCGACCGCGGTGGAGACCCTGCCGAGGTGTTCAGCCGAGCCCAGGACCACGTCATCGCGGCCGCGCACGCCCACGCGGAGCGGCTGGTCTACGAGGCCTTCCTGACCAAGGTGCAGAACACGCCCGAGGGCAGCAACCGGCGCGCTCTGGAACTGCTGCTGGACCTGCATGCACTGGCCACGATCGAGGCCGACCGCGCCTGGTTCCTTGAGCACGGGCGGCTCTCGGTGGCCCGTTCCAAGGCGATCACGGCGATGGTCAACGAGCTGTGCCGGGCGGTCCGACCGCACGCGGTGGAACTGGTCGAGGCGTTCGGGGTCCCTCGGGAGTTGGTGCGCTCCGAGCTCGTCTGACAAGCCCACCCGGACTAGACCAGTGATGAATCGGACAAAAAGGCCATAACCCCACTTAGGGGTCGCCGTTGAGGGGGATGGACACCCTGCCCCCTCCACCCCCACCTATCTGCGGGTCGGCGCCTTTCCCCCACTCGGCACCGGCCCCGGCGGCCCATCACCACCCCCACCGTGAGAGCCGCCCTCCGCCCGCGCGTCGGTCTCATCCCCCAACGGGACCGACGGCTCCGCCGGCGGAACGCCCGAGCCCCCGGTTCCTTGGGAGGATCCGGGGGCTCGGCCATGCTCAGGGTGCCCCGGTCGTCCGGGGCGGCGGTGTCAGTGGCTCTCGCCGTGCTCCGCCGCGTGCTCCTGGTAGCGCTTCAGGGAGGCGTTGATCTCGGCCTCGGCCTCGGTCCGGCCGACCCACTCCGCACCCTCGACCGACTTGCCCGGCTCGAGGTCCTTGTAGACCTCGAAGAAGTGCTGGATCTCCAGCAGGTCGAACTTCGGGAAGTGGTTGATGTCGCGGATGTGCTCCATGCGCGGGTCGTGCGTGGGCACGCAGAGCACCTTGTCGTCGCCGCCGGCCTCGTCGGTCATCCGGAACATGCCGATCGCGCGGCACCGGATGATGCAGCCCGGGAAGGTCGGCGCCTGCAGCACCACCAGGGCGTCCAGGGGGTCGCCGTCCAGGCCCAGGGTGTTCTCGATGTAGCCGTAGTCCTCGGGGTAGGCGGTGGACGTGAAGAGCATCCGGTCGAGCCGGATCCGCCCGGTCTCGTGGTCGACCTCGTACTTGTTGCGGGACCCCTTCGGGATCTCCACCAGGACGTCGAACTCCACAACTTCCTCCGCTCTCGCTGTGCCCCGGCCGCTGCCGGCGCCGGATGAGGCGCGTCGGGCGGGCTGCGGGGCAGGTCACCCGGTCGTCCCGGGTCCCCGGTTAGTGTTCCGCACATCCGGCCGCGGGGAGAAACCGAGAGGGGGTTCTGGTGCCCGAAGGTGAGGAACTCCACTCGGCGCCTGACCCGAATCCACCCCGCAGGCACTCCCGGTGGCGCCTGCTGGTCCTGGCCGCGGTGCTGCTGGGCCTCGCGGTCGCCTCGCTGTCCGGACCTGCGCAGGACCGCTCCGAGCCGCCGGAGACCCCGCTCGCCGTGGCGCCACCGCCGGGGCTCGACCTCCCGCCGGTCGCGGCCCCCGGACCCGTGGCCGTGCCCCTGCCCGGTGGCGCCCTCGACCGGGCCGCTGTCTCGGCGGTGGTGGACCGGGCCTCGCGCGACCGCCGCGTCGGCCGGCGGCTGGCCGTGGCCGTGGCCCGCGCCGACGGCGGGCTCGTCCACAGCCGTGGCCCCGAGGTGGTCACCCCGGCCTCGTCGCTGAAGTTGATCACCTCGCTGGCTGCCCTGGAGGCGCTCGGCCCCGAGCGCAGGTTCACGACCACGGTGTCGGCTGTGCCGGGAGCCGCGCAGGGGAGCCGCACGATCGTGATCCGCGGCGGGGGTGACCCGCTGCTCGAGGCCCGCGCCCAGCCGCGGTCGAGCCCGGACGCGCCGCCGAGGGCCGACCTGGACACGCTGGCGCGTCGTACGGCTCAGGCGTTGCGGTCCGCGGGGTCGTCCACCCGGGTCCGGCTGGAGTACGACGCGTCGCTGTTCACCGGCCCGGCGGTCAACCCCGCCTGGGAGCCCGACTACGTGCCCGACGACGTGGTCAGCCCGATCAGTGCCCTGTGGGTCGCCGAGGGGCGGGTCCGGCCGGGGTTCGCGGAGCGTTCCGCGGACCCCGCCGCTGCGGCGGCGCGCGCCTTCGTGCGCGCCCTGCGCCGCCACGACGTCTCCGTGCAGGGCGCACCGCGCCCGGTCAGCGACACCGTCGCCGCCGGCGCCGTCGAACTCGCCCAGGTCTCCTCGGCCCCGGTGGTGGACCTGGTGCAGCACCTGCTGGAGACCAGCGACAACGAGGCGTCGGAGGTGCTCGCCCGTCACGTCGCGATCGCGGTGGGCGAGCCCGCCTCCTTCGCCGGCGGCGCCCGCGCCCTGGGCCAAGTGCTGCGCGACCTGCGCGTGGACGTCCGCGGCCTCGAGTTGTACGACGGCAGCGGGCTCTCCCGGGACAACCGCGTCGCCCCGCGGACCCTCCTCGACGTGCTCGCGCTGGGCGCGGACCCGGCGCGCCCCCCGCTCGCCGGGGTGCAGGCCGGGCTGCCGGTGGCGGGTTTCAGCGGATCGCTCTCGGACCGTTTCGTGCGGGTGGACGGGTCGTCGATCGACCCCGCCCTGGGGTGGGTCCGGGCCAAGACCGGCACCCTCACCGGCGTCCGTGCCCTGGCCGGCACCGTGGTCGGACGCGACGGCTCGGTGATGCTCGTGGTCGCGATCGCTGACCGGATCCGGCCTATCAACGGCTTCGCCGCCCGTGACGTGCTGGAGCGCATCCTCGCCGGTCTGGCCGCCTGCGCCTGCTCGCGCTGACGCCCGCGACGTCCGGGGTTCGGCGGGCCCTCGTAGGCTCGCCCCCATGGGTGGGAACGCATGAGCGGACAGATGATCGACTGGGACCTCGCGGTCTCCACCGCGACCCGGCTGGCCGGGCAGGGACCGGTCGTCTCGCGTCACGAGGGCACCGAGGCGGTCGCCGAGCTGCGCGCAGGGGCGGCCCGCTCCACCCCGTTGGTGCGCGAGTTCACCGGCCTGGTCGCCGAGGCCGGCACCGCTCCGGTGCTGGTGGTCGACCGCCACGGCTGGGTGCAGGCCAACGCCGACGCCTTCTCCCAGGTGATCTCCCCGGTCGTCGACAAGCTCCGGGAGCGCCGCCCGGCTCGCGGCGCCGGGGTCACCGAAGCCGTCGGCTCCAAGGTCACCGGCCTCGAGGTCGGGGCCCTGCTGGGCTTCCTCGCAGGCAAGGTGCTGGGCCAGTTCGACCCGTTCCACGGCGGGGACGGGGAGCTCGGTCGGCTGCTGCTGGTGGCACCCAACATCGTCCAGGCCGAGCGAGAGCTCGGGGTCGACCCGTCCGACTTCCGGCTCTGGGTCTGCCTGCACGAGGAGACCCACCGGGTGCAGTTCACCGCGGTGCCCTGGATGCGCGACTACCTCCACGAGGAGATCCACGCCCTGGTCGGCGCCGTCGACGTGGACCCGGGCCGGGTCGCCGCGATGCTGGGCGACGCCGCGAAGCGCGCCGGGGACCTGGTCGCCGGCCGCGGCGAGGGCAGCCTGCTCGACCTGTTCGCCACCCCGGAGCAGCGCGCGGTCATCGAGCGGGTCACCGCGGTGATGTCGCTGCTCGAGGGCCACGCGGACGTGGTCATGGACGGCGTCGGCCCCGAGGTGATCCCCAGCGTGGCCGAGATCCGCGCCCGCTTCGGCGAGCGCCGCCAGGGCGCGGGCTCCCTGGACCGACTGGTCCGCCGCCTCCTCGGGCTCGAGGCCAAGATGGCGCAGTACCGCGACGGCGCCGCGTTCGTGCGCGGTGTCATCGACCAGGTCGGCATGGACGGCTTCAACAAGGTCTGGGTCGAGCGGGCGAACCTGCCCGGCAAGGACGAGATCGCGGACCCGGCCGCCTGGGTCCGCCGCGTCCACGGCTGACCGGGGGACGAGGATGGCCGGTCCCGACCCCGCCGTGGCGGCGGTGCGCCTCGCCGTACGCCACGCCCTGGCCGACCGCGCGGCCGCACCGGGCCCGGTGGTCGTCGCCTGCTCCGGCGGTGCGGACTCCCTCGCACTGCTCGCGGCAACCGTCTTCGAGTGCCGTCGCGACGCAGTCCCGGTGCTGGGCGTGACCGTCGACCACGGACTGCAGGAGGGTTCCGCGGAGCACGCCGCCGCCGTGGTCGCCCAGATGGCCGAGATCGGCGCCACCGAGACGATGACCGTGCGGGTCACCGTCCAAGGTCAGGGGCGCGGGCCCGAGGCCGCCGCGCGCGAGGCCCGCTATGCGGTCCTGGAGGAGGTCGCGGAGCGCACCGGTGCCCGGGCGGTGCTCCTGGGGCACACCGCGGACGACCAGGCCGAGACCGTCCTGCTCGGCCTGACCCGCGGGTCCGGCGGACGCTCTCTGGCGGGCATGCGCCGCGGGTTCGGACCGTTCCTGCGGCCGTTGCTCGACCTGACCCGGGACCGGACCGAGCAGGCGTGTCGGGCCGAGGGCCTGGACGTCTGGGAGGACCCGCACAACCTCGACGAGCGCTTCACCCGGGTCCGGGTACGCCGGACGGTGCTGCCGATGCTCGAGGCGGAACTCGGGCCGGGCGTCGCAGCCGCACTGGCCCGCACCGCCGACGGTCTCCGCGAGGACACCGCGTTGCTCGACGACCTGGCCGGCTCGGCGTACGCCCGCCTCCGGTCGGACGTGGCCGACACCGGTCGGCCAGGCGCAGAGCCGCGGGACGGGGGAGTCCTGGCTCTGGACGTGGCCGGGCTCGCCGACCTGCCTCCGGCCCTGCGCCACCGGGTGCTGCGCCTGGCCGCCCTGGAGGCCGGGGCACCGGACGCCGACCTGTTCCGTGTGCACGTGCTCGCGGTCGCCGAACTGGTCACCGGGTGGCGGGGACAGCAGGGCGTCGATCTCCCCGGGCGCGTCCGTGCGCGACGGTCCGGGGGCACCCTCACCCTCGGCCGCGACGCTGTGGCAGGCTGACCCGGGACTCTGATCCCGAACTCGCGCCGGGCCCCGGACAGGATTTCGGCCGGGACTCGCCCCATCAATGCCCCGGGAGGCCGTGCGTGGACGCCGAGCACGTCGCTGGAGACCTCATCAACGTCCTGTTCACCGAGGAGCAGATCCAGCAGCGGCTGCACGAGCTCGCCGCCGAGGTGCAGGAGGACTACGCCGGCAAGGAGCTGCTCCTCGTGGGCGTCCTCAAGGGCGCGATCATGGTCATGGCCGATCTGTCCCGACACTTCGACCGGCACGTGTCGATGGACTGGATGGCGGTCAGCTCCTACGGGTCGGGCACCAAGTCCTCGGGCGTCGTGCGGATCATGAAGGACCTCGACACCGACATCAACGGCCGGCACGTGCTGATCGTCGAGGACATCATCGACACCGGCCTGACGCTGTCGTGGCTGGTGGCCAACCTGCGTTCCCGCGGGCCCGCGTCGGTCGAGATCTGCACGCTGCTGCGCAAGCCCGACGCGCTCCAGATGAGCGTGGACGTGAAGTACGTCGGCTACGACATCCCCGACGAGTTCGTGGTCGGCTACGGCCTCGACTACGCCGAGCGCTACCGCAACCTGCGCTGCATCGGCACCCTCGCACCAGCCGTGTACTCCTGACCCGCGCATTGCCGCTGACGTGTACCGTCTCATATGGAGCCGGTCGCTCGACCGGCCCGTTCCGCATCCCTGCAAGGAGGACGGGGCCGAGCCCCGGTGAGATGACGTGAAGCGCATTTTCCGCGGACCCTGGATCTGGATCGTGGTCGCGGTGGTCGGCGTCCTCGTCGCCTTGCAGTACCTGGCCCCCAACGGCGGCTACAAGGAGATCGACACCTCCGAGATGGTCGCCCACCTGACCGCGGGCGAGGTCAAGGAGATCACCTTCATCGACGGCGACCAGGAGATCCGGGCCACCCTGAACGAGGGCGACGAGAAGGTCCTGACCCACTGGGTGCTCGGCCAGCAGGAGGGCCTCACCCAGCTCGCCCAGGAGCAGGTCGACGCGGGCAACACGGCGTCCAGCAACTCCGAGAACCCCCAACCGAGCCTCCTCGGCACGATCCTGGGCACGTTCCTGCCCTTCGTGCTGATCATCCTGCTGTTCATCTTCCTGATGAACCAGGTGCAGGGCGGCGGCGGCCGGGTGATGCAGTTCGCCAAGTCCAAGGCGAAGCTGATCAGCAAGGACATGCCGAAGACGACGTTCTCCGACGTGGCCGGATGCGAGGAGGCGATCGAGGAGCTCGGCGAGATCAAGGAGTTCCTCCAGGAGCCGGCCAAGTTCCAGGCGGTCGGCGCCAAGATCCCCAAGGGCGTGCTCCTCTACGGCCCGCCCGGCACCGGCAAGACGCTGCTGGCCCGCGCGGTCGCCGGCGAGGCCGGCGTGCCGTTCTACTCGATCTCCGGGTCGGACTTCGTGGAGATGTTCGTCGGCGTCGGCGCGAGCCGGGTGCGCGACCTCTTCGAGCAGGCCAAGGAGAACGCGCCCGCGATCGTCTTCATCGACGAGATCGACGCCGTCGGCCGGCACCGAGGTGCCGGGATGGGCGGCGGCCACGACGAGCGCGAGCAGACCCTCAACCAGTTGCTGGTCGAGATGGACGGCTTCGACGTGCGCGGTGGCGTGATCCTGATCGCGGCCACCAACCGCCCCGACATCCTGGACCCGGCCCTGCTGCGTCCGGGCCGGTTCGACCGCCAGATCGCCGTCGAGGCCCCCGACCTGAACGGCCGCCACAAGATCCTCCAGGTGCACTCCCGCGGCAAGCCCATGGGCCAGGGCATCGACCTGATGTCGGTGGCCCGACGCACCCCCGGTTTCACCGGCGCGGACCTGGCCAACGTGCTCAACGAGGCCGCGTTGCTGACCGCGCGCTCGAACAAGAAGCTCATCGACGGCCCCTCGCTGGACGAGGCGATCGACCGGGTCATCGCCGGCCCTCAGAAGCGCACGCGACTGATGGGTGAGAAGGAGAAGCTCATCACGGCGTACCACGAGGGCGGACACGCCCTCGTCGCCGCGGCCCTCCCCGGCACCGACCCGGTGCACAAGGTGACGATCCTGCCGCGCGGCCGGGCGCTGGGCTACACGATGGTGCTGCCGGACGAGGACAAGTACAGCCAGACCCGCTCGGAGATGCTCGACAAGCTCGCCTACATGCTGGGCGGTCGGGCCGCGGAGGAGATGGTCTTCCACGACCCCACCACCGGGGCCGGGAACGACATCGAGAAGGCCACCTCGCTGGCGCGCGCCATGGTCACCCAGTACGGCATGACCGAGCGCCTCGGCGCGATCAAGCTCGGCGACAGCAACGGCGAGCCGTTCCTGGGCCGCGACTTCGGGCACACGCGCAACTATTCCGAGGACGTCGCCGCGATCGTCGACGAGGAGACCAAGAAGCTGCTGGCCACCGCGCACCAGGAGGCCTTCGACATCCTGGTGGAGAACCGCGACGTCCTCGACTCGCTGGTGATGGCGCTGCTGGAGAAGGAGACCCTGGACAAGGAGCAGATCGCCGAGATCTTCACGGCGCTGCGTCGGCGTCCGGTCCGACCGGCGTGGACGGGCTCCCCGAACCGTGAGCCGTCCTCGATCCCGCCCGTCCAGGTGCCGAAGGCCGCGGCCAACGGGTCGGCTCCCGAGACCGGCACCGCGGTGCTCACCCCACCCGGTTCCGGTGGAGACCTCCACGGCACCCCGCCGCTGGCTCCCTGAGCGGGCCCTGCGGCAACCGATCGGCCGTTTCCCACGAACTACCTACGACACCGCCCCGGATCGTTCCACGGTCCGGGGCGGTCGGTTCGACCCACGATCCGCTGCCCCGGCGGGTCCCGACGAAAGAACGCCCATGACCATCGACAGGATCGGGATCCCCGACTACTCCGCGGTGCCCGCCTTCGACCACGACCGTGCCGAGGCAGCGATCCGCGAGCTCCTGCTCGCGATCGGTGAGGACCCGGACCGGGAGGGTCTCAAGGAGACCCCGGCCCGGGTCGCTCGGGCCTACGAGGAGCTGCTCGTCGGCATCCGGCGCACCCCGCAGGAGGTGCTGCGCACCGTCTTCGAGGAGGGCCACGAGGAGATGGTCCTGGTCAAGGACATCGAGCTGTGGTCGATGTGCGAGCACCACCTGGTGCCGTTCACCGGGGTGGCCCACATCGGCTACATCCCCAACGAGTCGGGGCGCATCACCGGCCTCTCCAAGCTGGCGCGCCTGGTGGACGTCTACAGCCGCCGCCCGCAGGTGCAGGAGCGGCTGACCACCCAGATCGCGGACTCGCTGATGGACATCCTGGAGGCCCAGGGCGCCATCGTCGTGATCGAGGCCGAGCACCTCTGCATGACGATGCGGGGCGTGCGCAAGCCCGGGTCGAAGACGATCACCTCCGCGATCCGCGGTTCGATGCACAACGCGGCCACCCGCAGCGAGGCGATGAGCCTGATCATGCACGGCACCCGCTGACCCCGTGGGCGCACCCTCGCCTCGTCCCCCGGACGGGCGGGTAGGGTCCGGGTGTGACAGGGCTGGGACTGGGCGCCGCGTGGCGCGGCCCGGGGACGCCGGCGGAGCCGACCGGCAGGACCCTGGTGATGGGGGTCGTCAACGTCACCCCCGACTCGTTCTCCGACGGGGGACGCTTCCTCGAGGCCGAGCGGGCCGTGACGCACGGGTTGCGGCTGCGCGCGGACGGCGCCGACCTGGTCGACGTCGGCGGTGAGTCCACCCGGCCCGGAGCAGCACGCCCCGACGTCGCGGAGGAACTGCGCCGCGTCCTGCCCGTGGTCCGCGACCTGGCCGCGGCCGGCGTACCGGTCTCGGTGGACACCATGCGGGCGCAGGTCGCCGCGGCCGCTCTGGAGGCCGGCGCGACGCTGGTCAACGACGTGTCCGGAGGCAAGGCCGACCCGGACATCCTCCGGGTCGTGGCCGAGGCGGGTGCGCCGTACGTGCTGATGCACTGGCGCGCCCCGTCGGCGGTGATGCAGCAGCACACCCGGTACGACGACGTGGTCGCCGACGTGCGTGACGAACTGGCCGCCCAGCTCGACGTGGCCCTGGCGGCGGGCGTGCGCGTCGAGCAGGTCGTCCTGGACCCCGGACTGGGGTTCGCCAAGGACCCCGAGCAGAACTGGACGCTCCTGGCGGGTCTGGAGACCCTCGCTGATCTGGGGCGCCCCCTGCTGGTCGCGACCAGCAGGAAGCGGTTCCTGGGGGAGCTGCTCGACGGCCGCGAGCCCGCCGGGCGCGACGCGGCCACCACCGCCACCACGGCGCTCCTGGCCGAGGCGGGGGTCTGGGCGGTGCGGGTCCACGACGTCGCGGCGGCCGCGGACGCGGTCAGGGTCGTGGCGCGCTGGCAGCAGGCCCGGCAGGAGGCCCGGCAGGAGGCGAGCCCGTGACCGGCCCCGGGGCCGACGACGCGGCCGAGGTGCTGGCGGCCAACCGGGCCTTCTACGCCGCTGTGGAGGCCGGTGATCTCGACGGGATCCGGGCCGCGCTGGTCGGGCATCGCGACGCGGTGTGCGTCCACCCGGGAGCGGAGCCGATCCACGGGACGGAGTCCGTGCTGCGTTCCTGGGCGCTGATCCTGGCGAACACGCCGTACCTGCAGTTCTTCCTCACCGACGAGGAGGTCAGCGTGCACGGGGACGTGGCTGCGGTGACGCTCACCGAGAACGTGCTGGCCGCAGCCGAGGGAGCCGCGACCGACACCTTCCACGGGGGCAGGGCGCGGGCGCTCAACGTGCTGTGCCGGACCGAGGCCGGCTGGCGGGTGTGGATCCACCAGGCGTCGCCGGTAGGGTCGGAGGCCTGATGAGCGCCACCCACCCCACCTCCCCGGCCACCGCCACGTCGACCGCGTCAGTCCCCGCGACGGCCCGGACGCTCGATCGCCTCACCCTCGTCGGACTCGAAGCGGTCGGTCACCACGGTGTCTTCGACTTCGAGCGGCGCGACGGGCAGGTCTTCCGCGTGGACCTCGTGCTCGGTCTCGACACCTCCGCTGCCGCGGCCTCGGACGACCTGGCCGACACCGTCGACTACGGCGGCCTGGCGGCACGGGTCAAGGACGGGATCGAGCGCGACCCCGTCGACCTCATCGAGACCCTGGCCCAGCGGCTCGCGGACCTCTGCCTGGAGGACGACCGCGTGCACTGGGCGGAGGTCACCGTGCACAAGCCGCACGCACCCATCGAGGCGACGTTCTCCGACGTCACCCTCACGATCCTTCGGAGCCGGACATGACCGAGACCCCGCACCCCCTGACCCTCGACGCCGACACCCTCACGGGGGAGATGCGTCCCATCCGCCGCTGCGTGATCTCGCTCGGCTCGAACCTCGGCGACCGCCTCGCCAAGCTCCAGGGCGCCGTCGACTCCCTGGCCGACACCCCTGACGTCTGGGTGACCGCGGTCTCCTCGGTCTACGAGACCGAGCCGGTCGACGCCCCGGAGGGTTCGGAGTCGTTCCTCAACGCCGTGGTGTTGATCGACACCACCCTGTCCGCCCAGGTGCTCCTGGAACGCGCGCAGGCCATTGAGAACGCGTTCGCGCGGGAGCGGGGCGAGGTGCGCAACGCGCCGCGGACCCTGGACGTCGACCTGATCGTGGTGGGTGACCGGCGCTCGGAGACCGCGGAGCTGACGCTGCCGCACCCCCGGGCCCACGAGCGCGCGTTCGTGCTGCTGCCGTGGTCGGAGGTCGAGCCGGACGCCACCCTGGACGACGTGCCCGTGGCCGACCTGCTCGCCAAGACCGGCACCGACGGCGTGGTCCGCCGGGAGGACCTCGACCTCGAGAGCCGGTGAGCCGGGACCAGGCTCCCGGACCGGAGGAGCCGCCGGAGCCCCCGCCGAGCGGCCGGGTACGGACCACCGCCCCGGGCGCGCTGCTGGCCACCGGGCTGGTCGCCCTGGTGCTGGGTTGGGCCGTGCGCCCGACCGCCCTCGCCCTGGACCTGAGCGCCCCCCGGGTGTCCTGGGTTCAGGTGGGCGTCCTCTACCTGGTGGCCGGGATCCTGGTGCTGATGGCCCGCGCCACCCAGCGGGCGGTGGCCGGTCGACAGCCGCTCCGGGCCCACGAGGCCGTCAACCGATTGGTGCTCGCCAAGGCCTGCGCCCTCGCCGGAGCGGCCGTGGCCGGGGGCTACCTCGGCTTCGCCTTCAGCTGGGTCGGGATCGACGCGGAGCTCGCCGGGGAGCGGATGCTGCGGGCGGTGATCGCCGCGGTCGGGGGCCTGCTCGTCGTCGCCGCGGCGTTGCTGCTGGAGCGCGCGTGTCGGGTCAGGCCCGACGGGCCCGCGTCGTAGCCTGCTGGAATGAGCCGCCTCTCCCGTCGTCGTCAGCGCAGTGTCCGCGCCACCGTCGCGGTGGCCCTGCTCGCCCTCGCCACGGTGGGCGTGCTCCTCGCCCTCCCGACCGGTTCGGTGCCCGCCCTGTCCGTGGCCGCGGTGTTCGCGGTGGCCGCAGGCTGGGCCGCGGCCCGGATCTTCTGGACCGAGGTGCTGCAGTCGTGGCGCGACGCGGCCGCTGACCGGGCGCGCCAGGCCGCGGCGTACCGGATCCTCTTCACTGACCAGGCCGACGGGCACGCCGCCTTCGCCACCGCGATGACCGACCGGCTCGCCGACCGCGACCGCGAGGTGGGTGAGCTCGAGGCCACGCTGCGGCTCTCCGAGCGCCGCGCCACCGACGCCGAGGAGCGGGTGCGCCGCGAGGCGCGTCGCGCCGCCGACGCCCAGGAGCGTGTCGCCGAACTCGAGGTCGCCCTGGAGATCAGGACCGCGGAGGAGGCCGACGAGCTGGCCACCTGGGACGTCTCCGGCCAGGCGGACGTGGACACGGTGGTGGATCTGCTCGCCTGGGAGGACCGCACGCAGGCGCAGCTGGGCGCCCGCATCGCCGAGCAGCGCGACGGCCGCAAGCGGGCCTGAGCCGGCCGGGCGCGCGGCTACTTGTCGATGTCGCCCACGACGTAGAACAGCGACGCCAGCAGCGGCACCAGGTCCTGCACCCGCGAGCCCGGGACGAGGGCGGGCAGCGCCGCCGCTGTCGCGAAGCCCGGTGTGCGCAGCTTGAGCCGCCAGGGAGTCTTCTCCCCGTGCGAGACCAGCAGGTAGCCCAGGATCCCGCCGGGGGCCTCGGTCCACTGGTAGGTCGTCCCCTCGGGCGCCTTGAGGATCTTCGGGAGCTTCACGTTGACGGGTCCGGGCGGCAGCGCCCGGAGGCGGGCGACGCACGCGGTGACCAGGTCCAGGGCCACCTCCGCCTGCTCCAGGAGCACCTCGAACCGGGCGAGCGCGTCGCCCTCGACGCGGACCGGGACGCGCAGGACGTCGGCGAGCGCGCCGTACGCGAGCACGGGGTCGTCGCGACGCAGGTCCGCGTCCAGGCCGCTCGCCCGGGCCACCGCCCCGCTGAGCCCGTACGCCGCGGCGTCCTCACGCGTCAGCACGCCGACACCGCGGGTGGCGGCGCGGAAGTCGTCGTGTGCGAGCACGGCGGCCACGGTGGTCAGCGCCGGCCGGGTCGCGGCAATCGCGGTCTCGAGCCGGTCGAGCCAGCCGGCCGGCAGGTCCTCCCGCACGCCGCCGACCCGGGTGAACATGACGTGCATGCGACCCCCGGTGAGCTCCTCGACCACCCCGAGGAGACGCTCGCGCGCCATCCGGGTCGCCGGCGGCACCGTCCCGAGGCTCGGGGGCAAGGCACCCAGGAAGAGCAGGTGATGGGTGACGCGGTTGAGTTCGGCGAGCAGCGTCCGCAGCCAGACGGCGCGCTCGGGAACCGGCAGCCCGAGCATCCGCTCCACCGCGAGCGCCACCCCGAGCTCCCCGGCGGCCGCGCTGAGCCAGTCGTGCCGGTTCGCCAGCGCCATCACCTGGCGGTAGTCGCGCACCTCGAAGAGCTTCTCGGCCCCCCGGTGCAGGAAGCCGACCTCGGGGTCGCAGGTGGCGATCCGGTCGTGCGCGTCGAGGCTCACGCGCAGGCGGAGCCCGCCGTGGTTCGAGGGGTGATGGGTGCCCAGGTGGAGCACGACGGGCTGGGCGCCGGGGTCGGCGGGCAGCGCCGCGGCCACCGCGCCGACCGCGACGTGGACCTGGCGGATGGGATCGGTGGGGCTGCTGCTCACGGCCGCATCCTAGGCTCGGAGGTATGGAGCACCTCTTCGCCGACGCGACCCTGCCCTGGCACGGGGTGTCGCCGAAGCTGGCGACCGTCCGTCGGATCCTCGTGCTCATCGGCGTCGGTGCGGGAGCCGCGACGTTGGCGGTGCTCGCCGCGCTCGACCTGGTGCCGGGCATGTGGCTGGGGATCGGCGCCGCGCTCCTGGTGCTGATCGGCGCCTGGGGGTGGTGGATCGTCGGTCGGGTGCAGCGCCGCTGGCGCTGGGCCGAGACCGATGAGGAGCTCCACGTGGCCTCGGGGGCACTGTTCCGCCGCCTGGTCGTGGTGCCCTACGGCCGCCTCCAGTACGTCGACGTCCGCTCCGGGCCGCTCGACCAGCTCGCCGGGATCGCGTCGGTGCAGGTGCACACCGCGAGCCCGGTCACCAGCGCGACGATCCCCGGTCTCCCCGGCGCCGAGGCGGCGCGGCTGCGTGACCGGCTGACGGCCTCGGCCGAGAGCACCGCGGCGGGGCTGTGAGCGTCCCGACGCCGCCGGGGGAGTCACCCCCGGCCACCGCATTCAGCGGCAACTCGACCCCGCGGCGGCTCTCCCCGCTGACCCCGGTGGTGCGCGGTCCGATCTTCCTGCTGGCGGTCGTCGGCGCGTCGTGGCAGCAGGCCCTGGACGGCGGTGAGATCGGCGTCCTCGGGCTGCTCCTGGTCGCCGTACTGCTCGCCGGTGTGGTCGGCGGTGCGGTGTCCTGGCTGCGGACCACCTACTGGGTGGAGGCCGACGAGCTCCGCATCGACACCGGCGTCCTGTCCCGGCAGTCGCGACGGATCCGCATCGACCGGCTCCAGGGCATCGACATCGCCCAGCCGCTGGTCGCGCGGCTGTTCGGTCTCGCCGAGCTGCGCTTCGACGTCGCCGGAGGTGACCGGGAGGGATCGCTGGCGTTCCTGCCCCTGGCCGAGGCACGCGACGTACGCCGGCTGTTGCTGGAGCGTCGCGACGCGCGCCGGCAGGCCCAGTCGGCCCCCGGCTCCAGTGCGTCCGGCCCCACGGCGACCCACTCCTACGCGCCCGGCCCGACTGCGTCCCACCCCTCCGTGCCCGATCCCTACGCACCCGGCCCCAACGCGCTCGGCCAGGCCCCGTCCGGTCCCTACGCCGCGCCGCACCCCGGGTGGTCGCCCACCCCGGCGACGCCGCCGGCCCCCGACACCGTGCTCGCCCGACTGGATCCCCAGCGACTCGTCGTCTCCCTGGTGCTGTCGGCCGAGACGTTCGCGCTGTTGCTGACCGCCGGTTCCCTGGTGCTGCTGGCCGCGACCACGGGCGAGTGGGCGGCACTGGGGATCAGCATCCCGGTGGTGTTCGGTGCCGGCCTGAGCCTGTTCAACCGGCTGAGCGGCTACTACGGCTTCACCGTCACCGACACCCCCGCCGGGCTCCACATCGGGCGTGGCCTGCTGTCCCTGTCCAGCCAGACGATCGCGCTCCCGCGGGTGCAGGGCGTGGTGATCAGCGAGCCGCTGCTGTGGCGCCGCCTGGGCTGGGCGCGCCTCGAGGTGTCCCTGGCCGGCTACGGCAGCACCGACGGTCAGTCGGCCGAGGCCTCCTCGACGATCCACCCGGTCGGCACCCGGGCTGAGGTCGACGCCCTGGCCCGGCACGTGCTCCGCGGCCTGGACCCGGGCCGCGTGCCGTTGGAGCCGGCTCCACGGCGGTCGGCGTGGCTCGACCCGCTGGCCTGGAGGAAGCTGGCGTTCGGCCAGGACGAGACCCTGCTGGTGAGCCGCCGCGGGCTGGTCACCCGGCGTACGGACGTGGTGCCCCAGGCTCGGGTGCAGTCGCTCCGGGCCACCCAGGGGCCGCTGGCCCGGCTGGCGGGTGTGGTGACGCTGAGTGCGGACAGCGCTCCGGGCCCGGTGCACGTGCAGGGGCGCCACCGGCTGCCCGAGGACGTGCGGGACCAGCTCGCGATCGCCACGTCGTACGGGCGTCGGGCCCGTGCCGGTCAGACCGGCTCGGGCGTCTCCAGCGGATCGGGGACCCCGACCGCGGTCAGCACCCACCAGAATCCGCCGAACTCCTCGGGCGAGACCAGCCCCGCGGCCAGCGAGGCCTCGGAGAGCTCCTGGAGGTATCCGGCCGCCGACGACGGTGCCGACTCCTCGCAGGCGTGACCGGCCGCGGGCAGCTGCCCCAGCCCGGGGAGCAGGTCCCGTAGCGCGTCGTCCTGGCGGATCAGCCGCCCGCGGCACGCCTGGGCCACCGCGTCGACGGCCACGTCGGCGGTGATGTCGCGCGTCCCGTCGTACCGGACCGGCTGGAGCCGCCCTCGCTGGTAGCTGCGCAGCGTCCCCGCCGGCGGCCGCTCGGCGCGGGTGTGGCCGTAGTCCACGGCCAGGGCGACGCCGCGGCGCACCCGGGCGACCATCCCCGCCCAGGCGCGGTCGCGGGAGGAGCCCAGCTCGATCCGCGCGCCCGGCTCGCTCGCGGGCCACCAGTGCTCCGCCCAGGCGCGCAAGGAGTCCGGCACCCCCGGTTCGCCCAGCGCCAACCCGGCGCTCTCGGTGCCGTCGGGGGCCGCGTGCAGGAGCCGGGCGGCGCCGTCGTCTCCGACCTCCGCGACATGGCACGGCACGTTGTCGAGCCACTCGTGGGCCACAAGCAGTCCGTCGATCTCGTCGGGGGGTGTCGAGGCCCACCTCACCGCGTCCGGCAGGGAGGGGGGACGGGGTCCGACCTCGATCCCGAGCAGACGCAGGGTCGGGTCCAGGTGGTGCAGCGCGGTCAGCAGCTCGCCGCCACCGGCGCCGACGTCGACCACGGTGTCCAGACCACTGCGGCGTATCAGCACCAGCAACGCCCGGGCCAGATGGTCGCTCTCGTGCACGGCGGTGCGGAAGTGCTCGGCCGGTCGGTGGCGCCGGAAGAAGCCCTCGGGCCCGTAGAGCGCCCGGTCCCAGGCGTCCCGCAGCGGAGGAACCGCAGGTGAGGGGGGTGTCGGAGGCAGGGACGGCATCCCGAGGCCGACCGGGGCGGAGGAGGGGCGCGTCACCGGCTCACCGTACGGCGGCCCCGCCGCGGCCGGGACGGGCGCCGTCTGTGACGGACCCCACGACGGCCATCCGGTGACGGCCCAGGCCGACCGCACCTACTCTGAACGGGTCAGCACACCGTCCGGTACCCCCTCGTGGGACTGGAACGAAAGGCTCACAGAGATGATGTTCACCCGCATCGGGGTGGTCGGCGCCGGCCGTGTCGGAGCCGTCCTGGCCGCAGGTCTGCGTGCCGCCGGTCACGAGGTCGTGGCCGCCGCCGGAGAGTCGGACGCCTCCCGCCACCGCATCGCCACGCTGCTGCCCGGGGTTCCGGTCCGCAAGCCCACCACGGTGAGCCGGTCCAGCGACCTGCTGCTGCTGACGGTGCCCGACGACATGCTGAGCAACGTGGTCACCCAGCTGGCCGCGTCGGGCGCGATCCGCCCCGGCCAGTACGTCGCGCACACCTCCGGTCGCCACGGGCTGGCCGTGCTGGAGCCCGCACGCGCCGTCGGCGCCCGGGTGCTCGCGCTGCACCCGGCGATGACCTTCACCGGCACCGCGGTGGACCTGCCGCGGCTGGCCGGCTGCTCCTTCGGCGTGACCGCCGACGAGCCGCTCACGCAGGCACTGGCCGAGACCCTGGTCTCCGACCTTCGCGGCCGCATCGTGTGGGTGCCCGAGGCCAAGCGCACGCTCTACCACGCCGGGCTCGCCCACGGCGCGAACCACCTGGTCACCCTGGTCGTCCAGGCGATGGACCTGCTGCGCGAGTCCGGAGCCGAGGACCCCGCCGCCACCCTGCGCCCGCTGCTCACCGCCGCCCTCGACAACGCACTGGTGATGGGCGACGCGGCGCTGACCGGCCCGATCGTGCGCGGTGACGTCGAGACCGTCCGGGCCCACCTGCGCGACATCGCCGCGACCCAGCCGGACACGGTGCCGACGTACGTCGCCCTGGCCCGCGCCACCGCCAACAGCGCAGTCCTCGACGGCCGGCTGCTGCCGATCCGGGCCGCCAAGCTGGTCGGGATCCTCAACGACGCCCTGGAGCGGGTCGCGGCGTGAGCACGCCGGTGGTCGCGCGGACCCGCGCGGACCTCGACGCAGCGCTGAGCAGTGTCCGCCGCGAGGGTGGTCGCGTCGGTCTGGTGCCGACGATGGGAGCGCTGCACGAGGGACACGCCTCGCTCATGCGTCATGCCCGCACCCTGCTGCGCGACGGCGACGCGGTGGTGGTGTCGATCTTCGTCAACCCGTTGCAGTTCGCGGCCGGGGAGGACCTGGACCGCTACCCGCGCACGTTCGAGGCCGACCTCGCCCTCTGCGCCGAGCAGGGCGTGGACGTGGTGTTCGCGCCGACGGTCGACGAGGTCTACCCGGGTGGGGACCCACAGGTCACCGTGGACCCCGGCCCGCTGGGTGCGGTCCTGGAGGGGGCGGTCCGGCCCACCCATTTCCGCGGTGTCCTCACCGTGGTCGCCAAACTGCTCGGCTTGACCCGGCCCGACGTGGCGGTCTTCGGGGAGAAGGACTACCAACAGCTCACCCTGATCCGGCGGATGGCGGCCGACCTGTGCCTGCCGGTCCGCATCGAGGGCGCGCCGACGATCCGCGAGGCCGACGGACTGGCGCTGTCCAGCCGCAACCGCTACCTCTCCGCCGACGAGCGCACGCTCGCCCTCGCCCTCTCCGAGGCGCTGCGGGCGGGGGCTGCCGCGGTCGACGTCGGCCCCGACGCCGTCCTGGCCGCGGGCCGCGACGTGCTGGCGCGCCGGTCCGAGATCGTCGTGGACTACCTCGCGCTCACCGCCCCCGACCTCGGGCCCGCCGCGGCAGGGTCACCGGCCCGGCTGCTGGTCGCCGCCCGGGTCGGCGCGACCCGGCTGATCGACAACCTCGCGCTCGACCTCTGAACCGACCCTCGACACCCCTGACCTGATCCGACTCCTGACCTGATCCGACTTCCTGGGAGGCCCCGTGCTCCGCACCATCATGACCAGCAAGATCCACCGCGCCACGGTGACCCAAGCCGACCTGCACTACGTCGGGTCGGTGACCGTCGACGAGGACCTGCTCGACGCCGCTGACCTGCTGCCCGGGGAGCAGGTGCACATCGTCGACATCACCAACGGCGCCCGCCTGGAGACCTACACGATCGCGGGACCGCGCGGCTCCGGCGTGATCGGCATCAACGGTGCCGCCGCCCGCCTCGTGCAGCCGGGCGACCTGGTGATCCTGATCGCCTACGGCCAGATGACCACCGAGGAGGCACACGCGCACACCCCGCACGTGGTCTTCGTCGACGCCGACAACAAGATCATCGGCACGGGCCACGACCCGGCCGAGGCGCTGCCGGGGACCGGGCTACGCCGCGGCGACCGGGTCGAGGACGCCCCGCGCGAGGACACCGTCGTCGCGGCCGGGCGGTAGCCTCGCCGGGTGAGCACGAACGCGGCGCGGCTCAGCGCCCCCGCCCCCGGCTGGACGACGTACGCCGACGTGGTCGTCGTGGGCTCCGGGATCGCCGGACTGACCGCGGCCCTGCGCCTGCACGAGGCCGGCGTCGGCACGGTGCGGGTGGTGACCAAGGCGCGACTGTCGGCCGGCTCCACCCAGTGGGCCCAGGGCGGCATCGCCGCCGCGCTCGGGCCGGGTGACACCCCCGAGCAGCACCTGCGCGACACGCTCGTCGCCGGCGCCGGGGTCTGCGACGTCGCCGCCGTCACTGCCCTGGTCACCGAGGGTCCCGAGGCCGTGCGGGAGCTGATCGCGCTGGGCACCCAGTTCGACCACACTCCGGCCGGCGAGCTCCAGCTCACCCGCGAGGGCGGTCACCACCGCGACCGGATCGCGCACGCCGGCGGCGACGCCACCGGAGCCGAGATCCAGCGGGCCCTGGTCGCCGCCGTGCAGGCGGCGCCCGACATCGAGGTCACCGAGCACGCGCTGGTGCTGGACCTGATCCCCGGCGAGGGCGGCGGTGTGGCCGGGGTGACCCTGCACGTCATGGGCGAGGGCCAGCACGACGGTGTCGGCGCGGTGCTGTGCCGGGCGGTGGTGCTCGCCAGCGGCGGACTCGGACAGATCTTCTCGGCCACCACCAACCCGGTCGTGGCCACCGGCGACGGGATGGCGCTCGCCCTGCGGGCCGGCGCCGAGCTGCGCGACCTGGAGTTCGTCCAGTTCCACCCCACGGTGATGTGGCTCGGCGGTGCCTCGCGTGGGCAGCAGCCGCTGATCTCCGAGGCCGTCCGCGGCGAGGGCGCCTTCCTCGTCGACGACGCCGGCACCCGGTTCCTCCAGGGCCAGCACCCCCTGGCCGACCTCGCGCCGCGTGACGTCGTGGCCAAGGCGATCATGCGCCGCATGCGCGAGACCGGTGCCGAGCACGTCTGGCTCGATGCCCGCCACTTCGGGGCCGCGAAGTGGGAGCAGCGGTTCCCCACGATCCTGGCCACCTGTCGCAGCCACGGGATCGACCCGGTCACCGACCTGATCCCGGTCGCACCGGCCTGCCACTACGCCTCCGGCGGCGTGGTCACCGACCTGACCGGAGCCACCTCGGTGCCCGGGCTCTACGCCACCGGTGAGGTCGCCTGCTCCGGGGTGCACGGCGCCAACCGGCTCGCGTCGAACTCGCTCCTCGAGGGGTTGGTCTTCTCCCGTCGGATCGCGGACCGGCTCGCCGAGGGGCTTCCCGACCGGCGCGACCCGGCGCCGGACCCGCGGGTCCCCGGGCTCGTCGACGGTTCGGTGCTGCCCGCACTGCAGAGCGTGATGACCGACCGCGTCGGCGTCCTACGCTCCGAGGAGGGCCTGGCGGCCGGGGCCGTCGAGCTCGCCGCGCTGGCGGAGAAGGCCGGGTCCGAGGCGGGCACGGCTGCCTGGGAGACCACGAACCTGCTCACGCTCGGCCGAGCGATGCTGGCCGCCGCGCGACTGCGGGAGGAGACCCGTGGCTCGCACTGGCGGGAGGACTTCCCCGAGCGCGACGACGAGCACTGGGCCGGCCACGTCGACGTCGCCCTCACCGGCGACGGGCTGGTGACCACCTACCGGCACGCCGGAGGAGCCACCGACCTGGACCTGCCCGCGGACGCGGCACAGGCACATCCCGACCTGGAAGGACAGCGATGATCGCCCGGACGTCGTACGACGCGCTGCCGAGCGCCCTGCGCACCGAGATCGACGCGTGCGGCCTCGAGCCGCGCGCCCTCTACGACGACGTGGTCCGGGCCATCGCCGAGGACGTGCCCGGTGAGGACGTCACCTCCGCGGCCACCATCGCGGCCGACGACCGGGCGGTGGCCGAGATGATCGCCCGCGCGGACGGCGTCGTGGCCGGTCTCGCGGTCGCCGAACTCGTGCTGCGCTACGTGGTCGGCGACGCGGTCGAGGTGCAGCGGCTCGTCGCCGACGGGGACACCGTCGCCCGCGGTGACCGGCTGCTCGTGGCCACCGGACCGACCGCCCTGCTGCTCACCGCCGAGCGGACCGCGCTGAACTACCTCTGTCACCTCTCCGGGGTGGCGACCACGACCCGCCGCTGGGTGGACGCGGTCGCCGGCACCGGTGCCCGCGTTCGCGACACCCGCAAGACCACGCCCGGCTTCCGGTTGCTGGAGAAGTACGCCGTGCGCTGCGGCGGCGGGGTCAACCATCGGACCTCCCTGTCGGATCAGGCCCTGATCAAGGACAACCACGTGCTGGCCGCCGGCGGGGTGGTGCCGGCCTGGGAGGCGGTCGTCGCCCGCTACCCGGGGCTGCCGGTGCAGGTCGAGGTGACCACGCTGGAGCAGTTGCGCGAGCTCCTCGTGGTGGGCGCGGACCAGATCCTGCTCGACAACATGTCCACCGCGCAGATGGCCGAGGCGGTCGCGATCACCGAGGGTCGCGCGGAGCTCGAGGCCTCCGGCGGGCTGACGCTCGACCGCGCCCGCGAGGTCGCCGCGACGGGCGTCGACCTCCTCGCCGTCGGTGGGCTGACCCACTCCGCCCCGGTGCTCGACATCGCCCTCGACCTGCGGGCCGACCAGCCGGAGGCCTGAGCGGTGACCGGCCGGGTGCTCCTCTGCGCCGACATCGGCAACAGCCACACGACGCTGGGGCTGGTCCGCTCCGGCGAGGTCCTGGCCCACTGGCGGGTGGCCACCGACGAGCGTCGCACCGCCGACGAGTGGGGGGTGCTGCTGCGGGCGCTGCTCACCGGCACCGACGACCTCGGCGCCCCGGTCGGTGTCGCGGTCTGCAGCACGGTGCCGGCGGTGCTGCACGAATGGCGCGAGATGCTGCCCGCCTACCACCCCGACCGTCCCCACGTCGTCGTCGAGCCCGGCGTGCGCACCGGCGTACCGGTGCTCATGGACAACCCGCGCGAGGTCGGCTCGGACCGGATCGTCAACGCGCTGGCCGCCGCGCACTACTACCCGGGCCCCTCGATCGTGGTCGACTTCGGCACCGCCACCACGTACGACGTGGTCTCGCCGAAGGGGGAGTACATCGGCGGCGCGATCGCCCCGGGCATCGAGATCTCGCTGGAGGCCCTGGGTCGTCGGGGCGCCCAACTACGCAAGGTCGAACTGCTCCGTCCGCGCTCGGTCATCGCCAAGAACACGGTGGAGGCGCTGCAGAGCGGGGTGCTGCACGGGTTCGCCGCCCAGGTCGACGGGATGGTGGCCAAGATGACCGCGGCGCTCGGGCTCGAGCCCGACGAGATCAACGTGATCGCCACCGGCGGGCTGGCACCGGTGGTCCTCGTGGAGTGCACCAGCGTGACGGTCTCCGAACCGTGGCTGACCCTGCGCGGTCTGGAGATCGTCTTCGATCGCAACACCTGAGGGGACGCTCGTTTCAAGCCAACTCTCGCGGGGCATCGATGCCACGGTGACAGAATGGCTTGGACTGCCGGTGGATGAGGAGCGGCCACGTGGAGAAGCTGAAGGTCGAAGAGTTGGTGCGCCTGCTCGATCACCTGCCGGCGCTGGTGGCGTCATGGGACGGGGACGGAAGGAATAGGTACGCCAACGCCTTCTTCAGGTCCTTCCTGGGCGTGGATGCGCCCGAGGTGCGGGGGACCCACATCCGCGAGGTCATGACTCCCGAACGGTACGAGGCCAATCGGGCGACCATCGAGGCAGCGCTCGCCGGAGAACCGCAACTGATCCAGCGCGCCGCGCCGGATCAGCATGGTGCCGTGCGGCACATCCAGCTGTCCTACGTACCCAACATTGTCGGTGGCGCCCCGGATGGCTTTTTCGTGCTGGGCACCGACGTGTCCGCGTTGGTCCGTGCTGAGGAGGAACTGAAGGAGAGCGTCCGACAGCTGGCCCTGCTCGAGGAGCGTCAGCGGATCGCCGCCGACCTGCACGACGTGGTGATCCAGCGGCTCTACGCGGCCGGCCTGGAACTGAGCCTCCACGCGCGGCAGCACCCTGAGACCTCGGACCGGCTTGCGTCAGCGGCGCTCGGGGTAGACGAGGCGATCCGGCACCTACGGGCGGCTATCCATAGCCTCAGCCTGCTCACCACCCCGACCCAGATCCCGGCCAGCGTGGCCAAGATCCTCAGCAGCGCCGAACGGACCCTCGGCTTCGCCCCCACGGTAAGCACCACCGGTTCGACCGAGCAGGTTCCCTCGGCAGTGGCCAACGAGCTTCTCGCTGTGCTCACTGAGGCGCTGTCCAACGTGGCCCGCCATGCCGGCGCCACCCGGGTGGAGGTCAGCGTGGTCTGTTCCCCCGAGGAGATCGTGCTGCGCGTGGCCGACGACGGTCGTGGGATGGGGAAGGCCGACCGCAGCAGCGGCCTGACCAACATGCGCCAGCGCGCCGAAAGGTTGGGCGGCTCGTTCCTGTGCAAGGACAACGACCCGCACGGCACCGTGATCGACTGGTGGGTCCCGTTGGAGTGAGGGGGCTCCGGCCCGCCGGAGCGGCGGGCTTAGGGTTGTCTCCCGTGACCGACGAGCCCGCCATCGCAGCCGACGACGACCTTCCCGAGCAGATGCGGGTGCGGCTGGAGAAGCGTGCCCGTCTCCAGGAGATCGGGCGGGAGCCGTACCCCCATCACGTCGAGGTGACGCACAGCCTCGCCGAGATCCGCGGCCTCTTCGACGAGGCCGGTCTGGAACCCGACACCCGCACCGGCACGGTGGTCTCGGTGGCCGGGCGGGTCATCCACCAGCGCAACACCGGCAAGCTGTGCTTCGTCCGGCTGCGCGCCGGTGACGGCACCGAGCTCCAGGCGATGCTGTCGCTGGCCGAGGTCGGCGAGGAGCAGCTCGAGGCCTACAAGCAGTTGGTCGACCTGGGCGACTACCTCGGAGTCACCGGCGAGGTGATCACCTCGCGCCGCGGCGAGCTGTCCGTCCAGGCGACCGCCTGGAGCATGGCCGCCAAGTCCCTGCGTCCGCTGCCCAACGAGCACCGGCCGCTCTCGGAGGAGGCGCGGGTTCGCCTGCGCTACCTCGACCTGATCGTCAGCCCGGAGTCGCGGCAGATGGTGCGCACCAAGGCAGCGGTGCTCAAGTCGCTGCGCGCCACGCTCGACCGCTGGGAGTACGTCGAGGTGGAGACCCCGATCCTCCAGCTCACCAACGGCGGTGCCGCTGCGCGGCCGTTCCGCACGCACCTCAACGCCTTCGACCAGCCGATGCTGCTGCGGATCGCGCTGGAACTGGACCTCAAGAAGGCCATGATCGGCGGGGTCGACCGGGTCTACGAGATCGGCCGCACCTTCCGCAACGAGGGCCTGGACTCCACCCACGCCGCAGAGTTCTCGATGCTCGAGGCCTACCACGCCTACGGCGACCTCGACACGATGAAGCAGTTGGTCCGCGACCTCGTCGTGGACGCCGCCCGCGCGGTCGGGCGGACGGTGGTCACCGGTCGCACCGGCGAGGAGATCGACCTGGAGAAGCCGTGGCGCTCGGCGTCGCTGCTTGAGCTGATCAGCGAGGCCGCCGGCACCGAGATCACCATGGAGACCCCGATCATCGGGCTGAAGAAGCTCGCCCATGACCGCGAGATCGAGCTCCAGGACCACTGGAACGCCGGGGAGATCCTGCTGGAGCTCTACGAGCAGCTCGTCGAGGACACCCTCATCCAGCCGACGTTCGTGGAGGACTACCCGGAGTCGGTGCGCCCGCTGGCGAAGCCGCACCGCACCAAGCCGGGGCTGGTGGAGGCGTTCGACCTGATCGTGAACGGCGTGGAGCTCGCCCCGGCGTACACCGAACTCAACGACCCGGTGATCCAGCGCGAGCGGCTCACCGAGCAGTCGCTGCTCGCCGCGCAGGGTGACCCGGAGGCGATGGAGCTCGACGAGGTCTTCCTGCGGGCCATGGAGCACGGCATGCCGCCCGCGGGCGGCATGGGAATGGGCGTGGACCGGCTGATCATGCTGCTCACCGGAGCCGGGATCAGGGAGACGATCCTCTTCCCGCTGCTGCGTCCCGAGTAGCCCTCCGGAGCCTCGCCGACATGCCGACGGCCCCGGCCCCCGCTGCGTGAGAGGGACCGGGGCCGTCGGGCGCCCCGACGCTGGGAGGAGACGTCGGGGCGGCCGGATGGCGTGCTGCGCCACGTGGCGCAGGCGCGCTCAGCGTGCCTGGTCGGCGGCCTGCTTCTCGGACTCCGCGCCGGCGTTGGCCAGGGTGCCGCCGCTGTTCTCCAGGTGCGCCCGGACGAACCACTGGAACTGCTCGAGCTCGCCACACTGGCTGATGAGCAGGTCCTCGGTCACCGGGTCGATCTCGCCGACGGTCTCGATCGCCGCGCGAACGTCGGTGATGACCCCGGTGTAGACCAGGTCCACCGCGGCCAGGTGGGCCTGGGCGGTGTCGCGGTCCAGGGAGTAGTCGTCCCAGGTGCGGTCCTTCTCGATCGCTCCGGGGGTGCCGCGCGGGGCGACCCCCAGGGCCGCGATCCGCTCGGCGCACGCGTCGGCGAAGCCGCGGACGAGCTCGATCTGCGGGTCGAGCATCTCGTGGACGCTGACGAAGTTGGGGCCGACCACGTTCCAGTGCACGTGCTTGAGGGTCAGGTGCAGGTCGTTGTAGGCGCTCAGTCGGGTCTGGAGGAGGGCAGCGAGCTTCTCACCCTCGCTCATGGACAAACCGGGGATGGTGAAGGACGTCATGGGGTCGCTGTACCCCGTGGGCGGGGATCCACGCGCCCGTGTGACCGGTCCCATGTCGGGCCGTGCGGAAATCCGGGGTAAAGAAAAGGGGCTCTTCCCAGATGAGGGTGTAGGTCGGCCGGGCGCGTCGGTCCGCAGATAGACGTCGAGGTCTCCCGACGATGGAGGTTCCTACGCCATCCATCCGAAAGACCTCGACGTGACCGACGCTACCCCGCCGGTCGGCTTCGGCCGCCCTGACCTGACCGCCTTCGCGTCTCATCCCAATCGACCCTGATCGAGTCTGCTGACCCCCTGGACGAGAACGCAGCGACATCACAGCCACCCAACCCCGACCGTCCGGGAAGCCGGGACACGTCACATGGCCTGTGCTGCGGGCGTGCCGAGTGGGTCGTCCAGGGCGACGCAGGAGCGTCGACGCGACGTGCTGAGAGGTGGTTCCAGTCGAGCACTAGGACACCGGCTACAGGCATGGCGATAGGTCAGGAACGGCGTCGCTCCCTGCGCAGGAGGGAGCGCAGAGTCTCGGCGTTCGCGTAGCCGACCCGTAGCGCGATCTCGGCGGAGGTAAGGTCCGTGGTTGCTGAGAGGTGCCGAGCTCGTTCGATGCGAAGCCGTTGGACGAAGCCGAGCGGAGTGAGGTTGAGCGCCGCACGGACTCGTCGTTCGAGGGTGCGCCGGCTGGTGCCGAGCGACTGCGCGACGAAGGC
>JBGAJX010000022.1:0-75622 GCA_044224695.1 Marmoricola sp. | reverse complement strand
CGACGCACCACGCAGGCGTCGACGAGAGGTCGGAGATGTCCTCGCCCTGGAACCAGATGGTGCCGTCGTCGGTGAGCTCCAGCAGGTCACACAACGCAGCAGCGTGGACTTGCCCGAGCCGGACGCGCCGATCAGGCGGACCACGTCGTGGTCTCCACCTGGTTGATCAGGCAGTCGAGGACGACCTTGTCGGCGAACCGCTGCGCAGTCCCTCCACGCGCAGCACGCTCATCGTTGACCCGCCCTCTCCCGCTGCATGGCCCGGCGCCCGACCCAGTCGGTGAGGCGCGCGAGCGGGATCGTCAGTGCGACGAAAAGTCCGGCGGCGACCACGAGCGGGGTGTAGTTGAAGGTGTAGTTCGCGGTGTCGCTGGCGGTGCCGAGGGCGTCGAAGAGCCCCACCGCGGCCACCAGCGCGGTGTCCTTTTGCAGCGACACGAAGTCGTTGAGCAGCGGCGGGAGCACGCGGCGTACGGCATGGGGGATCACCACGAACCGCAGCGCTTGGCCGTTGGAGAGCCCCAGCGCGGTGGCGCTGCCGACCTGGGAGGGGTGCACGGACTCGATGCCGGCGCGGAACACCTCGGCCACGTACGCCCCGTAGGAGAGCACCAGCGCCACCAGCGCCAGCCAGAACAGCGAGGTGGTCACTCCCTGGAGGCCCAGGGCGGGCACCCCGAAGCAGACCAGGAAGACCACCAGCAGCGTCGGGATCCCCCGGAACAGGTCCGTGTACGCCGTGGCGATCACCCGCACGGGCAGCAGCCACGGCGCGCTGCTGACGCGGGCCGCGGCCACCGCGAGCCCGAGGACCAGGATCAGCGGTTCGGCCAGCAGGAAGAGGCGGATGTTGAGCCAGAAGCCCTCGAGGATCGCGGGAAAGGCGTCGACAGCCGCGTCGAGGCTGAAGAACGTCGCCTGGACGGTCGGCCATCCGGGCGAGAGCACCAGGGCGAGCCCCAGGAGCCCGAAGACCAGCAGGGTCGACAGCGACGCGGTCGCGCTCGACCGGAGTCGGGCGCGGCGCGCGAGCGCCTGTCGTTCCAGCTGGACCTGGCTGAGCTCCCAGGCCTCGACCCGGGGGTCACTCACCGCGACGGCTCAGTCGAGCACGGGGACGTCGACGACCTGGGAGAGCCACTCGTCCTCCAGAGCCGCCAGCGTGCCGTCCTCGCGCAGGGTGGCCAACGCGGCGTTGACGCACGGCACCAGGGGGCTGTCCTTCTCGAAGAGCATCCCGAACTCCTCCTGCTCCCCGGTCGCCGGCTGGAACTGGCCGACGATGACGCTGTCGGGGATCTCCACCGCGGAGATGTAGAAGGCGGTCGGCAGGTCGGCCAGGATCGCATCGACCTGGCCGTTGTTCAGCGCCTGCTTGGCGGCGTTGGTGTCGGTGAAGACCAAGGGGTCCTCGGCGGGCTGGATGATGTCGCGGATCGCCGTGAGCGAGGTGGTGCCGGTCTGGGCGCCGAGCTTGAGGTCCGACAGCTCCTCCAGCGAGGTCGCCTCGGCCCCGGCCGAGCCCTCGAGCGCGATGACGGCCTGAGCCGCGGAGTAGTAACCGTCGGAGAAGTCGACGACCTCGGCGCGCTCGGGGGTGATCGAGATCTGGTTGATGTCGAAGTCGAACTCCTTCGGCCCGGGCTTGAAGGAGTTGTTGAAGCGGACCTTCATCCACGACACGTCCTCGGGCGCGAAGCCGAGCTCCTCGGCGACGGCGTAGGCGACGGCGGACTCGTAGCCCTTGCCGTTGGTCGGGTCGTTGTCGACGAACCACGGCTCGTAGGCCGGGGAGTCGGTGCCGATCATCAGCATCCCGTCCATCTTCGTGGGCAGGTTCTCCGGGGCGCAGGCGTCGGCCGAAGGGCTGGCGGAGGCAGCGGGGTCGGTGGCGGTGTCGTCGGTGTCCTCGGCGGGCGCACAGGCGACGGCAGCGAGGAGGAGCGGGGCGGCGGTCAAGGCGATCAGGCGGCGCATGGCGCACATCGTAGGCGGACGTCCCCCGCGTGAGACCTGCACCACAGTTCGGCGAAACGGCGGTGCAACTCGTTGCACACCTCGTGCAACGAGTTGCATACTCCTCCGCATGGCCCTGGAGCACGCGATCCTCGTGTCGCTGAGCGAGCAGTCGGGCGCCGGGCTCGACCTGACCCGCCGCTTCGACAAGTCGATCGGCTTCTTCTGGACCGCCACGCACCAGCAGATCTACCGGGTGCTGGCCCGGATGGAGAGCGACGGCTGGGTCAGCCCCACCACGCAGGCTCAGCAGGGCCGCCCCGACAAGAAGGTGTACGACGTCACCGACGCCGGCCGCGCCGAACTGGCCCGCTGGCTGGCCGAGCCGCTGGTGCGCGAGCAGCAGCGCTCCGACCTCGCTGTCAAGCTGCGCGGCGCGTCGTACGGCGACCGGGCGGCCCTCCTGGAGGAGCTCACCGTGCTGCGCGCCGAGCACGAGACCAGGCGCCAGCTCTACGAGCTGATGGCCAAGCGCGACTACCCCGACCCGGCCGCCCTCGCCGGCGGCGACCTCGACCGCTACCTGGTGCTGCGGGGAGGGCTCCTGATGGAGCAGTTCTGGATCACCTGGCTCGACGAATACCTCACCGCCCACTCCTCTCACCCCGACCGGAAGGCCGACCGATGACGACGTACCCCACCCTGCTGTCCCCGCTGGAGGTCCGCGGCGGCACGCTGCGCAACCGTGTCGTGATGGGTTCGATGCACACCGGCCTCGAGGACCGGCCCTGGCACATCGACGAGCTCGCGGCGTACTTCGCCGAGCGCGCCAAGGGCGGCGTCGGCCTCATCGTCACCGGCGGCTACGCCCCCAACAAGCGCGGCTGGCTGCTGCCCTTCGGTTCGGAGATGACCAACCGGCTCCAGGCGCAGCGGCACCTCCGGGTGACCGACGCGGTGCACGAGCACGGCGGCAAGATCGCGCTGCAGATCCTGCACGCGGGCCGCTACGGCTACACCCCGTTCTCGGTCTCCCCCAGCGGCATCAAGTCGCCGATCACGCCGTTCAAGCCGTCCACCTTCACCGCCAAGCAGATCGAGCAGACGGTCCGCGACTTCGCGCGGGCCGCGGTGCTGGCCAAGCGGGCCGGCTACGACGCGGTCGAGATCATGGGCTCCGAGGGCTACCTGATCAACCAGTTCCTGGCCGAGCGGACCAACAAGCGCACCGACGCCTGGGGTGGCACCTCGGAGAAGCGCCGCCGCTTCCCCGTCGAGATCGTCCGGCAGGTGCGCGAGGCCGTCGGCGACGACCTCATCGTGATGTACCGGATGTCGCTGCTCGACCTGGTGGATGAGGGGCAGACCTGGGAGGAGACCGTCGCTCTGGCCCACGAGGTGGAGGAGGCCGGCGCCTCGATCATCAACACCGGCATCGGCTGGCACGAGGCACGCGTCCCCACGATCCTCACCCAGGTCCCCCGCGGCGCGTTCGCGTGGACGACGGCCAAGCTGCGGGGCGAGATCGGCATCCCGGTGTGCGCCTCGAACCGGATCAACACCCCCGACCTGGCCGAGGAGTTGCTGGTCGACGGTTCGGCGGACCTGGTGTCCATGGCGCGGCCGTTCCTGGCCGACCCCGACCTGGTCAACAAGGCCGCCGCAGGTCGAGCCGACGAGATCAACACCTGCATCGCCTGCAACCAGGCCTGCCTGGACCACACCTTCTCCGCCAAGCGCGCGTCGTGCCT
Organism: Marmoricola sp.; assembly: GCA_044224695.1. Lineage (GTDB taxonomy): Bacteria > Actinomycetota > Actinomycetes > Propionibacteriales > Nocardioidaceae > Marmoricola_A. Next base: position 71,915 of record JBGAJX010000022.1, on the reverse strand, counting down.
GGTGAACCCGCGCGCCTGCCACGAGACCGAGCTCGTGCTGCTGCCGGTGCCGCGCACCCGCGCACGGTCGGTGGCCGTCGTCGGCGGCGGCCCCGCCGGGCTCGCGACCGCGGTCAACGCCGCCGAGCGCGGACACCAGGTGACGCTCTTCGAGGCCGAGTCCGAACTGGGCGGCCAGTTCCGCCTGGCGATGGCGATCCCGGGCAAGGAGGAGTTCGCCGAGACGCTGCGCTACTACCGCCGCCGGCTCGAGGTGCTCGGCGTCGACGTACGGCTCTCGACGCGTGCGGCTGCTGCCGACCTGGCGGCGTACGACGAGGTCGTGATCGCGACCGGCGTGGTGCCGCGCGAGGTCGACCTGCCCGGCATCGACCACCCGAAGGTCGTCTCGTACGCCGAGGTGCTGCGCGGCGACGTCGAGTGCGGCCCGCGCGTCGCCGTGATCGGCGCCGGCGGCATCGGGGTCGACGTCAGCCACTTCCTGACCCACACCAAGGAGACCCTGGACGACTGGCTGGCGCACTGGGGTGTGGCCGACCCGGCCGAGCACCGCGGCGGTCTGACCGCCAAGACGCCGAGGACCCCGGCCCGCGAGGTCTACCTGCTGCAGCGCAAGACCACCCCGATCGGGGCCGGACTGGGCAAGACCTCCGGCTGGGCGCACCGCATCGTGCTCAAGGACTCCGGGGTGGTGCAGCTCAACGGGGTCACCTACGACCGGGTCGACGACGCGGGCCTCCACGTGACCGTGGACGGGGTGCCGCGCGTCCTCGAGGTCGACCACGTCGTGGTGTGTGCGGGCCAGGAGTCCGTGCGCGGCCTGTACGACGACCTCCGCGAGGCCGGGGCGAACGTGCACCTGGTCGGCGGTGCGGACGTGGCCGCCGAGCTGGACGCGAAGCGGGCCATCCGTCAGGGCACGGAATTGGCCGCTCGGATCTAACGTAAGCCTGATTTCGGTAAAAACCGACAAAGGTCAATATTCGTCTGGGATCGTTCTCCGCAGGGAGATGGTCGCCGAGGGTGCGGCCAGGTGCCGCCTGCTCGGGCGGGACATCTACTGGGAGAGGGAGATTCCTTCATGAGTGCATCGCGCCTGTTGCGCGTCGTCATCGCGGCCCTGGTCAGCCTTGCGCTGGTCGGTGGAACCGCATCCGCCTCGTCGGCGGCCGCCCCGTCGCGCGCTGCCGAGTCCGTGCAGCGCGCCGAGGTCACCAACTGCGCCAGCGCCACCGGCGCGGCGAACCAGGCCAAGGTCAAGATGAAGAAGGCCCAGAAGGCCCTCAACAAGGCCAAGAAGAAGCTGGCCAAGGCCGAGAAGAAGAAGTCCAAGAAGAAGATCAAGAAGGCCAAGAAGCAGGTCAAGAAGGCCCAGAAGACCTTCAACAAGGCCAAGAAGTCGTTCAAGGCGAAGAAGGCCACCAAGGCGCGCGTCTGCAAGCAGGAGCAGGCCACCGAAGAGGCCAACGCCCTCTCGGTCGTGATCAACACCCTGATCAACAACCCGGTCGTCACCGCGCTGCCCGAGCAGGTCCGCACCCCGCTGCTCGCCGCACTCAACACCGTCCTCGACCAGCTCGACGTGATCCTCGGCCAGATCCCCGGCTCCGACGCTCCCGAGCTCGACGCGATCCTCGGCCAGCTCGACAGCCTGGACCCGTCCGCGCTCGAGGACGCCCTCACCACCCTGCAGGGCGCGCTCGACTCCGCCTCCGGCGGCGACCCGGCCGTCCTGGTCGCCCTCATCGAGGCCCTGCTCGGCGAGCTGCCCGTCGGCACCGTCATCCCGGGCACCGGCGACCTGGCCGACATCGGCGGCGGCTTCGGCGACCTGGAGACCCTGCTGGGCACCTTCGACCCGAGCAACGCCGACCAGGTCACCGCGGTGATCGCGCAGATCCAGGCGGCTGCCGCCGCGCTGACCGGCGCTTCGGACGGTCTCTCCGACCTGCTCGGTCCGCTGGGCAGCCTCACCGGCGGCAACCTGCCGACCGACCCGGCCGACTTCGCCGACATCCTCGGGACCGCCTTCGGCGGGGCGCCGAACCTGCCGTTCACCCTGCCCACCAACCCGCTGGCCCCGGGTGCCGGCGACGCGATGAACGGGCTCGACAGCCTGTTCTCGGCCCTGAGCGCCCTCGGCGGCGGCGCGGGCGTGCCCGACGTCAGCAACGTCACCACCCTTGCGGCCCTGCTCGGTCTGGACTCCGTCCTCGACCTGCTGGACCTGCTCGGGCTGATCAGCCTGCTGCTCCCCTGATCGGCCTCGGCTGAGACTCAGCACCACCACCGATGCCGGTGGCCCCGCCCGGGGTCACCGGCATCGGTGCGTTTCAGCGGTGGGCTCGCTGCTTTCAGAGGTGGGCTTGCTCGCCGAGGTGCTCGTGGTCGCGGTGCGCGGCGGGCTCGACCTGGAAGGTGGCGTGGTCGACCTCGAAGTGCTCGGCCACGCACGCGCTGAGGTCGTCGAGCACGGCCCCCAGACCACGCCCCGCGAGGGTCTCGTCGTCCACCGCGACGTGGACCGACAAAGACGGCATGCCGCTGGTGATCGCCCAGACATGCAGGTCGTGCACGTCCAGCACCCCGGGAACCTCGAGCAGATGCGCCCGCAACTCCTCCGGGTCCACTCCGGCCGGGGTGCCCTCGAGGAGCACGTGCACCGACTCCCGCAGCAGCGTGACCGAGCGCGGCAGGATCAGCACCGCGATGACCAGCGTGGCGACGGCGTCGGCCCGCGCGAAGCCGGTGGTGAGCAGCACGACCGCGGCCACCACGACCGCGACCGACCCGAGGAGGTCGGTAAGCACCTCGAGGTACGCGGCGCGCATGTTGAGCGACGATCCGCGCCGGGAGAAGAGCACCAGCACCGAGGCCAGGTTGGCCAACAACCCGGCCGTGGCGAAGCCGAGCATGAGGCCGGCCTCGACGTCGGGCGGGTCGAGCAGACGTCGGATCCCCTCCACGATCAGGAAGCTGCACACCGCGAGGAGGACCACCGCGTTCGCCAGCGCGGCCAGGATCTCCGCCCGGTGGAAGCCGAACGTACGCCGGGACGAGGGCGGCAGCGTGGTCAGGTAGGAGGCCGACAGCGCCAGGGTCACCGCTGCTGCGTCGGTGACCATGTGACCCGCGTCGGCGAGCAGGGCGAGAGAGCCGCTCAGCCACGCCCCGACCAGCTGGACGACCAGGACGGTGCCGGTGACGACGAGCACCCAGGTCAGCCGGCGGCGGTCCTCCGCGCGCCCGGCGGCATGTCCGTGCCCGTGTCCGGCTCCCACATGGCTCAGCGTAGGACGCCCGGTTCCGGTCCCCGGCGACGCCTCTCCCGACCGGCTGGGAGCTCAGCGCGCCCGGAACTGGACCAGCAGCAGCGCCAGACCGAAGCCGGCGACGAGGGGGCCGACGATGGCCCAGAGCGCGACGCCGGACATGAAGCTGCCACCGACGTAGCCGAGGCCCTGGGCGGTCCACAGCCCACCCATGAGGACGAGCAGGACGCCGAAGGCGATCAGGCTGTTGCTGCGGCGCATGGGCGCTCCTCTCCGCGGGACGCCGTCAGCGTAGCGAGGCAGCAATGGCGGGGAGGGCCCTGAAAGACGCGACCAGTCGCCGGGAAGACGCGACCAGTCGCCGGAAAGACGCGACCAGTGGGCGGGAAGACGCGACCAGTGGGCGGGAAGACGCGACCAGTGGGCGGGATACGGAGCAGCGGGACGTCGGTGGCACCGGCCGGGTGGCTGGGTCTCACCACGGCGCGGGGGTGCACCACCACCGACGTCTCCGCTGTCCGCCCGGGGCACGGCCAGGGCTCCTGGAAGGGCGTCGAGTTGGGAGATCCTCGGGGAGGTCTCGACACCGAAGCCCTGGGGCGGCCACCGGGTCAGGGGTGACGGGGTGCCTAGTCGGTGGCGAGCATCTCGCCGACCTTGATGCTGCTGACGTAGGCCAGGGCGGCGAGGACCCACAGCACCGCCGGCGTGATGCCGAGCAGGAAGGCCGACGGGTCCGCGGCGATCCAGACCGCGACGAAGAGGCTCATCAGGCAAGCCACGCCGGTGGCCGCGTGGCGGTCCTGCTTGAGCGCGAAGAGGGTGAGGGCGACCGCGGCGACGCCGTACGCGATCCCGAGGTAGGCGCCGAAGCTGGCGAAGATGACGACCTCGACCAGCGAGACGATCGTGCCGATCGCCAGGAAGGAGTCACCGACCGAGACGAAGCCCTCGTGCTCGGCGTTGACCCGGGTGGAGACCAGTCCGAAGACGATCGCCAGCACCAGCGTCACCAACGAGAAGACGTTGAGGAACGCGGTCCAGGACTCGGTCGTCGTGCAGGCGCTTGCGCTAGCCTCGGTGCCGAACAGGCCGCCACACGTGCCGGACACGCCCAGATAGACGCGGTACCCGATGCCGGCGATCAGGCCGACGCCTGTGGCCACCAGGCCGAGGAGAAAGGTGCGATTCATGGGGTGCCCTCCTGGATGACATCCGGCTCGGACCCGCTGCCAGGACCCTCCTGGTCCACGGCGCCGCTGAGCGGGCCCTTCTAGCGAAGGTACGTCCCTTTAGACATATATGTCACCATTTAGGACTAATTTTGCCTGGCCCACCTCAGCCGGTCCCAGGATCGGCCGTCCGGCCAGAACGGTCCGCCCAGAACGGTCCGTTCAGGGCAGCAGCACGCGCAGCGCCCCGGGGAGCACGCGCACGGTGACCGGGAGGGGCCCGATCCGCTCGCCGTCGCCGTACCCGATCACCTCGCGGTCGGCCGAGAGCCGCACCTCGGCGCCGCGCAGCACCGTGACCTCGTCGAGGTCGACATGCGTGCCGTCGTACACCCGCGGCAGGCGTCGCACCATCGACCAGCGCGACCCGTCGGGGATCACGACGACGTCGAGGATCCCGTCGGTGACCGCCGCGGTGGGGGCGATCTTCATGCCCTTGCCGTAGTAGGCCGAGTTCGCCGCGACCACGGTGTAGGCACCGCGGGTGAGGGGGACGCCGTCCACCTCCACGGTGAAGCGGGCCGGGCGGTAGGTGAGCAGCGCCCGCACGGCCGCTGTCGGATACTGCAGCGCTGCCGGCATCCAGCGCGAGGCGTCCACGATCTCCGAGGCCACCGAGTCGACGCCGGCGTAGAGCGAGCCGAGCACCACCCGCGTCGGTACGCCGGGCCCCTCGACCTCCAGGACGTCGACGGGCCGCGGGGCTCCCTCCAGCAGCACCCGCGCGGAGGCGGCGGAATCCTCGGGCAGTCCCAGCATCCGCGCGAAGTCGTTGCCGCGCCCGGCCGGCACGATGCCGAGGTCTCCTCCGGCGGCGACCACCGCACCGCCGAGCGAGGCGAGCATCCCGTCGCCTCCCGCGGCGACCACGACCTCCCCCGCGGCCACCGCCCGGTCCACCTCGGCACGACTGTGCGCGACGGACTCCGAGCGCACGACCGTCACTCCCGCCCCGGCGGCGCGCAGCACCTCGGCGACCGCCTCCACCGCGCGCGGCGCGCCCCCGCCGCCGGAGACCGGGTTGACCAGGATCCGGAAGGCCCGGCTCACGGGATGAGCACCCCGGGGTTGAGCACGCCGGTGGGGTCCAGCCGTTCCTTGACCGCGCGCAGGATCTCGACGCCGACGGGGCCGATCTCGGCCTCGAGCCACGGCTTGTGGTCGCGTCCGACGGCATGGTGGTGGGTGATCGAGCCGCCGGCGGCGACCATCGCGTCGCTGGCCGCGGCCTTGACCGGCAGCCACTGCGCCAGCGGGTCGTCCAGCTCACGCGCGGCGACGGTGAAGTAGAGGGAGGCGCCGGTCTCGTAGACGTGCGAGATGTGGCACAACACCAACGGGGCGGTCCCCTGGGCCGCCAGGCTCGCCTCCAGCGCACCCTTGACCGCGGCGTAGAGCCCGTCGAGGGCGGACCACGAGGTGACGGTCTCCAGGGTCTCGACCAGCACGCCCACGTCCAACAGCGCATCGCGCAGGTAGGGACCCTCGAAACGGCCCTCGGCCCAGGCGCGGCCCCCCTCCTCGCCCAGAGACTCCGCACCCAGGGCGGTGAACACGTCGGCGACGAGGTCGCGCTGACGCGCCGCCTCCGCCGGGGTGCCCTCGAAGCCGGTGACGAGCAGACAGCCGCCGCTGGACTGGGCGCCCACCGCGTCGGGGCGGGCGAGGTTGACCGCGGTCTCGGCCTCGTCGGAGAGCCGGAGCACGGTCGGCAGCACCCGGGCCTGGGCCAACCGGCGCATGGCCTCGGCCCCGGCGGCGAAGGAGGGGACCCGCCAGGTCTCGTAGCGCTTCTCCTCCGGGAGCGGCCGCACCCGCACGGTGACCTCGGTGATCACCCCGAAGGCGCCCTCGGACCCGAGCACGAGCTCACGCAGGTCCGGCCCGGCGGCATTGGCGGGGCCGCGGCCCAGCACCAGGTCGCCCCGCGGCGTCGCGACCCGCAGGCCCGTCACCATCGCGTCGAAACGCCCGTAGCCGGCCGAGGACTGACCCGAGGACCGGGTGGCGGCGAACCCGCCGATGGAGGCGTACTGGAAGGACTGGGGGAAGTGGCCGAGCGTCAGACCGTGCTCGGCCAGCAGCGCCTCGGCCTCGGGCCCCAGCAGCCCGGCCTGCAGGGTCGCGGTCATGGACACCGGGTCGACCTCGACCAGCGCGACCAGTCGGCGCAGGTCCAGGGCGATCACGCCGGCGTACCCGTCGCGTCGCGCCACCAGGCCGCCGACCACCGACGTGCCGCCCCCGAAGGGGACCAGCGCCACGTGCCGGCGCACGCACCAGTCGATCACCGCGGCGACCTCGTCATGGGTAGCGGGCCGCACCACCGCGTCGGGGGCCTCGGAGGCGTCACCCGTGCGGACCTTGAGCAGGTCCGGGGTGGACTTCCCCCGGGTGCGGAGCAGGCGTACGGCGGGGTCGGTGACGACATGCTCGGCGCCGACCAGGGCGCCCACTTCGGCGAGCAGGTCCGCGCCGAGGCCGACCGGCGGCAGGGCCACCTGATCCTGGGTGACGGCCGGGCGTTCCTGGATCGGGCCGAGGAAGGCCTCGATCAGGCCGCGCAACGTCTCGTTGACCGGCTCGGCGTGGGCCGGGTCACCCCAGCGGGCCCAGTGCATGTGGCCGGGAAGCAGGGTCTCCACCTGGGTTTGGTCCATGGGATACACTGTTACACATGTCGTCACTTTGTCACAACCGGGGTCCCGCGCGGACCTCCGGGACCTTCCCCGCCGCGGGGTCGCGATGAGTGCCGACGACGGTTACCTCGACGCCGCCCGCGCCTGCCTGCTCGACCTCGGCTGGCGGCGTACGACGCTCACCGAGATCGCGCGCCGGGCCGGAGTGTCGCGGATGACGATCTATCGCCGCTGGCCCGACATGGACGCGCTGCTCGCGGACCTCCTGGTCCGCGAACTGTCGGGGCTCCTCGCCGACAGCGGCCTGGACGACGACTCCGGCGACGCCCGCGAACGACTGGCCCGCTGGGTGACCGGCATGGTCGTCCAGCTCCAGGAGAACCCGCTCGTGCGCCGCATCGTCGAGCTCGACCCGGACCTGCTGCACCCGTATCTCTTCACGCGACTGGGCCGCAACCAGCTGTGGATGCTGGACCTTCTCGTCACCCTCCTGCGCGAGGGGCAGGCCGAGGGGTCGATCCGGACCGGGGACCCCGACCTCCTGGCCCGCAGCCTGCTGCTGACCTGCACGGGCCACGCGCTCTCCTCCCGCACCATGACCACCGCCACCGTCACCCCCGCCCTGCTGCACGACCAGCTGGTCGACCAGATCGAGAGGTACCTGCGCCCATGAGCGGCCCCCAGCGCACTCCCCGGCGCACCCCCCGAGGCGGCTCCGCCCTCAACGCCCAGCGTCGTACCCAGGACCTGACCGCGGCCGCCGAGGAGACCGTCGACCTGCTGGTGATCGGCCTCGGCGTCACCGGCGCCGGGGTCGCCCTCGACGCCGCCTCGCGAGGCTTGAGCGTGCTGGCCGTCGACGCGCACGACCTGGCCTTCGGCACCTCGCGCTGGAGCTCGAAGCTGGTGCACGGCGGGCTGCGCTACCTGGCGAAGGGACAGGTCGGCGTGGCCCACGAGAGCGCCGTGGAGCGGGGCATCCTGATGGCCCGCACCGCGCCCCACCTGACTCGCGCGATGCCGATGGTGCTGCCGCTGACCCCGGCCGTGCCGCGCCGCCAGGGCGCCCTGGCGATGACCGGTTTCCGCGCCGGCGACGCGCTGCGCGCCGCTGCCCGCACCCCGGTCGACCTGCTGCCGCGCCCCCGTCGGCTGAACCGTCACGAGACCCTGGCGCTGGTGCCGCCGGTGCACACCGAGGGGCTCCGCGGCGGGATCCTCTCCTACGACGGCCAACTCGAGGACGACGCGCGCCTGGTGATCGCCCTGGCCCGGAACGCCGCGCAGTACGGCGCCCGCGTGGTCACCCGGGCGCGCGCGATCGAGGTGCACGGCCGGGGCGCGACGCTGCGCGACGAGCTGACCGGGGAGACCTGCCAGGTGACGGCCCGGGCCGTGGTCAACGCCGCCGGCGTCTGGGCCGGGGAGGTCGTGCCGGGGCTCGAGCTGCGGCCCAGCCGCGGGACCCATCTGGTGCTGCACGCCGACCGCCTCCCCGGCGTCGAGGTGGCCGTCTCGGCCCCCGTCCCCGGGTCACTGAACCGCTTCGTCTTCACCCTTCCCCAGCCCGACGGACTGGTCTTCCTCGGGCTCACCGACGAACCCGTCGAGGGGCCGCTTCCCGACGTGCCCGAGGGCTCCGACGCCGAGATCGACTTCCTGCTGGAGACGATCAGCACCGCCTTCGACACCCCGCTGACCCGCGACGACGTCGCCGGGACGTACGCCGGGCTGCGCCCCCTGCTCGCCGCCGAGGGCAGCACCGCGGACCTGTCCCGCAAGCACGCGGTGCTCACGTCCGACTCCGGGGTCACCACCGTCGTCGGCGGGAAGCTGACCACCTACCGGCGGATGGCCGAGGACGCCGTGGACGCCGTCGTCGCCGCCCGCGGCCTGGACGCCGGTCCGTGCCTGACCCGCGACCTGGCCCTGATCGGGGCCGCGGACCGGACCACGCTGGCCGCCGTCCGGGCGCCGGCCCGCCTCGTGCGCCGCTTCGGCACCGAGGCGGTCGACGTCCTCGACCTCGCCCTGGAACACACCGCGCTCACCGAGGAGGAGTTGCTCACCCCGATCGGGGACGGCGTCCCGGTCACCCGGGCCGAGCTCCTGTGGGGCGTGACCCACGAGGGGGCCCTGGACACCGCGGACCTGCTCGAGCGGCGTACTCGGATCAGCCTGGTCGACGGGGCCGAGGAGCAGGTCGTCGGAGCCGCCACCTGGGCGCTGGCGCGCGGCGAGGCACCCGCCTGAAACTTGTTCTCGTTTGGACTGGGCCGGACCGGGTGACCCGGCTAGGGTTCGTCACCATGGACAGCATCAACGGACTCGCCCTGGCCCGGATCGGCATCGGAGTCACGGCGTACGCCGCACCCGACTTCTTCCTCAAGGGTGCGATGCTCGACCCCTCCGCGCCGCAGGCCCCCTACCTGAGCCGGATGTTCGCCGCCCGCGAGATCGCGCTCGGCCTGGTGACGTTGCTGGCCCCGCCGTCGGCGAAGGCCTCGGTCATCTCGCTGGGCATCGCGGTGGACGCCGCCGACGCCGGCGCCGGCCTGATGGCGCTGCAGAACAAGTCGGTCTCGACGACCACCGGCGCGGTCCTCACCGGCGCCGCGCTGGCCGCCGTCGCCGCGGGCGTGGGCGGGCTGCTGCAGCGCCGCTCCCTCACCGCCTGAGCGCTCCTGCTCAGACGGGCACGCCCAACCCCTCCACCACCTCGGCCCCCGGCAGGGCCGCGAGCACCTCGCCGGGGATCAGGAGCTTCGAGCGGCGCAGGCCACTGCCCACGACCACCAGGGGCTCCTGAGCCAGGACGGCGTCGACCATCAGCCGCCAGGCCCCCGGGAGCCCGACCGGCGTGATCCCGCCGTACTCCATGCCCGAGGCCTCGACCGCCTCCTCGTGGGCCAGGAACGACGCCTTGCGGACGTCGAGCCGCCGTCGCGCGACGTTGTTGACGTCGGCGCGGGTGTTCGCGGCGACGACGCAGGCCGCCACCCGCTGAGCGCCGTCGCGCCGCCCGCCGATGAGCACGCAGTTGCCGCTGGCCGGGAGCGGCAGGTCGTACGCCGCGCACAGCGCCGCGGTGTCGGCGAGATCCGGGTCGATCTCGACGACCACCACCCGGTCGCGCTCAGGAAGGTCGCTGAGCGCCCGAGCCACCGGATCCGCCAGGAGGTCTAGACGCTCCAGAGCGGACGAACCAGTCAAACCATGCCAGGAGAACGGGGGCATGCAGGCTTTACCTTCCTACATTCGACACTTTGTTGAGATATCTGTTTAGATTCTTGAAGCGGTCACCAATCAACCGCCTCGACGAGAGCGAAGTGAGAGTATGGACAGCGGACAGGCTCTGGGTCTCCGACTCGCGCAGCGCGAGGAGGCCGCTCTCGAAGACGCGTACACCACCTACGCCCCGCCTCTGCTCTCGTTCGTGAGCCGGTTCGTCGGGCCCGCCGAGGCCGAGGACGTCCTCCAGCGGACGTTCATCGACGTCTGGCGCAACGCCGAGGCCTACGACCCCCAGCAGCGCTTCACCTCCTGGCTGTTCACCATCGCGCGCCGCCGCGCCATCGACAGCCTGCGGACCCGTCGCCACGACGTGGTGACGTTCGAGCAGGCGCGTGAACTGGTCGGCGAGGACGGCCGCGACACCGCCGAGCGGTACGCCGACGCGGCCGACGTGCACAGCGCCCTGAGCCGCCTCCCCGAGCACGAGCGGGTGGTCATCGAGCTGGCCTACTTCGGCGGTCTCACCCAGACCGAGATCGCCCGCGAGCTCGAGCTGCCGCTCGGGACCGTGAAGGCGCGTGCCGCTCGGGGTACGCGACGTCTCGGCGAGATCATCCGAGCGGCCAACGAGACCCCGGTGGACGCAGCCGCCTCGGGGCGCGAGCGTGCCCTGGCCGGCACGCCGTTCCGGGAGGAGCGCTGAGCCGTGGACCATCCCGACCTGGTCGCCCTCCTGAGGGGGGAGCTGAGCCTCCAGGCCGCTACGCAGGCCGCTGACCACCTGAACGAGTGCGCCTCGTGCCAGCACGACCTCGCCGACGTCGTGCTCGGGCACAGCCTGCTGCTCGCCTCCGCCCGCCGGGTGGGCGCCGTCCCGGTCGTCCCGCCGCCCTTCGACCGGCTCCAGGAGCGTCTCGACACCCCAGTCACCGGCACCCCAGTCACCCACGCGCCGGTCAGCGGCACTCCGGTCACCCGCGCCTCGTCGCCGCTGCCCACCGGCTCGGGCGCCGGTCCGGCACGGCCGCTGCCGCAGCGCCTGCTGGCCGGAAGCATCGCCGCCTCGGCCGTGCTCCTGGTCGCCGGCATCGCGTTCGTGCTCGGCCGCGCTCCCCTGGAGAACGAGGCGACGGACACCGAGTCCGTCGAGGCCGCCGCGACCTGGGACCTGCGCCCCGTCGCCTCGTCGGCCCCTGACGGCGCCGCGGAGTCCGCGGGCGGCCTGGTCTCACTCGCCTCGACCTCCGAGGACGGGACCGACACCGCACGGATCACCATCACGCCCCGCGGGCTGCCGACGCCGGCCGCGGAGCAGTTCTACTACGCGTGGCTGCTGGAGCCTCGCACCCAGAAGATGCTCCCGCTCGGACAACTCAACGCCGCCGGGACCACCACCTTCGAGGTCTCCCAGGACCTCGCCTCCGACTACCGCGCCGTCGACATCAGCCTCGAGGCCGACGACGGCGACCCGGCCCACTCCCCGGTCTCGGTGCTGCGTGCGCGCTTCGCCGAACCCCCTGATGTTCCGCCCGATATCGAGCCCGAGGCAGCCGCCTCGATCGCTCGCCCCTAGGACACCCTCAGCACCCACGAGTTGTCCTGCATGACCCGTTTGTCTCCACCCTGCCCGGTCCGCACCGGAGCAGACCAAACGAAAGGAACCACCATGCGCGTTCGTCGCATCTCCGCCGCCATCGCTTCCGTCTCCACGCTGGCTCTCGCCGCCACCGCGGTCGCGGCCCCCGCTCAGGCGGCCCACGAGCCGGCTCCGGGCACCACGAGCCTCGTCGAGGTTCTGGGCGCGGACGGCGTCGGCTTCGACAAGGACTGGAACGACTTCGACATCGTCGAGGCTGCCGCCTTCGCCGTGCTGGGCAACAACCCGACCAGCGCCGTCGGCCTGCTCGCGGACGGGACCCAGGCGCTGACCGCCTTCATCCCGACCGACAAGGCGTTCCGCAACCTGGCCTTCCAGCTCACCGGCACCCGCCCGAAGACCGAGGCCGCCACGGTCGAGGCGCTCGCCGGGGCCGTCGGCCTGGAGACCATCGAGGCCGTCCTGCTCTACCACGTGGTGCCCGGCGCCACCGTGGCCTACGCCGATGCTCTGAAGGCCAACGGCGCCGAGCTCGGCACCGGCCTGGGCGCCCCGCTGACCGTCAAGGTCACCGGCAAGGGCAAGGGCAAGACCGTCAAGCTGGTCGACGCCGACCTCGACAAGCGCAACGCCCGCGTGATCAAGGCCGCCAGCGACCTCAACGCCGGCAACCTGCAGATCGCGCACGGCATCGACATGGTGCTGCGCCCGATCGACCTGCCGTGATTCTCGGGGGCTCCCTCGGGAGCCCCCGGAGCAGGTCCCCCCGGACCCCGGACGCCTCCCCTTCCTGGTCGGCGTCCGGGGTCCTCCCCTGTCCGCGACTGGTCGCGTCTTCCCGCCGACTGGTCACGTCTTGCGCGTCCTTCGTCACGTTCCCCGCCGGCAGACCCGGCTGGATTTGTCCGTGCTTGGACGTTCCCCCTACCCTTGTCCGCGAGGGGAGTACTCCCACAGGATCCGGCCGGTCAGTACGGCGCCACCTCTGGCGCCCCGGTGGATCGCCCGCAGCACCGCCGGTGCCGGGTGGAGGAGACCTCAGGACACCACCTGAGGAGTTTCCCCATGCTCACCCCTGATCTGGTCCGCGCGCCCCTGGCCGCGGCCGAGCAGTCGGCGATCGACAGCATCGGCACGCCCACCCTGTGGGCCGTCACGATTGGTGCAGTCATCCTGCTGCTGGTTGCCGACTTCGTGCTGACCCGCAAGCCCCACGAGGTCTCGATGCGTGAGGCGGTCGGCTGGTCCGCCTTCTACGTCGCCCTTCCGCTGGCGTTCGGCGTCTTCATCTGGTCGCAGTACGGCAGCCAGCGCGGCATCGAGTACTACACCGGCTACCTGGTCGAGAAGAGCCTCAGCGTCGACAACCTCTTCGTCTTCCTGCTGATCATGAGCGCCTTCGCGGTGCCGCGCGCGCTCCAGCAGCGGGTGCTCCTGTACGGCATCGTCGGGGCCCTGGTCCTGCGCGGCATCTTCATCGCGCTGGGCGCCGCCGCGCTGGCGCGCTTCGACTGGATGTTCCTGGTCTTCGGCCTGATCCTCGTCGCGACCGCGGTCAAGATCCTGCGCGATGCCCTCTCCGGCCACGAGCACGAGATCGACGTCGACCAGATGCGCAGCGTCCGTCTGATGCGTAAGTTCTTCCCGGTCACCCCGGACTACGAGGGTCCGAAGATGATCACCCGGATGGACGGCAAGCGCGCCCTGACCCCGCTGGCCGTGGTCGTCGTCGCCGTCTTCGCCACCGACATCGTCTTCGCGGTCGACTCGGTGCCCGCCGTCTACGGCATCACCGGCGACCCGTACCTGGTGTTCGCGACCAACGCCTTCGCCCTGCTGGGTCTGCGCGCGCTCTACTTCGTGCTCGAGGGTGCACTCAGCAAGCTGCGCCACCTCGGGTTCGGCCTGGCCGTGATCCTGGCCTTCATCGGCGTGAAGCTCGCCCTGCACTGGGCGCACATGCAGTGGGCCGGTGTCCCGGAGATCCCGACCCTGCTGTCGCTGGCCGTGATCATCGTCGTCCTGATCGTCACCACGGTGACCAGCCTGGCGGCCGACCGTCGCGACCGTGCGCAGACCGCCACCGTGACGACGACCCGTGGCCAGGCCGAACACGACGAGGAGGAGGACGTCAGCGTCCGCTGACCTCCTCGGTCTCCGACCGGCGGGCGTCCTCGTCCTGGTCCCGGTCCACCTCGCGCCGCATCCGGAAACCCATCGCGGAAGCGGCCAGCAGGGTGAGACCGGCGACCAGGACGCCGCCCCCGGCGCCCAGCGAACCTTCGGTCCAGTCGATGATCGCCTCGGGCACGACGAGCGTCACTGCGGCCACCCCGAGCACGAGGAACGGAACCGCCGCGGTGCGCAGGTAGAGCACGAACCCGAGGACGGCGACACCGGCGGTCAGCGCGTAGGCGAGGTTGTTGTGCTCGCCGTCGAACATCGGCATCTGGGCCCCGAAGAGCATCAGGGCGGACCCGGCCGTGCACGCGACGAGTCGCTCGTGCAGCATCCCGAGTGCCGCCAGGCCCAGCCACACCAGGCCCAGGGTCAGGAAGGCCAGCCCTGGCCAGAGGGGGCCGTTGCCGAGGTCCTCGGTGAGGCTCAGCCCGGAGGTGATCGCGACGAGCGAGCCGCCCAGCAACCCGGCCTGACCGATCACCGACGGCGTGTAGCCGTAGGCCGCGGCGGCGCACACCACCATCACCAAACCGCCGGCGAACGCGGGCCACGAGGAGTAGTTCTGCGGCGACTGCGCCATGTCGACCGCGAAGCCGACGGTGACCGCGGCGGCCAGGGCGGCCGCGGTCAGCAGTGCCGAGGTGAGCCGCTCGCGGGCCGCGTCGACCCCGGAGCGCAACTCGGCGTACCCCCCGCCGACGTGGGCCACGACCAGGCCGGCACCGAGCAGCAGCACGGTGATGCCGGCCAGCGTCGCCAGCCGTACGCCGTCGCTGAGGTCGGCCCAACGCTGGGCCAGCAGCAACCCGAGGGCGGCGACCACGAGGGCACCGCCGAGATACCCGGCGACCTCGACCAGCAGCCCGCGGGCACCGGGGCGCGGACCTGCTCCCCCGGCGTGCAAGGTGCGGTCGACGACCTGCTCCGCCTCCGTAGCGCGTGCCGCATCGACGATCCCGGCCGCGATCAAGGCGGACACGATCGGTGCGGCCTTGCCGCGCGTGTCCCGGCGAGGGGGAGTGGTGGTGTTCATACCTCCAGCGTGGCACCGTCGGGGCCCGCTGCGCCTGAGTCGAGGTACTCAATCGCGCGAGTCGCGGGTCACATGACAGCGGGCCGCCCGGGCCGGGCTGGCCCGTTCGGGTGGTGACATCCGGGACGCACGGGGCCAGAGTCGAATCATGAAGCGCTTGGTGATCTGCTGCGACGGCACCTGGAACCGGCCAGACAGCGCCCACGTGACGAACATCGAGAAGATCGCCCGCACGGTGCAGACGGACCTGACCGCCAACCAGGGCGTGCAGCAGTTGGTGCTCTACCTGAGCGGGGTCGGGGCGGGCTACCGGGTGGACCGCATCCTCGGCGGGGCCTTCGGCTTCGGCCTCTTCGGCAACGTGCTGGCCGGCTACCGCTTCCTCGCCCTGAACTACGAGCCGGGCGACGAGATCTTCGTCTTCGGGTTCAGCCGCGGCGCCTACACCGCGCGCTCCCTGGTCGGCATGATCGGCCGGGTCGGCCTGCTCACCCGCAGCGCGCTCGTCGACGAGAAGCTGCCCGAGGCGGTTGCCCGCTACCGTCGCGAGCGACCGGCGGGCGGGGAGGCCGGGCAGAGCGCGGAGGAGTTCCGCCACGACTACTGCCACCCCGACGTACCGGTGCAGTTCCTCGGCGTCTTCGACACCGTCGGCGCTCTCGGCGTGCCGGGGGCCGTCGGACGCGGCCACCAGTTCCACGACGTGAAGCTGGGCGGGTCGGTGCGGTGCGCACGCCAGGCCCTGGCGGCCGACGAGCCGCGGATGAAGTTCGAGCCGTGCCTGTGGGAGAGCCCCGACGGGCGGACCGAGGACGAGCGAGTCAAGCAGGTCTGGTTCGAGGGCTGCCACTCCGACATCGGCGGTGGGTATGCCCAAAGCGGCCTCTCCGACACCGCCCTGCTGTGGATGGTCGCCGAGGCCAACCGGCAGGGGCTCGCCTTCAACGAGGACTTGCTGCGCCGCTATCTGGGCAGCGGCTCCTCCGCGGTCCGGCACGACCCGATGAAGCCGCTGTTCGCGCTGCTGGACCTGGTGATCCGGCTCAAGATCGCGCTCAAACGGGTGCCGGGGACCTCGTTCCTGGGTCGACGGCGCCGGCTGGCCCGGCCCGACTGCGTGTCGGTGCGGATCGCTGAGTCGACCGCCGACCACTTCCGCTCCGGCGACTACCCGCCCCACAACGTCGCCGACCTCTCGCGCGTCACCGAGGACTTCGCGCAGATCGTCGAGCCCAACATCGGACTGCCCGAACCGTCGTACGACGTGTTGCTGGGACGGCTGGCCGAGCGTGGGATCGCGCTGGGCAGCGCGGCCGTCGGTCCGCCGCCGGGGCAGAGCGTGCCCCCCGCGAGCGGCGCGGACATCACCCAGTCGACGGTGAACCAGTCGACGGTGAGCCAGTCGACGGCGACGGTGCCCCTCCAGGCAGCAGACCCGACGCCCGCAGCCCCGCCACCGTCTCCGTCAGCGTCCGCACCGGGTCGCGGTACGTGACGCCGAGGTCGCGGCGTACCGGCTCGGGGTCGCACGGGACCATCCGGGTGTAGTACTCCATCGCGGGACCGGTGACCTTGCTGTGCAGGCCGAGCCGTTCCAGCCGGGAGACGTCCCACGCACGCCCCAGTCCTCGCAGCCAGGCGTCGGGGACCGGCACCGGCAGCATCCCGCGCCCGCCGGCGACCCGCAGCGCGTCCGCCACCCCGGCGGCGTCGAGCCGTACCCCGCCGACGACGTACCGCCGTGGGCCGCGCCCCGGCTCGAGGAGCGCGGCGTGGACCCGCGCCAGGTCGCGCACATCGATGACCGACCAGCCGGCCCGTCGGCCCGGGATCACCCTCATCCGCACCGCGACGCGGACGCCGTCCACGGCTTCCCCCGTCTGCGTGCCCGCGGGCGGACCCAGCACCATCGCGGGGTAGGTGATCGCCACCGGTGCGCCGTCGTCCTGGAGTCCTCGGACATAACGCTCCACCTGCGCCTTCGACGCGCCGTAGGCGTCGACGCCGTCGGTGACCGGGAGGTCCACGCTGATCCGTTCCAGGCCCGGGCCGAAGAGGGCCGCGACGCTGGAGACGTGGATCAGGGGGTCGAGTCCCAGCTCGGCCGCCTGGCCGAGCACGTGGCGCGCCCCGGCCAGGTTGGTACGGGCCATCCGCTCCGCGTCGGCCGGGCCCAGCGCCACCACGGCGGCGGCATGGACCACGGCGTCGCACCCGGTGAGCGCGTCGCGAACGGCGCCGGCGTCGGCGATGTCCCCGACCGCGACGTCGTCGGGGCGCACCCCGAGGGGGACCACGCTGGTCGCGAGCCGCGCCGGGTCGCGCACGAGGAAGCGCACCTGATGGCCGGCCTCCACCAGCGCCTGCGCGGTCCACGCACCGACGAAGCCGGTGCCGCCGGTCAGCAGGACCTTCACCGCGAGCCCTCGCCGGCCAGGCGGGCCAACTCGACGAGCCCCTCCTCGACGCTGACCACCGGGGAGTAGCGCAACTCGGTACGCGCGCGGGTGTCGTCGACGGTGACTTCGTGGCCCAACAGCGCCATCACCTCGCGGGTCAGCGGCGGTTCTCCGTCGCGCCGCACCAGGCGGGCCCCCTGCTCCAGAGCGGTCGCCGCCCAGCGGGCCAGCGGGCGCGGGAGGCTCCGGTTCCCCAGCTCCACCCCCTGCGTGGCGGCCAGGCGGCTGAGGAAGTCGCGCAGCTCCAGCGGCGCACCGTCGGTGAGGAAGTACGCCGAGCCGCCGGTTCCGCGGTCGGCCGCGGCCACGACCCCGGCGCACAGGTTGTCCACGTGGCAGGTCGAGGTCAGGTAGCGCCCGCCCGCGATCCAGCTCCACCGGCCGGCGCGCGCCGCGGCGAGGACGCCGGGCAGCACCGTGGTGTCGCCCGGGCCCCAGACGAGGCGGGGGCGCACGGCGACGGTGCGCAGCCGGCGGTCGCTCGCGCGGAGCACGCGCTGCTCGGCCTCGGCCTTGGTGCGGCCGTAGGCGCCGGCGAAGTGGGCCGGGTAGGGCGCCGACTCGTCGACGTTGCGCAGCGGGTGGCCGTCGGCCAGCACCGCCTCGGTGGAGATGTGCACCAGGCGCCGTACGCCGGCCGCGCGCGCGGCGGCGAGCACCGCTTCCGTGCCACCGACGTTGATCCGCTCGAGGGCGGCCGGGTCGCCGCCGGGGCGGACCTCGGCAGCGGCATGGACGACGGTGTGCACGCCGCGCAGCGCGTCGGTCAACGGGGCCGGGTCCGACGCCAGCGCGACCAGGTCGCCGCGGACGACGGTCGCGCCCAACGCCTCCACGACCGCCGCGGACTCCTCCGAGCGCGCCAGGGCCAGCACCTCGTCCCCCTCAGCGAGGAGGGTCAGGATCAGATGACGGCCGACGAAGCCGGAGCCGCCGGTGACCAGGAACCGCATGGCGACAAATCTAGGCGGGCGGGGGCCGCCAGGGACGCACCGCGCGGAGCACGGTCGGCCTAGGCTGCGGACCATGGCTGCCCGCGGTCCCTTACCTGTGCCCTCCTCCGGCCGGTCGGCCGTCGTCCGCAGACCACGGGCCGCGTGGGTCGCGGCGGTGCTCGCCGCGGTGGTGCCGCTGGTGCTCGCCGGTCTCGCGCAGGTCCCCGCCGTCGCCGCGGACCCGTGGCCGGACCCGACGCCTGCCGTCCCGACCCTGACCTCGACCGCGACGATCGAGGTACGCACCCTGGGGAAGAGCGTGCAGGGGCGGGCGATCCGCGCTTGGAGATTGGGGTCGCCCGACGCGCCCGTCCGTGCGGTCGTGCTCGGCTCACTGCACGGCGACGAACCGGCCGGCACCCGGGTCGCGGACGCCCTGATCGACGCCGGGCCGGTCGCCGGGGTGGACCTGTGGGTCGTGCCCACGGTGAACCCGGACGGGCTCGCGAAGCGCACTCGGGGGAACGCGCACGGCGTGGACCTCAACCGGAACTTCCCGCACCAGTGGGCGCCGTTGACCGGGAGCTACTACTCCGGGCCGAAGCCGTTGAGCGAGCCGGAGTCGCGCGCGCTGCGCCGCTTCCTGGACGCCGTCGATCCGACGTACGTCGTGTCCTTCCACCAGCCGCTGGTCGGCGTCGGTGCGAGCAGCAAGGGCAAGGCCTTCCAGCGCCGGCTCTCCCGCGGGCTCGGCCTTCCGATCCGGGCCTTCAACTGCACCGGCGTGTGCCACGGGACGATGACGTCGTGGTTCAACGCGCGCCATGACGGAGTCGCGATCACCGTCGAGTTCGGCGCCTCGCCGTCCCGGGCCTACCTGCGCGGGCGAGCGGCGCGCGGGACGCTGGCCGCGGTGGGCGGCCGACGATGACCGCGGCACCGCGAACCCCGACCGGGCCGACCAGCGAGGTAGGTCGCCTGCACCGGGTGCTGCTGCACCGCCCCGGCGACGAACTGCTCCGGCTCACGCCGCGCAACAACGACCGCCTGCTCTTCGACGCGATCCCGTGGGTGGGGCGTGCCCAGGAGGAGCACGACGCGTTCGCCGACGGGCTCCGCGCCCGCGGGGTGGCCGTGGACTACCTGATGGACCTCCTGGTGGAGGTGCTGCACGACGACGACGCGCGTGCCGAGGCGGTACGCCGTGCCGTGGCCGGCCTCGGCTTCGGTGACGCGATCGAGGCCTACCTCGCCGACCTGCTCGGCGACCAGGGACCCGAGGAACTCGCCCGCACGTTGACCGTCGGGCTGCGCAACGACGAGGTCGGCCCGACCCGACCCGGTGGGTTGGTCGCGGGCATGCTGCCGGCGGAGGAGTTCCTGCTGGCGCCGTTGCCGAACCTCATGTTCACCCGTGACTCCGCCGTGGTGATCGGGGACCGGGTGCTGGTCACCTCGCTGGCCACCCCCGCCCGTGCCCGCGAGACGGCGCTCACGGGGCTCATCCACGAGCGGCACCCCGCCCTGTCCGCGCGCGCGGTGCTCCGGGTGCGGCCCGGCGAACACGTCGAGGGCGGCGACGTCCTGCTGCTCGCGCCCGGTGTGGTCGCCGTCGGCGTCGGCGAGCGGACCTCCCCGGCCGGTGCCGAACGGCTCGCGCGGGCGCTCTTCCAGGCCGACCTGGCGCACACCGTCCTCGCCGTGCCGATCACCCAGCGACGCGCCACCATGCACCTGGACACCGTGTGCACGATGGTCGACGTCGACACGCTGGTGATGTATCCACCGCTCGCGCAGTCGTTGGAGGCGGTGCCGGTACGTCGCGGCGAAGACGGCCGCCTGATGGTGGGGCCGCGAGCCGCGTTCCTGCCCCTTGCGGCCGAGGCGATCGGGCAGCCGCGCCTGCACGTCATCGACACCGGCCTGGACCCGGTCACCGCCGAACGCGAGCAGTGGGACGACGGCAACAACACCCTCGCGATCGGTCCGCGGCTGGCCTTCGCCTACGAGCGCAACGTGCAGACCAACCGCCGCCTGGTCGCGGCGGGCATCGAGGTGGTCACCATCGCCGGGTCCGAGATGGGCTCGGGACGCGGCGGGCCGCGGTGCCTGTCGTGCCCGCTGGAGCGGGCCCCGCTGGGCGGCCCTGCGTCGACGTCGGGCTAGGACCCGCCGAACGCCGCCGGATCGACCGCGATCCAGACGTGCTCGGCCTGGC
This sequence comes from Marmoricola sp., assembly GCA_044224695.1. Classification (GTDB taxonomy): domain Bacteria; phylum Actinomycetota; class Actinomycetes; order Propionibacteriales; family Nocardioidaceae; genus Marmoricola_A. Next base: position 51,115 of record JBGAJX010000022.1, on the reverse strand, counting down.
CGAGCAGCCGCCCGTCCTCGTCGTACCAGGCGCTGGCCGTGCGGGTCTTGCGCCCCTCGGTCCCGCGGTGCTCACCGACCACCACGCCGAGGAGTCCCGGTGCGAGCACGTCGTGGACCACCGCGCTCATCCGGCCGAGCACCAGCGGCCGATGCTCGAGGTCCGTGGACCACCCGCCGACGCAGTCCAGCGCCGCCCACACCACCGGGGTGACCAGCGCCGGGTCGGCGACCTCGGGGGCGGTCACCCACGGTGCCGCGACCAGGCCGCTGCCTGCCTTCTCACCGACTCGGCCGGGGAAGATCCGCAGCCCGTCCCCCTCCGCCCGGTCCGGACCGCAGGAGTAACAGGTGCCGAAGGGGTGTCCGCGATGCCCCGGGTACGACGCGGTCGCCCGCTCCGCCTCCCCCCGGGAAACCGCGGGGGGAGGTGGAGCCAGAGCCGGACCGAGCGAGGCTTCGGCGACCACGCGGTCACCGTCGCGCAGCACCCACCCCTCCTGCGAGGGGACCAGGCTGAGCGCGGTGTCCAGGGGTGGAGGCAGCCGCAGCGTCACCTGCACCGGTGTCTGCGCCACGGTGCCCGGCGCACCGGTCGCGGCTGCGACCAGACCCGCGGTGAAACCGCCGTTGCCGGAGGCGGGCGGACCGTGGAACCGGGCCGGGATGCGCAGGGTGGTCGCCGCGGCGGTCGTCATCGGCTCAGCCCAGACCGGCCTCGGTGAGGAACTGCTCGGCGACGTCCTCGGGGTCCTGCTTGTCGATGACCACCTGCGACACCAGGGCGCCCAGCGTCGCGGTGTCGAGCGCCGCGGAGACCGCGTTCAGCGTGGTCGTCACGGTGTCGGTGACCGCGTCGGTGCGCAGCAGCGGCACGATGTTCTGGGCGGCGAACAGCGAGTCCGGGTCCTCCAGCACCACGAGGTCCTCGGCGGCCAGGTTGGGGTCGGTGGAGAACAGGTTGCCCGCGTCGATGCGGCCCTTGAGCAGCGCGTCGAGGGTGAGCGGGCCGCCCGCGTCGAGCTCGACGAAGTCGCCGAACTCCACGCCGTAGACGTCCTTCAGCCCGGGGACGCCGGTCTGGCGGGTCTTCCACTCCGGCGGCCCACCGAGGGTGAGGTCGCCGGCCACGTCGGCCAGGTCGCCGATCGAGGTCAGCGAGTACTCCTCGGCGGTCGCCGCCGTGACGACCACGGCGTCCTTGTCCTGCGCCTCGGCGAAGTCCAGCACGGTGAGCTCCTCGGGCAGCGCGGCCACGAGTTCCTCGTAGACACCGTCGGGGTCCGAGGCGGTGGCGTCGGGGTTGTAGTAGAGCCGCAGGTTGCCGGTGTACTCCGGGATCAGGTCGATCGAGCCGTCCTCGAGGCCCGCGAGGTACGCCTCGCGCGCGCCGATGTTCAGCGTGGTGTCGGTGTCGACACCGGCCTCCTCCAACGCCGCGGCGTAGATCTCGGCGAGCAGCGCGCTCTCGGGGAAGTTCGCGGAGCCCACCACCAGCGACTGTCCCGCGTCGCCGTCGTCGTTGCCGTCGGACAGGACGTCTTCGGAGTCGCCGCCGCAGGCGGCCAGGGAAGTCAGGGCCAGGGTGGCCAGCACGGCCGCGCCACGGGTGCGGAGGCGGCGGGAGGGCAGGCGGGTCATAGGGATTCCTCGTCCATCGAGATCAGGGGTCTCAGCCAGTCTTGCCGGTGAGGCCTGAGGAGACCAGCACCCGCTGCAGCGCGGCGGCGGTGAGATCGACCGTGATCGCCAGGATCGCGATCAGGATCGCCCCGCCGGCCATCTGGGCGTAGTCGCGCGTGGCCAGCCCGTCGATGAGGAAACGACCCAGCCCGCCCAGGCCGACGGTGGCCGCGAGGGTCGCGGTGGCCACCACCTGCAGCAACGCGGACCGGACCCCGGAGAACAGCAGCGGCAGGGCGCACGGCACCTCGACCTGGCGCAGGACCTGCGTCCCCCGCATCCCCATCCCGTACGCCGCGTCGCGCGCCGCCGGGTCCACCGCCTCCACGCCGGCGTAGGCGCCGGCCAACAGCGGTGGTGCGGCCAGCACCGCGAGCACCAGGACGGTCGGAACCAGCACCCCGGCCTCGCCGCTCAACCCAGGCCCGAGCAGCATCAGGGACAGAAACAGCAGGCCCAGGCTGGGGATCGCGCGGGCGGCGCCGGCCAGGTTGATCGCCAGGAACCGGAACCGGCCGGTGTGGCCGACGTACAGCCCGGCCGGGACGGCGACGGCTGCGGCGAACACCATCGCCAGCGCGGAGTAGTAGAGGTGCTCGACCACCCGGGTGGGGATGCCGTCCCCGCCGGTCCAGTGGGCGGGGTCGGTGAGCCAGGCGAGGACGTCGTTCATGCCCGGCTCCACGGGGTGAGCACCCGGGTGGCGAACACGATCAGCAGGTCGAAGACCAGCGCGAGCAGCACGCAGGCGATCAGCCCGGCCACGATCGGGTCGAGGAAGTCGCGGTAGAAGCCATCGGTGAACAACGACCCCAGTTGCGGCACGCCGATCAGCGCGGCGACCGACACCACGCTCACGTTGCTGACCGCGGCCACCCGCAGCCCGGCGGCGACGACCGGCACCGCCAACGGCAACTCGACGGTGAGCAGCCGCCGGACCCGGCCCACACCCAGTGCGGTCGCGGCGTCCAGGGTCGAGGTCGGGACCGACCCGAGGCCGTCCACCACGGTGCGGGTCAGCAGGGCCACGGTGTAGATCGTCATCGCCGCGACCACATTGACCGCGTCGAGGATGCGGGTGCCCAGCACCAGCGGCATCAGGATGAAGAGCGCGAGCGAGGGGATCGTGTAGAGCAGGCCGGTGCCGAGCACGATCGGGGTGGCCAGCCAGCGGACCCGGGTCGCCACCCAGCCCAGCGGCAGCGCCAGGGCAAGCCCGAGGATCAGCGGCAGCCCGGCCAGCCAGGCGTGCCGCACGGTCAGGTCCGCCAGGTCGTCGAGATGGTCGAGGATCCAGGTCACCGGGCGGCCTCCAGGGCCGCCAGCACCGTGGCAGCGGTGACCGTGCCGACCAGGACGCCGTCGCCGTCGACCAGTACCCCGCGTCCGGCCGGCGAGCTCAACGCCGCGTCGAGCAGCGCCCGGCCGGTGCCCTCGGCCGAGGCCACCGTGCCGCCGCGGTGCAGGTGCTCGGGACCGACCGGGCCGGGCACCTCGGCCGGACGCACCCACCCCTGGGGGCGGCGCTCGTGGTCGACGACCAGCACCCACGCGGCGTCGCCCGCGATCCGCTCCCCGAGTGTCACGGCCGGCTCGTCGGCCGGGGTGACCTGCACCCGCCGAAAGCCGAGCCCGCGGTACCCGCGGTCGCGGCCGACGAAGTCGGCGACGAAGTCGTCGTGCGGATCGCCGAGGAGCACCGCAGGTTCGGCGAGCTGCGCGAGCCGGCCCCCGACGCGTAGCACCGCGACCTGGTCGCCCAGCTTGACCGCCTCGTCGATGTCGTGGGTGACGAAGAGGATGGTCTTGCCCAGCTCACTCTGGAGCCGCAGGAACTCGTCCTGGAGCTGCTCGCGCACCACCGGGTCGACCGCGCTGAAGGGCTCGTCCATCAGCATCACCGGCGGGTCCGCGGCCAACGCACGGGCGACCCCCACCCGCTGCTGCTGGCCGCCGGAGAGCTGGTGCGGATAGCGGTCGGCCAGGGAGAGGTCGAGGCCGACCCGCTCCAGCAGTTCCAGCGCGCGGGTGCGGGTGGCGCGGCGGTCCTGTCCGAGGAGTCGCGGGACCGTGCCGACGTTGTCGGCGACGGTGCGGTGCGGGAAGAGCCCGGCGTGCTGGATCACGTAGCCCATGCCGCGGCGCAGCGTCGCCGGGTCGAGGGTGGCGGTGTCGCGGCCGTCGACGGTGATCGTGCCCGAGGTCGGCTCGATCATCCGGTTGACCATCCGCAGGGTGGTGGTCTTGCCGCAGCCCGACGGACCCACCAGCACGGTGATGCGTCCGGCCGGTGCGGTGAAGGTCAGGTCGTCGACGGCGACCGTCCCCCCGGGGTACTCCTTGCGGACGCGCTCGAAGGTGATCACCGCACGAGCCAACCACAGCGACCCTGAGGCACCTGCGGACCCGGCGGTCCGGGTCGTCACTGGGACACGAAAAAGCCCGGCCGTTGCTGACGGGGGATACAACAACGACCGGGCATTCCGAGCATAGGTCGGGTGAACGGGCTTTACAACTTCCCCGGACGGCTCATGTGCCGTGTCCTAGGCCGGATTCAGCGGATGGTCACCTGGCGGTTCGCCAGACCGGCGCGTGCCGAGCGCTCCTCGCTCGTCAGCGGGGTGTCGTCGCCCACGGCCTCGGCGATCAGCGTCGCGAGGGCGTCGACCGGCTCCTCCAACGCCTCGGCCCCGGTGCCGACCTCGAGGTCCCACACCGGCACGAGCAGTCCGTGCGCGCGGAACATGCCGACCAGGCGCGAGCCCTCCACCAGGCGGTCCTTGCCGGCCACGTGCAGGCGTGCGAGCGCCGAGAGGAGCGGCTCCTCGTCGTACGGAAGCACCCAGCGCAGGTGCTCCTTGGCGCCGACGTTGGTCCAGTACGCCGCCTCGGCCGAGGTGAGCCGGGCCGTCGGGGTGGCCGCGGCGTTGGCCTGCTCCAGGCCGGCGGTCAGCGATCCGTCCGGGTCGGGCACGTCGGCGAGCCAGAAGCCGAACCCGTCGTGGACGGTGACGGTCAGCGGGTCGGGCGCGAGCAGGTCCTGAAGTCGGGGGCCCGGGCCGGGGTCGTCGGTGAGGCCGACGACAGTGCCGGGGTCGGCCTGGAGGGCGGCTTCGAGGACCGCGGCCAGGTCGCGGCTGGGGTCTCCGAACGCGTGCTGCACCTGCAGGCCCAGCCACACCGTGCCGTCCTGCCGGACCAGCGCGGGCGCTGCCCCGGGCAGCAGGGTGCACAGCACGACGTCGCGATCCGAGCCGGCCGACGAAGCCAGGCGCAACGGGGCGGTCGCGGCCGGCACGAGCTCGCGCATCGCCACGATGTCGCACTCCCCGGGCAGATCGGCGAACGGTCGGGTCACGAAGACCGGGGCCGGGCCCGACGCGCTGCCGTGGCAGGCCTTGTAGCGACGCCCCGAGCCGCACGGGCAGGGCTGCCGGGGACCGACCGCTCCCGGCTCGGCGGGGGTCTCGGCGCGGTTCTTGACTCGTGATCGCTTACCCATGGCGCGAAGGCTACCGGCGGACCATCCGGTCTCGGCCGACGCGCCGCCTCACAGGGTGAGCGAGACGTGCACGGTGGCCCCCGTGCCGTCGTCCTCGACCCACCAGCGGTCCGACAGCGCCTCCACGATGCTCATCCCGCGGCCGTACTCCGCGGTGGGCGGCGGGTCCAACCGCCGCGGCCGGCTCGGACCGCCGCCATCGCTCACCGAGATCCGCAGCACCGCGCCGGCCAGCGACCAGGAGACCACGAGGTCGTCCCCGCGCAGCGGCCGCGCGTGGCGCACGCTGTTGCCGACGAGTTCGGAGACCACGACGGCGGCGTCCTCCAGGCGCGGACCTTCCCGGCCCTGGTCGCGGAGCCACTGCCGGAGCCTCACCCGGGCGACGGCGGCCGAGGACGGCGCGAAGGGCACGCGGACGGAGTGCCCGTCGGCCTCGGTGCCGTCGGGCGACACCCCCGCTCCCCTGGGACCCACCATCGGGTTGCTCCCCCACCGTCGGGCCCCCGCCGGGCGGGGGCTGCGCGGCCCGGTCAACGCTCTCCGAGCCAGGCCAGCATCTGCGCCGGCCGGTTGGTGATGACCGCCTCGACCCCGAGGTCCAGGCAGAGGTCGAGATCGTCGACCGTGTCGACGGTCCACACGTGGATGCGGCGGCCGTCGCGCACGAGTCTACGCCCCAGACGGGGTCGCTCCCGGAGCTGTTCGATGCCCGGTCCCGCGATCCAGCCGGGGAGCAGCATCCCCCGCGTCACCTGCCAGGACACGCTGCCCTCGATCAGCAGGACGACCTCCAGATCGGGCGCCAGCTTCTGCACCCGGGTCAACGCGACCCCCGAGAAGCTCATCACCCGCGCCGGGGAGTCGCGGCCCGCGAGGCCGAACTCCTCGAGCAGCTCGACGAGGCGACGCTCCACGAGGCCGGCGTACCGGGTCGGGTGCTTGGTCTCGATGGCCAGCTCGACCCGGCGGTCGTAGTCGCGCACGGCCTCGAGCAGCCGGCGCAACGAGAGCACGCGGTAGAGGTCCTGGTCGAGGTCCTCGGCCTCGTCGTCCAGGTCCCACCAGGGGGTCTTCCACGACGCGGCGTCGAGCTCGGAGAGTTCGGCCAGGCTCATCGTGGAGACGGTGCCGCGGGCACCCGTCGTCCGGTCGATCCGTCGGTCGTGCACGCACACCAGGTGACCGTCGGCGGTCAGCCGCACGTCGCACTCCAGCGCGTCGGCGCCCTCGTCGAGCGCCTGGACGTAGGCGGCGAGAGTGTGCTCGGCCTTGGCCGCGCTGGCGCCGCGATGCGCGACCACCTGGGGCCGCCCCTCCGGACGGTGCATCCGCCCATGGTGGCAGCGGGGCGGCCCGACCGTCAGTCGGACCGCCGCGGCGCGCCGGTCAGCTGGAGAAGAAGAGGCCCCCGAAGCCCTTCTTGCGGTACTTGTGGCCGTGGTAGCTCCCCCAGCTCGGCCCGGAGTGGGCGGCCGGCGGCGGGCCCTGGGAGTAGCGGGACTCGATCTGCATCAAGTGCTCGAACTCGCCCATGTCGAGGAAGATGCCGCGGCACTGGTCGCACTGCTCCACGTGCACGCCGTTGCGGTCGTAGGTGCGCATCGCACCCTGGCACTTCGGGCAGGTGAAGGTCGGCGCGGCGCCCGGGGCACCGGGGAAGGGAGGAGGCTGCGTCATGCCACTGATCCTGGCATCCTCCGACAAGCCGCCACCAGGTCGTCCCGAGCGGCAGCGGCCGGCGAGGAGGGGTCCAGCGACTGCGCGGCGGCGGTGATCACCGCGGCCCGGGCGGGGACTTCCAGGCGATCCCACGGATCCGCCGGGTCGACGGCCGGACCGCCCGCGCCCACGTACGCCGCGAGGAACGTCTCCCAGTCCCCGTCCGCGAGCAGCCCGGCGGCCCAGAAGCCCGCGGGCCGGGCGAGGTCGTGGACGGGGTCGCCGTACCCGAGGTCGTCCACGTCGAGCAGCACCCAGCCGCCCGGGCCGCGGGCCAGTTGACCCGCGTGCAGGTCTCCGTGGACCACCCGGTCCGGCGTTGCCGTCCCCGTTCCCGGGCGTGGCAGGGCAGCGGCGGCGCTGCGTACGACGTCGGCGTCGGCGGACTGCCCGAGCCGGGCCAGCGCCCGGTCCAGCCGCGCCCACGGCTCCGCCGGGGGCAGCCCGTCGGGGACCGGTGCCCGGTGGAGCCCGGCGAGCAGGCGACCGAACTCCGTCCACGGCACGGCGTCGACGGAGCCCGCGTCCTCCGGGTCGAGCACCGGTACCCGCGGCCACCGGGTCACGCAGCGGCCCGCGCGCAGCTCGACGTACGTCGACAGCGGGCTGAGCAGCGCCGGCAGAGCCTCGGCCGCCTCGAGCCGCCGCCGCAGCGCGTCGGGGTCGGTGCCGGCGCGGTGCACCTTCTCGACCACCTCGGGCCCGAGGTGCAGCGTCGCCCCGGACCGGGTGTGCACAACGTCGCGACTGTCAGCCACCCACCGCCTCCTCCCGGGTCGCCGTCACCTCCCGCAGCACCAGAGCGCTCACGATCAGCGCCAGGACGACGTCGACCGCTGCCACCGAGAGTGCCAGCCCCAACGGCACGCACGAAAGCGCCAGCAGTGCCGCGCCCGCGATCCGCGCGGTGCCCGCCGACCGGCCGTTCGCGACCTGCTGGAGCCAGGCGACCGCGGCCAGCGCGATCGCCACAGGAACGGCGACCACCGAGATCGCCATCAGCGTGTGGTCCCCGTCCTTGTGGCCGAGGTGGAGCTGGGCGGTGATGCCTGCGCCGAAGGCGGCCAGGGCCGCGAAGAGCACGTAGTGGCCGTAGCCCCACAGGAACGCGGCCTTGCGGTTGCGGGTGAGCCCGTCGCGACCCAGCGCGTCGAAGTAGATCCACCAGAGCCCGAAGGAGACCGCCAGCGCCGCCCCGACGATGACGAGTGCCTCCGCGACCCCGTCCCCGCCGTCGAGGACGTCGCGGAAGCCGACCGAGACCGCGAGAACGGTCTCGCCCAGCACGATGATCGTGAAGAGGCCGTACCGCTCGGCGATGTGACCGGGGTGGAACACCGGTCCTGGGGAGCGGCGTACCGCCCTCGTGGGGGTACCGAGGTCCACGACCAGCGCGAGCAGGAAGACCACCGCGCGCCCCGGTCCGGGCAGCAGCGCCCCGACGACCCAGAGCACCTGCGCGATGGCCGACCCCACGGCGTACGTCGTGGCGAAGGCGCGGTGCGCCTCGTCGGCCCGTGCCGAGCGCAGCCACAACACGATCAGGGGGAGCCGCATCGCGGTGTAGCAGAGCGCGAAGGGGAGCGGGTCTCCCTCGACCGCGGTGGGGATCGCCGCGGCTACCGCAAGGACACCGCCCATCTGGAGCAGCGTCAGGACCCGGGTCACGGGGTCGTCGTGGGAGAACGCGGTGGCGTACCAGGTGTAGCTCATCCAGGCCCACCACACGGGCACGAAGAGCAGCGCGTAGGTGACGGCGGCCTCCCACGGGTGGCCGTCGACGATGCCGTGGTCGAGCTCGGCGGCGAGGATCGCCACGGCGACCACGAAGCAGAGGTCGAAGAGCAGTTCCAGCGGTGTGGCGGCCCGTTCGTTCACGGTGTGGTCGCGCATCCGCGCGGGGTGGGCGGTGTGGGTCGGGTACGTCATGACGGCCTCTCAGGGTCGGGACTCGGCGACGAGGACCACCTGGCGGCCGCGGCCTCCGGCGAAGGCGAGCAGCCCCCAGAAGCGGGCCACCTCCTCCAGCACGGCTGCGGCCTCGAGGCCGCCGACCTCGACCCCGTCGAATCCCATGTCGGTGGCCAGGGCCGCGATCCGGGCGCGCGCGGCCGGGTCGTCGGAGGCGACGGGGAGCACCGGCCGGTGTCCGTCGGGCAAGGGTGGGGCGCTCATGTGCTCGGCGCCGAGGACGTTGAACGCCTTCACCAGGGGCACCGTTGCGGGGAGCAGCGACGCCACCCGGGCGGCTCCACTGGGCTCCTGGATCGGCATCCCGCCGGGTTGGTCGCGTCGACGAGGATCTGCTCGGGCGTGAGCCCGAGCGCCGGTACGACGTCGGCGACCGCTCCGAACGGGACGGCGAGCAGCACGATGTCCGCGCCCGCGCACCCGTCGGTCAGGGCGACCGCGCCAGGAGCGTCGGAGGTGGCGACGTCGCGGACGGCATACCGGACGTCGTGGCCCAGGCCCGCCAGGTTCGCCCCGAGGGCGCGGCCGACCCGGCCGGCGCCGACGACGGTGACGCGCAGGCTGCCCGTCATGGGCGGCCCACTCATCGGCCCAGGGCTTCCACCACGAGGCGTGCCGCGGCGGCGCCGGAGTACTGCTGCTGGCCGGTCTGCGGCGAGACGGCCGGGTTGGAGACCAGCATCAGCACCTTCTTCGGGGCACCGTGGACGTCGAGGGTGGCAGCCATGACGGGTTCCTTTCGTTACGGATCGTGTACGTAACGTAATAATCCGCGGGGTTGCTTTCAATACCCCCATGTCACGTAATGTGGAGGGGTGCCGGAGACCCTCGAACGCCGTCCCCACGGTCGGCCCCGCGACGCGGGGATCGACGCCGCCGTGCTGGAGACGACGCTGCGCCACCTCGCGCGCGACGGGTTCGCCGGCCTGTCCCTGGCTGCGGTCGCCGCCGACGCCGGCACCACCCGGCCCGCGCTCTACCGCCGCTGGAAGGACAAGACCGCGCTGGCCGTGGCCGCCGTGGCGCGTCTCGCGGCTGTCGAGCCACCCCCGGTCACCGGGGAGCCCTTCGACGATCTGGTCGTCGAACTCGAGCACTTCCGGCACTGCATCACCGAGGCCGGTGCGCTGCCCCTCGTGGGGCTCATGCTCGGCGACGGCGTCGACCCCGAGGTGCGCGCGCAGTACGACGCCGAGATCGTGGCGCCGCGGCGCGCCCGCTTCCGGGCGATCCTCACCGCCGCCCAGGAACGGGGGGACCTACCCGCCGACGCCGACCTCACCGTGGCGGGATCGTTCCTGACCGGCTCCTGGTACTCCCTCGCCCTGGTCGGGGTCGAGGCACCGGCCGACTGGGCCGAGCGGGTGGCGACGTTGGTGTGGCGGGCATGTGGCGGGACACCACCCCGGCCCGGTCACACGGCTCAGAGGAGCGGCACGAAGCGATAGAGCCCGTGCTCGGTGACCTCGAGCGCGTCGCCGCTGCGCACGATGCGGAGCATGGTGCCGCGGACCGGCACCACCAGGACGCCGTCGGTCGCGAGTTGGGCGATCAACTCCTCCGGGATGCTCTCGGCCTCGGCGGAGACGAGTATCCGGTCGTACGGCGCCCGGTCGGCCGCGCCCAGCCGGTCGGGATCGGCCTGCTCCAGGCACGCCCACGGGCGGTCGCACGCGGCCAGGTTCGCCGCACCGAACTCCACGAGCTCGGGGACCAGTTCGACGCCGACCACCTGCCCGCCCGGGCCTACCAGGTGCGCCAGCAACGCGGTGGTCCACCCCGAGCCCGCACCGACGTCGAGCACCCGCTGACCGGGTCCGACATCGAGGAGGCGGAGCATCGCCGCGACCGTGCGCGGCTGGCTGTTGGTCTGGCCGTGGCCGATCTCCACGGGGGCGTCGATGCCCGCGTGGATCCGCATCCCCGGCGGCAGGAAGCCCTCCCGAGGAGTCGCCGCGAAGGCCTCCTCGACGCGGTCCACCTCACCCGCTGCGGTCACCTCACCGCCCGCAGGAACGCGCCGAAGTGCGGCACGGTGAACGCCACCGACCCGCGCTCGGCCGAGTAGATCAGGCCCTTCTTGATCAGCCCGTCGCGCGCCGGGCTCAGCGACTGCGGCCGCTTGCCCAGCGCCTTGGCGATGTCGGCCGTGCTGATCGGGCCGCTGACGCCGAGCTCGGCCATCGTCCGCATGTACTCCCGCTCGGCCGGCGTCGCCCGCTCGTACCGCGCTCCGAAGAAGCCCACCCCGAGCTCGGCCTCCGCCTCGGGTGCGGCCTCCTTGACGTCGGCATACCGGATCGGGGTGCCGAGCGCGACGTCCCAGGTGACCTTGCCGTAGGCCTGCACGAAGTAGGGGTAGCCGTCGGTCAGCCGGTAGAGCTCGTCGAGCGCCTCCTGCTCGTACGTCACGCCCTCCTCCGCGGCGGGGCGCAGCCAGGCGCGGTCCGCGTCGGCGCGGGGCAGGCGGTCGACGGCGACGTAGCGGAAGAGCCGCTCGGCGTACGACTTGCTGGCCGCCAGCGCCGTCGGGAGGTGCGGCAGACCGGCGCCCACGATCACCAGCGGCGAGCCCTGCTGGCTGATCTCGTGGACCGCGCCGCACAGCGCGCCGAGCTCCTCCGACGCCAGGTCCTGCATCTCGTCGATGAAGAGGCCGACGCCGACACCGAGGTCCCCGGCCAGCTCGGCGACATCGGTGAACAGCTCGATCAGGTCCAGCTCGAGATCGCCGGAGTCGGCCCGCCCCTTGGTGGCGGTGACGTCCACCGGCGGCTGCCAGCGCACGCCCTTGCGATCCTTCAAGTCGGTCCGCAGGGCGAACGCCTTGAGCACCGCCGCCACCTGGTCGACCCGGTCGGGGTCGCGGTGCCGGTGGGCGAGCTCGCGGACGGCGGCGTGCGTGGCCTGGGCGAGCGGGAGCCGCACCGACTGCTCGGGCCGGGCCTCGATCTTGCCGGTGCCCCAGGCCCGCTTGACCGCCTGGCCGCGCAGCGCGTTGAGCAGCACCGTCTTGCCGACGCCGCGCAGACCGGAGAGCACCATGCTGCGCTCGGGGCGGTTGGCGCCGACCCGCTCGAGTGTGACATCGAACTGCGCGAGCTCCCGGTCGCGGCCGGCCAGCTCGGGCGGGCGCTGTCCGGCGCCCGGGGCGTAAGGGTTCCTGATCGGGTCCACGCGAGGACAGTATCCGCGTGTCTAGCGAATTCCTTAGATTGAGCTAGCGAGCCGGATCGTGTCGTAAGCCTGATCCAATCCGCGGCGCAACGTCTCGATCAGGTCCGGCACCTCCTCGACGGGGAGCTGGAACGTCCCCCGGCAGACGGTCCCCGCCCAGAGCGAGAGCACCACCAACCCCGACTCGTGGTGCCACGCCACCCGCAGGCTGCGCTCCGGCGCCCGGGCGTCGAGGAAGATCTCCCCGGTCTGCGGCAGCGGTGTGACGGTCATCGCTCCAGTGTGCGCGGCCAGATGGACTGGCACAACGGGTCCGCCGGGGCCGATTCGGAGCCGTTTCGGCTCGTTGTGCCAGCCGACATGGCCCCCTCCTAGACTCGCCCCATGCCCGAGCTCCCCGAGGTGCAGGCCTTGGCCGAGGATCTGCGCGCCCGGTTGGAGGGGCGCGCCGTGGTCCGGCTCGACCTGGTGGCGTTCAACGCGCTGAAGACCTACGACCCTCCGCCCTCGGCCTTGCACGGCGCCTTCGTGGAGGGCGTGACCCGGCACGGGAAGTTCCTCGACCTGAGCGTCGGCGGCCTGCACCTGGTGGTGCACCTGGCCCGAGCCGGCTGGGTGCGCTGGAAGGACACCGTGCCGGCGACGCCGCCGCGGCCCTCGGCGAAGTCGCCGCTCGCCGCCCGGCTGGTGCTCGACGACGACACCGCCCTGGACATCACCGAGGCGGGCACCCAGAAGCGCCTGGCGATCTACGTGGTGCGCGACCCCCAGGAGGTGCCCGGGATCGCCTCGCTCGGCCCGGACCCGCTCGGGGAGGACTTCACCGTCGACGAGCTCGGCGCGATCCTGCGCGACGCCGGCCGGTCCCAGGTCAAGGGCGTGCTGCGACAGCAGGGCACGATCGCCGGGATCGGGAACGCCTACTCCGACGAGATCCTGCACGCGGCCCGGATGTCGCCCTTCAAGCCGGCGGTCTCGATCGCCGAGGACCCCGCCGAGCTCCAGCACCTGTACGACGCGATCCGTGACACCCTGACCGCCGCCGTCGACCGGTCCCGCGGCCTGGGGGCGGCGGACCTGAAGAGTGAGAAGAAGTCGCACCTGGCCGTCCACGGCCGCACCGGCGAGGCCTGCCCGGTGTGCGGCGACACCGTGCGCGAGGTCTCCTTCGCCGACTCCTCCCTCCAGTACTGCGCCACCTGTCAGACCGGCGGCAAGCCGCTCGCGGACCGGCGTACGAGCAAGTTCCTCAAATAGGCGCACCCCGAGGAGTCACCATGCCCATCACCGTCGGGTCCTGCTCGGTGGGACCGATCTCGACCCCGGTCACCCCGGTCGCGCGCGCCGGCGTGCGCTGGTCGCTGGGGCATGCCCTGCCGCGCACCCTGCTGCGCCGGGCCGCACGCCAGGGCGACCTGCACGGGCGCATGTTCGTCGCCACCGGCGAGGCCGACCTCGACGGGCTGGTGCCGCTCCTGGACGAACTGCGGAGGCGCGGACCGCTGTTCCGCGGGAAGTACGCGTTCGTCGCGGTCACCCCGGCCGAGGTACGCGCGGTGCTCTCCAGCCCCGACTTCGGCTCCGGGTTCCTGCCCACCGACAACCCGACGACCCGGATCGCGCGCGCCCAGGCCTGGTCGATGGCCGACGCCCCTCTCGGTCCGTTGACGCCGCCGTCGCTGCTGGTCACCGAGCCGCCGGACCACACCCGCTACCGCAAGCTGGTGACCCGGGTGTTCTCGGTCAAGGCGGTCGAGCAGTTGCGCACCCGCACCCAGGAGATCGCCGACGGCCTGCTGAACGACCTGCCCACCGACCGCCCGGTGGACGTCGTCGAGCGCTACTGCGCGCTGCTCCCGGTCACCGTGATCGCGGAGATCCTCGGCGTCCCCGAACGTGATCGCGCGAAGGTGCTGAGATTCGGGGCCGCCGCTGCACCCAGCCTCGACCTGGGCCTGTCCTGGTCGGAGTTCCGCGACGTGGAGAAGTCGCTGCGTGAGTTCGACACCTGGTTGGAGCAGCACCTGCGAACCCTGCGCCGCAACCCCGGCGACGACCTGCTCAGCCGGCTGGTCTCGGTGCAGGAGAACGGCCAGGGCCTCAGCGACGTCGAACTCAAGTCGACCGCGGGGCTGGTCCTCGCCGCCGGGTTCGAGACCACCGTCAACCTGCTCTCCAACGGGATCGCGCTGCTCGCCGAGCACCCCGAGCAGCGCCGGGTGCTGGAGGAGAAGCCCGATCTGTGGCCCAATGCCGTCGACGAGGTGCTGCGTGTGGATCCGCCGGTGCTCCTGACCGGCCGGATGTCGCTGCGCGACACCGAGGTGATGGGGGTCCGCGTCCCGAAGGGCTCCGCCGTCGTCGCCGTCCTCGCGGGGGCGAACCGCGACCCGCAGGTGTTCCCCGACCCCGACCGGTTCGACGTGGCCCGGATCAACGCCCAGGAGCACGTCTCGTTCTCGGCCGGGCGGCACTACTGTCTCGGCGCCGCGCTGGCGCGGATGGAGGGCGAGGTCGGACTGCGCAGCCTCTTCGAGCGCTACTCCGACCTGCGACTCGCCCCCGGCGCCGAGCGACGCCCGACCCGGATCCTGCGCGGGTACGAGCGGCTGCCTGTCGTTCTGCGCCCCTGACCCCGCAGCGCGCCGAACCTCGCTGCGCCTGAACCCCGCAATTGCGTGGTTCGGACGGTGTTTTCGGCCCCGGACGCCGTCCCAACGGCGCAATTGCGCCGGTACGTCGCGTGGCGGCCGTCTCATTCCGGTCTCGACTGTGGAAATCGGGTCCGGTCCTCACCACCGGTGAGGTACACCTGATCCGTGCGGGGGCTGCGTTGGCTGCGAGCGCCGGGGTCGGTCCTCGGCGGTGCCGTGCTGCTCTCCTTCGTCGTGGCGGTGCTGGCGACCCTGATCCTGGAGGTCCTCTCCACCGGGTGGCCGCTCCCCGACGACTCCCCGGTGCGTGAGCATCTGGGGCTGTTCTTCCTCGGCGTCACCATCGTCTGGGCCGTCACCCTGCTGGTGCTGGCGATCACCGGCCGCCTGTGGCTGACCACGTCGATCGTCATCGTCGGCGCGCTCGCCCTGGGCTACAGCAACAAGGTCAAGCTCGAGCTGCGCGTCGAGCCGCTCTACCCCACCGAACTGTCCTCGGTGAAGGAGGTCGGCTTCCTCACCGACGTGGTCGGGCTGCGCACCGTGCTGCTGGGCGCCGGCGCCGCGCTGCTGGTGGTCGGGGCGGGCCTGCTGCTCGGCCATTTCGCGGACAAGGTGTTCCCCCGACCGCGCTGGAAGACCCACCCGCGGTTGACCGTCGCGCTGGTGCCGGTGCGCATCGGGATCATCGCGCTGACCACCGTCCTGCTCGTGCAGGCCGCCCACTTCAACACCCCCGGCAACCAGATCCGGGCGGAGTTCGAGCGCAGCGGGGCGGCGTGGCGCTTCTGGAACCAGGCGGCGAACTACCGGGTCAACGGCTTCGTGGGCGGGATGCTCTACAACACCGCCGTCCCCGGCATGGACGAACCTCCCGGCTACAGCGAGGCCGAGATGGCCCGGATCGCCCGCGAGTACGCCGAGGTCGCCGCCCGGATCAACCAGGGCCGCGAGGCGACCGCGCTCGACGACGTCAACGTGGTGATGGTGCTCAGCGAGACGCTCAGCGACCCGACCCGGCTCAAGGGCATCACCGTCCCCGAGGACCCGATCCCCTACACCCGTGCGCTGATGGGCGAGACCACCTCGGGCAACATGCTCAGTGGGCGTTTCGGCGGCGGCACCGCCAACGTGGAGTTCTCCGCGCTGACGGGGATGTCTTTGTCCCTGTTCCAGCCGCAGATGAACACGCCGTACCAGATGATGCTGCCCGGGCGCGACCACTTCCCCTCCCTGCTCGACACCCTGGAGGAGACCGGCCACCGCACGGTGGCGATCCACCCGTTCACCCCCTCGATGTACCGGCGGTCGACCGCCTACGACGTCCTCGGCTTCGACGAGACCCGGTTCGCCGACCAGATGGACCACCGCGACACCGTGGAGGACAACGAGTACATCTCCGACCGGGCGGCCTTCGAGGAGACCCTCGAGGTGGTCCGGGACTCCGAGGAGCCCGTCTTCGTCAACCTGGTGACGATGCAGAACCACTACCCGATGCGCGGGAAGTACGAGGACCCGCTGCCGATCGAGGGGCTCACCGGCGAGGCCGCCGAGGACGCGTCGGCGTACCTGCGGGGTCTGCGTTACAGCGACGAGGCGTTGCGCAGCTTCCTGGCCGCCCTCAGCGCCGGCGGGGAGCCGACCGTGGTGCTGCTGTACGGCGACCACCTGCCCGCCTTCTGGCCGGTCGAGACCCGGATGGCCAACGGGTTCCGGAAGATGCGCGAGACCCCGTTCCTGGTGTGGTCCAACCTGCGCTCGCTCACGCCGCGACCCCTGCCCACGACGAGCCCCACGTTCTTCGGGCCGCTGGTGCTCAACCACGTCGGCGCCCGGCTGAGCCCCTTCGACGCACTGCTCACGCAGCTCCACCGGCACGTCCCCGCGATGGAGCCGCTGTTGCGCGTCGGCCCCAACGGCAACCGCCTCGACGGCCCGCTCAGCCCCACCGCCGCCCGCCTGCTCGCCGACTACCGCCTGATGCAGTACGACATGTCGGTCGGCGCCGGGTACGCCGAGGACCAGCTCACCCAGGTGGTCGACCCCGAGGTGCCGTACGTGGTCGAGCCGCCGACCACGTTCTCCCCTCGCGCGCCGGCGGGCGAGCGGGCGCTGCAGGCCCGCGGCGCGACCCCGGGGCTGGGCGGGTCGTCGGGCGAGCCGTCAGGCGAAGCGCTCCGGTAGCGGCACCTGCAGGGCCGCCCGCAGCCGCCTGAGGTAGCGCGCCCGCGGCACCTCCACCACGCCGAGGCTGGCCAGGTGGTCCGTGCGCCACTGCACGTCGAGGAGCCGGTGCGCGGCGTACTCGTCGTGGAGCAGGTCGACCAACCCGACCAGTGCCACCTTCGAGGCGTCGCGGGCGCGGTGGAACATCGACTCCCCGGCGAAGAGCCCGCCGATCGCGACGCCGTACAGCCCGCCGACGAGCTCGCCGTCGCGCCAGGTCTCCACCGAGTGCGCCCAGCCCAGCCGGTGCAGCTCGGTGTAGGCCTCCGCGATCGCGGCGTTGATCCAGCCCTGGTCGCGGGCCGGGTCCGCACAGCCGGCCACGACGTCGGCGAACGCGGTGTCGACCCGGATCTCGAACCCGCGGCACGACTTGGCCAGCGAGCGGGTGACCCGCAGCCCGTCCAGCGGCAGGACGCCGCGCTCGACCGGACACCACCACAACAGGTCGTCGCTGCGCACCGGTCCGCCGAGGTCGGCGTCCGGCGGGGCGGGCATCGGGAACAGCCCGGAACGGTACGCCGCCAGCAGCGTCCCCGGTGCCAGGTCGGCGCCGCGGCCCACCAGATCGGCGGCTTCGTCATCGACCGCCGGGTCGGTCAGGTCGGGGAAGACCCAGACGGACGGCGGCGGTTCGATCGGCATGTGTCGATTCTCTCGGCTCTGCTCGCCCGGGCGATGACCGGCCGCCCTGCACACTGGGTACCGGGCTCGTGGAGGAGCCGAACGAAGGAGTCGACGTGGGGATCCGTCAGCGCGTAGTGAACAAGACGCTGCCCGAGGTGCACAAGGTCGCACCGAACCTGAACAGCAGCTTCGTGCACCGCACCGTCGAGCGCGCCATCCATGGGGTGGGCCCGCTCCCGCCTGCGGCGGACGGAGCCCGCAAACTGCTTGAGGAGAACGAGGGCAACGTCGAGGATGCGATCTCCGACCTCGTCCGCCGCCACACGAGCGTGGCCGGCGCGCAGGGCTTCGTGACGAACCTCGGTGGCCTGGCCGCCGCGCCGGCGACCATCCCGCTCAACATCGCCGGCCTCGCCCTCCTCCAGACCCGGCTGATCGCGGCGATCGCCCACCTGCGGGGGTACCACCTGGCCGACCCCCGGGTCCACAACGCCATCCTGATCTGCACGCTCGGTGAGGAGCTGGTGCTCCAGCTGGTCAAGGAGAAGAAGATCCCCGGCACCCCGATGGTGGTGGCGACCGCGCCGGCGCACGACCCGGTGGTCGACACCCTGGTCGCCGGTGAGGTCACCTCGGCGCTGGTCAACCGGGTGATCGGCAAGCGCGCCGCCGGTGTGGTGCTGCGCCGCGTGCCGGTCGTCGGTGGTGTGTGGGGTGGCAGCGCGGACGCGTTCGCGACCTACCAGGTCGGGCGGTACGCCGACCGCGAGCTCCGCCAGCGCCCGCCCGGCTGACGGACGATCAGCTGTCCGAAGCCGCCAGCGCCGTCACGACGCGGCTCGGGCTCGGGCGGCCCAACTGCTCGGCCATCCAGGTGCTCGTCGCCACCAGCGCGTCCAGGTCGACGCCGGTCTCGATGCCCAGACCGTGCAGCATCCAGACCAGGTCCTCGGTGGCCAGGTTGCCCGTCGCGGAGTGCGCGTAGGGGCAGCCGCCCAGGCCTCCGGCGCTCGCGTCCACGCATGTCACCCCGTGCCGGATCGCGGCGAGGCTGTTGGCCAGCGCCTGGCCGTAGGTGTCGTGGAAGTGCACGGCGAGCCGGTCGTCGGAGACGCCCGCGGCGTTGAACGCGTCGAGCAGGGCGGTGACGTGGCCGGGCGTGCCGACGCCGATGGTGTCGCCCAGCGAGAGCTGCCACGCCCCCTGGTCGAGCAGGCGGACACCGGCACGGACGACCTGGTCGAGCGCGACCTCGCCCTCCCACGGGTCGCCGAAGCACATCGACAGGTAGGCACGCACGTCGAGCCCGGCCGCCCGCGCCCGCTCCATCGTCGGGGCGAACATCGCGAACTGCTCCTCGAAGGACCGGTTCAGGTTCCGCTGCGCGAACGTCTCGGTGGCGCTGCCGAAGATCGCGATGTCCTGCACGCCGAGGGCGAGCGCCCGATCGAGGCCGCGCTCGTTGGGCACCAGCACCGGCATCGGCACCTCGCCCGCGTGGTCGACCAGCCCGAGCAACTCCTCGGCGTCGGCGAGCTGCGGCACCCACCGCGGGTGGACGAAGCTGGTCGCCTCGACGATCTTCAGCCCGGCGGCCACCAGCCGCCGGATGAACTCGGCCTTGATCTCCACGTCGACCAGCGCCGACTCGTTCTGCAGACCGTCGCGGGGGCCCACCTCGTAGATGAGCACCCGCGGCGGAAGCCCGGCCTCGCGGTGCTCGGCGGGGCGCCTCACGAGGCCGCCTCCACGACGAGCAGGGCCTGCCCGAGGGCGACCTGGCCGCCCTGGGCGGCGCTGAGCCGGGTGACCACGCCGGCGTACGGCGCTTTGAGCGCGAGCTCCATCTTCATCGCCTCCATCACCACGCAGACCTGACCCTCCTCCACGGTGTCACCCTCGCCCACGTGGACGGCGAGCACCGTGCCCGGCATCGGTGCGCTGACCGTGCCGTCGGAGAGCGCGCCGTGCCCGCCGGGGCCGAAGGCGTCGGGGCGCGCGAAGGTGAACGTGTGCCCGCAGTAGGCGACCTGCACCCGGTGCCGCTCGACGGCCACCGTGCCCTCCACGACGACACCGTCGATCTCGAGGCGGAGCACGCCGGCCTCGGCGGCGACCGGCTGCACCGACCAGTCACGGTCCTCGGTGCGGACCTGGTCCGGGCCGAGGAGGAACGTGACCTGCTCGCCCGCGACCTCGAGCTCGACCTGGACCGGCGCCGGCGGCCCGGCGAGACGCCAGCCGTCGCCGCTCTGGAAGACCCCGGCCGCGGCGGGCCGCGGCGGATGCGCCATCGCCCAGGCGCCGAGCAGTGCTGCCGAGGTCGGCTCCGGGGGCCGTACGGCGTCGGGGTGGATGTCGAGCCAGGCGGTGTGCAACTCGTGCTCGGCGAACGCGGTCGAGGCGGCCAACTGCCGGACGAAGCCGAGGTTCGTGGTCAGGCCCAGCACCGCGGTGTCGTCGAGCGCGGCGACCAGCGCGGCCCGCGCGGTCTCCCGCGTCGGTCCGGTCGCGATCACCTTGCCCAGCATCGGGTCGTACGCCGTGCCCACGACCGCGCCGCTCTCCAGCGCCGCGTCGACCCGGGCCCGGCTCGGCCAGCGCACCAACGTCGCGGTGCCGGCCTGGGGCAGGAACCCGTCGAAGGCGTCCTCGGCGTACACCCGGGCCTCGATCGCGTGGCCGTGGCAGGTGACGTCGTCCTGGGTGAAGCCGAGCGGTTCGCCGTCCGCGACGCGCAGTTGGAGGTCGACCAGGTCGAGCCGCTGCCCGCGGACCTGGACCACCTCCTCGGTGACGGGGTGCTCGACCTGAAGGCGGGTGTTCATCTCCAGGAAGTAGACCTCGTCGTCCGCCACCAGGAACTCCACGGTGCCGGCGCCGACGTACCCGACCTCGCGGGCCAGCGCGACCGCGGAGTCCAGCAGCACCGCGCGGGCGGCCGCAGAGACGGTCGGTGCGGGCGCCTCCTCGAGCACCTTCTGGTGACGTCGCTGGGCCGAGCAGTCACGCTCGAAGAAGTGCACGACGTTGCCGTGGGTGTCGCCCATGATCTGGACCTCGACGTGGCGGCCCTGCTCGACGTAGCGCTCGATGAGGATCGTGTCGTCGCCGAACGCGGACGCCGCCTCACGCCGGGCCGCCGCGATGGCAGCGTCCAGGTCGGCCGGGTCGCGGACGATCCGCATCCCCTTGCCTCCCCCGCCGGCGGCCGCCTTCACTAGCACCGGGAACCCCGCCGCCACCTCCCCGGTGGTCGAGGAGGACGCCTCAGCTCCCACCTCCACCCGCGGCACCACCGGCACGCCGGCCCGCTCGGCGATCTCCCGGGCGCGGTCCTTGCGGCCCATCGCCTCCATCACCGCGGCACTGGGACCCACCAGCGTGATGCCGGCCTCCTCCAGCGCCCGGGCGAACGCGGCTCGCTCGGACAGGAAGCCGTAGCCGGGGTGGACCGCGTCGGCGCCGGTCCGGCGCGCGGCGTCGAGGAGGCGGTCGATGTTGAGGTAGGACTCCAGCGCCGGGGTCGGGCCCAGGTGGACCGCGACGTCGGCCTCGCGTACGTGCGGGGCGCCGCGGTCGGCGTCGGAGTAGACCGCGACGGTGCGCAGCCCGCGGGCCCGGGCCGAGCGGATCACGCGGAGCGCGATCTCGCCCCGGTTGGCGATGAGCAGCGTGGACAGCATGGGGATCACATCCGGAAGACGCCGTACTGCGGCGCCGGGATCGGGGCGTGCGCGGCGGCCGCGAGGCCCATGCCGAGCACGCGGCGGGTGTCGATCGGGTCGATGATGCCGTCGTCCCAGAGTCGGGCGGTGGAGTAGTACGGCGACCCCTGGGCCTCGTACTGCTCCCGGATCGGCGCCTTGAAGGTCTCCTCGTCCTCGGCGCTCCACGAGCCGCCCTTGGCCTCGATGCCGTCGCGGCGGACGGTCGCCAGGACCGAGGCTGCCTGCTCCCCGCCCATCACCGAGATCCGGGCGTTGGGCCACATCCAGAGGAACCGCGGGTCGTACGCGCGGCCGCACATGCCGTAGTTGCCCGCGCCGAAGGAGCCGCCGATCACCACGGTGAACTTCGGGACCACCGAGCACGCGACCGCGGTGACGAGCTTCGCGCCGTCGCGGGCGATGCCCCGGTTCTCGTAGTCGCGGCCGACCATGAAGCCGGTGATGTTCTGCAGGAACACCAGTGGCACCCGCCGCTGGTTGCACAGCTCGATGAAGTGCGCGCCCTTGAGGGCGGACTCGCTGAAGAGGATGCCGTTGTTCGCGACGATCCCCACCGGGTGGCCCCAGATGTGCGCGAAGCCGCAGACCAGCGTCTCGCCGTACAGCTCCTTGAACTCGTGGAAGCGGCTGCCGTCCACCACCCGGCGGATCACCTCGCGGACGTCGTACGGCGTCCGCGGGTCGGTCGGCACCACGTCGTACAACCCCGCCGGATCCAGCGCCGGCTCCTCCGGCTCCTGCTGGTTCGCATACCCCGGTGCGAGCGAAGCAGACGGTGGTTGAGGAGCGAGCGAAGCGAGCGTCTCGAAACCCGTCTCGAAACCACCCCCACCCGGCAGCGTCCCCACGATCGACCGCAGGATCTCCAGTGCGTGCGCGTCGTCCTGCGCGAGGTGGTCGACCACCCCGGACTTGCGTGCGTGCACCTCGCCGCCGCCGAGCTCCTCGGCCGTCACGACCTCGCCGGTGGCCGCCTTCACCAGCGGCGGGCCACCCAGGAAGATCGTGCCTTGGTCGCGCACGATCACGGTCTCGTCCGACATTGCCGGCACGTAGGCGCCGCCGGCGGTGCACGACCCCATCACCGCGGCCAGCTGCGGGATCCCCTGCGCCGACAGGTTCGCCTGGTTGAAGAAGATCCGGCCGAAGTGGTCCTTGTCGGGGAAGACCTCGTCCTGCATCGGCAGGAACGCGCCGCCGCTGTCGACCAGGTAGAGGCAGGGGAGCCGGTTGGCCCGGGCGACCTCCTGGGCGCGGAGGTGCTTCTTGACGGTGATCGGGTAGTAGGTGCCGCCCTTGACGGTGGCGTCGTTGGCCACGATCACGCAGGCGCGGCCCTGGACGAGCCCGATGCCGGTGATGATCGAGGCCGAGGGGACGGCGTAGTCCTCGCCCTCGGCGCCGTACATCCCGTACGCCGCCAGCGGCGACAGTTCCAGGAACGGCGACCCCGGGTCGAGGAGCCGGTCGACGCGGTCGCGTGGCAGCAACTTGCCGCGGGCGACGTGCTTGGCGCGGGCCGACTCCGACCCGCCGAGTCGGACCGTCGCCAGCCGCTCCCGCAGGTCGGCGACCAGGTCCGCCATGGACGGCGCGGTCGGGGACGGCGATGGAGGAGTGGTCATCCCCCGATGTTAATGATCATTAACATCGGCGTCCAGTGCCCCCGGCTGAGCCCGCGAACTGCGCGCAAGATCCGACCACTCGGCGGAAAGACCTGACCAGTCGCGGGGAAGATGCGACCAGTCGGCGGTAGGCGGTGTGCTGAGGGACGGTCAGCGGGCGGGCGTGACCGCGACGAGGCCGCTGCGCGCGAAGGGCATCCGGGTGCGGGGCTGGCGACCGTTCATGGGGGGCTCCTGACATCCGCCCCTCCGTCAGGGGCTCTGTCACGAACCGTCGATCCGAGCGCTTAGCGCCCACTTAACGCACCACTTACCGCCGACTGGTCACGTCTTCCCCGCGACTGGTCATGTCTTCCGCGCGACTGGTCGCGTTTTGCGCGCGACTGGTCGCGTCTTTCACGCTGGACCCACCTAGAGCAGGCGCCCCACCCAGCGGCTCGTCCCGGTGGTGCGGACCACCAGCACCACGTCCGGGTCGTCGGTGTTCGGGTCGTCGCCCGGGTCGAACGCGTTGCGGCTGCTCGCCGGGAGTCCACGCCGGTCCACGCACGCGATCTGCCCCACCGGCGGCTTCCCGGTCGGACGGCACGCCTTGATCACCACGAACGGCTTGCCCGGCTTTGCCTGGCGCAGCACCTGCACCTGCCCGACGGTCCGACCGTCGAGCAGCGAGGAGTCGAACCGGAGCGTGAGCACAGCCGGCTTCCCGGCGGTGGCGGCCAGCCCGAGGGCGTGCACCTCCAGCACGCGACCGGCGGTGTTCGCCGGCTTGGCGACGCCGGCGCGGGTGAAGATCTGCACCTGCGCCCCGTTGGTGTCGGCGCCGGGGACGGTGAGCGCGGCGGCCTGGGTGATCGCGCCCTCGGTGACGGGCTGGCAGCCCAAGGTGCTCCCGGCCGCACAGCGGCCGGCGCCCAGGGTGGCGCCCCCGGTGACCGCCGCCGGCCCGGGTGGGGTCGCGGGCGGGAGCTCCGGCAGGGACAGGACGCCCTGACGTACGACGATCCGACCAGCGCCGGGCTCGGTGTACGTCGCGGCGATCACGCTGGCGCCCGCGGCCCGCTTGAGGATCAGCCCGGCGTTGACGACGGCCGCGAGGCCGGTGACTCCGTTGTTGGTCCGGCCCTCGTAGATGCCGCCGGCGTTGTCGATCACCAGGCGCCCCACCCCGGTGCCGCTGGCCTTGGGGCGAAGTTCGAAGCGGGTGCCGCGGTCGGCGGCGACGTACGCCTCGCCGGAGAGCCGCACGGTGCCGCGGACGAGGAGGCGGTACTCGTCGAAGAGGTTCACCCCGCGCCCGTCGACCTGCACGGTGGCGTTGTCACCGACGACCAGCAGGCCGCGCTGGCCGCTGACCGCGGTGGCACACGCGTCGGGATCACCGTCATCCCCCGGCTCCGCCGCGCCGCCGATTCCGCACTCCCGTGTGGTGATCGTGCCGACGCCGTCGATCTCGCTGCGCCAGGTCATCGATCCGTTGAGGTTGATCCGCCCCGAGCCGCCCAGTGCGCCCTGGCGCAGGGTCAGCGCCGCACCGGCGCGGACGATGCTGGGGCGAGTGGCCTGGTCGCCGAAGACGAAGAGCTTGCCGCCGTCCTGGATGGTCAGGCTGGCCCCGCCCTCGACGTCGACCATCTGGACGTTGCCCTCGATGCCGTCACCGATGATCACGTCGTTGTTCGGGGCGCTGCCGGGGATGCAGACATACCCGGTGGAGGCGTAGGCATTGGGCTCGAGGTTGTTCGCCCAGTTGCCCGGCTCGGACCACTGATCGTTGACCGACCCGTCCCAGGTGAACACGGTCAGCCCGGCTGAGGGCAGGGCACAGAAACCCGCCGCCCCGGCCGGCAGCACCGGCAACACCGCGAGTGAGGCGGCCGCAGCCACCCCGGTCAGTACAGCCGTCACCCGGCTGGTCACACGTCGCCTCATCGATCCGCCCCTTCGCGTCCCACCCCACCTGGAAGGGTAAGTGATCGGCTCGTCCCCACTACCCTGAGCGACGTGGAGATCCGGGTGCTGGGACCGCTGGAGGTCGCGCACGGGGACCGGCTGGCCGGGAAGGACGGTCTGCCCGGGCTGGGCGGCCCACGCCAACGTGCCGTGCTGGCGATGCTGGCCCTGGCCGGCCACGAGGTCGTCTCCACCGACCGGATCGTCGACGGCCTCTGGGGAGAGGACCCGCCGGCGAAGCCGCTGGCGACGCTCCAGGTGTTCGTCCACAAGCTCCGCAAGGCGCTGGAGGCGCTCGAACCCGGCGCCGAGCATCTGCTGAGCCGGCCACCTGGCTACGTGCTCGCACCCGAGGTCACCACCGATGTCCAGCGCTTCGAGGCGCTCCTGGCCGAGGCGCGCGGCTGCCGGGCCCGCGGGGACGAGGCAACCGCAGCAGGCCTGGTGGCCGAGGCGCTGGCGCTCTGGCGTGGCGACGCGCTCGCTGACGTCGCGGACCACCCGTTCGCCGAGGGCGAGACCGTACGCCTCGACGAACTGCGGTGGGCCGCCGAGGAGGACGCCGCCGACAGCGCGCTGCGACTGGGACGCCACCAGGATCTGGTGGCCACCCTGGAGGAGCGGGTGCGGGAGCAGCCCACCCGCGAGCGCCGGTGGGGCCAGCTGATGGTCGCGCTCTACCGCACCGACCGGCAGGCGGACGCCCTCGCGGCGTACGCCCGGGCCCGCGACCAGCTCGCCGACGAGCTCGGCATCGACCCCGGCCAGGCGCTGCAGCAATTGGAGCTGGCGATCCTGCGCCAGGACCCGACGCTGGCGCCTCCGGACGCCGCCGCACCGGCCGCCCGCGTCCCCCAGCCCCGCCCGCCCGCCCAGGTCCCCCGCCCCGCGACGACGACGTTCGGCCGCGACGACCTCGTGGAGCAGGTGCGCTCGCTGCTGGGCGACCCCGCCGTACGACTGGTCAGCCTGACCGGGCCCGGCGGCTCCGGGAAGTCCCGGGTCGCCCACCTGGCTGCCGCGCCCACGGACTCCTCGGGCAGCGCTGCCGTTCACTACCTGACCGCGACCGAGGAGACCGACCCCGCGCAGCTGCTCACCGAGGTGGCCGCCCTGGTGTCGGGCCAGGAGCCCGACCCGGCCGATCCGACGGCGGTCCTGGAGGCGAGCCCGCCTGCCCTGGTGGTGCTGGACAACCTGGAGGCCCTGTCCGACGCGGCGGGCCTGGTCGGCACCCTGCTGGAGCACGCGCCCGGGCTGACGCTGCTGGTGACCACGCGGCTGCCGCTCCAGGTGCGCGCCGAGCACGTCGTGCCGGTGCCGCCGTTGCCGGTGCCCGGAGACGCCGCGACCGAGCAGGAGGTGCGGACCAACGCGGCGGTGCAGCTCTTCCTGGACCGGGCGCGGGCGGGCGCCGGCAGCGCCACGGCCGACGACCAGCTCGACGACGTCGCCGCTCTGGTCCGGTTCCTCGACGGACTGCCGCTGGCCCTCGAACTCGCCGCCGCACGGACCCGGTTGCTCGCCCCGCGCGCGGTGCTCGAACGGCTCTCCTCCGACCTCGGGCTCCTCACCAGCACCAGCCCGGACCTCCCCCCGCGGCAACGCACGCTGACCACAACCCTGGAGTGGAGCTACGAGCGGCTCAGCCCCGAGGCGCGGCTGGTCTGCGACCGGCTCGCCCTCTTCGAGCGCGCCTTCTCCGTCGAGGCCCTCGAAGCGGTCTGCCCCGACGTGCCCGACGTCGTCGAGGCCCTGACCGCCCTGCTCGACGCGCGCCTCATCCGCGCGGTGGAGTCCCGGGTCGAGGTCAAGCACGTCGTGCTCGGCACGGTGCGGGCCTTCGCGCGCGGACGGCTCGCGACGTACGACGACCTCGACGCCTGCCGCGAACGGTTGGCACGCCACCTGCTGAGCCAGGTACGCCGTGACCGTGCCGCCCTGGACGGCCCCGGCGGCCAGATCGCGCTCGGCCGGTACGACGACGAGGCCGACGACCTCGCCGCCGCGCACGCCTGGGCGCTGGACCGCGCGGTCGACGCGGCCGCGTCTGGCGAGGAGCGACGCACCTGCGCGGACCTGGCGGTCGATCTGGTCCTGGCCCAACAGGACTTCTGGGTCGCCGCGGGCCGGCTGCGCACCGGCCTGGAGCGGGTGCTGCGGACCCAGACCCTCCTCGGTGAGGAGCGTCCCGACGCACGGGCGGCACTGCATGCCGCCGCGGCCAAGCTTGCCTACCTGAGCACGGACTGGGAGCGGGCCGAGGCCGAGGCGCTGCAGGTGCTCGACCTGGCCCCGGAGCGCGCGGTGGAGGCCGAGGCGCGCGTCTACCTCGGCGGAGCGTGGGCGGTCACCGGACGGCCGGCGGAGGGCGCCGAGCAGGCCCGTCGCGGGCTCGACGTGGCGCGGGACCTGGGCGCCTATCCGCTGGAGGCGGTCGCGATCTCCATGCTGGCTATCAGCAGTGCGGTGCGCGGCGACTACACCGCCGAGCGCGCCTGGTACGAGGAGCGGCTGGGCGTGGTGCGGGCGCACGGCGACGACGCACGGCTGGCCGACACCCTGAACACACTGGCCGAGATCGCGCTCGACGAGGGCGATGCCGCCACCGCGCGGCTGTGGGCGGAGGAGTCCGTGCGGATCGCCGGTGCGCTCTTGCCGCTGGAGCGGCGGGACGCGCTGATCTCGCTGGCACGCGCCGCAGTCCTGGAGCGCGACGGTGCGGGGGCCGCCGGCCACCTGCGCGAGGCGCTGGCCCTCGGGGATCGGACCGGTCAGTCGCTGGCGGTCGCCCAGTGCCTGCGCACCGGCGGGTGTCTGGCGTTCCAGGGCGGGGACGCGGCCCTGGCGGTGCGGCTGTTCGCGGCGGCCCAGCAGGTCAGTCCGTCGCCCTCGGGGACCGACGACCCGGTCGAGCAGGACCTGGCCTCCGCGCTGAGCGCGGCGAAGGAAGCCCTCGGTCCGGGGGCGTCGGCACAGTGGGAGCTCGGGCGGCTGCTGCCGACCGAGCGCGCCCGGGCCCAGGTGGCGGACCTCCTGGAGGCGGCGCTTCAGTCCCCCGTCTGATCGGCACCGCCCAGGCGCGACGCGAGCCCGGTCGCGCGGACCGCCCGGCGTTCGACCGCCGCGCGAATCGCTTCCTCCGACCCGACCACACGCACCCTGCCCTTCGCCCGGGTGACCGCGGTGTAGAGCAACTCCCGGCTGAGCAGCCGCGAGTCCTCCTCGGGCAGCAGCACGGTCACGTCGGTGAACTGGCTCCCCTGGGCGCGGTGGACGGTGAGCGCGTGGGCGGTGGAGACGTCGGCGAGCCGGGTGGTCGGGACGAGCCGCGGGGGGACGTCCGGCCCGCCGCCGGTGTCGAAGGCGACCCGGTGACGGATCACCCCGGGACGAGTCCCCGATGCGGGCACGACCACGCCGGTGTCGCCGTTGAAGAGCCGGGTGCCGTAGTCGTTGCTGTTGACGATCACCGGGCGGCCGACGTACCACCGGTCGAGGTGGTCACGGCCCAACGCGGCGGCGAGCAGCCGGTCGGTACGGCGGTTCCACTCCTCGGCGCCGTACGGTCCGTCCCGGTGGGCGCACAGCAACCGATGCTTCTCGAAGGTGTCCACCGCCTCCTGGGGTCCCCGATGGGCCGCCTCGTGGACGGCGCGCGCCTGGTCGCGCAGGATGGCATCGAGTTCCTCGGGCTCCACGATCCGCACCACGTCGCTGTCGTCGTGCAGGATCCGCAGGGTCTCCTCGGCGTCCCCGGCCCGGATGGCCTGGGCGAGGCCACCGATCTCGGCGCCGTAGCGGTGGCTGAAGGTCAGTCGGGTGACCGGTGACGAGGCCCCCGCCGAGAATCCTTCCACCAGATCCTTGAGGACGGCGCCGGCTTCGACGGAGGCCAACTGATCCGCGTCGCCGACGAGCACGAGCCGGGCCGTGGGACGCAGTGCTTCCAGCAGCCGCGCCGTCAGGGTGAGGGAGAGCATCGAGCATTCGTCGACCACGACCACGTCGTAGGGAAGCGGGTTCTCGCGGTCGTGACGGAACCGGGTGCGGGCGTCGGGACGCCAGCCCAGGAGCCGGTGGACGGTGACCGCGTCGAGCCCGTCGAGGGCCGCCCGTTGTGCGGCGGGGAAATCCTTGCCGGCGATCGCCCCGGCCAGCGCCTGACCGAGTCGCGCGGCAGCCTTGCCGGTGGGGGCGGCGAGCGCGACGCGCACCCGATCGGCCGAGCCGGCGTCGGCGGCCAGCGCCAGGACCACCCCCAGCAACCGGGCGACCGTGGTGGTCTTGCCGGTGCCGGGCCCGCCGGTCAGGACCGACGTCCGGTGCAGCAGCGCCGCCCGGGCCGCCTCGCGTTGGTCGCCGGGCTCGGGGAAGAACCGCACCAGGTGCCGTTCCACCGCCTCGAGATCCCGGACGGCGGCCGCACCGGCGCGTGTCCGGGTGAGGTCGTCGACGACCTGGGTCTCCTCCTGCCAGGCCCGGTCCAGGTAGAGCAGGTCTCCCTCCAGGCGGATCAGCCCGGACGCGGCGAGTGCGCTGCCGGCGACGCGGGTGGCCCAGGTCGACGGCTCCGGCCAGGGAAGGTTCTCCGCCTCGGCCGTGGGGATGTCCTCGTGCGCGGAGGCGAGCGCGACGCAGACGGATCCGGTCCGCAGCGCCCGGGCCGCCAGAGCACAGGCCAGCAGCACGGTCTCGTCCGGCTCGTGGGTCAGCGTGCCGAGCCGGGTGGCCACGTGCACTTCGGCCGCCTCGATCACGCCGGCCTCGTTGAAGGCACGCAGCACTCCCCGTGCCGACCGCACGCGACGCCGGTCGTAGGCCTCCGGGTCCGCCTCGCCGGCGGCAAGGGTCGTCAGGTTGCTGGACGCTCCGGTCATGCCACCCCCACCGCCTGTCCGTCGAGCAGGTCCGAGACCGCCTGCACCAGGGCGGTCGGCGGCGTCCAGGTGAACACCCCGCACACCCTGCCCGCCTCGTCGACGGGCGTGGCCGACCCCGCCATCCCGCGCACGTAGAGGTACAGCACCCCGCCCAGGTGCCGCTCGGGGTCGTAGTCGCGCAGCCGCCAACGCAGGAGCCGGTGCAGCACCACGGCGTACAGCAGGGCCTGCAGCGGGTACGTCGAGCCCGCCATCGCCGCGTCCAGCCGCTCCGGCGCGTAGTGGCCGGTCGTCAACGGCTCCCCCGGCACGCCGAGGTGGTTGGTCTTGTAGTCGACGACCAGGTAGCGCTCCCCGGCCCGCAGCACCACGTCGAGCGAACCGGAGAGGTAGCCGCGCAGCACCTGGTCGCCGGGACCGCCGAGCAGGTCGAGGGCGTCGGCGTACGCGCGCACGGGATCCCCTTCGGGCAGATGGGCCCGTAGCAGCGGAGCCAGGTCACGCAGGACGACGGACTCGGCGCTCCGGTCGCCCCCGTGTCGATCACCACCGTCCAGCGGCAGCTCGAAGTCGAGCTCACACCAGCGGTCCGATCGGGGCACCTGGCGCAGTGTCCGGCCCGGCGCTGCGGGGCCCAACGGGGTGTCGTGCACCGCGACCAGGGCAGCGACCAGCGCTTCCACACCGTCCTCGCCGAGGGCGACCGGCCAGTTCCGCAGCTGCTCCTGGACGTGGCGCGTCAACTCGGCCTCCAGGTCGGGCGCCTGCGGGTCGGCGTGCTCCAGCACCGCATGCACCAGCGAACCGAAGGTGGCCCCCACGGGAAGGTCCTGCATGGGCGAGGCGACCCACACGCCGGTGCCGTCCGTGCCCGCAGCAGGCCGGGCACCGTCCGCCGACGCGGGCGACGGACCGTCGGGTTCGTCCTGCCGCGGCGTGGACTCGGGCTCGCTCGTCACGGCCTCGGGCGGGGCGACGCTGGTCAGCGCGGTGTAGGAGGTGCGCCGCCACTCGTGGTCGATCGCGCGGGTCCAGGTGCGCGTGGCCAGCGGCTCGGGCGGGCTCGCCGGCGGTGACCACCGTCCCTCAGCGGGCGGCGTCACCACCTCCACCACGGGCCCGCCGGCGGCCTGCCACCCGTCGCGCAAGCGGACCAGCGCCGCCTCGTCACTGGGCAGCGCGGGCATCGGGGCGACCGTCGACTCGCCGGGGCGGCGCCCGAAAAGCAGCCGGTGCAACGGGGCGCGGGTGGTGTTCTTGTAGCTGGGGAACCACCACATCACCAACTGGCTGCACGCCCGGGTCAACGCGACGTAGGTCAGGCGGAGCTCCTCCCCGTCCTCCTCCTCCGCGGCACGGTCGGCGATCGCCTTGTCGCCGGAGAGGTCCAGGCAACGCTCCTGGCCGTCGTGGAATCGCCGCACCTCCGGCGACCCGCCGCCGGCGCGGTCGGCCGCGAACGGGTAGTAGACGATCGGGAACTCCAACCCCTTGCTGCCGTGCACGGTCATCACCTGGACCGCGGCGGCATCGGACTCCAGGCGCCTGCTCCGTTCGTCGTTGACGTCGCGATGCCCCTCCTCCATCTGGCGGGCGAGCCAGCCGATCAGGGACTCCAGATGCAGCAGGTGGGCCGACGCATGCGCGTGCAGGGACTCAGCCAGGTGGCGCAGGTCGGTGAGCAGGCGTTCACCGCCGACCTGACCGAGCAGGCGTTCGGCGATCCGCCAGCGGGCCGACATGGCCTGGAACACCCCCGCGACGCCTCGCTGCTCGAAGAGGCGCGCCAGGTCGCGCAGGGTCTCGGCCACGAGCTCGGTCAGCTCCTCGGACCGGTCGGGGTCGACCAGGTCGGCGGGCGCGATCCCGAAGAAGGGCGACAACGCGGCGGCACGCACGCGGCCGGTCCGGCTCGGCTGCGCCATGCCGTCGAGCAGTGTCCGCCAGTGATCGGCGGCGTCAGTCCCGTAGACGTTGCCCGAGCCCGCCACCACCGCCGGTACGCCGACCTCGGCCAGCGCGGCGCGCACCTTCTGCGACTGGCGACGCGTGCGCACCAGGACCGCGACATCCCCGGCCCCCACCGCCCTCCCGTCGTACGTCGCGCCCGACGCCAGCAGGTCGCGCACGTCGGCGGCGAGGTCGCGGGCCACCAGCTCGGTGAGGTCCCCGATGGACACCCCCTTGGTCTCCCCGGGGGCGGCCCGGACCAGCAGGGACCGCGGCACCACCCGCAGTCGCACCGGGTCCGGACGATGCCCGCCGACCAGGCGCGACCCGGTGCGGTGCGCCTGCACGGGACCCACGGTGATCTCCGGCGCGCCGAGTTGAGCGCCCTGCAGGACGACGTGCAGCGGCGCCAGCAGCGCGTCGTCGCTGCGGTGGTTGGTGGCCAGCGTCGCGTGGTGGTCCGCCCGGTGGTGGGCGGCCAGGTAGGTGTTCACGTCGCCCCCGCGGAAGGCGTAGATCGCCTGCTTCGGGTCACCGATGAGCACCATCGTCGCGTGGCCCTGGAAGGCGCGGGCGAAGACCTTCCACTGCACCGGATCGGTGTCCTGGAACTCGTCGACCATCACCAGGTCCCACCGCGCGCGCAGGCGGGCCCGGGCCGGCCCCTCATCGGCGAGATCGTCGGCGAGCCGGCTCAGCAGGTCGTCGTAGGAGAGCAGGCCGAGCCGGCGCTTGCGCAGGTCGACCTCGGTGCGCACGGCGTGGGCGAAGAGCACCTTGGCGCGGGTCGTCGCGTCGGTCGGGTCGATGTCGGCCAACCGCGGCCGGACCTCGGCGTGAGGATCGGAGACCACCGCCTGGGCGAGGGCGCGGGCTTGCGTCGGGGTGAACGGCGGCAGGTCGGGCGAGGCGCCGAACCGGGCCAGGTAGAGGTCGTCGGCGACCTGGTCGACGAGATCGCCGAGGTCGTCGACCAGGACGGCTCCGGGGTCGGTGTCCGCGGCGACCCCGAGACTGCGCAACGCGTACTGACAGAACTGGTGGATGGTGGCGATCGTCGCGGCGTCGAAGTTGCGTGCGGCAGCACGCAGACGGTCGCGGCGAAGCACGAGCGCGTCGTGGTCGCCGTCGAGGACCAGCTCCAGCAGGCGGTCTCCGCGGGAGTCTTCCGCCACACCGTCCACCGCGCGCTCCAGGACGTCGACCACCTCGCCCAGGCGCACGCGCACGCGTTCGCGCAGCTCCTGGCTGGCGGCCCGGCCGAAGGTGACCAGCAGCATCCGGTCCAGCGGGGTGCCCTCCAGCGCGATGTGCCGGACCACCAGCGCGGCGATCGTCCAGGTCTTGCCGGTGCCTGCGCTCGCCTCCAGGACGACGGTCCCGGTGGGCAGCGTCGGGGCGGCGATGTCGAAGACCTCGGGCTCCCCCATCAGTGCACCTCACCCTCGAAGTAGCCGGCCCAGAGGCGTTCGGCGAGCGCGGGCAGGGTGACCTCGGGACGGCCGGCATGAGGCAGGCGCAGGTCCTCGACGAGGCTCTCCTTGCCGTAGAGCAGCGCGTGCGCCGCCTCGACGCGTTCCCCCTCGATGCGTCGGCTCGTGCGGGGGTTGAAGAAGCCCTCCCACTCGCTGCGCGACCGGGCCGGTGCGCCGGTCCGGGTGTTGTCGTCCGACTGCCGGGTGGCCCGGGCCTCGGCGAAGGCATAGGTGGTCTTGGGGGGCAGCGGCAGGAGCCCCGCCCGGCCGAGGTCCAGGAGACCCACGAGATCGACCAGGATCTCGTGCGCCCTGACCGGCGCCACCTGGAGGACCACCTCCTCGGCCTGCTGACGCTGTCGGCCGACGAGCACCGCACGCCGGAGGGGACCCTGGGGGCCGTGCGAGGCCGCCAGCACGAGCAGATCGATCCAGAGCGCGAGTCTGTGGTGAGCCCGCGGGGTGCCGTACTGCGCGCGCAGGATCCCCTTCTCGCGCAGGTCGGGCACGACCCCGGAGATCCTCGTCCCGGTCCCCAGGGGGACCACCACGTCACCGCTCCGCCGCTCCCCGGCACTGGTCCGCCAGCGCAGCGCCGCACGGGTCACCGCCAGCACCCGGGGCCGCACCGTCTGCTCGAGGAACCGATCACCCAGGGCGGCCGGAGGCACCTCCCCGCGACGGCGCTCCTGGCGCACCGCGTCCTGCCACGCCTCCTCGAGGAGCGCGTCCAGGTCGACCTCGTCCGAGCCTCCCTCGGGGAGCGCTGCGAGCAGCCCGTCGAGGAGACGCTGCCCCACGCCCCACTCCTGCAGGCCGTCCAGCTCCAGAGGCAACGTGTCGAGCACCTCGATGCGGTCATCGGGAGCAGCGACGTCGACGAGGTCCCGGAGGAAGGAGCGCGCGGGCTGGGTCAAAGCGCGTCGCAGATCCTGCAACGCGATCTCGACCGGCGCCGCCGCCGTCACCGCGACGTCGCGCAGCCTCGGGGGCGTCTTCTTGTCCCGGCGGGCCGCCTCGGCGCCGGCGAGCCCGGCACGGTCGAAGCTGAAGGGGGCGGCGGCCCGGAACTCGGCCGGGGCGAACGGCTGCAGGGGATGGCTGCGCACGACGTGCGCGCGGACCATCTCGGCGGGCTCGGAGGGCACCGTGCGCGAGACGGCGTCGATGAGCTCACCGAGCGGCACCGCGGGCGGGCGGGCCTGATTGGTCGTCTCGGTGTTGCCGGTGTAGGTCACCACGAGCGTCTCGGTGGCGGCCAGCACGGCGTCGAGCAGCAGCTGGCGGTCCTCGGCCCGTGGGTTCCGCTCCCCGACGAGCGGGTCACGGGCAAGCACGTCGTCACCGTCGGGCACGGCGCCGCGCGGAAAGGCGCCGTCGTCGAGACCGACGAGGCAGACCACGCGGTGCGGCACCGAGCGCATCGGCACCATCGTGCACACGGTGAGGTGGCCGGTGCGGAAGTTGGACCGGGTCGGCCGGGGCTCGAGCCGCCGCTCCAGCATGCCGCGGACCTCGGCCAGACTCAGCGTCACGGCGTCGGGATGCCCGTCGCCGACCCCCGTGGCCCCGTGGCCCAGCAGCGCGGTCAGCTCGCGCTCGAGCGAGGCCGACTGCCACGCGTCGCGCGGTGACACCTCACCCAGCGACCGCACCCCCTCGGTGAGGGCCGTCCACCACTGTCGGGGAGACCGTGCGCTCCGCAGCGCCTCGCGGCAGGTCTCGATCCGCGTGAGGCACTCGGCGAGGCGTCCGGCCAGATCCAGGTCACCCGAACCCATGTCGTCCCAGGGGACGGCGTCGATGGCGTCCACGTCGCGCCCCGAACCCCGCTCGGGGGTGGCGAGACCGAGCAGCAACCGGTCCAACCCGGCGGCCCAGGTGTTCTGCCCGAACGCCCCGAGCCCGAACTCGGCACGGGCTCCGGCGTCGAGCCCCCAGCGCACGCCGGTGCCCCGCACCCACGCCGTGATCGTGCTCAGGTCGTCGTCGTCGAGGGCGAAGCGCCGTCGCACGGGCCCGGTCGCCGCGACGTCGAGCACCTCTTCGGCCGTCGCGCGCCCACCGGCCAGGAGCACCAGGCGATGGGCGAGGGCGAGCAGCGGATTGGTGCTGCCGAGACCGCGGTCGGCCAGACGCAGCCTCAACCGGGTGCCCGGGTGGGGCGCCGGAGCCTCACTGACCTCGTCCTCCCCCGGGAGGTCGCTGGGGCCGAAGACCGCCGCGAAGAGCGGCGCATAGGCCTCGATGTCGGGGCACATCACGACGACGTCGCGTGGCTCGAGGTCGGGGTGATCCTCCATCAGCCCGACCAGGGCGTC
This sequence comes from Marmoricola sp., assembly GCA_044224695.1. Classification (GTDB taxonomy): domain Bacteria; phylum Actinomycetota; class Actinomycetes; order Propionibacteriales; family Nocardioidaceae; genus Marmoricola_A. The sequence goes on along the minus strand of JBGAJX010000022.1, from coordinate 15,616 downwards.
GCGCAGGACCTCCACCTGGCGCATCGCCCCGTGGCAGGAGTGGATCTGCACCGACCGGTCGCCGCGGTCGAGCCTGCGACCGGCGTCGGTGGTCGGCGACGGGAGCCGGTCCTGACGGACGTCCTCCTGGAGCCAGCCCAGGAGGGTGTCCGAGCGCGCCGTGCCTCCCAGGGTGCCTCCGGGGACCGGGTGCTCGTGCACCGACGAGATCGCGAGCGTGCCCAGGCGGTGTTGGAGCTCGCGACCGTCGTGCCCCAGCGACGCCACCAGCGGGTGCCGCACCCGCAGGGCGCTGCGGTCGTCCCGCCGGCGCCGCGCCACCGGAGCCGACCCACCCTCACGGCCCTCCGCCAGGCGCCGCCAGGACTCGGGTGAAGCCTGCGGCACCCACAGGTGAACCTCCCGCACCGCCCCCACCGCGTCGATCATCTCCAGCTCGGCGGACGGGATGCGCGTGTGCCCGAAGAGGCTGAGGCGGTGCGGCAGCGCGAGTGACTCTCCGGCACGGATGCGGGCGAGCACGTCGCGGTGTCGCTGCTCGGGACCGGGCCCCCCGCGGCGCTCCAGCAACCGTCGCCACAGGACCGCCTGCCAACGCAGGTCCTCGGGCAGCGGCGCTCCGGCGCCGTCGGTGTCCTCGCCCGCCGACCACGCGCCCAGCAGCGCGGGACGCTGCACCGCGTAGTCGGCGAACAGCCCGGCCACGCGTCGCAGGACGCCGTGGCGACGGTCGCGGCGCAGCGCCCGACGGGACTCGGTGTCGACGTCCTTCGGGCCGCCCCCGGCGACGACCTCCTCGACCAGGCCGACGTGCCGGGCGAGGGGAGCCAGATCAGGGTCGCCCGCGCTCGCGTCGAGCACCGCGAGGAGGTCCCACACCATCCGGTCCGGGTCCCAGGGGTCGTCGGAGCCTACTCCGGCCAGCTCGGCCACCAGGGACCGCGGGTGCAGGAACCGCACTCCGGCGCAGACCCCGTCCTGGCGCCCCGGCCCGGCCCCCAACCGGTGGGACAGCCGCTGGGTCAACCATCGCTCGACGCCGCGGGCGGGCACCACGACCAACTCCTCGGCGAACGGGTCGTCGAGCGGCTCGGCGAGCAGCCGGGCGAGGCCGTCGGCCAGGACGTCGGTCCGCGGGCCGAGATGGAGGTGGAGCGGCATAGGAGTTTCCTACCCGACCCCACCGACACTCAGCGGCGCCTCACCGCGGGCCTGGGGAATCCGCCCGCTCGAGGTCGGCCAGAGAGCTGCGCAGTGCGTCGAGCGAGGCGTGGGGCGACTCCACCGTGGCCGAGGTCTCCAGCAGTTTGGTGTAGACCTCGGCGACCCCGTCGGCGGTGCTGTGCAGGACCGCGAGCAGGTTCGCCCGCCGGACGCTCATCCGCTCGACGGCGTCGCGGACCCCACGCGGGCCCGAGGCGTTCGACCGGGCCAGGGCGGTGTCCAGCCCGTCGATCGCCGCCGCCACCCGACGGGCGGTGCGAGTGGCCCCCTCCGCGGCCACCAGGGCGTCGATCGCCGGGTCGCGCATCGGCGCCGCCAGTGGCCCCTCCCGCAACGCACGAAGGTCCTTGACCCACTGGGTGAGGGTGTCCACCACCTCGGCCTGCTCGGTGCCGGGGACGAGCTTGACCGTGACCTCGGGTTCGTCCTCGACGGCGTACGGCGCGTCGTCCTCACCCGCGCGCAAAGCCCCGACCGCGACGCCGGCGCCGAACATGCCGGCACCGACGGCGATCGCGATCCCCACCGGGTTGCCCGGGATCGCCGCCCACGCCATCCCGCCGCCCAACGCGGACACCAACGCCAGCCAGGGATCCGAGCCGGCCGAGCCGACTCGCTCCGCCCAGGAACGCCGCGCCACCGGAGAGCCCCTCAGAAGTTGCTCAGCACCGCGGTGAACACCTTGTCGATGCTCTCCGCGCGCGTGGCGTCGTAGGCGGCGGCGTTCGAGGCCTCGGAGATCGCTCGGAGCGTGTCCAGGTCCGCCCCGTCGCCGTACGCGATCGCGAAGACGCGCAGCGGCGCCTCGACGCTGCCGCCGTCCAGCGTCCGGAGCAGTCCGTCGAGGTCGGTGTCGCCGGGGAACTCGTTGCGCCCGTCGGTGAGGACCACCACGGCGTTGATCCGCTGGGAGTCGAAGGTCGCGTTCATCTCGGCCACCGCGGCGCGGACCGCGGCATACAGTGGCGTGCCGTTGCGCGGGATCAGATTGCGGATCGCGTCGCGGACCTCGGCCCGCTGCTCCTTCAGCGGTGAGACCGGGACGAGCTCGTCGTAGATCCCCGCCGGCGTCGGCAGGTCGGTGGTGAACGCCCAGACGCCGACCTCGTCGGTCGGGGCGAGCTGCTCCATGGCCCGCAGTGCCGCGGTCTTGGCGAGCTCGAGCTTGGTGGTGCCGGCTGCCGGCACCGGCTCCGCCATCGACCCCGACTCGTCGAGCAGCAGCAGCACGCGCGCCGGCTTGCGGAGCTGGTCCCACGCGTCGCGGACCTTCTCCAGGACCGCGGGCGCCGGCGGCGCGAGGGCGATCTTGACCCCGCCGGGGATCAGCTCCTCGCTCTCCAGGATCGGCTCCCCGGGTTCACCGTCGGCGCTGCGGAAGCCGGCATCGGTGAACGCCCTCTGCGACTCCTCGGTCAGCAGGAACTCCAGGAACTGCGCCGCCACCTCGCGCTTCTCGGCGGTGGCCCACGGCGCGTCGAGCACGACGTACGGCGAGTCGGAGAAGAGGGTGCCCTCCTCCGGGTAGATCGCGGCCAGCGGCACCGACGGCGCAGGTTTGTCACCGGCCGTGGCCAGGTTGCCGGTCGGGTTGCCGGTGTTGTAGTCCAGCACCGACTTCTCCTCCACCGCGACGGCGCTGACGTAGCCCAGGCCGGCTCCCGCCTCGTCGGCCCGCTGGAGATTCGCCAGGTAGGTCAGGGTGGTGTCGCCGTAGTGCAGGACGGACCGCTCGACCTCGGTGACGAAGCGCCGCACCTTGCGGTTCTCCACGTCGGCCGCGGTGAGGTCGGAGGACTTGCCGGTCGCGGCGACGAAGGCCCCCACCGTCGCGGCGAGCCCGGAGGTCGAGATGTTCGGGTTCGTCTTGCCGAGCGTGAAGCGACCCCACTCCGGGTGGCCGATCGTCGCCCAGCCGTCGGGCTCGCCGGCGAGCGTCAGCACGTCCTTCCACCCCAGCGGCTCCTCGGGCCAGCCCAGCGCCTCGGCCATCGGCCGCGGCATCGCCAGCACCAGCGGGGTCGAGGCGATCGACGGCGTCTCGTCGGGCACCAGGTCGGGACGGTCGTTGGCGGCGAGGTCCTGGCGCAGCAGGCCGACCCACGTCGAGGCCGCCGGGGACCAGACATCGGGCGCGGGGCCGTCCTGGTCCTCGTCCCAGCCACGGGCCAGGGCCGCCTCGCCGGCGCCTGAGGCCACCGAGGTGACCGTCACCGCGTAGCACTGGTCGCCGATCACGGGCGCGTCGTCGTTGAAGCGCTGGGCCAGCGAGGTCATCAGGGCGGCCTTCTCACTGGACGCCGCGACCACCACGGGGGTGCACGCGCTCGGGTCCGCCGGGCTCGCGCTCGCCGCGGGATCGCCCGGGCCGCTGCTCGGGTCGTCGCCACCGGTGAACAGCCGGACCGCCACGATCGCGGCCACCCCGACGACGGCGGCCACCACCAGAGGTGTCTTGGACCTGGCCACCGAAGCGTCTCCTCTCCGGCGAGCCGCCCGGCGCCACCGTCCGGCTGAGTCTAGGTCGCGTCACCGACGACGAGCAGCGCGTTTCCCATCCTCATCAACAGGAGTCCCGCGGCGCTGGACAACCCGTCCACGGGGACGGCGGAGTCCAGGCGCGTCGTACGGCCGGTGGCGGGCTCCACCCGCAGCAGCCCGTTAGGGGCGGGGACCAGCAGCGCGCCGTCCCACTCCACCCCCACCCCGAACGTACGCCGTGCCGCCGGCCCCTGCGCCGGCGCGGCCGACGCCCGGATCACCCAGGCCGCGGCCCCGCGCTCGAGGGAGAAGGCCCGCAGCATCGGACCACCGGCGGGATCGGCCCCCTGAACCACCACGAGGTCACCCCACACCCCTCCCGACCAGAAGCCGCGCGGCAGCGGCCGGCGCCACACCGGGGAGCCCGCACCGTCGAGGGTGACCAGTTCGGCGCGACGGCCCGGGCGTGCGACCAGTGTGAACACCCGGTCGCCCTCAGGAGCGGCGGTGGCTCCCGACACGCTCCCGAGCACCATCGCGGCCTGCGCGGCGTACTGCCTCGGGAAGGACCAGGTGGGCGTCCCGTCGGCGAGGTCGTGGGCCTGCACCGTCGGGGCGCCGATCCCGCCGGCGTCGGCGAGCTCGGCCAGCCGCACCGGGTCGCCGGCGACGCGCGAGGTCACCAGGGACTCGCCCACCGCGGTCACCGAGCCGACCTCGGCGGTGTCGAGCTCGCGGGTCCAGCGCACGTCGCCGGGCTCCGGAGTGATCCGGCTGAGCCGGACCGGGGCAGCGACCGGGGCGGCCGCGACCACGACGTCCTCGCCCGCCTGGTCCACGACCAGCGTGCCACCCGCCGCGGCCCCGGCGGCACTCGGCACGGCGACGCAGCCGTCGCGTCCGCCGGTCGCGGGATCGAGCGCCACCAGGGCGTGCGAGGTGGCGTCCGCGCCGGGCACGACGAGCACCACGTCATGCCCCACCCGCCCACCCCCGAACCCGCCCCGCGCCGGCACCGGAACCGTCCCGGGCTCACCCACCCGGGTGGCCCAGTCGACGCCGCCGGCGGGCAGGGTGACCGCGCTGACCTCTCCGGAGTCGACCGCCGTCGGGGGCCGGGCGGTGAGCACCCGGTCGCCGAGGTCGACCAACGTCGGGGGCGCTCCGCGCGCGGAGAAGCGGCCCGCCAGCAACGCCAGGCCGAGGTCCCCGGCCAGGCCGCGCGCGGCCCGCAGCGTGGGGGCCCGGTCGTCACCGGCGCTGCCGACGGGGTCGAGCTGGTCGGCAGGCACGAGCACCGTGCGGTCGGCGCGCACGTCGAGCGGAGTCGTTTCCACCGGGCAGTCGCCGCCGCCGAAGAGCCCGCCGTCCGACCAGAAGCCCGCCCAGCCCGACCCGGACCACCGCTCCAGCGTCCACCGCCCGGCCGCCGCACCGGCCAGCGAACTCACGCCCACGGCGAGCACGACGACCCCGAGGACGAGGGCCACCCGCAGGCGGACCGAACCGGCGCCGGTGCTCACCGCAGCACCTTCTCACCTGCGCCGGTGGACACGTGGGGGAACCGAGGCGTTAATGATCGCTAACCTTGGTGGGTGACCAGTCGCCGCCAACAGATCCTCGACACCGCCGCGGAGCTCTTCGCCGCGCGCGGGTTCCATGGGGTCTCGGTCGGCGACATCGGTGCGGCCTGCGGCATCAGCGGGCCGGCGCTCTACCGGCACTTCCCGGCCAAGGACGCCATGCTCGCCGAGATGCTCACCACGATCTCGGAGCGGCTGCTCGAGGTCGGGCGCCAACGGGCCGCGACGGCCGAGGACCCGATGCGCGCGCTGGTGCGCTGGCATCTGGAGTTCGCCCTGGAGCACCAGGCGCTCATCGTGGTGCAGGACCGGGACTGGACCTCGCTGGCCCCCGAGGCGCAGGAGGAGGTGCGCCGGTTGCAGCGCGCCTACATCGACCTGTGGGTCGACCGGCTCCGCGCCCGGCGCCCCGACCTGGGCGCGAGGCAGGCCCGGGCACGGGTGCAGGCCGTCTTCGGGCTGCTCAACTCCACACCGCGGTCGGCGCACCTGCCACCGCAGGAGATGGCGGACCTGTTGGAGCACATGGCCCTGGCGACCCTCGAGGTCTGAACCACCCGATCGGGCCATCCCTCGGCGGGCAGGTATCACGACCCGACCGGCGCCCCCCTCCCCCTCGACGCCGCTGGAACCGAGCGGCCCGACCGGGGAGGGAATCCCATGAACCGCACGCTTCTGCTGGGCGGCGCTGCCGCCGCCGTCGTCCTCACCACCGCCGGCCTGAGCGCCGTCGCCACCGCGGGCGGCAGCCCGCAGGGTCCCGCCGGTGCGCCGCCGGTCGCCCGCAGCTCCGACCCGACCGTGACCAAGTGCGACGGAGGGGCCCAGAAGCAGGTCCTCACCCGGATCCGCAGCACGCCGTCGACGTTCGGTGAGGGCGCCGCGTTCGCCGTACCGGGCGGGTCGGTGAAGGTGAAGGGTCCGAAGAAGGGCACCGACACCCTGCTCATCACGTTCTCCGGAGAGGCGAACCTCTTCGGCAGCACCGACGCCGACGAGCGCTTCGACTGGATGGGCATCGAGGTGCACGTGGACGGCGTCCCGATCCAGCCCTACACCGCGTCCGGCGACGTCTACGCCTTCACCGGCCCCGGCGGCTACTTCAGCAACGCCGCGCAGTTCTGCACGAAGATCGGCAAGGGCAAGCACGACGTGCAGGTGAAGCTGAACCTGGTCGACCAGAGCAACGCCGACAGCCTCACCGGCTGGATCGACGACCACACCCTCAGCGTCGAACGCTCCGAGTGACCCCACCCCCGGCGCGAGGGCGGGCGGGAGACCCCGTCCGCCCTCGACGCATCACCGGGGGTGGCTCAGCGAGGCCGCGTCACCAGATCCGGACGCGCTGCTCGGGGTCGAGCCACAGGGCGTCCTGCGGCGCCGTGCCGAACGCCTCGTGGAACTCGTCGAGGTTGCGCACGATGTTCGCGCGGAACTCGACCGGGCTGTGCGGGTCGACGGTGAGCAGCTGACGGGCCAGCTCGTCGCGGTACTTCGCCCGCCACACGTAGCCCCAGTTGAGGAAGAGCCGCTGCGAACCGGTCAGCCCGTCGCGCACCGGCATCTCACCGTCACCCAGGCTGATCAGGTAGGCCTTGTGGCCGATGGTGAGCCCACCGAGGTCGCCGATGTTCTCCCCGACCGTCAGCGACCCGTTGACGTGCTCGCCGGGCAGCTGCCGCGGGGCGAACCCGTCGTACTGCGCGATCAGCGCGTCGGCTCTGACCTGGAAGGCCTCGCGGTCGGCGTCGGTCCACCAGTTCACGAGGTTGCCGGCCTCGTCGAACTGCGAGCCCTGGTCGTCGAACCCGTGGCCGATCTCGTGGCCGATGACCGCACCGATGCCGCCGTAGTTCTCGGCCGGGTCGGCCTCGGGGTCGAAGAACGGCTTCTGCAGGATCGCCGCAGGGAAGCAGATCTCGTTGGTGCCGGGGTTGTAGTAGGCGTTCACGGTCTGCGGCAGCATGAACCACTCGTCGCGGTCGACCGGGGCGCCGATCTTCGCCAGCTGGCGCAGGTGCTCGAACTCCGCGGCCCGCTGCGCGTTGCCGATCAGGTCGTCGGCGTTGACGTCGATCGCGGAGTAGTCGCGGAACTTCTCGGGGTAGCCGATCTTGGGCCGGAAGGTCTCCAGCTTGCGGAACGCCCGCTGCTTGGTCTCCTCGGTCATCCAGTCGAGGTCGGTGATCGAGCGGCGGTAGGCCTCGATCAGGTTCGCCACCAACTCGTCCATCAACGCCTTGCTCTCCGGCGGGAAGTGCCGGGCGACGTACACCTCGCCGACGGCTTCACCGACGCAGCTCTCGACGAAGGAGACCGCCCGCTTCCAGCGCGCCCGCAGCTCCGGGGTGCCGGAGAGAGTCCGCCCGTAGAAGGCGAAGTTCTCCTCCACGAAGGCGTCGGAGAGGTACGGCGCGTTGACCCGCACGACCTTGCTGAGCGCCCATGCCTTCCAGTGGTCCAGGTCGAACTCGTCCAGCACCGCGGAGAGGTGCTCGAAGTAGCTGGGCTGCCGGACGACGACCTCGGCGACGGTCTCCTCGGTGCCGCCGATCGCGGCCACGTAGGTCTGCCACGGGAAGCGCGGGCTGAGCTCCTGCAACTCCGCGAACGTGCGCAGGTTGTAGGTCTTGAGCACGTCGCGCGTCTCGGTGCGCTCCCAGTGCCCCTCGGCCAACCGCGTCTCGACGGCGAGCACCCGACGAGCGAGCTCGGCCGGGTCGTCGAGCCCGGCGAGACCGAGCATCCTCTCCAGGTGCGGGAGGTAGGCCGCGCGGATCTCGGCGAACTTCTCGTCGCGGTAGTAGGACTCGTCCGGCAGGCCGATGCCGCCCTGGAGCAGGTTCACCACGTAGCGGTCGGAGTTGCGGTCGTCGTTGTCGACGTAGGACCGGAAGAACCCGCCGCCACCCTGCCGCTCCAGCTCGCCGAGCAGCGCGACCAGTGCCTCGAGATCGGCGACGCCCTGCACCCGCTCGAGGTCCTCGGCGATCGGCGTCGCGCCCAGCGCCTCGACCCGTTCGTGGTCCATGAAGGACTTGTAGAGGTCACCGACCTGCTGCAGCACCGAGCCGCGCGGTTCGGTCGCCGACACCGCGGCGGCCTCCTCGAGGATGTCGCGCACGTGCAGTTCGGCCTCCTCCGCGAGGATCGCGAAGCCGCCGTACGAGGCGCGGTCCGAGGGGATCTCGGTCTCGCTGAGCCAGCGTCCGTTGACGTGGCCGAAGAGGTCGTCCTGAGGGCGGATGCCCTCGTCCATGCCCGGTCGGGCGTCGTCGAGGATCGTCATGCTGCGACTCTAACCAGAGTCAGTCAGCGGGCTCGGTCGTGGCCAGCCACTCCCGTGCAGCCGCGACCAGCGCCGCCACGCCGAAGGTCAGCGTCGGCTCGGGCACCGGGGCGTACTTCGGCGAGTGGTTGGAGGGCAGCGAGGCCAGCACCGCGACCATCTCCTCGAAGGTCGTCGCACCGGCGTAGGCCTGCGGGTCGGCCCCGCCGAGCAGCCAGAACACCAGCGGCGCACCGGCCGCCGCCGCGATCACCCCGACGTCCTCACTGCCGGTGACCAGGCCGGGGTCGATCACTCGCCCCGCCCCGACGACCGACTCCAAGGCGCCGCGGGTCCGCTCGCAGGCGTCGAGGTCGTTGAGCACCCGCGGCGAGGACTCGCGCGGCTGCACCGACGGCTCCCGCTCGGCGCCGGCCGCGGCGGCCTCGCCGCGCACGATCCGCTCGACGGCGGCGAGGACCTGCGCGCGGACGGGCTCCTCGTAGGTCCGGATGCTCAGCTGGAGCTCGGCGGTGTCGGGGATGATGTTCGGCCGGGTGCCGGCGTTGATGGCCCCGACGGTGACCACGACGGGATCGGTCGCGGCGATCTCCCGGGAGGCGATCGTCTGCAACCTCAGCACGGTCGAGGCCGCCATCACCACCGGGTCGATGGTCGCGTCGGGGCGGGACCCGTGGCCGCCACGGCCGTACAGGGTGACCGTGAGCGCGTCGCTGGCGGCGAACGCCGGCCCCGGTCGCAGTCCGAGCGCCCCGGCGGGCAGCGGCGCGACGTGCTGGCCGAGCACGACGACCGGCGCCGGCAGGTCGGCGAACACCGGGTCCGCGGTCATCGCGCGGGCTCCCGAGACGGTCTCCTCGGCCGGCTGGAAGAACAGCACCACGGTGCCCGCCCAGGTCGCGCGCTCGGCGGCCAGCGTCGTCGCCGCCCCGAGCAGGCAGGTGGTGTGGACGTCGTGACCGCAGGCGTGCATCACCCCCGCGACGGTGCTGGCGTACGGCAACCCGGTGTCCTCGGTGACCGGGAGCGCGTCCATGTCCGCGCGCAGCCACACCACCGGACCGTCCCCGTTGGCCAGCACCCCGACGACGCCGGTGCCACCGACACCTTCGCGGACGTCGTACCCGGCCTCGCGCAGCCAGGCCGCCACCAGCGTGGCGGTGCGCTGTTCCTCCCCCGACAGCTCGGGGTGGGCGTGCAGGTCCTCGTACGTCGCCCGGAGCCGGGCGGCCAGATCGTGGCTCACACGGCCGACCCTAGAGGGCGATCCCCCGGTTGACCCAGGTGCTGGTCACCACCATGCCGATGTGCTCGTAGAGCCCGAGCGCCCCGGTGCGCGAGTCCGTGGACAGGTCGCAACGGGTCGCCCCGTGCGCCCGCGCCAGGCCGTAGGCGTCGACCAGCAGCGCCTGCGCCAGCCCCTGACCGCGCTGGTCGCGGCGTACGGCGAGCATGTCGACGTAGCCGGTGTCGCCGGACATCACCAGGAAGCACGACCCGAGCACCTCGTCGTCGGCGTCGACGACGACGCGCAACTGCCACGGCTCGAAACCCGGCCGCAGCCACACGCCGGCCGCCCAGTCCTCGAACGACTCCCGCTCGCGCTTCGACCACTCCAGGAACGCGTCCTCGGTGACCGTCCAGGCGCCGCGTCGCAGCGGTTCGGTGTCCGCGGTGACGATGCGCAACCCGTCGGGCAGCGGGCGCTCGGCGAGCTCGACCCCCGCGGGGAGCTCGAGGACCCACGACGTCCAGCGCACGTGATAGCCCAACTCCTCCATCAACCGGTCCCCGTCCGAACCCGCCGCCACCGAGAGCCCGAACTCGGTGCTCCCCAGCGCACGGGCGCGTTCCTGGGTCCACGCGGCGATCGCCGTGCCGATGCCCCGGCCGCGGTAGTCGGGGTGCACCGCCGCGTCGCCCCGGTAGCCGTCGGCCACCTCGGCGTAGCCGACGAGCCGGTCCCCGTCGAACCAACCCATCGTGCTCGCGGGCACGTCCATCGAGGGCTTCTGCCAGTCCGCGACGATGTCCTCGAGGTCGACGAGCACCTCGCCCACGTCGTGCTGCTCCTGGGCGGCCGTCACCTCGTAGACGGCCTGGGCGTCGGCGGTGGTCAGGGGTCGCGTCTCCATCGGAGCATCGTGCCGGGGCCAGTTCGACTGGCACAACGGGGTTTTCCGGGCCGCGAAAGCCCTCAGGACGGCCGTTGTGCCAGTTCATCTGGCCCCTCCCTACGCTGAACTCATGGATATCCGCACCAACACCGACAAGCACCGGTTCGAGGCCGTCGTCGACGGCGAGGTCGCCGGGTTCGTGAAGTACCTGGTCATGCCCGACGGCGCCTACGACCTGATCCACACCGAGCTCGACCCCGCCTTCCAGGGCCAGGGCGTCGGTGGCCGGCTTGCGGCCGGTGCGGTCGAGGGCGTGCAGGCGGCCGGAGCCCACCTGATCCCGTCCTGCCCGTTCATCCGGAAGTGGATGATCAAGCACCCCGACACCCACGGGGCGCTCGTGCCGTGGGTGGCGCTCGTCACAGACTGAAACACGTTCTTGACAGCGGCCGCCTCGTAGCGGTCCATAGGGGGATGAGTCTCAGCGGCGAGAGCTACGACGTCATCATCCGCGGCGGGCGCTGGTTCGACGGCACCGGCAGCCCCTCGGCCATCCGCCACCTCGGCCTGCGCGACGGGCGCGTCGCCACGGTGTCCGCCACCCCGCTGGACGAGGCCGGCTGCCCCCGCGTCATCGACGCGAGCGGGCAGTGGGTGATGCCGGGCATGGTCGACATCCACACCCACTACGACGTCGAGGTGCTGGAGCAGCCGGAGCTGAGCGAGTCGCTGCGTCACGGGGTCACCACGATCCTGATCGGGTCCTGCTCGCTGTCCACCGTGCACGTCGACCCGACCACGGCCGGCGACCTCTTCGGCCGCGTCGAGGCCATCCCGCGCCGGTTCGTGATCGACGCCCTGGAGCGGCGTCGCGAGGAGGGCCGGGGCTGGAGCAACGCCGAGGAGTACGTCGCGGCCCTGGAGTCGCTGCCGCTCGGTCCGAACCTGGCCGCCTTCATCGGCCATTCCGATCTGCGTTCGGCCGCGATGGGCCTGGACCGCGCGACCCGCAAGGACGTGCGCCCGACCGAGTCCGAACTGCTGGAGATGCAGCGCCACCTCGCCGAGGCGCTCGACGCCGGCTTCGTGGGGATGTCCGCCCAGGAGCTCGTCTTCGACAAGCTCGACGGCGAGACCTGCCGCTCCCGGACGTTGCCGTCCACCTACGCCAAGCGCAAGGAGCGGACCCGGCTCAACTCGCTGCTGCGTGAGCGCGAGCGTGTGCTCCAGGGCGGACCGGACATCAAGGACCCCCGCTCCATCGGCCGGATGATCCTGGGCAGCCTGCCCCGTCCGGGGCGCGGAGGCGAGAAGAAGCTCAAGACCAGCCTGCTCTCGGCCGCCGACATCAAGGCCAACCCCGCCATCGTGCACATCATGGGCCCCTCGGCCCGGGCGATCGCCTCACTCGGCGGCGACCTGAAGTGGCAGCACTTGCCGGTCCCCTTCGAGGTGTACGCCGACGGGATCGACCTGGTCATCTTCGAGGAGTTCGGCTCCGGGGCCGCCGCCCTGCACCTGGCCGACCATGTCGAACGGAACGCCCTGCTCCAGGACGAGGAGTACCGGCGCTGGTTCCGCAAGGACTACGACCAGAAGTTCGGCATGCGGGTCTGGCACCGTGACTTCTTCGACGCCGAGATCGTGGAGTGCCCGGACGACTCCGTGATCGGCAAGACCTTCGGCCAGGTCGGCCTCGACCGTGGCGGCCTGCACCCGGTGGACGCCTTCCTCGACCTGGTCGTCGAGCACGGCACCAAGGTCCGGTGGCGTACGACGATCTCCAACCACCGCCCGGAGTACCTCGAGAAGCTCGGCGCCGATCCCGGCGTGCAGATCGGATTCTCCGACGCCGGTGCGCACCTGCGGAACATGAGCTTCTACAACTTCGGGCTCCGGTTCCTGCGCCGGGTCCGCGACGCCGAGGCGGCCGGCAAACCGTTCTTGTCACTCGAACAAGCAGTACACCGGCTGACCGGCGAGCTCGCCGACTGGTATCGCTTGGACGCCGGCCACCTCCGTGAGGGCGACCGCGCCGACCTCGTGGTGATCGACCCTGCGGGCCTCGACGACTCCCTCGACGCGTACGCCGAGGCGCCGGTCCCCGCCTACGACAACCTGCCCCGCATGGTGAACCGCAACGACGCCGCCGTCACCGCCGTGCTGGTCAACGGCGAGTACGTCTTCGGCGCCGGTCAGCCGTCCGAGAAGCTCGGAGTCGAGCGCACCGGCCAGTTCCTGCGCGCCCGCTGACCCTGCCTCGCGCCTGGTTTCGAGACGCTCGCTCCGCTCGCTCCTCAACCATCATGTCCCCGGTGGTTGAGGAGGGCGACGAAGGAGCCCGTCTCGAAACCACGGCTGCCTGCGCCTGGTTTCCAGACGCTCGCTCCGCTCGCTCCTCAACCATCATGTCCCCGGTGGTTGAGGAGGGCGACGAAGGAGGCCGTCTCGAAACCTCCGGAGACGCTAGAGCACGAGCACGGACTTGCCGAGGGTGAGCCGGTCCTCCATCTCCCGGAGGGCGACGGCGGCGTGCTCGAGTGGGTAGGTGCGTCCGATCGGCGGGTCGATGGCACCGGACTCCATCAGCGGGATCAGCCGATCCCACTGCTCGCGCATGTACCCGGGGCGGACCATCGCGTAAGCGCCCCAGCCGACCCCGCGTACGTCGATGTTGTTCAGGAGCAGGCGATTCACCTTCACCTCGGGGATGGTGCCGCCGGTGAAACCGATCACCAGCAACCGGCCCATCGGCGCCAGCGAACGCAGCGAGTCGGTCATCAGGTCGGCGCCGACGACGTCAACAATCACGTCCACCCCGTGGCCCTCAGTGAGGTCGGAGACAGCGGCCTTGAAGCCCTCCGCGAGCACGACCTCGTGAGCACCCGCCGCGCGGGCCACCTCGGCCTTGGTCGGCGTGGAGACGACCGCGATCACCCGTGCCCCGAGGCCTTGGGCGACCTGGATCGCAGCGGTGCCGACGCCGCCGGCCGCACCGTGCACGAGCACCGTCTCCCCGGCGCGCAGTCCGGCGCGGGTGGTGAGCGCGAACTCGGCGGTGAGGTAGTTCATCGGCAGCGCCGCACCCTGCTCGAAGCTCAGCGCGTCGGGCAGCGGGAAGACCGACTCCGGGTGGATCGCGACGAGGTCGGCCCCGGCGCCGTACGGCATCACGCCGGCCACACGATCGCCGGCAGCGAAGCCGGACTCCGGCGGGGCGGACTCGACGACCCCGGCGAAGTCGACGCCGAGCTGGAAGGGCACGGCGGGCTTGATCTGGTACTCGCCCTTGGTCTGCAGAAGGTCGGGCCAGGAGATGCCGACGGCCTTGACGCTGATCAGCACCTGACCGGGAAGGGCGACGGGCGGGTCGACCTCCACCACGGAGACGGAGGACGGGCCTTCGAGAGCAGTCACCTGCAAGGAGCGCATAGAGGCGAGAATAGGCCCCGCGCTCGCCACGGCACCGACGCGCCCCGTGGGCCGAACCCCCGACCTCAGCCGACGCGGACGATCGCGTTCAGCTCGAAGTGCATGGGGTCGGTGTAGTTCCAGTCACCACCCCAGGCGAAGCCCCACTTCTTGAAGATCGCCACCACCTGGCGGTCGATCTCGCCGACGGTGCCGCGCAGGTTGCCGGGGACGTTCAGGTCCACCGCGATTCCCCAACTGTGCAAGGAAAGACCGTTGCTGGGGTCGCGCCCGATGTAGCGCGGGTAGTAGCAACCGGCGTACTCGTCGGGGTTGATCTTGTCAGCGAGACCACGTTGCACGACCTCGGTCAACGCAGCCCGCAGTTGCGGCAGCATCGCCTTGTTGCAGGTGACATTGCCGAGGATCGGCACCGACGCGGTGCGGATGTACTCCGCGACCCAGCGGGAGTCGGGCTGGATCCGACCGTCGGACAGGTTCGTGTAGGTGAAGGTCCCGACCGCCTGCGCGACGGAGCCACCGGTCAGCACCGCGGTCTGCACCGCGTTGACGTCGTACTCGGGCGCGAGGATCTGCGCGGTCGCCACGCCTTCGATCACCTTCTTGACCTGCGGCAGCACCCGCGACGGCGTGAGCGCGCCGGTGGAGAGGATCACGGCGTTCTGCTGCGGGAGTCCGAGCTGTTCGCCGCGGCGCTCGTTGACCAGCGTCTGGATGCGGTTGACCAACGGGGCGTACGCACCGACGTGCACGGTCGGCGCACTGTCGGTGTTGCCCAGCCTGACCATGTCGTTGCGGACGAACCGCTTGGTCACCGAGTGGTCCACGGTCACCTCGCCGCCGGCGAGCCGGTCCCACACGAAGTCGGCCTGGGCGGTCTGCACGGGCGTGTAGCGACGGAACTCGCCCGGGTCGACCGCGGCCACGTTGAGTGCGGCGCCGTCGATGGTGACGGTCGCGAACGAGATCACCGTGGCAGCCTCGACCCCGGGAAGGCCCTGCAGCCGCTTCACCGTCGCGGCCGGCAGCGTGTCGGTGCCCACCACCAGTAGGTCGGGACGCAGCAGCCTCTTGGTGAGCGGCCCCGGTGCGGGCACGGCGTACGGCGGCAGCGCAGGTTCGGTGGACGAGGGCGCGGACGCCCGCCCCGGGTCTCCGCCCACCTGCTGGAGCGGGAGTTCGCCCGAGGAGCAAGCAGTGGTCAGGGCGGCCAGCGCGAGCAGCACGACGGCTGCTCTGGTCGGCGTCCTTCGAAACATGGTGCGGGTCTCCCCCGAGAGAGTGGGTGTCGAGCGGTGCGCACGGCGGCGGCGCACTCCCTCCATTGTGACTGTTCGGCCCGAGTCCGAGATTTTTGGCTCATCTGACTGATCCGTGGGTCATCGGCCGGGCAGCAGCGGCCGGTTGCCGCCGAGATTGAGCATCGCTAGACCGATGAGGGCGTCGGGTGAGCGGAATCCGAAGGCCACCCTGGTGATGAGCCGGATCTT
>JBGAJX010000021.1:0-77827 GCA_044224695.1 Marmoricola sp. | reverse complement strand
CCGTAAAGTGCTCACCCAACAGGTGCCTTTCACTCGGTTCAGATCAACGTCTCGACAACCGCGATCTTGCCGAACTGAAAGGCACTTGTTGCGTTCACACCCCGACAACCTCGGGACTTACCTGCGGAACCGGGTCAGAGGCCCATCGCGTGGAAGCCGCCGTCCACGTGCACGATCTCGCCGGTGGTCGCCGGGAAGAAGTCGCTCAGCAGGGCCACCACGGCCTTCGCGGTCGGGGTGTGGTCGGCCTCGTCCCAACCCAGCGGAGCGCGGTCCTTCCAGGCGGACTCGAGGTCCTCGAAGCCGGGGATCGCCTTGGCGGCGATGGTCTTCAGCGGACCGGCCGCGACGAGGTTGCAGCGGATGCCCTGCGGGCCCAGGTCGCGCGCGAGGTAGCGCGAGCACGACTCCAGCCCGGCCTTGGCGACGCCCATCCAGTCGTAGGCCGGCCACGCGGTCGTGGCGTCGAAGGTGAGGCCCACGACGGAGCCGCCCGGGCCCATCAGCGGCAGGCACGCGGTGGTCAGCGACTTCAGGGAGTACGCCGACACGTGCACCGCCTGGGCGACGTCCTCCCAGGGACCGGTGAGGAACTTGCCGCCGAGCAGCGTCTCCGGGTTGCCGTAGGCGATGGAGTGCACGACGCCGTCCACGCCGTCCACGTGCTCGCGGAGCAGTTCCGGCAGACGCTCGAGGTGCTCGGGGTCCGTGACGTCGAGCTCGATGACCGGGGCCTCCTGGGGAAGCCGGCCGACGATGCGCTTGGTGATGTTCAGCGCCCGACCGAAGTTGGACACGATCACGGTCGCGCCCTGCTCCTGAGCCACCCGTGCGGTGGCGAAGCCGATCGAGGTGTCCATGGTGACGCCGGCGACGAGAATGCGCTTGCCGTCGAGAATGCCCATCTGAGTGCTCCTGGGAATGAGGGTGGGAAGAGTGGGGATCAGTGGCCCATGCCGAGGCCGCCGTCCACCGGGATCACTGCCCCGGTGACATAGCCGGCGCCGTCGGAGGCCAACCAGGTGACGGCGTTGGCGACCTCGCCCACCGCGCCGTAGCGCGAGAGCGGGATCTGCTCGACGTACTTGGCCTTGGTCTCCTCGGGCAGGACCGCGGTCATGTCGGTCTCGATGAAGCCCGGGGCGACCACGTTGGTGGTGATGCCGCGGCTGCCGAGCTCGCGCGCCATCGAACGCGCCATGCCGACGAGGCCCGACTTGGAGGCGGCGTAGTTGACCTGACCGGGCGAGCCCAGGAGTCCGACGACCGAGGAGATCAGGATGATCCGGCCGCGGCGAAGTCGCAGCATGCCCTTGGCCGCCCGCTTTGCGACCCGGAACGTCCCGGTCAGGTTGGTCTCGAGCACGTCGGACCAGTCCTCCTCGCTCATCCTGAGCAGGAGGGTGTCCTTCGTGATGCCGGCGTTGGCCACGAGGACCTCGACCGGCCCGTGCTCGGCCTCGACCTCGCTGAAGGCGCGGTCGACATCGGCCGGGTCGGTGATGTCGCAGCGGACCGCGAGGAAGCCCTCGGGCGGTTCGCCGCTGCGGTAGGTGATGGCGACCTTGTCGCCCTGGTCGGCGAAGGCCTGCGCGATGGCGCGGCCGATCCCCCGGTTGCCTCCGGTCACGAGCACCGATCTGGTCACGTGCTTCCCCTCCGTCGCGTGCGGTTGGCAACGACGCTAGGGGCTACCCATCGGTACTCGAAATCGAGGGCTGTGAGGTACTTGCACCCGGCTTCCCCCGAGGCGCGTGCTCAGTCGTCCTCGAGGCGGAAGCCCACCTTCAGCCCGACCTGGAAGTGCTCGACCGCGCCGTCCTTGACCTGTCCGCGGATCTGGGTGACCTCGAACCAGTCGATGTGGCGCAGCGTGCGCGCCGCCCGTTCGATGCCGTTGCGCACCGCCTGGTCCACGCCCTCGGGCGAGGTGCCGACGATCTCGGTGACGCGATAGGTTCGGTTGCTCATGGGCCCGACCCTAGTCCTCGGAAGCGGGGTCGTGATCGCCGCCACGGCGGAGCTCGGACCGCCTCGTGACGAGCCTTCAACGCAGCGTTCAGGTATGTGATTAAAACCGCCCGATTTGCACCTCGTTCGGCTGGGTGCTGCGACGTAAGGTGAGGATGTGCGACGCAAGCAGGACGACACCGTCCGAATCACCAGCGCAGCGCGACCCAAGAGCGAGGACATCCGGTCGCGCGAGGTCCGCTACGTGATCTCCATGGGCGTGCGCACGCTGTGCTTCCTACTCGCGGTCGCCTCGATCGGTCACTGGTTCATGTGGGCCTTCCTGGCCGCCGGGGTGTTCCTGCCGGTGTTCGCGGTGGTCTTCGCCAACGCGGCCGCTCCCCCGGAGCCCGAGCCCGACCCGTACGACGCGAACCGCAGTTTCCGCGCCTTGGAGCAGTGAGCGTCGTACCCCCCGACGCCCGTAGCCTGGGCGCGTGACTGATCCCCTCGAGTGCTCCGCCAAGGGCTGCCGTGCGCCCGCAGGCTGGGTCCTGCTGTGGAACAACCCGAAGCTGCACACCGAGGACCGGCGCAAGCAGTGGCTGGCCTGCGAGGAGCATCGCGAGTCGCTGTCGGCGTTCCTGTCGGTGCGCGGCTTCCTGAAGGAAGTCCAGCCGCTGGGCAAGGACGCCCCCGCCGACGAGTCGACGCAGGGCTGAGTGACTCAGCCGCCGATCGCCGACATCGGCCGCGCAGGCTGGAGGAAGGTCACGTCGTCGATGCCGTGGCCCGGGAGCTTGGGCAGCACCGCGGCGCGCCACCGGGCCGCGAGCTCGTCGTCCCCCGCGCCTGCGCGCAGCGCGGTGCGGAGGTCGGACTCCTCCCGCGCGAACAGGCAGTTGCGGACCTGCCCATCGGCGGTCAGGCGCACACGGTCGCAGTCCCCGCAGAACGGCCGGGTCACCGAGGCGATGACGCCCACGGTGCCCGGGCCGCCGTCGACGAGGAACTTCTCCGCGGGCGCGCTGCCGCGGGGCTCCTCGGCCGGGGTCAGGGTGAACGCGCGCTCGAGCCGCTCCAGGATCTCCTCGGCGGTGACCATGTCGTCGCGCTTCCAGCCGTGCTGCGCGTCCAGCGGCATCTGCTCGATGAACCGCAGTTCGTAGCCGCGCTCCAGGCACCAGCCCAGCAGCTCGGCCGCCTGGTCGTCGTTGACACCCCGCATGAGCACGGCATTGACCTTCACCGGCCTCAGCCCGGCGGCATCGGCGGCGGCCAGCCCTTCGATGACGTCGTGGAGCCGGTCGCGCAGGGTGAGCGCCGCGAACGTCTCGGCCCGCACGGTGTCGAGGCTGACGTTCACCCGATCCAGGCCCGCGTCGGCCAGGGCGCCGGCGATCCGCGCCAGCCCCAGCCCGTTGGTGGTGACCGAGAGTTGCGGGCGCGGCTCCAGGGCGGCTGCGGCGGCCACGATGTCGACCAGTCCCCGACGCACCAGCGGTTCGCCGCCGGTGAAGCGGATCTCCTCGACACCGAGACGGGTCACCGCGACCGCGATCAGCCGGTTGATCTCGCTGTTGGTGAGGATCCGCTCGTCGGGCAGCCACTCCAGGCCCTCGGCCGGCATGCAGTAGGTGCAGCGCAGGTTGCAGCGGTCGGTGAGCGAGACACGCAGGTCGCTCGCGCGCCGGCCGAAGCGATCGACCAGGCCCGTGTCGGCTCCCGAGGTGTCTGTCACAACGGCGAGTCTAGGTTCCCCCGCAAGACCGGGCGTGGCGGGCTACCCCGAGTCGCCTACATTCGCTGGTGTGAGGTTCCTGCTGACGCGACGCTGGCTGCTCTTCGCGCTGGTCGTCGCCTTCATGGCCTTCGGGGCGGTGCAGCTCGGCGAGTGGCAGTTCAGCCGGCTGCACGACCGGGAGGCCCGCAACGAGATCGCCCGCACCAACCTGGCCGCGGACCCCGTCCCGTTGGAGGACACGCTGTCGACCACCGACCCCGTCCCGGCGAGCCGGGAGTGGCTGCGGGTGCGGTTCTCCGGCACCTACGACGACGGGGCCACCGTGGTGCTGCGCTACCAGACCCGGGACGGGGAGAGTGGCGTCGACCTGGTCACCCCCCTGATCACCGACTCGGGGACAGCGGTGCTCGTCGACCGCGGCTGGGTGCCGACGAAGAACACCGGCACCGTCCCCGACGATCTGCCCCCTCCGCCTGCCGGCCAGGTCGAGGTCACCGGTTGGGTGCGGGCCGATGCCACCGGACGCGGCATCGACGTGGACACCTCGACGACCCCGGGTTCCACCCGGGCGCTCTCCAGTCGCTCGATCGGCGACCTCGTGCCGTACCCGCTCTACCAGGGCTTCGTCGACGCCGAGACCGAGACGCCGTCGCCGGAGACCGTCCCGGTCCGCACGGAACTGCCCGACCTCGGCGAGGGACCGCACTTCTTCTACGGCATCCAGTGGTGGTTCTTCGGCGCCCTGGCCGTGGGCGGGTTCCTCTACCTGGTGTGGGACGAGCGGCGGCGCAAGCAGCGCGAGCTCTCCCCCGCCCCCGACGAGCCGGCGACCACCCCCTGACCCGAATCCTCCCGCACACGCGCGACGCCCCCTCCCGGCGACCGGGAGGGGGCGTCGTTGCGTGCGAGGCAGCGTGCGTTACGGCACGTCCACCGTCACGTACGTCGGGCTCAGCGCCCCGTCGTACTCCAGGATCCCGAGGTAGGAGCCGGAGCCGAGGCCGGTCCACTCCGCGTCGAAGGAGGTGGGTTCCCCGGCGACGGTCGGGACCGGGTTCGGGTTGGCCGCGAAGGCGCCCTCGGTCGACGAGGCGTCCACCACCCAGAAGTCGGCGGTGTAGTCCGTGGTCGTCTCCCCCACCGGGTCGGCGTACCCGTCGACGTAGACCGCGTAGGCCTCCTCCGTCGGGTTCGTGATCGTCACCTGCTCGTCGGCGGAACCGGTCGCGGACTGGCCGTCGAAGGAGACCAGGGTGGCGCAGCCGGCCGTCGCCCCGTAGACCGACAGGTCGAGGTCCGCGGAGTCGTCGACGGCGTCGACCGTGGCCCGGAGCACCTTGGCGGTCGCGGGGTCGAAGCCCTCGATGCAGTACGCCGCGAAGTCACCCGCGCTGACCGTGCTGCTGTCGGACAGCCCCGCACCCAGTCCGCTGACGGTGATCGGCAGGTCGCCGGTGGTGGACGCGGTGATGTCGACCTGTGCCGACCCGGTCGCGCCCGTGCCCGAGACCTCGCCCGGGGCGGACACCGAGACCGGACGCAACGCGACCGGGATGCGGACCGTGGTCGGTCCGGTCAGCGTCACGAAGCCCGTGGCGAACTCCGTCAGCGGGGCCGAGGTCCGCGTGAAGGTCACGGTGAGGTCCTCGATGTCCTTCGCCCGCTTGGAGACGAGCTTGTTCGAGCTGAGCGCGGCGGTGAAGCCCGGCACGTTCGCCGTCACCTTCCAGGTGCCCTTGCGGGTCGAGACGAACTGGCGGCTGAACTCCACGGAGTTCACGACCTCACCGAAGGCCATCGACGGCTGGTTGAGGTCCTTGGCCGCCAGCGCGGGGACGCCGGTGTCCAGTCCCTGGCCGGTGATGAAGCCGAGCCACTCGCGACGTGACGAGAGCACGAACAGGCCGGGGTCGAAGAACCGCGCGGGCCGGACGTTCCCGGCGCCCTGGGCGAACGGGTCGTGCGCGGGGTTCCCCTCGTCGTCCAGCAGGCTCCGCGCGGTCGTCATCATCGCGGACTTGATCCGCATCGGGCCCCAGCCGGGTCGCTTGGACTCGATGAACGCAGCCAGGCCGGCGATGTGCGGCGAGGCCATCGAGGTGCCCGAGTAGAGGTCGAAGTCACGGCCGGAGTTGGTCGGAGGCGCGACCGCGGCGAGGACGCTGGTGCCGGGGGCGGCGATGTCCGGCTTGAGGATGTCGCCGTCGTTGGCCAGGGAGGGACCGCGCGAGGAGAACCCGGAGATCTGCGGGAGCGGGGTCTTGTTCGGGGTCGTGTTGCCGACCACGAAACGTGCCGTGGGCGAGGCGGCGGTGTCGAGGTAGTCCAGCACGGTCTCGCCGTCGTCGACGCTGAGGTGGACGGTGGGCACGGAGTGGAAGTCCGCGTCCAGGCTGTTCTCCGAGGGGTTGACCAGGATCATCCCGACACCCCCGGCACGCTCCACCTCGGCGCTCTTGGCCACGCGGTCGTAGACACCGCGGGTGCAGATCACGATCTTCCCTGCGACGCTGCCGTCCAGGGTGTCCGGACCGCACAGCGTGGCGTCCTCGATGCCCTCCACCGAGGTGTCCGCCGCGGCCTCCGCGGAGTCGATCAGCGGCTTGGCCGCCAGCGGCGTCCCGTTGATGGAGGCACCGACGAGCTTCGTGCCGTTGCCGAGCACGACCGTGTTCTCGTAGTTCACGTGCGTCGAGGCCGCGACTGTGGTGAGCCACGGGCTCGGGTGCGCCACGGTGGAGGCGTCCGGGCCGGAGTTGCCGGCAGAGGTCGCCACGAAGACGCCCGCCTCGGCCGCCCCCTCGAAGGCGAGCTCGACGGAGTCGATGACGGTCTCCACCGAACCGCTGATCGAGTAGTTGATGACGTCCACGCCGTCGAGGACGGCGTCGTCGATCGCCGCCAGCGACGAGCTGGTGTAGCAGTCGCCGGTGTCGGGGTCGGTGTCGTTGAAGCAGACCTTGTAGGCCGCGATCCGTGCCGCGGGCGCCATGCCACTGACGGTGCCGAAGTCACGGCCCTCGACGCTGGCCGCCACTCCACGGTTGCCGGCGGCGGTGCCGGCGGTGTGGGTGCCGTGGCCGTCGCCGTCGCGCGTGGAGACCCACTCGTCGGGGCTCTGGTCGGCCGGGTCGAGGTCCTCGAACGCGTCGGGGTAGTACCGGGCGCCGATGAGCTTCATGTTGCAGTCGTCGGCCTCCCAGCCGTCGCCCAGCTCGCAGGCGCCCTGGAAGCGGGTGCCGTCGGCCTTGTCCATGTAGACCCGGTCGCCGATGCGGTGGATGTCCCACGGCGAGGTCGGGGTGGAGGTGAGCGGACGGCCCTTGAAGGAGTCGCTCTCGGGCCAGATGCCGGAGTCCAGGATGCCGACCACGGTGCCGGCGCCCGCCGTACGGGCACCGCCGCGCTGTGCCCACACGCCCTTCGGGCCCTCGAGACCCAGGAAGGACGGGGTGTTGTTGGTGTTCAGGGAGCGCGCCTCGTCGGGCTGGACCAGCAGCACCCGCCGGTCACGGGACAGTTCGGCGGCCTGGGCACCGGAGAGCTTCGCGGCGAAGCCGTTCAGCGCGACCGTGTAGCTCGCGGCGACGTCGGCACCGACGGCGCGGGCCAGTCGCTGCTGCTGGGCGCGCAGGTAGCCACGGTAGGCGGCGACCGCGCGGGAGCGCCCGTCGAAGGTGCCTGAGTCGGCGGTGGCGGCCAGGCCGGGCTTGCCGCCGCGATAGCCGGTGGCGGCAGGCTCGCGGAGGACGACGACGTATCGGCCGTCCTTGAAGGAGACGGGGCGGTCGAGCCGCTTCAGCGTCGGTCCTGACTCGGCTGCGCCGGCGGCCGGTACGGCGGCCACCGCCGTCGCCAGACCTGTCGCGACCACGAGGGCGGCGATCGCTCCCGAGGCTGCCCGACCGCGCCTGAACGGCGTTCGGATGTGGGTCAAGGTGCTGCTCCCTGCAGGGGTGGGGGGTGGAAAGAACACCTGTCACCCAACGTCACACGGTTCCCACCGGTCAAGGATCGATACCGGAACGAGACCTTTGCATCAACCAACCAGGTCGGGGTAACGCCTGCGCCCCGGATTCCCCTGCGAAGGGGGGCGTCAGAGGGCGCGCAGCAGCCCGCCGTCCACGGCCAGCATCGAGCCGGTGACGTACGACGCAGCCGGCGAGAGCAGGAAGGCGGCGACCCGCCCCAACTCGGCGGGGTCGCCGTAGCGGCCCAGCGGAATCGTGGCCTCGGCGCGGGCTCGTGCCGCCTCGGCGTCCCCGGTGGCCTCGTCGAGCTCCCGCACCCGCTCGGTGTCGAACCGCCCCGGCAGCAGCGCGTTGACGCGCACGCCGACGGGCCCCACCTCGTCGGCCAGCGACTTCACGACCATGCCCAGGCCGGGACGCAGTCCGTTGGAGATCGCCAACCCGGCCAACGGCGCCTTGACCGAGGTGGACAGCACGAGCGCGATCGCTCCCCCGGTGTGCGCGGCCAGTTCGCGGGCGAGCAACCGAGACAAGCGCACGGGCCCGACGAAGACGGACTCGAACGCGTCGCGCCACTGCTCGTCGGCGCTGTCGAGCACCGAGCCGGCGGGCGGACCGCCGACGGAGATCAGCCCGCCGTCGAGGCGTCCGAAGGCCTGGTACGCCGTGCCGACGACCGCCTCGGCGCTGCCGGCGTCGCCGAGGTCGAGCACGCACGAGACCGCGCGGTCGGGGCCCAGGCGGGCGACCTCGGCGTCGAGGGTGGCCGCGGTGCGGCCCGCGATCACCACCCGGGCACCGTCGTGGACCAGTGCCTCGGCGGTGGCCCGTCCCAGGCCACGCGAGCCCCCGGTGACGATGAAGACACGGTCCTGCAGTCCGAGGTCCATGGGGCCCCTTTCGGTCGGGGGTGAGCCGGATCAGCCCGTGGGGAGTCCGGAGTCGGCGGAGGTCTGGAACTGGGTGCGGTAGAGGTCGGCGTAGAGCCCGCCCTGGGCGAGCAGGCCTTCGTGCGTGCCCGACTGGACGACCCGGCCGTCGTCGATGACCAGGATCTGGTCAGCGCCGCGCACGGTGGAGAGGCGGTGGGCGATGACCAGGGAGGTGCGGCCGGCCAGGGCGGTGTCGAGCGCGCGCTGCACCGCGACCTCGGACTCGCTGTCGAGGTGGGCGGTGGCCTCGTCGAGCACGACGATCGGCGGCGCCTTGAGCAGCAGCCGCGCGATGGCGAGCCGCTGCCGCTCACCTCCGGAGAGGCGATAGCCGCGGTCGCCGACCACGGTGTCGAGCCCGTCGGGCAGCGATGCCACCAGCGGGCGGATCTGGGCGGCGTCGAGAGCCTCCCAGAGCTGGGTCTCGGTCGCCGCGGGCGCGGCGTACAGCAGGTTCGCCCGGATGGTGTCGTGGAACATCGAGGCGTCCTGGGTGACGTACCCGACGGTGTCCTCCAGCGACTGCAAGGTCACGTCGCGCACGTCGAGGCCGCCGACCCGGACCGCGCCGCCGGTGACGTCGTAGAGCCGGGCGACCAGATGCGTGATGGTGGACTTGCCCGCCCCGGACGGCCCGACCAGGGCGACCATCTGCCCGGGCGCGGCGGTGAACGAGACGCCGCGGAGCACCTCCCCGTTGTCCCCGGTCTCGGTGCGCGCCACGGACTCCAGGCTGGCCAGCGACACCTCGTCGGCGCGGGGGTAGCGGAACCGGACGTCGTCGAACTCCAGGGTCGAGGCGCCGGCGGGGAGCGCCGGGGCACCGGGCTTCTCCGGGACGGTGGTGGGCAGGTCGAGGATCTCGAAGACGCGCTCGAAGCTCACCAGGGCGGTCATCACGTCGATGCGGACGTTGCTCAGCCCCTGGAGAGGGGCCAGCAGCCGCAGGAGCAGCGTCGCCAGAGCCAGGAGGGTGCCGATGGTCAGCTCGCCCTCGATGACCAGGTAGCCGCCCACTCCATACACCAGCGCGGTGGCCAGCGAGGGCACGAGCATGAGCGTGGCGCCGAAGATGCGGGTCAGCAGGGCGATCCGTACGCCGAGGTCGCGCACCACGGTGGCCTTCGCCGCGAAGGAGGCGTCCTCCTCCTCGCGCCGTCCGAAGAGCTTGACCAGCATCGCGCCGCTGACGCTGAACCGCTCGGTCATCGCGTTGCCCATGGCGGCGTTGCCGTCCATTTGTTGCCGGGTGAGTCCGGCCAGGCGGTTGCCGACCCAGCGTGAGGACACCAGCAGGATCGGGAAGAGCGCCAGGCACAGCAGGGTGACCTGCCAGCTCAGCGCGAGCATCGCGCCGCCGACCACCACCACGCTGATGCTGTTGGAGACCGTGCTGGACAGCGTCGAGGTGAAGGCGCGCTGCGCGCCGATCACGTCGTTGTTGAGCCGGCTCACGAGCGCCCCGGTCTGGGTGCGCGTGAAGAAGGCGAGCGAGAGCCGCTGTACGTGGCCGAAGACGGCGGTGCGCAGGTCGAGGATCAGGCTCTCGCCGATCCGCGACGAGAGGTAGCCGTTGCCGACTCCCAGGATCGCGTCGATGACGGCGACGACCGCCATGGCCGAGGCGAGCCAGATGACCAGCGACAGGTTGCCGGGGATGATGCCGTCGTCGACGATCCGCTGGATCAGCAGAGGGCTGACGACGACCAGGCAGGCGTCCAGGACGGTGAGCACCAGGAAGCCGCCGATGAGCCGGCGCATCGGCTTGGCGAACCCGAGGACGCGCCGCAGGGTGTCGCGGCGCAGACGGGCGTCGGCTGCGCTGCGGTCGGTGCGGACATGGCGGAACGCCGGTCCCATGCCCATGCCCATCGACACCGGGGGTCTCCTTCTCTACGGTCCCGTTCCGTCAGCCCAGCAGCGCGGCGAGCTCGGCGAACCGGTCCCGCTGCACCCGGCGCTCCCAGGCACGCTGCTCGTCCAGCGTGCGCTCCGAGGCCCCGAGCAGCACCCGCTTGGTGTCGCGGACGGCACCGTGCAGGTGCGTGGTCAGCGCGCCCACGAGCTCGGCCAGGGCCTCGTCGAGGTCCGCGACCGGGACGACCCGGGTGGCCAGGCCGAGCCGGTCGGCTTCAGCGGCGTCGACGTAGCGCGTCGTCGCTGTGATCTCCAACGCGCGGGAGTACCCCACGCATTCCACCAGCGGCTTGGTGCCGCCCAGGTCGGGCACGATGCCCAGCGCAGGCTCGCGCATGCTGAACAGGGCGTCCTCGGCCAGCAGGCGAAGGTCGCAGGCCAGCGCGAGTTGGAAACCGCCCCCGATCGCGTAGCCCTGGACGACCGCGATCGAGATCCAGCGCGGGTCCCGGAGCCAGAGGAACGCGTCCTGGTAGGTCGCGATCGTGGCGTCGAACTCCTCCTCGCCGACGGAGAAGAGATCGGTGACCGGTGGCTCGCCGGGGACCCCTTCCGTGCTCATCAGCCGTCGGTCCAGGCCGGCGGAGAGCAGTCCGTTGGCCCCGCGGACCACGACGACCCGCACGTCGGCTCCGGCGGGACCCTCCAGGGCCCTCCCGACCGAGGCCATCGCGGCCCAGGTGCTGGGCAACATCGCGTTGCGCACCTCGGGCCGGTTGAGCGTGAGGGTGAGGACGGCCCCGTCGAGGGCCACCTCCACTCCGCCTCGGATGAACAGGTCGGCGTCGAGGTCCAGGGTGCTCATGGTCCGGGAGCCTAGTGCGCGCCCGGTGGCACCCCTCAGGCCAGGGCGACCAGGTCCAGGTAGTCCTCGCCCCAGAGGTCCTCCACCCCGTCGGGGAGGATGAGGACCCGGTCCGGTTCCAGGGCCTGCACCGCGCCCTCGTCGTGAGTGACGAGCACGATCGCGCCCTCGTAGGAGCGGATCGCCGCGAGCACCTCCTCGCGCGAGGCGGGGTCGAGGTTGTTGGTGGGCTCGTCGAGCAGCAGCACGTTCGCGGTGGAGACCACCAGCGTCGCCAGGGCCAGGCGGGTCTTCTCGCCCCCGGAGAGGACACCCGCGGGCTTGGCGGCGTCGTCCCCGCTGAAGAGGAAGGACCCGAGCACGCTGCGCGCCTCGGTGTCGGTCAACTGCGGCGCGGCCGACTGCATGTTCTCCAGGACCGTCCGGTTGACGTCGAGGGTCTCGTGCTCCTGGGCGTAGTACCCCAACTTGAGACCGTGGCCCGGCTGGACGCGGCCGGTGTCGGGCCGGTCGAGCCCGCCCAGGATCCGGAGCAGGGTGGTCTTCCCGGCGCCGTTGAGCCCGAGGATGACCACACGGCTGCCCTTGTCGATGGCCAGGTCGACGTCGGTGAAGACCTCCAGCGACCCGTACGACTTCGACAGTTCCGCTGCGGTGAGCGGGGTCTTGCCGCACGGCGCCGGCTTGGGGAAGGCGATCCGCGCCACCTTATCGGCGGCCCGCTCGGACTCCACGCCCTCCATGAGGCGTTCGGCACGCTTGAGCATCGACTGGGCGGCCTGGGCCTTGCTGGCCTTGGCGCGCATCTTGTTGGCCTGGTCCATCAGCGTGGAGGCCTTGCGCTCGGCGTTGGCGCGCTCCCGCTTGCGCCGGCGTTCGTCGGTCTCCCGCTGCGCCAGGTAGGCCTTCCAGCCCATGCTGTAGACGTCCACGACGGCGCGGTTGGCGTCGAGGTGGAGGACCTTGTTCACGCACGCCTCGAGCAGCCCCACGTCGTGGCTGATCACCACCAGCCCGCCCTTGTGGTTGCGCAGGAAGTCGCGCAGCCACACGATCGAGTCGGCGTCGAGGTGGTTCGTGGGCTCGTCGAGCAGCAGGGTCTCGGCTCCGGAGAAGAGGATGCGCGCCAGTTCGACGCGACGCCGCTGGCCTCCCGAGAGGGTGCCCAGGCTCTGCGCCAGGATCCGGTCCTCGATGTTGAGCGACGCCGCGATCTGCCGGGCCTCGGCCTCGGCCGCGTAGCCACCGCCGGCGTGCAGTTCGGCATCGGCCCGCTCGTACTTGCGCATCGCCTTGTCGCGCCGGGCGGGGTCCTCGGATCCCATCTCGACCTCGGCCTCACGCAGCCGGCGCACGGCGGTGTCCAGCCCGCGGGCGTTGAGGATGCGGTCCAGCGCCAGCACGTCCGGGTCGCTGGTCCGGGGGTCCTGCGGCAGATAGCCGATCTGGCCGGTGCGGTGCACGGTGCCGGCGGCCGGAAGGCCTTCCCCGGCCAGGATGCGCGTCATCGTGGTCTTGCCGGCGCCGTTGCGCCCGACCAGGCCGACCTTGTCGCCCGCCGCGACCCGGAACGTGACGTGCTCCATGAGCAGGCGGGCTCCTGCGCGGACCTCGAGGTCGTGAACGGTGATCATGAGGACTTTCCGGGGTGCGGCCCGCTCCGCAGAGAGCGGGCGGGGTGCGCCGAGGGCGCCGCCGATGATTTTACGGGCGTGGGCGGCCCCCGCCGACAGCGCGGCTGAGTACGGTGTCTGGACGGTCGTCGGGTCAGGAGGGCTCTCGATGGTGCGGTTCAACCCGAAGGCACGGCTGGACACCAGCCAGGTGCAGGTACGTCGCGGTGGTGGCCGGGGAGGCGGCGGAGGGCTGCCGCTGCCGATCCCCTCCAGCGCCGGCGGCAAGTTGGGCGGCGGCATCGGGGGCATCGTGGTGCTCCTGATCGTGCTGTTCCTGAGCGGTGCCCTCGGGGGCGGAGGCGGCGATCTCGGCGGTCTCGGCGGTGCCGCGGCGGGCGGCGTCGACACCACCCAGGTCGAGGGTCTCCCGGAGTGCCAGGACGGCGACGACGCCAATACCAATGCCCAGTGCGCCCTGGTCGCCTCGGTCAACAGCATCCAGGCCTACTGGGCCGACGCCCTTCCCGCGCAGTCCGACGTCGCCTACCAGCAGGCGCTCACGGTCTTCTTCACCGGCTCGGTGAACACCGCGTGCGGCGGCGCGACGTCGGCGGTGGGCCCCTTCTACTGCCCGGCCGATGCCACGGTCTATCTCGACACCGGCTTCTTCGACGCGATGCTCGAGCGTGAGCTGGGGGCCCGCGGCGGCACGTTCGCCGAGGCCTACGTGCTGGCCCACGAGTACGGCCACCACATCCAGAACCTGCTCGGCACGATGAGCAAGGTGCGGACCCAGCAGGGTCCCAACAGCGACGCGGTCCGCCTGGAACTCCAGGCCGACTGCTACGGCGGGATGTGGGCGAAGGCGGCCACCCAGGTGCCCGACGCCAACGGCGAGGTCTTCATCCTCGAGCTCACCCGCGACGACATCGCGCGCGCCCTGGACGCCGCGGCATCCGTCGGCGACGACCGGATCCAGGAGAAGGCCGCGGGCCGGGTCACCCCGGAGAACTGGACCCACGGCTCGGCCGGTGCCCGGATGATGTGGTTCCAGCGCGGCCTGGAGCAGGGCAGCCTCCGCGCCTGCGACACCTTCGCCACCGACGCCCTCTATCCCCGCTGAGCCGGGTTTCCCTCCCCTGGCCCGGTTTTGGCCGCCCCACCTCGCAGGTCGGCATACCCTGGGGGGTGCCCCGCCTCTCCGCCGCGCCCCTTCCGGAGGTCCCGTGAACCCGCGACGCACCCGTCGCCCCTCGACCCGTCGCCTCCACCCGCGTCGACTGGGCGTGGCGACGACCGTCCTCGCCCTCGCGTTGAGCGCCTGCTCGTGGGGCGAGGCGAACCCGCCCGCCGAGGGACGACCGGTGTCGGCGTACGTGCCGTCGGAGCGGGCGGCCGGCGAGCCGCTCGTGGTGGTCGCGGTCGGCGACATCGCCTGCGAGTCCGGGGACCGGACCACTCCGACGACCTGTCAGGACAAGGCGACCGCGACACTGGCGAAGAGCCTCTCGCCCGATCTGGTGCTGGCCCTGGGGGACGAGCAGTACCAGGAGGGCACGCTCGCCGACTTCCGGTCCGAGTACGACGCGTCCTGGGGTGCCCTGAAGTCGATCACCAAGCCCATCCCCGGCAACCACGAGTACCGCACCGCCGGTGCGTCGGGCTACTACACGTACTTCGCCGACCAGGACCCCGGCCGCGGCTACTACCGGTTCCGCACGGCCGGCTGGTCGTTCTACGCCCTCAACTCCAACTGCGGCGAGCTCGACTGCGCTGCGCAGCGCGAATGGCTGAAGAAGGCCTCCGCCGAGGACCCCAACACCTGCGCGCTCGCCTACTGGCACCACCCCCGTTACTCCTCCGGTGAGCACGGCTCGCAGACCTGGACCCGCCCCTTCTGGCGGATCGTGGACCGTGCCGGGGTCGACGTGGTGCTGGCGGGTCACGATCACCACTACGAGCGGTTCGGCCCTCGCAACGCGATCAACCAGGCGCGACAGAGCGGCCCGATCTCGTTCGTCTCCGGTGCGGGCGGCAAGTCGCACTACCCTGTGTCGAACCCGGTGGCCGGGTCCAGGGCGCACGTCGACGACGTGTTCGGCGTGCTGCGCCTCGAGCTCACCCCGGACTCGGTCGCGTGGTCCTGGCACGGCATCGACGGCAGCGTCCTCGACGAGGGTCAGCGCGCCTGCCGCTGACGCCACTCGGTCGCGAGCAGGGCGTAGGTGAAGCCGTCCAGCCACTCCCCCGATCGGTGCAGCGAGTCGCCCACCGCGTGCTGCTCACGGCGCATGCCGAGCCGCTCCATCAGTCGCCAGGACGGGACGTTGTCGGCGAAGCACTCGGCGAGCACCCGGCGCAGGCCCAGCCGGTCGAAGGCGATCTCGAGCAGGGCCGCCGCGCCCTCGGTGGCGAGTCCGCGGCCGCCGTACGCCGGGTCCAGGCACCAGCCCAGCTTCGCCTGCGTGCCCTTCGCCCGGTCGGCGACCTCCCACTGTGCCCAGGCGTCCTCCACGGCGAGCATCAGGTCGCCGACGACCCTGTCCTGGTGCTCCATGACCAGCGTGAGCCGGAAGCGGCCGGGGCTCAGGAACCGCGCCCGGTAGTCGTCGAGGTCGGGCGGGGCACTCGTCATCCAGGCGGTCACTTCGGGGAGCCGACGGAAAGGCCACGTCGCCTCGGCGTCCTCGGGCCGCGCCCGTCGGATCACGAGGCGCTCGGTGCGGAACGGCCACTCCACGTTCTCCAACGGATCGGGGGCTTCCGAGTCGTCGTCCGCGCTCATCTCACGTCCTCCTTGTGGCGCAAGGCGTCGTACGCCGCTCGCGCGGACTCCGGGATCTCCACCACCTTGTCACGACTCGTCGCCCCGGTGACCAGCGTGACGTCGCGTGGCGGAACCTTCAGGGCCTTCGCCACGGCGGCCAGCGCCGCCTTCGTGGCCTGGCCCTCGACCGCACGTTCCTTGACGCGGACCACGAGCGCCCCGTCGTGCAGCCCGCCGACCTGGGTGCGTCCCGCCCCGGGTCGCACGCGCAGCCGTATCCGCATCGCTCGAGCATCGCACGTGACCCGGGTCGTCCCGACCGACTACCGTCGCTGCTCGTGAACCGACGCTGGCGGATCGGACTGGAGTCCTGGGTGCTCCAGGACGGCAACTACACCGACGTCGTCGTGGGGCAGACCCGGGAGTTCGCCCTCGAGTTCGGGTACGACCGGGCGGATCGTCTGCGGGAGTGCGAGGAGCGCCCGCCCTCGATCAGCGGGTCGTCGGAGGGCGGCTGGTACGACGTCACCGCGACCGTCGTACGCGCGGCCACGGACCCCGGCAGGGACGCGACGGTGCTCGACTTCGGCGAGGTGGCGGCGTACACGACCTGGATGGTCACCGCCGACATGACTCCCCCACCCGTCGGGGGCACCCTGGAGGGCCGGGTGAGCCTGCTGGTCGACCACTTCGCCTACGTGGACGAGCTGAACCGGCTCCCGGGGATGCCACCGTTGGTGCGGACCTGGACCGTCGAGGAGATTCACCGGGACCTCACGCCGCAGATCGTGGTCGAGCCGGGTGATCCGCGCTATCCGATCGGCGTGCCCGACGAGGGTCCACGCCGGGTCCGGGACCTCTCCCGTGAGCGGTGGGAACCGGTGGATCTGGCATCGGGGGACGTCGACGGGTCGTGGGCGCTGGTGTGTGCGCTGCACCCCGGACCGGCGGTCCTGCACCCGAGTAGCACCGAGCGTCCGCTCGGACCGGTGGCCTGAGACCACGGGGCGCAACTCGGGAAACCACGCAGCGCAACTCGCGGGACCACGGGGTGAAACTCGCGGGTCAGGTGTCGGGTTCCTCGATGTGAGCCTCGACGGACCAGGCCTGCTCGACGGCCTGGGCGAGGACGGCCGCCGACGGGTCGGGCAGTGCCAACCAGCGGGACGTGCGGACGGCGGCCAGGGCCCGCAAGCGCGGATCGGCCAGCACCGAGTCGACCGCCGGGCGGTCGCCTC
Organism: Marmoricola sp.; assembly: GCA_044224695.1. Lineage (GTDB taxonomy): Bacteria > Actinomycetota > Actinomycetes > Propionibacteriales > Nocardioidaceae > Marmoricola_A. The sequence goes on along the minus strand of JBGAJX010000021.1, from coordinate 60,887 downwards.
CGCACACCAACACCTCCGGCGCCGTGGGCGCCTCGGTGACCAGCACCCGCAGGGCGGTCTCGCCGGCGGCGTCGAACGCGGCGCGGGCCTGGTTGTCGCGGCGGCGGGCGTACCGCTGCTGGCTCCACCCGCCGGCCTTCGTCGTCCCCTGCACGTGCCGCTTGCCGACCTTGGTGGCCTCGGGGACCGGCGTCGTGCCGCGGGCCACCGCGAAGCCGCCACGCCGGACCAGCAGCACCGCCCACGGCACCGGCGCGGTTACGGCCTCGGCGAAGACGACCGGATCCGCCGGTCCGGCGTACGCGCGGTCCCACGGAAGCCGCAGGGTCGCCACCGCACCGTCGGGGGCCTCCAGGCGCAGCGCGCCGTCGTGGACCGAGAGCGCGGCCTCGCCGTGCCGCACGCCGACGTTCGCGCACCACCGCTCGACCCGCGAGGCGGGCAGCAGCAGGGTGCGGGCGGTCACCTCAGACGTTGAACCCGAGGGCGCGGAGCATCTCGCGGCCGTCGTCGGTGATCTTGTCCGGGCCCCACGGCGGCATCCAGACCCAGTTGATCGCCACGTGGTTGGCGAGCCCCTCGAGGGCCTGGTTGGTCTGGTCGGTGATCACGTCGGTCAGCGGGCACGCCGCCGAGGTCAGCGTCATGTCGAGGACGACGTCGTGGGTGTCCTCGTCGAGGTTGATGCCGTAGACCAGGCCGAGGTCGACGACGTTGATGCCGAGCTCGGGGTCGACGACGTCCTTCATCGCCTCCTCGATGTCATCCACGGTCACGGTGGTGGTGGCGCCGCTGAGGTCCACCTCGGGCAGGTCGCTGTGGTCGCTCATGCTGTCTCTCCGTTCGTCGACGCGAGCGCCTGCGACGTCGCGTCCTTCCATGCCATCCACCCCAGCAGCGCGCACTTCACGCGCGCGGGGAACTTCGCCACTCCGGCGAAGGCGATCCCGTCCTCGAGGACCTCCTCGTCCGGCTCGACGCTCCCGCGGCCCTGCATGAGCTCCAGGAACGTCTCGTGCACGGTCAGCGCCTGGCTGACCGGCTTGCCGATGAGCAGGTCGGTCAGCACCGAGACCGACGCCTGGCTGATCGAGCAGCCGAGCGCGTCGTAGGAGACGTCCTCGATCACCGGGTCCTCACCGGCACCGACGTGGACGCGCAGCGTCACCTCGTCCCCGCAGGTGGGGTTGACGTGGTGCACCTGCGCCTCGAACGGCTCCCGCAGTCCCGCGTGATGGGGGTGCTTGTAGTGGTCGAGGATGATCTCCTGGTACATCGCGTCCAGGTCGGCCTGCGACATCTCGCTCCTTCCTCAGTCCACTCCGAAGTACTTCTTGGTGAACAGCAGCCCGTCCACCAGGGCGTCGATCTCCGCGGGCGTCGTGTAGAGGTACGACGACGCGCGCACGCTCGCCTGCACCCCGAAGCGCAGGTGGGCGGGCTTGGCGCAGTGGTGTCCCGCCCGTACGGCGATGCCGCGGCTGTCCAGCAACTGGCTGACGTCGTGCGGGTGCACCCCGGCGACTTCGAAGGCCACCGCGCCACCCCGCTCGTGCGCGGTGGTCGGCCCCATGATCGTGATCCCGCCGACGCTGGCGAGGCCCTCGAGGAGGTACCCGGTGAGCGCCTCCTCGTGACGCCGGATGTTCTCCAGGCCGACGTGGCCGAGGTACTCCACCGCGGCACCCAGGCCGACGGCCTCGACGATCGGCGGCGTGCCGGCCTCGAACTTGCTGGGGATGTCGGCGTACGTCGACCGCTCCATCGTGACCGTGCGGATCATCTCGCCGCCCCCGAGGAACGGGGGCAACTGCTCCAGCAGGGCCCGACGGCCCCACAGGACGCCGATCCCGGTCGGACCGACGACCTTGTGCCCGGTGAAGACCAGGAAGTCCGCTCCGCTGGTCTGCACGTCGACCGGCATCTGCGGGGCGGCCTGCGAGGCGTCGACCACCACCACCGCGCCCACGGCGTGTGCCTTGGCCGCGATCTCGGCGACCGGGTTGATGGTGCCGAGCATGTTGGAGACCCACGTCAGCGAGACCACCTTGGTGCGCTCGGTGATCAGGTCGTCGATGTTCGACAGGTCCAGCAGGCCGTCGTCGGTCAGCCCGAACCAGCGCAGCGTCGCGCCGGTGCGCTCGGTCAGCAACTGCCACGGGACGATGTTGGAGTGGTGCTCCATCTCGGTGATGACGATCTCGTCACCCGGTCCGACCTGGAGCGGCCCGGCCCAGGCCATCGTGTTGGCGACCAGGTTGAGCGCCTCGGAGGCGTTCTTGGTGAAGATCACCTCGTCGCGGTCCGGGGCACCGAGGAACGCCGCCACCTTGTCCCGCGCGCCTTCGAACGCCTCGGTCGCCTCGGCGCCGAGCTGGTGCACCGCCCTCGCCACGTTCGCGTTGTGCCGCTCCAGGTGGTCGACCATCGTGTCGATGACGATCTGCGGCTTCTGCGAGGTGTTCGCGGAGTCCAGGTAGACCAGCGGGTAGCCGTCGGCCAGCTGCCGGCTCAGGATCGGGAAGTCCTGCCGGATGAGGTCCAGGCCGTCGAGAAGGCCGGGCAGCCGCGTCGTCATGGTGATCTCCGCTCAGGCGCCCGCGCTGGCGCCGGCCACGTCGACGTACGCCTCGTAGCCCTCCGCCTCGAGCTTGTCGGCCAGCTCCGGGCCACCCTCCTCGGCGATGCGGCCGCCGACGAAGACGTGCACGAAGTCCGGCTTGATGTAGCGCAGGATCCGCGTGTAGTGGGTGATCAGCAGGACACCCTTGTCGCCGTTCTCCTTGAAGCGGTTGACGCCCTCGGAGACGATCTTCAGCGCGTCGATGTCCAGGCCGGAGTCGGTCTCGTCGAGGATCGCGACCTTCGGCTGGAGCAACTCGAGCTGGACGATCTCGTGGCGCTTCTTCTCGCCGCCGGAGAAGCCCTCGTTGACGTTGCGCTGCGCGAAGCCGGTGTCCATCTTGACCCGGTCCATCGCCGCGTTGACGTCCTTGATCCACGTACGCAGCTTGGGGGCCTCGCCGTCGATGGCGGTCTTGGCGGTGCGCAGGAAGTTGGCCACCGACACGCCGGGGACCTCGACCGGGTACTGCATCGCGAGGAACAGGCCCGCACGGGCGCGCTCGTCGACCGACATCTCCAGGACGTTCTCGCCGTCGAGGAGGACCTCGCCGCCGGTGATGGTGTACTTCGGGTGGCCTGCCACCGAGTAGGCCAGGGTGGACTTGCCCGAGCCGTTCGGCCCCATGATCGCGTGGGTCTCGCCGGCGTTGATCGTCAGCGTGACGCCCTTGAGGATCTCCTTGGGGCCGTTCTCGGTGTCCACGCTGACGTGCAGGTCGCGGATCTCCAGCTTGCTCATCGGTTCTCTTCTCTGGTTCGTGGTGGTGGGGTCTCGCCGGGCGGCGCGGACCTCAACCGGCAGCGGGAATGGGGTTCTCGACGTCGACGAGCACGTCGTCGCCGTCGATCCGGACGGGGTAGATCGGGACGGGCTCGAAGGCCGGCAGCGACGTCGGCTTGCCGGTGCGCAGGTCGAAGCGCGACCCGTGCAGCCAGCACTCGATGAAGCAGCCCTCGACGTCGCCCTCCGACAGCGGGATCGCGGCGTGCGAACAGAGGTCCTGGATGGCGTACAGGTCCTCGCCGTTGCGGACCAGCGCGACGTCGACGTCGCCGACGGTCACCGCGAGCGGCTTGCCGTCCTCCAGGTCGGCCGGGGAGCAGGCGCGGACGAAGCTCACGCGGCACCTCCGGCAGGAGCACCGACGTTCCGAGCCAGTTCGGCCTCGACCGTGGCGAGCAGGTGCTCCTCGATCTCCGGCACCCCGAGCTTGCGGATGATGTCGTTGAAGAAGCCGTGCACCACGAGGCGACGGGCCTCCTCGGCCGACACCCCGCGCGACTGCAGGTAGAACAATTGCTCGTCGTCGAAGCGTCCGGTGGTGGAAGCGTGGCCCGCCCCCTCGATCTCGCCGGTCTCGATCTCCAGGTTCGGCACGGAGTCGGCGCGGCACCCGTCGGTGAGCACGAGGTTCCGGTTCGACTCGTAGGTCTCGATCCCCTCGGCCACCTTGCGGATCAGGACGTCGCCGACCCAGACCGAGTGCGCGCCGTTGCCCTGGAGAGCGCCCTTGTAGTCCACGTTGCTGCGCGTCTTGGGCGCGTTGTGGTCCACGAAGAGGCGGTGCTCGAGGTGCTGGCCCTCGTCGACGAAGTAGAGGCCGAGCAGTTCCGCGGATCCGCCGGGGCCGTCGTACTCGACCGCGGAGTTGAGCCGGACCAGGTCGCCGCCGATGGTGACGACCCCCTGCTTGTACGTCGCGTCGCGGCCCACCCGGGCCGCGACGTGCACCGCGTGCACGGCGTCGTCGTCCCAGTCCTGCACGGTGACGAGGTTGAACGTCGCGCCGTCACCGACGACGACCTCCATGTTGGCGCCCAGCACGACGGACCCGGTGTGCCGGACCACGAGCGTGGCCCGGGCGTGCGCCTTCACCTCGACGAACAGGTGGGCGAACTCGGCACCCCCACCCTCGCCGTGGAGCGTGAGCATGATCGGCCGGTCGAGCTCGACCTCGGACGGCACCGTGACGACCCGTGCCTGCGTGAACGAGGTCCACGCCTGCGCGGAGACCCGGTCATTCGGCGTGTGCACGGAGCCGAGCCGCGCGTCCTCGCGCCCCACGGTCTCCACCGACACCGCGTCAGGGGCGTCGAACTCCACCGCCACGGACCCACCGGCCTGGAAGGACCCGTCGTGCAAGCCACCCAGCCGCTTCAACGGCGTGAACCGCCAGACCTCCTCGCGCCCCGTCGGCACCGCGTGGTCGCCCAGGTCGAACGACCCCGCCGGGTGCAGGTGGGAGGCCACCGAGGTCTCCACCGCCGAAGCCACGTTCGGCGTCTCAGTCACAGTCATCTCTAGCTTTCAGTTCCGTTCGGGCATCCGCAGGCTCAAGGTCTTGAGCTCCGGCAGCGGGACGTGGTGCGCCGCAGTCAGCGGGACCGCGTTGTGCGGGGGCCGAGGCCGTGGATGGGCCTGGCCCCCCGAGCGCAGCGAGGGGTGGTTGGCCGCGGCCCCCGCGCAACACGGGGCCGCCAACCAAGGGTCACCCCACCGCCCCCTCCATCTGCAGCTCGATCAGCCGGTTCAGCTCCAACGCGTACTCCATCGGCAGCTCCTTGGCGATCGGCTCGATGAACCCACGCACGATCATCGCCATCGCCTCGTCCTCCTCCAGACCGCGGCTCATCAGGTAGAAGAGCTGGTCGTCGGAGACCTTCGACACCGTGGCCTCGTGCGCCATCGAGACGTCGTCCTCGCGGACGTCGACGTAGGGGTAGGTGTCCGAGCGGCTGATCTGGTCGACCAGCAGCGCGTCGCACTTCACCACGCTGGCGGAGTGGTGCGCGCCCTCGTTGACCTGCACCAGGCCGCGGTACGACGTACGTCCACCACCGCGTGCCACCGACTTGGAGATGATCGACGAGGAGGTGTGCGGCGCGGCGTGCACCATCTTGGAGCCGGCGTCCTGGTGCTGGCCCTCACCGGCGAACGCGATCGACAGCGTCTCGCCGCGAGCGTGCTCGCCCATCAGGTAGACGGCCGGGTACTTCATGGTGACCTTGGAACCGATGTTGCCGTCGACCCACTCCATCGTCGCGCCGGCCTCGCAGACGGCGCGCTTGGTGACGAGGTTGTAGACGTTGTTCGACCAGTTCTGGATCGTCGTGTAGCGGCAGCGGGCGCCCTTCTTGACGATGATCTCGACGACCGCGGAGTGCAGCGAGTCCGAGGAGTAGATCGGGGCGGTGCAGCCCTCGACGTAGTGCACGTAGGCGTCCTCGTCGATGATCATCAGGGTCCGCTCGAACTGGCCCATGTTCTCGGTGTTGATCCGGAAGTAGGCCTGCAGCGGGATCTCCACGTGCACGCCCTTCGGCACGTAGATGAACGAGCCGCCGGACCACACGGCGGTGTTCAGCGCGGCGAACTTGTTGTCGCCGACCGGGATGACGGTGCCGAAGTACTCCTTGAAGAGGTCCTCGTGCTCCCGCAGCGCGGTGTCGGTGTCCAGGAAGAGGACGCCCTGCTCCTCGAGGTCCTCGCGGATCTTGTGGTAGACGACCTCGGACTCGTACTGCGCGGCCACACCGGCGATGAGGCGCTGCTTCTCCGCCTCGGGGATGCCGAGCCGGTCGTAGGTGTTCTTGATGTCCTCGGGAAGCTCGTCCCAGGTGGTCGCCTGCTTCTCGGTGGAGCGCACGAAGTACTTGATGTTGTCGAAGTCGATCGTGTTCAGCTCGGCGCCCCAGGTCGGCATCGGCTTGCGGCCGAAGAGCTTGAGGCCCTTCAGGCGCAGGTCGAGCATCCACTGCGGCTCGTTCTTCTTCGCCGAGATGTCGCGGACGACGGCCTCGGTGAGCCCCCGCTGGGCGGTGGCGCCGGCCACGTCGGAGTCCGACCAGCCGTACTCGTAGCGGCCCAGGCCGACGAGCTCGGGGTTGAGCTCCTCGATGGGGTTGGTTGCGTCGGTGGTCATCGTGACGCCCTCTCCGTGGTGGGTGTGCGGGTGGTCGGGGACAGCTGGGTCAGGCGCGGGATCGAGGTGGTGCAGACCCCGTCGCCGTGGGCGATCGTGGCGAGACGCTGGACGTGGTGACCGACGAACTCGGCGATCAACTCGGTCTCCGCCTCGCACAACTGGGGGAACTCGTGGGCGACGTGGGCGACGGGGCAGTGCTGCTGACACAACTGCTCCCCCACCGGCCCCTCGTGCAGGGACGCGGCGAAACCGGCCTCGCGCATCGCGGCGGTGAGCGCCTCCGCGGCGGTCAGGTCCGGGTCGGCCTCCACCAGCGCGGCGGCACGCCGGGCGAGCGGTTCGAGCCGCTCACGGGCGAAGGCGGTGACCGCGTCGGGGCCGGCGGTGCGGGCCAGGTACCGCAGGGCCTGGGCGGCGAGGTCGTCGTACTGCTGCTCGAACCGGTCACGACCGCGCTGGGTGAGCGCGAAGACCTTCGCCGGGCGACCGCGTCCTCGGCTGCCGACGGCGCGCGGCTCGCGTGCCTCGACGGCGCCCGCCTCGAGCAGGTGCTCGAGGTGTCGACGGACCGCTGCGGGGGTGAGGTCCAGGCGCTCCGCGAGCGTCGCCGCGGTGCTCGGACCGTGCTCGAGAATGGACCTGGCGACACGCTCGCGCGTGGGGGCATCTGCCCCCGCGTCGGGGCTCGTCGCGATTTCCACAACGCCATTGTGTCGATATTGACGGGGCGCTTTCAAATAAGGGTGGCCTTACCCGGGCCGTGTGGGCGGCACACCTACACTTCCACCGTGCCGTCGCCCGCCTCCGTCCCCGCCCTCGAGGTGTCGGGCTTGGTGATGCGGTACGGCGACAAGGTGGCCGTCGACGGTCTGGACCTGCGGGTCGAGTCGGGCACGATCACCGCGGTCCTGGGCCCCAACGGGGCCGGCAAGACCACCACGCTGGAGACCTGCGAAGGCTTCCGGCGACCTCAGCAGGGCACGGTCAGGGTGCTGGGCCTCGACCCCGTCCGCCAGCGCCGCGACCTGCTGCCCCGGATCGGGGTGATGCTGCAGAACGGCGGCGCCTGGACCGGCGTCCGGGCCGAGGAGATGCTGCGTCACATCGCGGCCCTGCACGCCCACCCGCTTCCGGTGGAGATGCTCGTCGAGCGGCTGGGGCTGGGCTCCTGCGGCAAGACGCCGTACCGCCGCCTCTCCGGAGGCCAGCAGCAGCGCCTCGCGCTCGCGATGGCCGTCATCGGGCGACCGGAACTGCTCTTCGTCGACGAGCCCACCGCGGGGATGGACCCGCAGGCCCGCCGTGACACCTGGACCCTGCTGGAGGAGCTCCGGGCCGACGGGGTGACCGTCGTCCTGACGACGCACTACCTGGAGGAGGCCGAGCGGCTCGCCGACCAGGTCCACATCGTCGACCGGGGCCGCGTGATCGCCAACGGCACGCCGTACGAGCTCACCAGCGGCTCCCGCCACCGCACGATCCGGCTCGTGGTCACCCGCCCCTTCCCTCCCGGCTCCCCTGAGTCACTGCAGCAGGCGCTCGGAGCGGCGACCCAGGTCCACCCCATCAACGAGCTGAGCCTCCTCATCGCCGGCCCCGCCGACGCGACCACGTTGGCCACGGTGTCGGCCTGGTGCTCCGACCACGACGTGCTCCCCGAGTCGTTGACGCTCGGTCAGCGTTCGCTGGAGGACGTCTTCCTCCAGCTCACCGGCCGTGGCTTCGAGACCGAGGAGGTGCCCGCGTGAGCGGCACGTTCACCCCGCAACCGGGCGCGGCGCCGCTGCCGCGGATGGTCTGGGCGCAGACCCGGATGGAAGCGCGGCTGCTGCTGCGCAACGGCGAGCAACTGCTGCTCGCGCTGGTGATCCCGGTGCTGGTGCTGCTCGGCGGGGTGCTCGCCGCCACCCGGCAGGACCTCTCCCTCTCGCACCCGCCGGTCGACCTGTTGACCCCGGGCGTCCTGGCGCTGGCGATCATGTCGACGAGCTTCACCTCGCTGGCCATCGCCACCGGCTTCGAGCGGCGGTACGGCGTCCTGAAACGCCTCGGCGCCTCACCCTTGCCCCGCGGCGGGCTGCTGGCCGGCAAGACCGGTGCGCTGCTGCTGGTGCAGGTGCTCCAGTTCGTGGTGATCGGCGCCGTCGCCGCCGTCCTCGGCTGGTCCCCGGTGCTCACCCCGCGCAGCATCGCCGGGGTTCTGGTGGTCAGCGTGGCCGGCACCGCCGCCTTCGCCGCGCTGGGCCTTCTGGTCGCCGGGGCGCTGCGCGCCGAGGCGACCCTGGCGGTGGCCAACCTGATCTACGTCCTGCTGGCCGCCGGTGGGGCCGTCGTGATCCCCGCCTCGAGCTACGGCCGCTTCGCCGACCTGGTCGGCTGGCTCCCGTCGGGAGCGCTGGGCGGAGGCCTGCGCGAGGCCCTGATCGACGGGCGCTTCCCGCTCGGGCCCTCCCTGGTGCTGCTGGTCTGGGCTGTGGGAGCCACACTGGTGACCGTGAGGACGTTCCGATGGGAGTGACCAGCCCGCTGGCCCCGCTGACCGAACCCGCGACCGGAGACAGCCCTTGGCTGCGTCGCCTCGGCTGGAGCAGCCTGTTCGTCAACATCGCGATCGTGGTCACCGGCGGTGTCGTTCGGCTGACCGGGAGCGGCCTGGGTTGCCCGACCTGGCCCCAGTGCACCGAGGACTCGTTCACGCCGCACGGCGCGATGACGATCCACGCGGCGATCGAGTTCGGCAACCGCCTGGTCACGTTCCTCATCGCGGCCGTCGCCATCGCGACGTTCCTCGCGGCCCGCCGCGCGCGCCGGGGCGACCTCACCCGGCTGGCGCTGATCCTCGCTCTCGGCGTGCCGGCCCAGGCGGTGATCGGCGGCATCACCGTGCTGACCGACCTCAACCCGTGGACGGTCGCCTTCCACCTGCTGGTCTCCATGGCCATGATCGGCGTCGCGGTCCTCTTCGTCGACCGGGTCTACACCGGCGCCGGGCCTCGTGTCGCGGTCGTGCCGTCCGCCCTGGGATCCCTGGCCTGGCTGACCTTCGCCGCGGGCTGGGTCGTGCTCTACCTGGGCACCGTGGTCACCGGTAGCGGCCCCCACGCCGGCGACGCGGAGGCGCCCCGCAACGGCCTCGATCCCGAGTCCGTGAGCCAGCTGCACGTGGATGCCGTGATGTTCCTGCTCGGCCTCTCGGTGGCGCTGATCTTGGCCTACCGCGCCGTCGCCGCCCCCGCCCGCACCTCCGGCGCCGCGCGCCTGCTCCTGGGCGTGCTGTTGGTGCAGGGCCTGATCGGCTTCGTGCAGTACTTCACCGGCCTGCCTGTCGTCCTCGTAGGCCTGCACCTCTTCGGGGCGGCCCTCACCTCCGCAGCGATCACCTGGGTGGTCATCACCACCCGGGAGCGGGCCACACGCGCTGGTTGAGGAGCGAGCGGGCCCCGCTGGTTGAGGAGCGAGCGGGCCCCGCTGGTTGAGGAGCGAGCGGGCCCCGCTGGTTGAGGAGCGAGCGCAGCGAGCGTCTCGCACCCAGGGTCAGCCGGGTGGTTTCGAGACGGGCTCCTCCGTCGCCCTCCTCAACCACCGATGGGCCCTCGTCGCCCTCCTCAACCCCCGATGGGCCCTCGTCGCCCTCCTCAACCACCGATGGGCCTCCGTCGCCCTCCTCAACCACCGGATACACGCTGGTTGAGGAGCGAGCGCAGCGAGCGTCTCGAAACCAGCGCTCCGGACGACCGTCAGTTCGTGAGCAGCGGGTCCAGGGCGACGGCGAGGAACAGCAGCGACAGGTACATGTTCGACCAGTGGAAGAGGCGCATGGGGCGCATCTCCACGACGTTGTCGCTGCGCGTCGTACGGCGCTGGAGCAGGTGCGCCTCGGTCAGGAAGACCGCACCGAGGACCGCGGCGGCGGCCGGGTAGAACCAGCCGGTGCCGGCGACGGGCCACAGCACGAACGACGCCGCGACCGTCACCCAGGAGTAGATGACGATCTGGCGGCCCACGGTGGTGGCCGGCGCGACCGAGGGCAGCATGGGCACGTCGGCGGCAGCGTAGTCCTCGCGGTAGCGCAGGGCCAGCGCCCAGAAGTGCGGCGGGGTCCAGAAGAAGACCACCGCGAACAGCACCACCGGCGCCCAGGCCAACTCGTTGGTGACCGCGGTCCAGCCGATCAGCGCCGGGAACGCGCCCGCGGCGCCGCCCCAGACGATGTTCTGCGACGTACGCCGCTTGAGCAGCATCGTGTAGCCGACGACGTAGAAGACGTTCGCGGCAAGCGCCAGCATCGCCGACAACGGGTTGACCCACACCCACAGCAGCGCGGTGGAGAGGACGCCGAGCGCCAGGCCGAAGACCAGCGCGGCCCGCGGGCTGACCATGTGGCGCGGCAACGCCCGACGACGGGTGCGCCGCATCCGCTCGTCGATGTCACGGTCGTAGACGCAGTTCAGCGCGTTCGCGCTGCCGGCGGAGAGGGTGCCGCCGACGACGGTGGCCACCACGAGCCACAACTCGGGCACGCCGCCCTCGGCCAGGAACATCACCGGGACGGTGGTCAGCAGCAGCAGCTCGATGATGCGCGGCTTGGTGAGGCCGACGTACGCCGCGACGACGTCGCGCAGGGCGGAACGGGAGACGTCGCTCTCGAGGTCCCCGGGCAGGGATTCGGGCCCGGCGTCCGGTGTGACGCCCAGGTGGGGGTCGACGGCTGTCACGGTGTCCTCTGCTCGCAGGTCGGGCCGCCGGTACGGGCAGCCTCAGGGAGTCTAGTCCGGATCCTCTCCGAACCGGCAGTCCACGCGGGCGGGCGCGATGTGCAACTCCTCACCCGGGCTGGATAGGCTCGCTCCGTCTCCCTCCGCCGGTCCCCCGTGCCCTCGGTGTGCCCGCCGGTGATGCCGTCATCGAGAGGACCCCTGCGTGAGCACCACCCCGTCCGGAGCCGAGCTGACCTGGACCGACCTGGACCGACGTGCCGTCGACACCGCGAGGGTCCTGGCCATGGACGCCGTGCAGAAGGTGGGCAACGGCCACCCGGGCACGGCGATGAGCCTGGCTCCCGCGGCCTACCTGCTCTTCCAGAAGGTGATGCGCCACGACCCGACCGACCCCGCGTGGGTGGGCCGGGACCGCTTCGTGCTCTCCTGCGGCCACTCCAGCCTCACCCTCTACACCCAGCTCTTCCTCGGCGGCTTCGGCCTCGAGCTCGGCGACCTGCAGGCGCTGCGTACCTGGGGCAGCCAGACCCCGGGCCACCCCGAGCACGGCCACACGGCCGGGGTGGAGACCACGACCGGGCCGCTGGGCCAGGGCATCGCGAACGCCGTCGGCATGGCCATGGCCGCGCGGCGCGAGCGCGGGCTGCTCGACCCCGACGCCGCGCCCGGTGAGTCCCCGTTCGACCACTTCGTCTACGCGCTGTGCAGCGACGGCGACGTGCAGGAGGGCGTGTCCGCGGAAGCCTCGTCGCTCGCGGGCCACCAGCAGTTGGGCAACCTGGTGCTCATCTACGACGACAACCGGATCTCCATCGAGGACGACACCGCGGTCGCGTTCAGCGAGGACGTCGCCGCGCGCTACGCCGCCTACGGCTGGCACGTCCAGGACGTCGACTGGACCACCCCGGACGGCTACGTCGAGGACGTCGCCGCTCTGTGGGACGCCATTCAGGCGGCCAAGCAGGTCACCGACAAGCCGTCCTTCATCCGGCTGCGCACGATCATCGCCTGGCCCGCCCCGACCCTGCAGAACACCGGCAAGTCGCACGGCTCCGCGCTGGGCACCGACGAGGTCGCGGCCACCAAGCAGATCCTCGGGTTCGACCCGGAGCAGACCTTCGAGATCGGCGAGGACGTCCTCGCGCACACCCGCGACCTGGCCGCGCGCGGCGCCGCCGCGCGCAAGACCTGGCAGGAAGGCTTCGACGCCTGGACCTCGGCCCGCCCCGAGGCCGCCGACCTGCTGACCCGGCTCACCGCGCGCACGCTGCCCGAGGGCTGGGACGCCGACCTCCCGACGTACGACGCGGACCCGAAGGGCGTCGCCACGCGTAAGGCGTCCGGTGAGGCGCTGACCGCGCTCGCTCCGCGCCTGCCCGAGCTGTGGGGCGGCTCCGCGGACCTCGCGGAGTCCAACAACACCACCCCCAAGGGCGAGCCGTCGTTCCTGCCCGAGGGCGGCTCCACCCGCGAGTTCAGCGGCGGCCCCTACGGCCGGGTGCTCCACTTCGGCATCCGCGAGCACGCGATGGGCGCGATCATGAACGGTGTCGCGCTGCACGGCGGCACCCGCGTCTACGGCGGCACCTTCCTGGTCTTCTCCGACTACATGCGGCCCGCCGTACGGCTCGCAGCGCTGATGGGCCTGCCCGTCACCCACGTGTGGACCCACGACTCGATCGGCCTCGGCGAGGACGGCCCCACGCACCAGCCGGTGGAGCAGATCGCCGCGCTGCGCGCGATCCCCGGCCTCGACGTGGTGCGTCCCGCCGACGGCAACGAGACCTCGGCCGCCTGGCGCGCCGTGCTGAACTCCACCGACGGTCCCGCGGCCCTCTGCCTGACCCGACAGAACGTGCCGACGTTCCCCCGCGGCACCGACGGCTACCCGAGCCTGGAGGCCACCTCCGAGGGCGTCGCCCGCGGTGGCTACGTGCTGCTCGACACCGACGGAACCCCGGACGTGATCCTGATCGGGACCGGTTCGGAGGTGCAGCTGGCCGTCGCGGCCCGCGACCTCCTCGCCGCCGACGGCATCGCCGCCCGCGTCGTCTCGCTGCCCTGCCGGGAGTGGTTCGACGCGCAGGACGCGGGGTACCGGGAGTCCGTGCTGCCGGCGTCGGTGCGTGCGCGCGTCAGCGTCGAGGCCGGGATCGCCCTCGGCTGGCGTGACCTGGTCGGGGACGCCGGGCGCACCGTGTCCCTGGAGCACTTCGGCGCCAGCGCCGACTACGCCCGGCTCTTCGCCGAGTTCGGCATCACCGCGGACGCCGTGGCCGCGGCGGCGCGGGAGAGCCTGGCCGCGGTCGGCTGAGCACGGGCACCGGCGGCAGCACGCCGCCCCCTGAACGACCACAACCACACACTGCGAGGGAGAACACCATGGGCTCACCCCTGAGCGATCTGAGCGAGGCCGGAGTCTCGATCTGGTTGGACGACCTGTCCCGGGAGAGGCTGGTGAGCGGGAACCTCGCGTCGCTGGTCGCTGAGCACGAGGTCGTCGGGGTCACCACGAACCCCACGATCTTCGCCGCTGCGCTGAGCGACGGTGAGCGGTACGACGCGCAGGTGGCGGCGCTGACCGCCGCCGGCGCCGGCGTCGACGAGGTCATCACCGAGCTGACCACCGACGACGTCCGCGACGCCTGCGACGTTCTGGCCGACGTGGCTGCGCGGACGGGTGGGGTCGACGGCCGCGTCTCGATCGAGGTCGCGCCCACGCTCGCCTTCGACACCGAGGCGACGCTGGAGTCGGCTCGTCGGCTGTGGCACAAGGTGGACCGCACCAATCTGCTCATCAAGATCCCCGCGACCCGCGAGGGCCTCCCCGCGGTCACCGCGGCCCTGGCCGACGGGGTCAGCGTCAACGTCACGCTGATCTTCGGGTTGGAGCAGTACCGCGCCGTGATGGAGGCCTACCTCCTCGGGCTGGAGCAGGCGCTCGTCAACGGGCACGACCTGGCGACGCTGCACTCGGTGGCCTCCTTCTTCGTCTCCCGGGTCGACTCCGAGATCGACGCCCGACTGGAGAAGATCGGCACCGACGAGGCGCTCGCACTGCGCGGCAAGGCCGCGGTGGCCAACGCACGGCTGGCACACGCGGCCTACCGCGAGGTCTTCGCCGGCGAGCGCTGGGAGCGGCTCGCCGCTGCTGGCGCACGTCCGCAGCGGCCGTTGTGGGCCTCCACCGGGGTCAAGAACCCCGACTACCCCGACACGCTCTACGTCACCGAACTCGTGGTCGCGGGCACCGTGAACACGATGCCGGAGAAGACCCTGCGGGCGGTCGCCGACCACGGGGTGATCGCCGGCGACACCGTCACCGCGTACGCCGAGGACGCCGCATCGGTGATGGCGGCGCTGGCCGCACTCGGCATCGACTACGACGAGGTCGTCGAGAAGCTCGAGTCCGAGGGCGTCACCAAGTTCGTGGACTCCTGGAGCGAGCTCACCGAGACTGTGGAGGCGCAGATGAGCCGCTCCCGCGAGGAAGGACAGCACGCATGAGTGACAGCCTCGAGGTCGTCGTCACGGGAGCCGCCGCGGAGGCGGTGCGTGCGCACGTGCCCGCGCTGGTCTCCGACCGCTTCGCCAGCCGCCTCTTCGCCCAGGACGCCACGCTCTGGGGCCCCGAGGCCGAGGCCGAGTCCTCGATCCGGCTGTCGTGGGTGGGCCTGTCGCGCACGTCGCGCCACCTGGTCGGCGCGATCGCCGCGCTGCGTGAGGAGTTGCGTGAGGCCGGGCTGGACCACGTCGCCCTGTGCGGCATGGGCGGCTCGTCGCTGGCGCCCGAGGTCATCTGCGGCACCGCCGGTGTCGAGCTCACCGTGCTCGACTCCAGCGACCCGGACCAGGTCCACGCCGCGCTCGGCGACCGGCTCGAGCGCACCGTCGTCGTGGTCTCCTCGAAGTCGGGCTCGACGGTGGAGACCGACTCCCAGCGGCGTGCCTACGTGGCCGCCTTCGAGGCGGCCGGCATCGACCCGGCGTCGCGGATCATCGTGGTCACCGACCCGGGCAGCCCGCTTGAGGCGGCCTCGCGCAAGGCCGGCTACCGCATCGTCAACGCCGACCCGAACGTGGGAGGCCGCTTCAGCGCCCTGACCGCCTTCGGCCTGGTGCCCTCCGGGCTGGCCGGCGTCGACGTCGAAGACCTGCTCGACGAGGCCGAGACCGTGGTCGACCTGCTGGCCGCCGACGACGAGGCGAACCCCGGCCTGGTGCTGGGCGCAGCCATGGGCGGCACCTCTCCCCTGCGGGACAAACTGGTGATGGTCGACGAGGGCTCCGGACTGGTCGGCTTCGCCGCCTGGGCCGAGCAGTTGATCGCGGAGTCCACCGGCAAGGCCGGTACGGGCGTGTTGCCGGTCGTCGTGGAGGACGCCGACGCCGCCGAGGTCGTTGCGCCGTCGGCCGATCTGACCATCGCCCGGCTGGTCGCCGACAGCGACGACGCCCCCACGGGGACCTCGGACTCCGAGGTGCGCGTGGCCGGTGCGCTGGGCGCGCAACTGCTGCTGTGGGAGGTCGCCACCTCGGTCGCGGGCCGACTGCTGGGCATCAGCCCCTTCGACCAGCCGGACGTGGAGAGCGCCAAGATCGCCGCCCGCGCCGTCCTGGACGCACCCCCGGAGAAGGTTCCCGCCGACTTCACCGACGCCGGGATCGCCGTGCAGGCGCTCGGCGGGACCGACGGCTGGCTCGGTGACGCCGCAACCGTCGAGGACGCCCTGGACCGGCTGTTCGCACAGGTCGACGGCGAGCGCGGCTACGTGGCGGTGATGACCTACCTGGACCGCATCGAGCACGCGCCGTTCGAAGGCGTGCGCGGCGCCCTCGCCCGGCGGCTCGGACGCCCCGTGACCTTCGGCTGGGGCCCGCGCTTCCTGCACTCGACCGGGCAGTTCCACAAGGGCGGTCCGCGCGTCGGCGTCTACCTCCAGATCACCGGAACGCCCCGGGCGGACCTGCCGATCCCCGAGCGTCCCTTCGGGTTCGCCACGCTGATCGCCGCCCAGGCCGCCGGTGACGCCGCCGTCCTGGCCGACGCGGGACGTCCGGTGCTGCACCTGCACCTCGAGGAGGTCGAGGCCGGCCTGGCCCGCCTTCGCGAGGCGCTGGCGTGACGGGCTCGTCGCCGAGCAACCCGGTGGTCAACCCGCTTCGGCAGGCCCAGGATCGCCGGCTCCCCCACGTCGCCGGACCGTGCGGGCTGGTCATCTTCGGGGTGACCGGAGACCTGGCCCGCAAGAAGCTCATGCCGGCGATCTACGACCTGGCGAACCGGGGGCTGCTGCCTCCCGGCTTCTCGCTGGTCGGTTTCGCCCGGCGCGACTGGGCCGACCAGGACTTCGCCCAGGTCGTGCACGACGCGGTCGCCGAGCACGCGCGCACCGAGTTCCGCGAGGAGGTGTGGGCCCAGCTCGCGGAGGGCTTCCGGTTCGTGCCCGGCGAGTTCGACGACGACCAGGCCTTCGAGACGCTGCGTCAGACCATCGCCGACCTGGACACCCTGCGCGGCACCGGCGGGAATCACGCCTTCTACCTCTCGATCCCGCCGCGGTTCTTCGGCAGCGTCGTCTCGCAGTTGAAGAAGCACGGGCTGGCCGACCCGACGTCGTCGTCCTGGCGCCGCGTCGTGGTCGAGAAGCCTTTCGGGTCGGACCTGGAGACCGCCCAGGAGCTCAACGAGATCCTGGGCGCGGTGTTCCCCCCGGAGTCGGTGTTCCGCATCGACCACTACCTCGGCAAGGAGACCGTCCAGAACCTGCTGGCGCTCCGGTTCGCCAACATGCTCTTCGAGCCCATCTGGAACGCCAACTACGTCGACCACGTGCAGATCACGATGGCCGAGGACATCGGCATCGGCGGGCGTGCCGGCTACTACGACGGCATCGGCGCGGCGCGTGACGTGATCCAGAACCACCTGCTGCAGTTGATGGCGCTGGTGGCGATGGAGGAGCCCACCTCCTTCGAGTCACGCAACCTGCACCAGGAGAAGCTCAAGGTGCTGGAGTCGGTGGTGCTGCCCAAGCGGCTCGACCTGCACACCGCGCGCGGGCAGTACGCCGCCGGGTGGCAGGGCGGGATCAAGGTGCCGGGCTACCTGGAGGAGCAGGACATCCCGAAGACCTCGCACACCGAGACCTACGCGGCCATCCGGCTGGGCGTCGACACCCGACGTTGGTCCGGCGTGCCCTTCTTCCTGCGCGCCGGCAAGCGGCTCGGACGACGGGTGACCGAGGTCGCGATCTCCTTCAAGAAGGCACCGCACCTGCCCTTCCAGGCCACCGCGGTGGAGGACCTGACCCACAACGCGCTCGTCGTCCGGGTGCAACCCGACGAAGGGGTGACGTTGCGGTTCGGCGCGAAGGTCCCGGGGACGTCGATGGAGATCCGCGACGTGAACATGGACTTCGCCTACGGGGGCTCCTTCGCCGAGGCCTCCCCCGAGGCCTACGAGCGCCTGATCCTCGACGTCCTGCTCGGGGAGCCGCCGCTGTTCCCGCGCAACGAGGAGGTCGAGCAGTCCTGGCGGATCCTCGATCCGATCATCGACTACTGGGCGGGACACGGCCGACCCGAGGAGTACGCCGCCGGCACCTGGGGTCCCGCCTCGGCCGACGCGATGTTGGCCCGCGAGGGCCGGGCCTGGAGGCGACCATGAGTGACCATCCGCTGCGCGCCGCGCTGACCACCGTGCTGGAGGAGACGAGTGCCAGCAGCATCTCCGCGGCGCTGGTCGAGACGCGCCGTCGCGCGGGCAGCCCGGCGATGGGGATGGTGATGACGCTGGTCATCGCGGTACCCGAGAAGGACGCCGAGGAAGCGTTGGAGACCGTGCGCGACGCGGCGCGCGAGCACCCCTCGCGGGTGCTCGCCGTCGTGATGGGCACGGCACGGGGCCGGTCGCGCATCGATGCCGAGATCCGTTCCGGTCCCGTGGCGGGTATCCCCGGCGAGCTCGCGCTGATCCGGCTCACCGGGGAGGTGGCACGCCACCCCGCGTCGGTCGTGCTCCCGTTGCTCCTCCCCGACTCCCCCGTCGTCGTCTGGTGGCCTTCGGACGCTCCGAGGGACCCGGCCGCGGATCCGTTGGGGCGCCTGGCCTCGCGGCGCATCACCGATGCCGCCCAGGTGTCCACCGCACGCTCCACCGCGATGCTGCACCAGTGCGCGACGTACGCGGCGGGCAACACCGACCTGGCCTGGACCCGGATCACGCCGTGGCGCGCGGTCCTCGCCGCGGCCCTGGACCAGGTGGGAGCCAAGGTGACGCACGCGCGGGTCTGTGGGGAGCGGGTGAGCCCCAGTGCGGACCTGCTCGGTGCGTGGCTCGGTGACCGTCTCAAGGTCCCGGTCCAGCGCGAGCGTTCGTCAGGGCCGGGCATCACCGGCGTCACCCTGGTGACGCGCGCCGGGGAGATCCGGGTCGAGCGCCACGACGGCGTCAACGCCACCCTGTCGGTGCCGGGCCAGCCGGATCGCCCGGTGGCCCTGCGTCGCCGGGAGGTCTCCGAACTGCTCACCGAGGAGCTGCGCCGGATGGACCCCGACGACGTGTACGCCGCCACGGTCGCGCGGATGCACCGTCAGGCAGGCAGGTCGGGCAAGACCACCGCGGGGGCGCCCGCCAAGCCCCGCGCCCGGAAGGCCACCGCAGCGCAGGCCACGAAGCGCACGAAGGGCGGCGGTCGATGAGCGAGCAGGTGATTCGCCTCAGCGAGGTCGAGGACGTCGTGGCCCGGGTGAGCGCGGACCTGCTGGCGACGCTCGCAGGGGTGCAGGCCGAAGGCCGGGTGCCGCACGTGGTGCTCACCGGTGGCACCGTGTCGCGGCTCATCCATCGTGAGGTGGCCTCCAGGTCGTTGGCCGGAGGCACCGGGGTGGACTGGGCCCGGGTCGAGGTCTGGTGGGGCGACGAGCGCTTCCTCGAGGTGGGCGACCCCGAGCGTAACGCCGGCCAGGCGCGGGCCGACCTGCTGGCCGCGGTCGGTGCCGACGAGTCCCGGATCCACGAGATGCCGGCCCGGACGTCCCCGCGCGACGACGTGGACGTGGCGGCCGCGACCTACACCGGCGAGCTCTTCCGTCACACGCACGAGCGAGCCGAGGACGCGCCCTGGTTCGACGTCCTGATGCTGGGCATTGGGCCTGACGGCCACTGCGCCTCGTTGTTCCCCGGACAGGTGGACGAACACACGGACCTCACCGTGGTCGGCGTGCGTCAGTCGCCGAAGCCACCCCCGGAGCGGGTCTCGTTGACGATGCCGGTGCTGCGTCGCGCCGACCAGGTGTGGTTCGTCGCGACCGGAGCGGAGAAGGCGCCCGCGGTCGCCGGATCGGTTGCGGGCGCGGACATCGATGCGGTCCCCGCGGCGGGCCCCCGCGGACTCCGCTCGACCACCTGGTACGTCGACCGGGCGGCCGGGGCCCAGGTGGGCGACGCGAGCGACTAGAAGACGATCTCGCCGCGCTTGCGGCGGTCGCGCAGCGACTTGACGGCCTCGTCGAGGATCTCGGCCGCCTCCTGGTCCGTGCGACGTTCCTTCACGTAGGCCAGGTGCGTCTTGTAGGGCTCGATCTTCGGCGGCGGCGGCGGGTTGTCGCAGTCGCGGCTGCCGGGCAGGCCGCACTTGGGGCAGTCCCACTTGTCCGGCAGCACCGCCTCCACCGAGAAGACGATCTCGAAGCGGTGCTCATGGGCACAGAAGAAGGCCACCCGCTGGCGCGGCGCGGTCTCCCCGCGCTCCGCCTCGCCCATGGGTCCGGCGCCGACACGGCTGCCCCGGATCGCGCTTCCGCCACCAGCCACGGATGTCTCCTCGGATCAGGAACGAGCCGCCCCCGGTGGAGGCGGCTCGTGAGGTTCGAATGGGATCAGTTGCCGTACTTGACCTTGAGCAGCAGTCCCAGCGCGATGACGGAGGAGGCCCAGAGGATCCCCGCACCGATGGTGATGCGGTCCAGGTTGCGTTCGGCAACCGAGGAACCGCCCAGTCCGCTGGACATACCGCCTCCGAACATGTCGGAGAGCCCGCCGCCCCTGCCCTTGTGGAGCAGGATCAGCAGGATGAGAAGAAGGCTCGTCGCAACGAGGAGCACGGTCATGGTGATGATCACGGTGGCTCAGCCTAACTCACGGTCCCCCAGCGGAGGGTGCAGGTCGTGTCAGAGTGCGGGCATGTCGTAGAAACGGCAGATCCCGCCGAACTCCTCGGGGTCCAGGCTGGCTCCGCCGACGAGAGCACCGTCGACGTCCGCCTTGGCCATGATGCCCGCGACGTTGGAAGCCTTCACCGAGCCGCCGTAGAGAACGCGGACGGCCTCGCCCGCCTCGGCGCCCCACACCTCGGCCACTCGCGCCCGGATCGCGGCGCAGACCTCCTGGGCGTCCTCCGGGGTGGCGACCTCACCGGTGCCGATCGCCCAGACCGGCTCGTAGGCGATCACCAGGGCACCGACCTCCTCGGCGCTCAGCCCGGCCAGCGAACCGTCGATCTGCTCCAGGGTGTAAGCGACGTGGCGGCCCTCCTTGCGGACCTCCAGGCCCTCCCCCACGCAGACGATCGGCACCATGCCGGCCGCGATCGCCTTGCGGGTCTTGGCGTTGACCAGGGCGTCGGACTCGGCGTGGTACTGCCGGCGCTCGGAGTGGCCGATCACCACGAACGAGCAGCCCAGCTTGGCCAGCATTGAAGCGGAGATCTCCCCGGTGTAGGCACCGCCGTCATGGGCGGAGACGTCCTGGGCGCCGTACTTGACCTGGAGGCGGTCTCCGTCGACCAGCGTCTGGACGCTGCGCAGATCGGTGTACGGCGGGATCACCGCGACCTCGGCCTTGGCGAAGTCGTGGTTCTTGTCGGACAGGATCCACGCCAGCTTCTGGGTCAGGACGACGGCCTCGAGGTGGTTGAGGTTCATCTTCCAGTTGCCGGCCATCAGGGGGGTGCGTGCCACGGGTGCTCCTCGGGTTGCGGGTCAGGGGACGTGCGTCAGGACGTAGGTCAGGAGGACAGGATGTCGATCCCGGGGAGGGTCTTGCCCTCCAGGTACTCCAGGCTCGCGCCGCCACCGGTCGAGATGTGACCGAAGGCCTTCTCGTCGAAGCCGAGGCGGCGTACGGCGGCCGCGGAGTCGCCCCCGCCGACCACCGACAGGCCGTCGATCTCGGTCAGCGCCTGGGCGACCGCACGGGTGCCCCCGGCGAACGCGTCGAACTCGAAGACGCCCATGGGGCCGTTCCAGAAGACGGTCTTCGCGTCGGCCAGGGCCGCGGCGAAGGTCGCCGCGGACTCCGGGCCGATGTCGAGACCCATCTGGTCGGCGGGCATCGCGTCGGCGGCCACCACCGTCGCGGGAGCGTCCGCGGCGAACGCGGGCGCCACGACGATGTCGGTCGGAAGGACGATCTGCACCCCGGTCTCCTGGGCGCGACGCAGGTACTCCCGGCAGGTGTCGAGCTGGTCCTCCTCGAGCAGGCTGGTGCCGACCTCGTGGCCCTGCGCCTTGAGGAAGGTGAAGACCATGCCGCCGCCGATGAGCAGGCGGTCCGCCTTGCCGAGCAGGTTGTCGATGACCCCGAGCTTGTCGGAGACCTTCGAGCCGCCCAGCACCACGGCGTACGGGCGCTCGGGGTGCTCGGTGAGGCGCTTGAGCACGTCGACCTCCCCGGCCACCAGGCCACCCATCGCGTGCGGCAGCAGCGTCGCGACGTCGTAGACGCTGGCCTGCTTGCGGTGCACGACCCCGAAGCCGTCGGAGACGAAGACGTCGGCCAGCGCGGCGAGCTGCTCGGCGAAGGCGCGGCGCTCGGCCTCGTCCTTGCTGGTCTCGCCGGCGTTGAACCGCACGTTCTCCAGCAGCGCGATGCCGCCGTCGCTCAGGCCCGCCACCGTGGCCGTGGCGCTCGCGCCGACGGTGTCGGAGGCGAACGCGACGTCGGTGCCCAACAGTTCCCCGAGCCGCGCGGCGACGGGTGCCAGCGAGTACCTGGCCTCCGGAGCTCCCTTGGGTCGGCCCAGGTGGGCCACCACCACGACGCGCGCGCCCTTGCCGAGGAGGGCCTGCAGCGTGGGCAGGCTCGCCCGGATGCGGCCGTCGTCGGTGATCGTGGTGCCGTCCAGCGGGACGTTGAGGTCGGCACGGACGAGCACGCGCTTCCCGCGCAGGTCGCCGAGGTCGTCGATGGTGGTCATGGGGTTCCTTCCCGTCGGGGTGGTCAGGCGGCCGGTGACGCGGGCGGTCGCGCCCGCCGCCGGTGCAGACGAGCGTCGGCCGGCCCCGAGCAGGTGGCGGGCCGGCCGACGGACGTCATGCAGAGGTGATCAGGACGAGACTCAGAGGGAGCCGCCGACCAGGTTCGTCAGGTCGACGAGCCGGTTGGAGTAGCCCCACTCGTTGTCGTACCAGCCGACGACCTTGACCTGGTTGCCGATGACCTTGGTCAGCGGCGCGTCGAAGATGCACGACGCCGGGTCGGTGGTGATGTCGGTGGAGACGATCGGGTCCTCGCTGTAACGCAGGAATACGCCGTCGGCGGCGGCGCGGACGGCCGCGTTGACCTCCTCGACGGAGGTCTCACGGCCGGCCTCGAAGGTGAGGTCGGTCGCCGAGCCGGTCGGGGTCGGCACGCGGAGCGCGTAGCCGTCCAGCTTGCCCTTGAGCTCGGGCAGGACCAGGCCGATCGCCTTGGCGGCGCCGGTCGAGGTCGGCACGATGTTGATCGCGGCGGCGCGGGCGCGACGCAGGTCCTTGTGCGGGGCGTCGAGCAGGTTCTGGTCGCCGGTGTAGGCGTGGACCGTGGTCATCAGGCCCTTGACGATGCCGAACTCGTCGTTGAGCGCCTTGGCCATCGGGGCGAGGCAGTTCGTCGTGCAGGACGCGTTCGAGATGATGTGGTGGTTGGCCGGGTCGTAGTCGCCGTGGTTGACGCCCATGACCACGGTGACATCCTCGTTGGACGCCGGGGCGGAGATGATGACCTTCTTGGCGCCACCGTCGATGTGCGCCTTGGCCTTGCTGGCGTCGGTGAAGAAGCCGGTCGACTCGATGACGATGTCGGCGCCCACGTCGCCCCACGGCAGGGCGGCGGGGTCGCGCTCGGCGAACACCTTGATGGTGGCGTCGCCGGCGGTGATGCCGGAGTCGGTCGCGCTGACCTCACGGTCGAGGCGGCCCAGCGTCGAGTCGTACTTCAGCAGCGTCGCCAGGGTCTTGGTGTCGGTCAGGTCGTTGACCGCAACGATCTCGATGTCGGCACCGGTGGCCAGGATGGCGCGGTAGAAGTTGCGGCCGATCCGGCCGAAGCCGTTGATCCCTACGCGGACGGTCACGTTCAAGCACTCCCTTTGGGGGTCGGGGTGGTCGGTTTCCGCGGCCGCACGAACGCGGCCGCACAGCGGGATCCGGTCGGGACCCTTCGGGAGCCTATCGCGGCCTCCGGGTGGACTGGACAGGCGGTTTGGACCGCGTTCGGCGACTGGTCAGTAGCCTGCTAAAGCGTTTCAGTCCTCAGCCAGCATGTCGGGCGTCAGGCTCGCCTCGGTGTCGGGGATTCCCAGGTCGTGCGCCCGCTTGTCGGCCATCGCCAGCAGGCGCCGGATCCGCCCCGCGATGGCGTCCTTGGTGAGCACCGGGTCGTGCAGCTGACCGAGCTCCTCCAGCGAGGCCTGCTTGTGCTCCAGACGCAGCGTGCCGGCCAGGCGCAGGTGGTCGGGGACGTCGTCACCGAGGATCTCCAGCGCCCGGGCGACCCGGGCGCCGGCCGCCACCGCGGCGCGCGCCGAACGGCGCAGGTTCGCGTCGTCGAAGTTCGCCAGCCGGTTGGCGGTCGCACGGACCTCGCGCCGCATCCGGCGCTCCTCCCAGGCCATGAGCGAGTCGTGGGCCCCCAGGCGGGTGAGTAGCTCACCGATCATGTCGCCGTCGCGGATCACCACCCGGTCCACGCCGCGGACCTCGCGGGCCTTCGCGCTGATGCCGAGGCGGCGGGCGGCTCCGACCAGCGCCAAAGCAGCCTCCGGCCCCGGGCAGGTGACCTCCAGGGCGGAGGAACGTCCGGGCTCGGTCAGCGACCCGTGGGCCAGGAAGGCGCCGCGCCAGGCCGCGACCGCGTCGCAGTTGCCGCCGGAGACGACCTGCGGCGGAAGACCCCGGACCGGACGTCCACGCCCGTCGATGAGGCCGGTCTGCCGGGCCAGCGCCTCGCCGTCCTTGACGACGCGCACGACGTACCGGCTGTTCTTGCGCAGGCCGTGGCCGGTCACCATGGCGAGGTCGGAGGAGTGGCCGTAGATCTCCGCGATGTCCTTGCGCAGACGGCGGGCGGCACCCCCGGTGTCGAGCTCGGCCTCGACGACGATCTGTCCGTTGACGATGTGCAGCCCACCCGCGAACCGGAGCATCGAGGCGACCTCGGCCTTGCGGCAGCAGGTCTTGGTGATCGACGTGTTCGCCAGCTCCGCCTTGACCTGCGCTGTCATCGCCATACGCCCGTTCCCGCCACGTCCACGTCTCCCTTTGTTGCTGGCGTGGACACCCTACGACCCGCCCAGCGCCGTCGCATAGGCACCTGCCAACTTCACCGGATCATGCCGCGCGGTGCCGTCGCCGACGGCCACGTCGGCCAGGTCCAGCCGAGCCCCGAGCCGTCGTGCGGTGGCCTCCAGCGCCGCCACGTCGCGCACCGAGGAGACGTCCGCGAGCACCACGTCCAGCTCCAGCCCGGGGGCATGGTCGGCGAGCACCTCCAGGTGCGTCTCGGGCGCGAACCCCTCGGTCTCGCCCCGCTGGGTGCCCAGGTTCAGCACGACCAGGCGTCGCGCCCGGGTCTCCTCCAGCGCCGTCCGGATCTGGGGGACCAGCAGGTGCGGGATCACGCTGGTGAACCAGGAGCCGGGCCCGAGCACCACCCAGTCGGCGTCCCGGATCGCGTCGAGCGCCTGCGGACAGGCAGCCGGCGACTTCGGGTCCAGCGCCACCTCGACCACCCGACCTCGCGTCGAGGCGGCCTCGACCTGACCGCGGACCGTGCTGATGTCCGCGGGACGCGCGGGGTCGGCGCCGACCACGGTCGCCTCGATGTCCAGGGGCTCCAGGGACATCGGCAGCACCCGGCCCTCGGCGCCGAGCAGCCGGGCGACCCACTCCAGGCCGTCGACCTGGTCCCCCAGCAGCTCCCACAGCGCGACGATGAGCAGGTTGCCCACGGCGTGCTCGTCCAGGTCCCCGCGGGTGGCGAACCGGTGCTGGAGCACGCGCGCCCAGGTGCTCCCCCAGTCGTCGTCACCGCACAGGGCCGCGAGCGCCTGGCGCAGGTCGCCCGGCGGCAGGCACCCGAACTCGGTGCGCAGTCGGCCCGAGGAGCCGCCGTTGTCTGCCACCGTGACCACCGCGGTGAGATCGGTGACGACCCGTCGCAGCGCCGACAGGGAGGCGGCGAGCCCGTGCCCGCCTCCGAGGGCGACGGCGCGCAACGGGAGCCGAGCCGACTGGCTCACCGACTGGTTCACCGGCTGGGTCCCAGGCTCACTCCCGGCCGAGGTCACGGTGACGCGCCTTCACGTCCAGACCCAGCGTGCCGAGCCGGTGAGCGATCTCCTCGGTCATCGCGACGCTGCGGTGCTTGCCGCCCGTGCAGCCCACCGCGACCGTCATGAAGCGCTTGCCCTCGCGCAGGTAGCCGCGGCCCACCTCCTCCAGCAGGGGGACGAACCGCTCCAGGAACTCCGCCGCGCCGGGCTGGGACTGCACGTACTCCGAGACCCGCGGGTCCTGACCGGTCAGCGACCGCAGCTCGGGCACCCAGTAGGGGTTCGGCAGGAAGCGCATGTCGGCGACGTAGTCGGAGTCGACCGGGATGCCGTACTTGAAACCGAAGCTCGTCACGGTCACCTTGAGCGCCGTGGCCTCCTGGCTGCCGAAGGCGCGTGCGATGCGGCCGGTGAGCTGATGCACGTTGAGGTTGGTCGTGTCGATCACCAGGTCGGCGTCGCCGCGCAGGTCCGCGATCACCTCGCGCTCACGCTGGAGGCCGTCGAGCAGCCGGCCGCCCGCCTGCAGCGGGTGCGGCCGTCGTGCGGCCTCCTGCCGGCGCACCAGCACGTCGTCGGAGGCCTCCAGGAACACCAGCGTCGTGGAGCGGCCCTCGGCCCCGTGCGCCACCACCTCGCGCAGCGAGTCGAAGAACGACCCGGAGCGGACGTCGACCACGACCGCGATCGGCTGCCTTCGACCGTGAGTCTCCTCCACCATCCGGACCACGTCGTCGACCAGGGTGGGCGGGAGGTTGTCGACGACGAAGAACCCGAGGTCCTCCAGCTCCTTCGCTGCGGTGCTGCGCCCGGCGCCGGTCATCCCGGTGACGACGACGAGCTCCCCGCGTGGCTCCTCGGCTGACGGGCTCACGGTTCCTCCTGGATCTCTCCGGTGGCGGTGTTGATGCTGATCTCCGGCGTGCGCTCGCGCTCGGCGAGGGCGGCGACGATCGCCTCTGCCGTACGTTGCCCGATCCCGGGCACCTCCGCTATCTCCGCCGCGCTCGCGGCGCGGATCTTCCGCAGCGAGCCGAACCGGCTCAGCAGCGCCTTGCGACGGACCTCACCCAGGCCGGGGACGTCGTCGAGCAGGCTCTCGACCATGGACGCCGAGCGGCGCGTGCGGTGGTGGGTGATGGCGAACCGGTGGGCCTCATCGCGCAGGCGCTGCAGCAGGAAGAGGGCCTCGCTGGTGCGCGGCAGGATCACCGGATCCTCGGCGTCGGGCAGCCACACCTCCTCCATCCGCTTGGCGAGGCCGCAGACGGGGATGTCGTCGATGCCGAGCTCGGTCAGTGCCCGCTGCGCGGCCGCGACCTGCGGTGGGCCACCGTCGACGACCACGAGGCCGGGCACGTAGGAGAACTTGCGCGCCCGACCGGTGTCCGGGTCGATCAGCAGCGGGCCGGACGCCGGGTCGTCCGGGTCGACCTGCCCGGTGCGCGGCCCTCCGGGGGCCAGGTCGCGACGCTCGTCGAGCAGCCGGCGGAAGCGGCGGGTGATCACCTCGTGCATCGACGCGACGTCGTTCTGGTCCTGCACGCTGCGCACGATGAACCGCCGATACTCCGACTTGCGCGCCAGCCCGTCCTCGAAGACCACCATCGAGGCGACGATCTCGCTGCCCTGGTGGTGGGAGACGTCGTAGCACTCGATCCGCAGCGGTGCCTCCGGGAGCTCCAGTGCCTCCTGGAGGTCCGCGAGCGCCTGGTTGCGGGTGGTGAGGTCGGAGGCGCGCCGGGTCTTGTGCAGCGTCATGGTCTGCTTCGCGTTCTGCGCGACGGTCTCCATCAGCGCCCGCTTGTCGCCCCGCTGCGGGACCCGCACTCGCACCCTGCTCCCGCGGATGCCGCTGAGCCACTCCTCGAGCGCTGCGACGTCGTCGGGCAGGTCGGGGACGAGGATCTCCCGCGGTACGCCGTCGGCGGACTCGCCGTCGTACAACTGCTGGAGGAGACGCTCGACCAGGGCCCCGGTCGTCGCGTCGTCGGTCTTCTCCGCCACCCAGCCCCGCTGGCCGCGAACCCGGCCGCCGCGCACGTGGAAGACCTGGACGGCGACCTCGAGGGGGTCCTCGTTCACGGCCACCACGTCGGCGTCGGTGCCGTCGCCGAGCACCACGGCCTGCTTCTCCAGCACCCGCTGCAACGCGCCGAGATCGTCGCGGAGCCGGGCGGCACGTTCGAAGTCGAGTTCGGAGGAGGCGGCGTACATCTCCTTCTCCAGCCGCTTCAGGAAGCTGGCGGTGTTGCCGGCCATGAAGTCGGCGAAGTCGTCGACGATGGCGCGGTGCTCGTCCGCGCTGACCTGTCCCACGCACGGGGCGGCGCACTTGTCGATGTAGCCGAGCAGGCAGGGGCGACCAACCTGGGCACTGCGCTTGAAGACCCCGGCCGAGCAGGACCGCATCGGGAAGACCCGCAGCAACTGGTCGACGGTGTCGCGGATCGCCCAGGCGTGCGAGTAGGGGCCGAAGTAGCGCACGCCTTTCTTCTTCGCACCTCGACCGACCATGACCCGGGGGAACTCCTCCCCGACGGTGATGGCCAGCCAGGGGTAGGACTTGTCGTCGCGGTACTTGACGTTGAAGCGCGGGTCGAACTCCTTGATCCAGGAGTACTCCAGTTGCAGCGCCTCGACCTCGGTGCCGACCACGGTCCACTCCACCCCGGCCGCGGTGGTCACCATGCTGGCGGTGCGCGGGTGCAGCGCGGAAAGGTCCTGGAAGTACGACGTCAGCCGGGCCCGCAGGTTCTTGGCCTTGCCGACGTAGATGACGCGGCCACGCTCGTCGGAGAAGCGGTAGACCCCGGGCGAGGTCGGGATGGACCCGGTCGCGGGGCGGTACGTCGACGGGTCAGGCACCCGCCCAGCCTACGGCCGGGGCCTCAGCCGGGCGGACCCGTGGACGCGCGTCGCGTCAGCCCTCGACGATCTCGTCACCCTCGACGCGGATCGCGATCTCCGGCAGCGGCGACGGTGCCGGGCCACCGCTGACGGCGCCGTCCTCCAGGTTGAACGTGCTCCCATGACAGGGGCACACGATCACGCCGTCCTCGATCGAACTGACCGGACACCCGTTGTGGGTGCAGATCGCGCTGAAGGCCTTGAAGTCGCCCTCACTCGGCTGGACGACGACGACGCGCTGGTCCACGATCACGCCGCCGCCGACCGGCACGTCCGCGACCGCCACGAGGGCCGCGGCTCCGGCCGCACCGTTATCGGTGGCGCTCTCGCTCGGTGCCGGAGACTCCGAGGACGGGCTGTCGCTCGGCGCGGCGCCCGTGCTGTCGGTGTCGTCGGAGCCGCAGGCGGCCACGAGCGGCAACGCGAGGCCGCCGACAGCGGCGACCCGCAACATGGACCGGCGGTGCACGGCGGGCAGGGTGGTCAGGGCGTCGTCGTCGGTCATCGGCTCTCCTCGAGTCGGCGGATGCTGCCCCCACCCTACGGAGCGACCCCTGGGAATCCCCGAGGCGCAGGTGAATCCTCGGTGTCAGGCCTTCACACGGCGACGTGCTCGCGGTTTCGCCGAGGTCGGCGTCCGCAGTGCCCCGTCCAGCAGCGGCTTGAGGAACCGGCCCGTGTGGCTCTCCGTGTGCACGGCGACCTCCTCGGGGGTGCCCTCCGCGACGACCGTGCCACCGCGGTTGCCGCCCTCGGGGCCCATGTCGATGATCCAGTCCGCGGTCTTGATGACATCGAGGTTGTGCTCGATCACCAGCACCGTGTTGCCCTGGTCGACCAGCCGGCCGAGCACCACGAGGAGCTTGCGGATGTCCTCGAAGTGCAACCCCGTGGTCGGCTCGTCGAGGACGTAGACGGTCCGCCCGGTCGACCGCTTCTGGAGTTCGGTGGCCAGCTTGACGCGCTGGGCCTCGCCCCCCGAGAGCGTCGGCGCGGGCTGGCCGAGCCGGACGTAGCCGAGGCCGACGTCGACCAGCGTGCTCAGGTGCCGCCGGATGGCGGGCACGGCCTCGAAGAACTCGACGGCCTCCTCGATGGGCATGTCGAGCACCTCGGCGATCGTCTTGCCCTTGTAGTGCACCTCGAGGGTCTCGCGGTTGTAGCGGGCGCCGTGGCAGACCTCGCACGGCACGTAGACGTCGGGCAGGAAGTTCATCTCGATCTTGATCGTGCCGTCGCCGGAGCACGCCTCGCAGCGGCCGCCCTTGACGTTGAACGAGAACCGGCCCTGCAGGTAGCCGCGCATCTTCGCCTCGGGGGTGGAGGCGAAGAGCTTGCGGACGTGGTCGAAGACCCCGGTGTACGTCGCGGGGTTGGACCGCGGGGTCCGGCCGATCGGGGACTGGTCGACGTGGATCACCTTGTCGACGTGCTCGAGGCCCTTGATGCGCCGGTGCCGACCGGGGACCGTGCGCGCGTTGTAGATCTGCTTGGCGAGCGCGGTGTACAGGATGTCGTTGACCAGCGTCGACTTCCCCGAACCGCTGACGCCGGTCACCGCGACGAACATGCCCAGCGGGAAGGTGACGTCGATGCCGCGGAGGTTGTGCTCCTTGGCGCCGACGACGGTGAGCTCGCGCCCCTTGGTGCGCGGACGGCGTACGTCGGGGACCGGGATCGTCTTGCGCCCCGAGAGGTAGAGCCCGGTCTGCGAGTCCGGGTGCTCGAGCAGCCCGGCGACGGTGCCGGAGTGGACGACCTGCCCGCCGTGCTCGCCCGCGCCCGGGCCGATGTCGACAGCCCAGTCGGCCACCCGGATCGTGTCCTCGTCGTGCTCGACGACGATGAGGGTGTTGCCGAGGTCGCGCAGGCGCACGAGCGTCTCGATCAACCGGTGATTGTCGCGCTGGTGCAGCCCGATCGAGGGCTCGTCGAGCACGTAGAGAACGCCGACCAGGCCGGCACCGATCTGGGTCGCGAGCCGGATCCGCTGAGCCTCACCGCCGGAGAGCGACCCCGCCGGGCGGTCCAGGGAGAGGTAGTCCAGGCCGACGTCGAGCAGGAAGCGCAGCCGCTCCTGGATCTCCTTGAGCACCCGCTCGGCGATCTGCCGCTCCCGCGGGCTCAGCTCGACGGTGCCCAGGAACTCGGCGGTCTGATCGATGCTCATCGCGCAGACCTCGGCGATGCTCTTGCCGCCGATCGTGACCGCCGTGGAGACCGGCTTGAGCCGGGTGCCGCCGCACGCCGGGCACGGCACCTCGCGCATGAAGCCCTCGAACCGCTCCCGGCTGGTGTCGGACTCGGCTTCACGGTGGCGGCGCTCGACGTAGGGGCGCACGCCCTCGAACGCGGTGTAGTAACTGCGTTCACGGCCGTAGCGGTTGGTGTGCCGCACGTGCACCTTGGTGGGGTGGCCGTCGAGGATGGAGCGCTTCGCCAGGCCCGGCAGCTTCTCCCACGGGGTGTCGAGGTCGAAGCCGAGCTCGTCGCCGAGGGCCTCCAGCAGGCGCTGGAAGAAGTCCGAGACGTGCGCACCGGTCCAGGGCGAGACGGCGCCCTCGGCCAGGGTCGCCGACGGGTCGGCGATCACCAGCTCGGGGTCGACCTCCATCCGGGTGCCCAGTCCGTGGCAATCCGGGCAGGCCCCGAAAGGAGAGTTGAAGGAGAACGAGCGCGGCTCGAGCTCGTCGGTGTCGATGGGGTGCTCGTTGGGGCACGCCATCCTCTCGGAGAACTTCTGCTCCCGGCCCGGGTCTTTCTCCGGCAGGTCGACGAAGTCGAAGACGACCAGGCCACCGGCTAGGTTCAGCGCGGTCTCCACCGAGTCGGTCAGCCGCCGCTTGGAGCTCGCCTTGGCCGCGAGCCGGTCGACGACCACGTCGATGGAGTGCTTGTACTTCTTGTCCAGCGTCGGGGGCTCGGTCAGCGGATAGGTCTCCCCGTCCACCCGCACCCGCGAGAAGCCCTGGGTCTGCAGTTGGCGGAAGAGCTCGACGTACTCCCCCTTGCGGCCGCGGATGACCGGCGCAAGCACCTGGAAGCGTGTGCCCTCCTCGAGCTGGAGGATCCGGTCGACGATCTGCTGCGGGGTCTGCCGCGAGATCGGCTCACCGCACGTCGGGCAGTGCGGCCGCCCGGCGCGCGCGTAGAGGAGCCGCAGGTAGTCGTAGACCTCGGTGATCGTGCCGACCGTGGAGCGCGGGTTCTTCGAGGTGGACTTCTGGTCGATCGAGACCGCGGGTGAGAGACCCTCGATGAAGTCGACGTCCGGCTTGTCCATCTGCCCCAGGAACTGGCGGGCGTACGCCGACAGCGACTCGACGTACCGCCGCTGGCCCTCGGCGAAGATCGTGTCGAAGGCGAGGCTGGACTTGCCGGAACCGGAGAGCCCGGTGAAGACGATCAGGGCGTCGCGCGGGAGGTCGAGGGAGACGTCCTTGAGGTTGTGCTCGCGCGCGCCGCGGATGATGAGCTGATCTGCCACCGGTTGTCGTCCTGACCCTTGCCTGCCGCGCCACCAAGGACGCCCTTCGAACACATGTTCGCCCCGGTGGCCGCGCGAGGCAAGCGGGCACGCCGGGACGTCGCCACGGTACCCGCCGGGCCCGAACGAATCCGTCCCCGTCGACCCGCCCGAACGTCCCTGGCCCCGACGGCTCCCCGAGGCGTTGGATGGAGACATGACCGATACCGACTTCCCGCACCTGGACGAGACCGTCGTGGCGACCGCGCGCTACCTCGCCGCCGTTGTCGAGCTCGACGAGGAGCAGTTGCGCGCTCCGAGCCTCCTGCCCGGGTGGACCCGGGCGCACGTGATCACCCACCTGGCGCGTAATGCCGACGGTCTGCGTGCCCTGCTGCAGGCGGCAGAGACCGGGGAGGAGCGCTTCATGTACCCCTCGGTCGAGGCACGGAACAGCGAGATCGAGGAGGGTGCTGGCCGCTCCCCCGCCGAGTTGCGCGCCGACGCCGTGGCCTCGTCCGGTCGCTGGGTGCAGGCCGCCAACGAGGTGCACGCCAAGCACCTGGACGCGTTGGTGCGGCGAATGCCCGACGCGGAGCCCGTGCCGGCGCGCGGCATCGGGTTGCTGCGCCGCACCGAGGTCGAGGTGCACCACGCCGATCTGGGGCTGGGCTACACCGCGGCCGACTGGCCGGGAGACCTGGTCGAGGCCCTGATGGAGCGACGTCGCGGAGAGCTGGAGGCCGTCGGCGTCGCGCTGACCTGGACCGCCGACGACACCGGCCGGACGTGGACCACCGGCGAGGGGCCACACGTCACCGGCACGGCCGCCGACCTGGTGTGGTGGCTGCTGGGTCGAGGCGATGGGGAGCACCTGGCATGCTCGGACCCGTCCGGAGCCGCTGCGGCTCTGCCCGATCTCGGAAGGTGGATCTGACCGTGGCCTACCAAGGCACCGTCTCCCCCGGTGGTCCTGCCGATGTGCGTGAGCTCGCCGACCTGATCATCACCAAGCTCGCCGTCGACGAGCAGACGTCCAACAACGCCTACCTGCTGCGCTGCCGGCACACCGACACCCAGGTGCTCATCGACGCCGCCGCGGACGCCCGGGCGCTGCTGGGGATGATCGGCTCCGACGGCCTGGACGCCGTGATCACGACGCACCAGCACTGGGACCACCACCGGGCGCTGCCCGAGGTGGTGGCGGCGACCGGAGCGCGCACCCTGGCCGGAGCCGACGACGCCGAGGCGATCACCGAGCAGGTCGACGTCCCCATCGACGTCCGCCTGAGCGACGGCGACACGGTCGCGGTCGGCAACGCGACGCTCCAGGTGATCCACCTCGTCGGGCACACGCCCGGGTCGGTGGCGTTGCTCTACGACGACCCGTCCGGGACGCCGCACCTGTTCACCGGCGACTCGCTCTTCCCCGGAGGCGTGGGCAACACGTTCGGCGACGCCGAGGCCTTCCGCAGCCTGCTGCACGACGTCCGTACGAAGGTCTTCGACCGGCTGCCCGACGAGACCTGGTTCTATCCCGGCCACGGCGACGACTCCACGCTGGGCGTCGAACGGCCGCACCTGGACGAGTGGGCCGAGCGCGGCTGGTGAGCCGTCGGGCCGGAGCGTCACGAGTCAGCGCGTCACGAGCACCAGTTCGTTGCCGGCGAGATCATCGATGTCCATGAGCTTGCTCGACCCGTTGGTCGGGTCCCAGACCCAGAACTGGTCGGTCACGTAGCCTTCGGGGGCGTCGTCGGGGATCTCGTAGCCGTAGAGCAACATGCTGTGCATCGCGGTGCCCACGACCACGAGCCCGTCGCGTTCGATCGTCCCCGCGATCTGGCGGCGGGTCTCCTCCTCGGTGTCGGCCTTGATCCACTCGGTGTTCAGCCCGCTGTAGTCGACCTCGGCCCAGATCGGCCGCAGCAGCGGGCGGGGGTCGGGCTTCAACTGTCCTTCCTCAACCCAGGAGCCGATCCAGTCGTACCTGATGTGGTCGGCCCCCGGTTGCTGCCGGATACCCGCGAGGTAGGTGTCGATGTCCCTGCCCCGCGAGCCGCCGTACGCCGAGCCGCCGCCAGCGAACGAGATCTTCATGGGGCCTCCTCGTCGCGACCGTAGTCAGAGTCGGTGCTGCGGAGGTGCCCGGAGGGGCGGTCCTTCGGGCACCCGGGGGGCGACGGCCCCAGGGTCCGGATCAGAGACCGGGCAGCGCGCCGAGCAGGCCCCGCACGAGGTCGTAGGTGGCGCGGTCGGCGGCCGCGATCAGGCCCCGCGGAGCCGGTGCCTGCGGAAGGTACGCCGACCCGTCGAACGTGCCGACGTGACCGCCGGCCTCGGAGAGCAGCAGCGAGCCGGGGGCGTGGTCCCACGGCTTGGTCTTCAGGTAGAGCGCGTAGTCCGCGTCGCCCTCGACGAGCTTCGGGTAGTCGACGCCGCAGCACACCCAGGTGAGCTCCAGCGCGCGCAGCGTGCCGAGCGCCCGGCCGATCCAGCCGCGCCGGGCGGTGATGCCGCGAAGCTCCTCGGTCAGGGGGGCCCGGGTGAGCCGCTCCCCGTTGCGCCAGGCACCGGCGCCGAGTTCGGCGACGTAGGCCACCTCGTGCTGCGGCTGCCAGATCCAGCAGCGCACGACCTCGCCGCCGCGCAGTTCCGAGGCCATCAGGGCATGGTCAGGATTGCCGTGCACGAAGTTGCGGGTGCCGTCGACCGGGTCGACGGTGAACGCGTGCTCGGCGTCGCGGAATCGCCCCAGCACGCTCGCGTCGGCGGACGCGGCCTCCTCGCCGAGGATCACCGCATCGGGGTAGGCCGCCAGCAGGCGCTCGGTAATGAGCACCTCCGCCTCGCGGTCGGCGATCGTGACCAGGTCCCCCGGATGACTCTTGCTGCTGACCTGGTGGTCGGCGAGCTGGCGGAACCGCGGGTTCACCACCTCGGCCGCGACCTCCTGGAGCATGGTCAGTACGGCGTCGGTCTCCATGGGGTCAACCTATCGAGCCGGGGCCCTACGCCCGCGGTGCGGGGTGATCAGCCGGAGTAGCTGATCCGCACGGTGTCGCTGACCGGCAACGACTGGCACGCCAGCCGGATGCCGTCCGCCAGGTCGTCCTCGTCCAACGCGTCGTTGGCGGTCATCGCGACCTCGCCGTCGAGAACCACGCAGGCGCAGGCGCTGCAGTTGCCCTCCTTGCACGAGTAGGGCGCCTTGACGCCCTTGCTGAGCAGGAAGTCGAGCAGCGGTACGTCGGGCTGCCAGTCGTCGAAGGCGAAGGGCTCGCCGTCCAGGTCGCCCTGGAGTGCCGCCGGCGCCGTCCGCAACGGGGCATCGGCCGGCTCGGCTCCGGGGTCGCCGACATCGGCCGCCCCGTCACCGAACGGGTTGCCGCCCAGCGAGATGAACTTCTCCTGGTGCCGGCGTTCGCGCGGGAAGCCGAGCTCCTTGAGCGCGTTGACGACCCCCTGCATGAAGGGCCCGGGTCCGCAGACGAAGGCGTCGTAGGCCTGGAAGTGGGCGGCGATGGTCTTCATGTGCTCGGCGGTGGGGAGGCCCTGGACCGACTCCAGCCAGTGCATCACCATGAAACGGTCCGGGTGCTTCTCGGCGAGCGCGCGCAGTTCGTCGGCGAAGATCACCGACCGTTCGTCGCGGTTGGCGTAGACGAGGACGATCTGGCCCGACCCCTCGGCCAGCGCGGACTTGGCGATCGAGATGACCGGGGTGATGCCGCTGCCACCGGCGAAGAGGAGCAGGTCGGCATCCAGGCTGGCCGGGGTGAACACGCCGCTCGGGGGAAGGACGGTGAGCGTCTGGCCGGGCTTGACGTTGTCGCAGATCCAGTTCGACGCGTAGCCCTCGGCGGTCCGCTTGACCGTAATCTTGAACAGGTCGGACTCCCCGGGCGCACTCGAGAGCGAGTAGCACCGGGCCACCACCCCGGTGCGGCTGCTGGGCACCGCGACGGTGAGGAACTGTCCGGGCTTGTAGTCCAACGTCGGTCGCAGGGACTCCTCGGCCTGGAGCACGATCGAGTGCGCGTCCGCGGTCTCGGCGATGACGTCGACGACGGCGAGCTTGACGGCGTCAGTCAACGGTCCCTCCGATCTCGAGCCGGCCCTCACGGACGGCGGCGGCGATGCTGTCGCGCAGGCGACCACACGAGTTCTGCACCCGGTGGCTCCCCTCGGCGCGCGCGCGGGTGAACTCCTGGCAGTGCGCCACCGCCTCCTGCGTCCACTGGATGCTGGTGTGGAAGTCGCTCTGCTTGCGCACCCGGACCACCGCGAGGCAATCAAGGCAGGCGACCTCGGCAAGGTCCTTGCCCAGGTAGCGGGCGCGATCCTCGGCGGTCTCCGGGTTGAGCGGCGCGAAGGAGACCATCACGAGGACTCGGGGATCGCGGTGGTTTCGAGACGGCCTCGTGCCTCGGCCTCCTCAACCACCGAAGCGCCTCGTGCCTCGGCCTCCTCAACCACCGACCCGTGGTGCGTGCCGCCGTACTGCTCGTCCTCCTCATGCCGGCGGCGCAGGTTCTCCTCGACCTCACGCTGCCAGCTCTCGTTGGCGTGCGTGGTGTCGACCTCGAACTCGAAGCGCTCGGTCATCTCGGGGGTGATGTCGGCGACGTCGACGTAGAACTGCTGGTACCACCGGCGCAGCTGGTAGACCGGCCCGTCCTCCTCGCAGAGCAGCGGGTTCTCGATCGGCGACTTGTTCTTCCAGATCTCGACGTCCTGCAGGAAGCCCTCGCCGAACATCTTGGAGTACTTCCGGGCGATCTTCGCGTTGTCCTCGTCCGAGAGACCCTCGATCTTGCGCACCATCAGGCCGTACTGCAGCTTGAAGGCGGTCGTGCTGACCGGGTAGTGGCAGTTGATCAGGATGACGTCGATCTCGAAGCCCTTATAGGTCGTGGTCAACGGGTTGATCATGTACGACGGCCCGAAGTAGCTGGCCTCCGAGCGGAGCATGAGGTCCTGGTCGCCGTATCCGGAGCCGCCCATGTCGGGACGGCCGGCCGACGTCATGTACTGCGTGGCGACATGGCCCTCGAAGACGTTCTTGAAGTACTTCGGGTAGGCGTAGTGGATGTAGAAGAAGTGCGCCATGTCCACGACGTTGTCGATGATCTCGCGGCAGTTGGCGTTGGGGATGTCGAGCGTCTCCCACGTCCAGTCGGTCCAGTTGCCGTCGAAGACCCCTTCGATCCGCGGGATCGCCTGCTCCTCGATCGGGCCGTTGCCCTCAGCGTCGTGCCAGACGAAGAGCTGCTTGTTCTCCTCCATGACCGTCCACGACCGCGTGCGGGCACGCAGCGGGATGCGCTTGGCGTAGGGGATCGCCTTGCACTTGCCGTCGCCGCCCCAGCGCCAGTCATGGAAGGGACAGGCGATTTCGTCGCCCTTGACCGTGCCCTGGGTGAGGTCACCGCCCATGTGCCGGCAGTAGCCGTCGAGGACCTGCAGTTCGCCGGCCGCATTGGCCCACACGACGAGCTTGGTGCCGAAGGCCTCGACGCGGTGCGGCTTGCCGTCCCGGAAGGTGTCGGCCAGGCCCAGGCAGTGCCAGCCGCGCGCGAAGCGCTCCGGCGGCGTGCCCCGATCGATCACCCGGGGGTCGAGCTTGGGCGCGGCGGTCATCCCCGCTGCAGTCATGAGCTTCCTCCTGCTCCGCAATTACTGGAACACGTTACAGTTTTGCCGTGACGACCGCCAGTGTCTCGACACGGATCGAGGCTCCCGTTACGCTCATTTCTGAAACACGTTCCAGTTTTTGAGACCCTCTCTGGAGACCCTATGCACATCGCGCTGACCCCGGAACAGGAACGGCTCCGGAGCGAGCTGCGCGAGTACTTCGCCGCGCTCGTCACCCCCGAGGTCAAGGCGGCACTGTCCGCCAGCACCGGCGAGTTCGGTGACTCGGCGGTCTACAAGGACGTGATCCGCCAACTCGGCACCGACGGCTGGCTCGGCCTGGGCTGGCCCGAGGAGTACGGCGGCCAGAACCGGTCCATGCTCGACCAGCTGATCTTCACCGACGCGGCCGCGGTCGCCGGCGTCCCGATCCCCTACCTGACGATCAACACCGTCGGGCCGACGATCATGCGCTACGGCACCCCGGAGCAGAAGGAGTACTTCCTCCCCCGGATCCTCGCCGGCGACCTGCACTTCTCCATCGGCTACTCCGAGCCCGAGTCCGGCACCGATCTGGCGTCGCTGGCCACCAAGGCACGCCGCGAGGGCGACGAGTGGGTGATCAACGGCCAGAAGATGTGGACCTCACTGATCCAGTACGCCGACTGGATCTGGCTGGCGTGCCGCACCGACCCCGATCTCCCGCGCCACAAGGGACTCTCGATCATCCTGGTGCCGGCGAACGCCGAAGGCTTCTCCTACACGCCGGTGCACACCGTGGCTGGAGTGTCGACGTCGGCGACCTACTACTCCGACGTCCGCGTGCCGGTGACGAACCTGGTCGGCGAGTTGAACGGCGGCTGGCCTCTGATCACCAACCAGCTCAACCACGAGCGGGTGGCGCTGACGTCGGCGGCGCCGCTGCAGCACTCGTTGGGCCTGGTCCGCCAGTGGGCCCAGGAGACGAAGAACCCCGACGGCCAGCGTGTCATCGACAGCGAGTGGGTGCGGATCGCGCTGGGCCGGGCGCACGCCCGGGTCGAGATGCTCAGCCTCCTCAACTGGCGCCTCGCCTCCGAGACCGGGCACCTCAGCCCCGCCGACGCCTCGGCGACCAAGGTGTACGGCTCCGAGCTCGCCACCGAGGTCTACCGGTCCTTGATGGAGATCGTCGGCCCCAACGCCGCGGTCAAGCCGGACTCCCCCGCCGCGGTCCTCCACGGGCGCCTCGAGCGGTTCCACCGTTCGTCGCTGGTGATGACCTTCGGTGGCGGCACCAACGAGATCCAGCGCGACATCATCGGCATGGTGGGGCTCGGACTGCCGCCCGCGAAGC
The DNA here is from genome assembly GCA_044224695.1 of Marmoricola sp. GTDB lineage: Bacteria > Actinomycetota > Actinomycetes > Propionibacteriales > Nocardioidaceae > Marmoricola_A. Next base: position 21,735 of record JBGAJX010000021.1, on the reverse strand, counting down.
GGTAGCCCTGCCGTCTCACCTCGGTGGTTGAGGAGGGCGACGAAGGAGCCCGTCTCGAAACCACCGGACGACCCCACCCACGAACACGAGGACTTCCCATGGACTTCAGCCCCACTCCCGGCCAGGTCGACGCCGCGGCCCTGGCACGTCAGATCCTGACCGACCGCTGCACCACCGCACGCCTCACCGAGGTGGAGCGCAGCGGGCGGCGCTTCGACGAGGCGCTGTGGCGCGAGCTCGGCTCGGCAGGCCTCCTCGGGCTCGCCGTCCCCGAGGAGCACGGCGGGGCCGGCCTCACCGTGCTCGAGGCCTCCAGTGTGGTGATCGAGGGCGGACGCACCGTCGCGCCGCTGCCGCTCGCCACGCACTCCGCTGCGGCGCTCACTCTGGCCCGGTGCGGCACGCCCGCGCAGCAGGGCACCTGGCTGCCTCACGCCGCCGCGGGTGAAGTCGTCCTTGCCTGTGCGATCGCGGAGGACCACGCCGAGACCCCGGACCTGCCGACCCTCACCGCCCGGCCCGACGGTGACGCGTGGGTCCTGAACGGCGTGAAGACGAACGTCCCCGCGGGCACGGTGGCCGGACTGTTCCTGGTCACCGCCGCCACCGACGACGGGTCCGCAGTCTTCCTGGTCAGCCCCGACGACGCCGGGGTCACCGTCACCGCGCAGCGGCTCAGCGACCTCGACGAGGCAGCGCGCCTGGAGTGCGACGGGGTCCGGGTGGAGTCCGGCCGTCTGCTCCCCGGCGGAGCGGCGACGGCCGCGGCCCTGACCCAGTACGCCACCGTGCTGGTGGCCGCCCTGCAGTACGGCATCTGCGACGGTGCGCTGCGCCTCACCGCGGCGTACGCCAAGACGCGCGAGCAGTTCCAGCGGCCGATCGGCTCCTTCCAAGCCGTCTCCCAGCGCCTGGCCGACGGGTACATCGACGTGCTCGGCCTCGGACTGGTCCTCACCCACGCCACCTGGCTGCTCGCCGAGGGCGAGGACGCCGGCGCCGAGGTCGCCTCCGCGAAACTCTGGGCCGCCGACACCGGCCACAAGGTCGCCCACACCACCGTCCACGTGCACGGCGGCGTCGGCATCGACCTCGACGGGGAGGCGCACCGCTACTTCACCGCTGCCAAGCGCTGGGAGTTCGCCCTCGGAGGCGCCACCCAACAGGCCAAGCGGATCGGCGACGTACTGGCCGACGCGCCCGTCTGAGGTGACCGTCCGCGAACTCCTGCTCGCGCGCGCCGACGACGCCGGCCCCGGCCTCCTCTGGGACGGTGGTTCCTGGACCTGGGCGGAGTACGTCGCGCGCGCCTCGCAGGTGGCCGGCGCATTGCGGACGCGCCTGGACCCGGAGCGACCCCGCCACGTCGGCGCCTACCTGGACAACGGCCCGGAGATGGCACTCCTGCTCGCCGCGGCCGGTCTGGGCGGGTTCACCCTGGTCGGGCTCAACACCACCCGACGCGGGACAGCCCTGGCCGACGACGTACGCCGCACCGACTGCCAGATCGTGATTGCCGTCGACGCGGATCTGCCGGTCGGCGTACCCGTGATCGCGGTCGGCTCGCCGTCGTGGGACGCCTTGGCCGACGGCCCGCCGATCGCCACGGACGAACCGGTGAACCGTGACGACCTGATGATGCTGATCTTCACTTCGGGCACCAGCGGGAACCCCAAGGCCGTCCGCATCACCCAGGAGAAGGTCGCGCATCCCGGGCGTCTCCTGGGCGAGCGCTTCGGCCTGGGCCCGGACGACGTCGCCTACCTGTCGATGCCGCTCTTCCACTCCAACGCCGTCATGGCGGGCTGGGCCCCCGCACTGGCGACCGGGGCGGCGATGGCAGTGGCGAGGTTCAGTGCGGGCGGGTTCCTGCGCGACGTACGCCGCTTCGGGGCCACCTACGCCAACTACGTCGGCAAGCCGCTCAGCTACGTCCTGGCCACACCCGAGGCCGCTGACGACGCCGACAACCCGCTGCGCCTGGTCTTCGGCAACGAGGCCGCGGCGCGCGACATCGACCGCTTCGCGCAGCGCTTCGGCTGCACGGTGGTCGACTCCTACTCCTCCACCGAGAACGCGATCGTGGTTCAACGGGTCCCCGACATGCCGCCGGGTGCCCTCGGCCGGCCGCTCCCGGGTGTGAAGGTGCTCGACCCGCAAACCGGGCGCGAGACTCCGGACGCGCTCGTCGACGCCGACGGGCGGTTGCTCAACGCCGTGGAGGCCACCGGCGAACTGGTCAACACCTCCGGTGCCGGCTTCTTCGCGGGCTACTACAACGACCCGTCCGCCGACGCTGCGCGGATGCGCGGCGGCATGTACTGGTCCGGGGACCTCGCCTACCGCGACGCCGACGGCTTCGTGTTCTTCGCCGGACGCAGTCACGAGTGGCTCCGGGTCGATGGGGAGAACCTCGGCACCGCGCCGATCGAGCGCATCCTGCTGCGTCACCCGGACGTCGTGCAGGCGGCGGTCTACGCGGTGCCGGACGAGACCGGCGTGGGCGACCAGGTGATGGCCGCACTCGTGCTGCGGCCCGAGCGCCCGTGGGACGCCGACGCGTTCGCCGCCTTCCTCGACGACCAGGCGGACCTCGGCGCCAAGGCCCGTCCGCGGTACCTCCGGATCGCGTCGGCCCTTCCCAGGACACCGACGCACAAGGTCCTCACGGGCACCCTGCGCACGGAAGGGATCCTCGACCACGCGGACCCGGTCTGGGCCCGCCCGGCCCGCGGCACGGCGTACTCGCTCCTCGAGCGCACCCTCGCCTAGATTGCAGGGCGTGAGCACCGACGCCCGCTGGGGACTGATCGAGGTGGAGCGGCGTCGCGCGGCCTCGTTCTTCGCCGACCTGGACGATGCCCAACTGGACACCCCGAGCCTGTGCGGCGCCTGGTCGGTGCGCGAGGTCCTCGCCCACCTCGCGAGCCCCTTCGCGTTCAGCCCGCTCGATCTGGCCCAGCGGTGGGCGCGCACCGGCACCCTCTCGCGGTTCAGTGTCGCCGTGGCCCGGGAGCTGGCCCAGCGTCCGGCGCCGGACCTCACCCGGATCCTCCGGGCGAACGCGACCACCCGGTTCGCTCCTCCGGGAATGGGCCCCGGGGCTCCGCTGACGGATCTGTGCGTCCACCTCCGCGACGCCGCACGCCCCCTGGGGCTGGAGACCCAGGCGACCCCGTTGGCCTGGCGCGCGGTGCTGGACTTCCTCGTCGGCCCTCGGTCCCTGGTGGGCTTCCGACCCCGTGGACGCTATGACGGTCTCCGTCTCCTCGCGGGGGATCTGCCGTGGGGGCACGGCGACGGGGCCCTTGTGGCGGGCCCCGCGGAGGCCCTTGCGCTCGCGCTCGCGGGGCGGCCCGACGCCCTGCCCGACCTGCGCGGTGACGGCGTCGTCCTGCTCGCCTCGCGGATCTCCTCCGGCGGACCTGCCGCCCGGTAGCGTGCGGCCATGCCGCTGATCTCCTTCGAGGGCAAGAGCCCCACCGTGCATCCCACCGCGTTCATCGCGCCCACCGCGACCCTGGTCGGCGACGTCGTCGTCGAGGAGAACGCTTCGGTCTGGTACAACGCCGTCCTGCGCGGCGACTACGAGCGGATCACCGTGCGCGCGGGCGCGAACGTCCAGGACGGGTCGGTGCTGCACGCCCCGCCCGGACTGCCGTGCGAGGTCGGGCCGGGAGCGACGATCGCGCACCTGTGCGTGGTGCACGGCGCCAGGATCGGAGAGGAAGCCCTGATCGGCAACGGTTCGATCGTGCTCGACGGCGCCACCGTCGGGCGCCGGGCGATGGTCGCCGCGAACTCCATGGTGGTCGGCGGGACCGAGATCCCCGACGAGGTGCTCGCGCTGGGCTCCCCGGCGACGGTCAAGGGACCGACCGCCGGGACGGGCGCCCAGTTCTGGATCGAGGCGAACCCGCCCGCCTATCGGGAACTCGCCCAACGCCACAGGACGGGGACGGCTCCGGTCGACGGGTGAGGCCCGTCAGCTGCGGATCTTGTCGAGCCGGTTGACGGCATCCTCGAAGCCGGAGACCAGTTCCGCCATCACCTCGGCGACGGCGCGCACCTCGTTCATCGAACCGACGATCTGTCCGACCGGCATCGACAGCACCTCCGGGTCGGGGTGGGCGTTCATCCGGGCGTGCGCCTCCGCGACGAGCAGGTTCTGCAGGGGCATCGGCAGCGGAGCCGGTGCACCCTCCTCCGCCCACGCTTCGGTCCACTTGGTCTTGAGCAGCCGGGCGGGCTTGCCGGTGTAGACCCGGGCGCGCACGGTGTCGGCGCTGGTGGCCTTGAGGAACGCCTCGGTCATCGCCGGGTTGGAGGAGAGGTTCTGGTACTCCTCGGTGGTCAACCAGACCGATCCGCTCCACACACCCTCGGCCCCCAGGGCCAGCGCAGCCGCGACCTGGCGGCCCGTGCCGATGCCGCCCGCGCCGAGCACGGGGACGTCACCGACCGCGTCGACGATCTCGGGAATGAGCACCATGCTGGCGATCTCGCCGGTGTGCCCGCCTGCCTCGTAGCCCTGGGCGATGATGATGTCGACGCCGTTGGCGACGTGCGACGCCGCGTGCTTGGCGGCACCGGCCAGCGCCGCCACCTTCAGCCCGGCCTCGTGGCACTGCTCGATCACATCGACGGGCGGTGATCCCAGCGCATTGGCGATCAGCACCGGGCGGTGCTTGCCCGACAGCGCGACATCGACGTGGCTGCGCGCCACCGAGTGCAGCCAGCCGAGAACGCCGTCACGCTTCTCGCCCTCGGGCAGGGGCGGCACCCCGAGCTTGCGGAGGGTCTCCTCGACGAAGTCCTTGTGGGTCTGCGGGATCATCGCCTGCAGGTCGACGGCCTTGCCCTCGGTGGGGATCTTCATCGGCATGACGACGTCGACGCCGTACGGCTTGCCGTCGGTGTTCTCGTCCATCCAGGTGAGCGTCGCGTCGAGCTCGTCGGGGTCGTTGAACCGGACACAGCCGAGCACCCCCAGGCCGCCGGCCCGGGTCACCGCGGCGGCGACGTGCTCGGACGGGGTGAACGCGAAGATCGGGTACTCGATGCCGAACATCTCGCAGAGGTCGGTGCGCATGGGTCTCAGCCCTCCAGGTGTGCGGCCGCGAGCTCCCGGGCCTTGGGGTAGTTGGCCTTGCCGGTGACGTGACGGGGGATCTGGTCGACCACGACCAGCGAGCGCGGGATCTTGTAGCCCGACAGCTGGGAACGCAGGTGCGAGTCCAGCTCCTCGAGCGTCGGGGCCCCGCCCTCCCGGGCCTCGATGACCGCTGTCACGCGGTTGCCGAAGCGCTCGTCGGGGGTGCCGATGACCAGCGCGTCGAAGACCGCGGGGTGGGTCTTGAGCGCCATCTCGACCTCCTCGGGGTAGACCTTCTCCCCGCCGGTGTTGATGCAGTTCGACCCGCGCCCCAGCAGGGTGATCCGGTTGCCCTCCTCGATGCGCACGAAGTCACCGGGGACCGAGAAGCGCTTGCCGTCGATCTCCAGGAAGGTGGCCCGCGACTTCACCTCGTCCTTGTAGTAGCCCAGCGGCACGCTCCCGCCGCGGCCGAGACGACCCACGACACCGACGTTGGTGGCGGGGTCCAGGATCTGGTTGTTCTCGTCGAGCACGACGACCTCCGGACCGAGGCTGGTCACCGCGCCCTCGGCCTTGACGCTCTCCTTGTCGACCATGCCCATGCCCTGGAAGCCGGTCTCGCTCGAGCCGACCGAGTCGGTGAAGATCGTGTTCGGGAAGGCGGCCATCCAGCGTTCCTTGACGGGACGGCTGAAGATCGCGGCGCTGCTGGAGACGGCGAAGAGCGACGACGCGTCGTACTGCCCGCGCTCGTACTCCTCGATCAGCGGTCGGGCCATCGCGTCGCCGGTCATGAAGACGAGATTGACCTTCTCGCGCTCGATGGTCTCCCAGATCTCCTTCGGGTCGAAGGTCGGCACCAGGATCGTGGTGTGGCCGCCGAAGAGGTGCATGAGCATCCCCCACTGAGCGCCGCCGTGCATGATCGGGCTCAGCGGGAAGGTCATCATCGGGCCGCCGTCGAGCGCCTTCTTCGACTGGTCGAACTCGGTGAGCCGCTCACCGCTGTAGAAGTCGATGCCGCCGCCGAGCGTGCGCCACACGTCCTCGTGGCGCCACATGACGCCCTTGGGGTAGCCGGTCGTCCCGCCGGTGTACACGATGTAGAGGTCGTCGTTGCTGCGGGGCCCGAAGTCGCGCTCCGCGCTCTGGCCACCGACCGCATCGGCCCAGGCCACCCCGCCGTACGACGACGCGTCGCCCTCGGGGGAGCCGGCATCGGTGCCGTCCTCCATCACGATGACGTGGCGCAACTTGTCGTGCTTCGGAGCGACCTTGGCGACCAGCGGGGTGTAGGTGCGCTCGTGCAGCAGCGCGACGAGATCCGCGTTGTCGACGATGTAGTCGAGCTCGCCCTCGACGTAGCGGAAGTTGATGTTGATCGAGATCGCGCGGAGCTTGAAGGTCGCCAACAGCGCGACGACGTGCTCGATGCTGTTCTTGGAGTAGACGCCCACATGGTCGCCCACCCCGATGCCCTGGGCGGCCAGATGGTGCGCGAGGCGGTTGGCCTCGGCCTCCAACTCGGCATAGGTCAGACGGCGGTCTCCGACGATCAGGGCCGTGCGCTCCGGCACGGCGTCGACGGCGTGTTCGAAGAGGTCAGCGATGTTGAGAGCCACGCGTCAGAGACTAGAACACGTTCTCGTTTCTGGCTAGAGTGGCGCGCATGAGCGAGCCCCATGCCCTGGTCGAGCAGGTCGGCCACACCCTGGTCGTGACGATGAACCGCCCGGAGAAGAAGAACGCGCTCTCCGGGGAGATGCTCGAGATCATGAGCCAGGCCTGGGACCGGGTGAACTCCGACGACTCGATCCGGGTCTGCATCCTCACCGGCGCGGGGGGTGCGTTCTGCGCCGGCGCCGACCTGTCGGCGATGAACAAGAAGCCACCGAGCGAGTCCTTCGAGGACGGCTCCTACGACCCCTCGGTGATCAAGTCCTTGCTCAAGGGGTTTCGGCTCACCAAGCCGTTGATCGCCGCGGTCGAGGGCCCCGCGATCGCCGGCGGCACGGAGATCCTCACCGCGACCGACATCCGCATCGCCGGGGAGTCGGCACGGTTCGGCGTCTCCGAGGCACGGTGGTCGCTCTACCCCCTGGGCGGCTCGGTCGTGCGACTCCCCCGCCAGGTGCCCTACACCGTCGCGATGGACCTGCTCCTGACCGGGCGCCATGTGAAGGCACCGGAGGCCAAGGAGATCGGACTGATCGGCCACGTGGTGCCCGACGGCACCGCACTGGAGAAGGCTCACGAGATCGCGGGGCTCATCGCCGCCAACGGTCCGCTGGCCGTCCAGGCGATCATCAAGACGGTCCGGGACTCCGAGGGTCGTCACGAGGACGACTGCTGGGTCGACGACGCCAAGGTCGGCGCGGCGGTGTTCGCCAGCGAGGACGCCAAGGAGGGCCCGAAGGCTTTCCTGGAGCGACGTACTCCGGTCTTCCAGGGGCGCTGAGGGGTCCCTGGCGGCCGGCGTCTACTCCATCCAGAAGGTCTCGATCGCCAGCAGCAGCGTCGCCAGGGTGGGGAACAGCGCGATCGGAAGCCAGAGCGCCCGAGCGGGAACGTGCCGCAGCATCGCGACCATCGCGGCGCCGAACGCGGCCAACGAACCGAGCAGGCCCAACCAGATTCCGATGCCGGCGACGGCTCCGTACCAGGTGTCCTGGTCCAGCACCGGCTCACCCAGAAGCGCCCCCAGTGCCAGGGCGAGCAGCGACCCCAGAACGGCACCGGCGGCCGCCGTCGCCAGACTCGTGGCCGTGCCGACCAACTGACGGTGCTCCTGCTCGTCGGCCGGGACGAGCACCTTGGAGACGTGTCCGAACCTCATCGAACTCACCTCGCCGGGGAGGGTTCGCACGTCCCTCACCCACCTTCAGCGTGGACCCGCCCGCGACCGGCATGTAGAGGCGAAGGTCCATCTGCTCCTCGGTCGACGCCGGGCGCCCGCTCAGCCCTCGAGCAGGTCGAGAGCGTCCTCGATCCGGTCGGGCCAGATCCGGTTGACGCGGTCGAAGAGGTCACCCCACGCGTACTCCTCGACCTCGTACGACGCGTCCGGAGCGTCGGGCGAGAACACGCGCCAGTCCCGGCTCTGCCGCACCAGGCCGACGCCGCCCGGACCACCATCGGCGGGACCGTGGTCAGCGGACTCTCGGCCGGGAAGGTCCACCGCCTGCTCGAGCCCGGCGAGCCGCACCAGCTCCCGCACGAGGTCCCCGCCGAGGACGGTCGGGAACTCGATCACCGTCATGCCGCCCGCAGGATCCACGTGCCGCTGGACGTAGCGGGGATCGGCGGTCGAGGCTTCCTCGTCGAGCCAGAGCGCCACCTCGACCGCCCACGCCGAGACGTCCTCGACCGGCTCACCGGTGGACATGCCACGGAGCGGCTCGTCGGGCCACGGGACCTCGACACCGAGCCGTCCGCCGAGCCGCGGGAGGTCCAGGACCAGCAGGGCGTCCGCCTCGTGGGCCTCGACCTCGATCAGGGGGTGACCCAGCGACTCGAAGGTCGGACAACGTCGGAGGGCATCGGCGAACTCGGCGTGGGTGGGCACGCCCTCACCCTAAGTCGCGACGTAGAGCGGCAGGGACCTGCGGGGCTCGAAGGCGAACGCGGCACCCTGGCTGAACCGGACGAGGGCGACCTCGTCCGCCTCGGTGCGCGGCTCGCCGGGGACGAGACGGATCTCAAGCGCTGCGTCGGTCTCCGTGAAGACGGCGTGCAGCGACGCATCGAGCGAGTGGACCGCAGCCTCGACCACGGCCGGCAGGACGGTGCGGACGTCGGCGTACCAGCCACCGTCGCGGACGGCCGGGGAATCCAGCGGCACACGAAGGACTTCTCCCTCGACGGTGACGCGGGTGTAGCCGCGCGGCTGGAACATCGGGTGGATCGCCAGGAGATCACCGGCCCGGTCGGCCCCGTAGCCCAGCGCGCGGGCCAGTCGCTCGCCGGTGATGCCGGCGACACCGACGGCCTGCTTCCGGGCGATCTCGTCAGCGAGCGACACGTCCGAGCGGGACAGCACCGCACGGCGTCCGGTGATCGCCAGGAGATGCCACTGCAACGCGACCTCCTGACAGATGCGGACCAGGGCCGAGCGGGAGAAGGCGGCGAAGTCCAGATCGGAGACGAGGGCGCCGGCGTAGTCGGCGGCACCGTCATCGTCCGGGTCGACCGGCGAGACGGCCGTGAGTCCGACCGCCTCGCTGCGTGCCATTGCCAGGGTCTCCTCGGGCCACTGGATCGGGGCGCGCGTCTCGTCGATGTCGACCCGCCAGCGGCATGCCGGGCCGGTCGCGTCCGCGCGTCGCGGCGGCCGGTGGATCGGCTGCATCCGTGCGCGGGGGTTGGTGGCCAGGGCGGTTGCGTCCATCGTGGGGTCCTCGACGTCGACGCACATCGCCGTCACGTAGGCGTCGCCCATCGGTTCGACGTCCAGCAACGCCCCGCACGTGGCGAGCTCGAAGTAGCCCACCGAGGGGCTCTCCACCTCGAAGCGGAAGTCGAGGAACTGCGGCGGAGCGCCCACGTCGAGCTGGAGCCCTTTGAAGATGGTGACCAGGTCGTCGCCCTCGTAGCCGAGCGCCCGCTGCATCCGGCGGGTGTAGTGCGGGCTGGCCCACTGCCATTCGTCGACGGCAACCCCGACCATGCCGTCGCGGCCGAACGCACCGATGACGTGCGGCATGCCGGCCCGGTCGATGAGGTGGCCGCAGAGCAGGTACTCGGGGGCGAGCACGGCGAGCTCCCGCCGGTCGAGACCGGCCAGGGAGCCGTCGTGCTCAGACGGCACGGTCGCGACCCACCCAGTACGGCGCCCGCAGCGCCTTCTTGTCCGGCTTCCCCAAAGCAGTCAGCGGCAGAGCGTCCGCGAAGACGACCTGCTTGGGCGCCTGCACCGAGCCCTTGCGGTCCTTGACCGCGGTCTGGATCTCGGCGGCGATCCGCCGGCGGGTCTCCTCGTCGGCGCCCTCACCGGCGCGCAGCACGACGACCGCAGTGACCGCCTCGCCCCATTTCTCGTCCGGAACACCGATCACGCCGACCTGCGCCACCGCGGGGTGCTCGGCGACGACGTCCTCGACCTCGCGGGGGAAGACGTTGAAGCCACCGGTGACGATCATGTCCTTGGTGCGGTCGACGATGAACCAGAAGCCGTCCTCGTCCTCGCGGGCGACGTCGCCGGTGCGCAGCCACCCGTCGCGGAAGGTCGCCGCGGTCTCCTCGGGCAGGTTCCAGTAGCCGCCTGCCAGCAAGGGCCCGGCCACGCAGATCTCCCCCGGCTCGCCCTGCGGCACCCGGTTGCCGTGCTCGTCGAGCAGTGCCGTGCGCAGGAAGGCGCTCGGTCGGCCGCACGAGGCGAGCTTGTCGTCGCGCAGGTGGTCGGCCTTGGCGAGGTAGGTGATCACCATCGGCGCCTCGGACTGGCCGTAGTACTGCGCGAAGATCGGCCCGAACCGGTCGACGGCCTCCTTGAGGCGCACCGGGTTGATCGCCGCGGCGCCGTAGTAGATCGTCTCCAGGCTCGACAGGTCGCGGGTGCGGCTGTCCGGGTGGTCCATCAGCGCGTAAAGCATGCTCGGCACCAGCATGGTGGCGTTGATGCGGTAGCGCTCGATGGTCTCGAGCACCTCGGCCGGATCGAACTTGGGGAGCACCACCATCGATCCACCCGCCATCAGGGTGGGCAGGAAGAAGGCCGCACCGGCATGGCTGAGCGGGGTGCACATCAGGAACCGAGGCTCGCTCGGCCACTCCCACTCGGCCAGCTGGATGGTCGTCATGGTGAGGATCGAGCCGGTCGTGCCGATGACGCCCTTGGGCTTCCCGGTGGTGCCGCCGGTGTAGGTGATCCCGTTGATCGAGTCCGAGGGCAGGTCGAGCGGCACCAACCGCGCCGGGGTCTGCGCGGCGCTCAGGGCGTTGATGTCCACCCCGGCGTCAGCCGGTCCGAAGGTCAGGATCTGCTTCAGGCCGGGGACCTTCTCCTGCAGCTCCAGGGCGCGCGGCACGAAGATCGGGTCCACGACCAGCGTCTCGATGCCGGCGTCGTTGAGGACGTAGGCGTGGTCGTCGACCGACCCGAGCGGGTGCAGCGCCGTACGCCGGAGTCCGAGCAGCTGACCGGCGCCGATCGAGACCAGCACCTCCGGCCGGTTCAGGGCGAGGAGCCCGACCGGGGACCCCGTGCCGAGCCCGAGCTCGGTCAGGGCCTGGACGAACTGGCTCATCCGGTCCGCCAGGTCCTGCCCGGTCAAGGTCTGCTCCCCGATGAACAACACCGGCTTGTCCTTGTGTCGCCTCAGGGCGTGCACCAGCAGGTGCCCGTTGTGCGGTCCGGTGCGGAGATCGACGTCGGCCATGCGCCGAGAGTAGAACGTGTTTCAGTTCTCCGGCAAGGGGTCAGCCCAGCACGACCTCGGCGACCTGGCGCACCTCCTCCGGGGTCCGCAGCGACAGCATCAGCGTCGTCACCCCGGTCTCCTCCCACTGGGCGATCTTGTCGGTCACCTTCGCGGCGTCGCCGATGATGTGCAGGTCGTCGACCAGCTCGTCGGGGATCAGCGCCGCGGCGTCGTCCCGCTTGCCGGCCAGGAACAGCTCCTGGACCTGGTCGGTGATGTGCGCGTAGCCCATGCGCTCGAAGACGTTCTTGTGGAAGTTCTGGTCCTTGGCGCCCATGCCACCCATGTAGAGCGCCACGATCGGCTTCAGTCCGTCGATGACCTTCTGCGGGTCGTCGGTGATCTCCAGGTGGCAGGTGGCCGCGATCTCGAAGGTCTCGCGGGTGTGGCGGGCGCCGGGGCGGGCGAAGCCCTCGTCGAGCCACGGCTGGTACATCGAGGCACTGCCCGGGGTGTAGAAGATCGGGATCCATCCGTCGGCGATCTCCGCGGTCTGCGCGACGTTCTTCGGCCCCTCGGCGCCGAGCCAGATCGGGATGTCCGCGCGCAGCGGGTGCGTGATGGACTTCAACGGCTTGCCGAGGCCCACCGACCCTTCGCCGTGGTAGGGCAGCGGGTAGTGCGGACCGGCGTTCGTCACCGGCTCCTCGCGCGCCAGCACCTTGCGGATGATGTCGATGACCTCACGGGTCCGCGCGAGCGGCTTGGAGAAGGGCTGGCCGTACCACCCTTCGACGACCTGGGGCCCGGAGACACCCATACCGAGGATGACGCGACCGCCGGAGAGGTGGTCCAACGTCAGGGCGTGCATCGCGATGCTGGTCGGCGTGCGGCCCGACATCTGCACGATCGAGGTCCCCAGCCGCACCCGTTCGGTCTCACGGCCCCACCAGGCGAGCGGGGTGAACGCATCACTCCCCCACGCCTCCGCGGTGAAGATCGCGTCGAAGCCGGAACGCTCGGCCTCCGCGATCAGATCCGGTACGCCGACGGGCGGCTGCGCGCCCCAGTAACCCAGCTGAAGTCCCAATTTCATGGCCGCCACCCTGCCACGTCCCGAGACGCCGTGGGACGTGATGCTTCCCATCTCAAAGTGGGCACGATGCTTGCCATCTCAAACTAGAACCTGTTTCATTTCCTGCATGTCTGTTGCCCAGCCGGAGTCCCGCGTCCTCAGTGCGCCGCTGAAGGTCTCCTTCGACTACACCCGTTCGCTCGGCCCCGTGCTCGGCGCCTTCATGGCCGGGCTCCGTGACGGACACCTGGTCGGGAGCCGTCTGGCGGACGGGCGCGTCGCCGTACCGCCGTTGGAGTACGACCCGGTCACCCACGAGGCCTGCACCGACCTGGTCGACGTGCCCGACACCGGCACCGTCACCACGTGGACCTGGGTCAGCGAGCCGGTCCCCGGACAGCCCTTCGATCGGCCGTTCGCGTTCGCCCACATCACCCTCGACGGCACCGACATCCCGATGCTGCACGCCGTCGACGTCGCCTCGGCCGACCAGATGGCCACCGGGATGCGCGTCCGGGTGCGGTGGGCCGCGGAGCGCCAGGGCCACATCACCGACATCGCGTGCTTCGAGCCTGTGGGCGACGCGACGGTGGTTGAGGAGGGCGACGGAGGAGCCCGTCTCGAAACCACCCGCCCCACTCTCGAAGGCATCATCGCCCCGGTCAACCTCGAGTACACCTACGAGGCCTCCCCGGAGGAGTCCGCCTTCTTCCGTGGCCTCGCCGAGGGGCGCCTGCTGGGTCAGCGCTGCCCCACGTGCCACAAGGTCTACGTGCCCCCGCGCGGCGCCTGCCCGGTCGACGGGGTACCGACCACCGACGAGGTGCCCCTTCCCGACACCGGGATCGTGACCACCTTCTGCATCGTCAACGTGCCGTTCCTGGGGCAGAAGATCACCCCGCCGTACGTCTCGGCCTACATCCTGCTCGACGGCGCGGACATCGCTTTCCTGCACCTCATCCAGGGGATCCCCGCCGAGGAGGTCCGGATGGGCATGCGCGTGAAGGCGAAGTGGAAGCCCCGCGAGGAGTGGGTCACCAGCATCGAGAACATCGAGCACTTCGAGCCGACCGGCGAGCCGGACGCCCCGTTCGAGTCCTTCGCCAGCCACCTCTGAGAGGCAGATCATGAGAGACGTCGCCGTCGTCGGCTTCGCCCAGCGCCAGATGGCGCATTTCGACGGCTCCCCCACCATGGTGGAGCTGCTCGTCCCCCTCTTCGCCGACCTCTGGGAGCAGACCGGCTGGACCAAGGACGACATCGGGTTCTGGTGCTCGGGCTCCAGCGACTACCTCGCGGGGCGGTCGTTCTCCTTCGTCTCCGCCGTCGACGCGATCGGCACGCTGCCGCCGGTCAACGAGTCGCACGTGGAGATGGACGCTGCGTGGGCGCTCTACGAGGCCTGGGTCAAGATCCAGACCGGTGAGGTCGACACCGCCCTGGTGTACGGCTTCGGCAAGTCCTCGGCCGGCCTGCTGCGCCGGGTGCTGGCGCTGCAGCTCGACCCCTACCTGCTGACCGGCCTGTGGCCCGACACCGTGTCGCTCGCCGCGCTGGGCGCCCGCCAGGGGCTCGAGCAGGGACAGTGGAGCGAGGAGGATCTCGCCGAGGTCGTCGCCGCCTCCCGGCGCGCGGCCATGGACAACCCGCACGCCCTGCTGGCCGGCGACGTCGCGGTCGACAAGTTGCTGAGCGAGCCGATGTTCGCCGACCCGCTGCGCAAGCACGACTGCGCCCCGGTCACCGACGGCGCCGCGGCGCTGGTGATCGCGGCGGCCGACCGGCTGCCTTCCTCGGCGACATCTCCGGCGTGGATCACCGGCTTCGAGCACCGCGCCGACCACCACAACCTCGGCCTGCGCGACCTGACCCGCTCGCCGTCCACCGCGCTGGCTGCGGCACCCCTCGACCTGTCGGGGGTCGAGGTCGCCGAGCTCCACGCGCCCTTCAGCCACCAGGAGCTGATCCTGCGCCGCGAGCTCGGACTGCGCGACGACGTACGCGTCAACCCCTCGGGCGGCGCACTGGCGGGCAACCCGATGTTCTCCGCCGGGCTCATCCGGATCGGCGAGGCTGCGGCACGCATCAACGCCGGAGCGTCGGGGGCGCTGGCCCACGCGACCTCGGGTCCGTCCCTGCAGCAGAACCTGCTGTGCCTGCTCTCCTCCGACACGAAGGGTGCCTCCTGATGGGCAAGCAGCTCGCCGCCGTCATCGGCGTCGGCCAGACGCACTACCGCGCCGCGCGCAAGGACGTCTCGATGGCCGGCCTGTGCCGCGAGGCCGCCGAGCGCGCCCTGGCCGACGCGGGCCTGGGGTGGGACGACATCGACGCCGTCGTGGTCGGCAAGGCCCCGGACCTCTTCGAGGGCGTGATGATGCCCGAGCTCTACCTGGCCGACGCCCTCGGCGCTTCGGGAAAGCCGCTGCTGCGGGTGCACACCGCCGGGTCCGTGGGGGGCTCGACCACCATTGTGGCGACGTCCCTGGTGCAGTCCGGCGTGCACAAGCGGGTGCTCGCGGTCACCTTCGAGAAGCAGTCCGAGTCCAACGCGATGTGGGCGCTGTCGGTCCCGGTGCCGTTCATCATGCCGGTGCACGCCGGTGCGGGCGGCTACTTCGCTCCGCACGTGCGCTCCTACATCCGCCGATCCGGCGCCCCCACCGAGGTGGGCGCGATCGTGGCCGCGAAGGACCGGCAGAACGCGTGCAAGAACCCCTACGCCCACCTGCAGAACCCGGACACCACGGTGGAGTCGGTGCTCGCCTCGCAGATGCTGTGGGACCCCATCCGGTACGACGAGACCTGCCCCTCCAGCGACGGCGCGTGCGCCGTGGTGATCACCGACGCCGACACCGCGGCGGCGGCGCCGAACCCACCGGCCTGGGTGCACGGGACCGTGATGCGTACCGAGCCGACCACGGCCGCCGAGCGCGACCAGGTCAACCCGCAGGCCGGGCGTGAAGCCGCGGCGGCGCTGTGGCGCCAGACCGGGATCACCGATCCCTTCCACGAGATCGACTGCGCGGAGATCTACGTGCCGTTCTCCTGGTTCGAGCCGATGTGGCTGGAGAACCTCGGCTTCGCCGCCGAGGGCGAGGGCTGGAAGCTCACCCAGTCGGGCGCGACGGCTCTGGACGGCGAACTGCCGGTCAACATGAGCGGCGGCGTGCTCTCCTCGAACCCGATCGGCGCCTCGGGCATGATCCGCTTCGCCGAGGCGGCGCTGCAGGTCCGCGGGATGGCCGGCGAGCACCAGGTACCCGACGCCCGGCGAGCGCTGGGACACGCGTACGGCGGTGGCTCCCAGTTCTTCGCGATGTGGGTCGTGGGCTCGGAGAAGCCGACGCTGTGACCGTCGCCGGTGGGGGCTAGCCTTGGTCGCACCATGATCGAGTTGCGAACCCCCACCGAGATCGAGCAGATGCGTCCCGCGGGACGCTTCGTCGCCGACGTCCTCACCACCCTGGCCGCCGAGGTCGAGGTGGGGATGAACCTGCTCGACATCGACGCCCGCGCCCACGAGCTCATCAAGGAGCGCGGTGCGGAGTCGTGCTACATCGACTACCACCCCTCGTTCGGGGCCAGCCCGTTCGGCAAGGTGATCTGCACCAGCGTCAACGACGCGGTCCTGCACGGCCTGCCGCACGACTACGCGTTGCGTGACGGCGACCTGCTGAGCCTCGACTTCGCGGTCTCCGTCGACGGTTGGGTCTCGGACTCGGCGCTGTCGGTGGTCGTGGGGACGCCGCGCGAGGAGGACCTGCGGCTGATCGACACCACGACCCGCGCCCTGGAAGCCGGGATCGCCGCGGCCCAACCGGGCAACAAGATCGGTGACATCTCGGCCGCCATCGCGGCCGTGGCCCGCGCCGACGGGTACTCGATCAACACCCAGTTCGGTGGCCACGGGGTCGGGCGCACCATGCACGGCGACCCGCACGTGCCCAACGACGGCCGCGCGGGCCGCGGCTACCCGCTGCGACCGGGCCTGGTCATCGCGATCGAACCGTGGTTCCTGCAGACCACCGACGAGATCTACACCGATCCCGACGGCTGGACGCTGCGCAGCCAGGACGGCTCCCGCGGGGCCCACATGGAGCACACCGTGGCGATCACCGCCGACGGCCCGCTGGTGCTCACCGCGCGCGACTGAGCGCCGTACGACGCAGCCTCCCCGAGCAGGAGACGCAGCAGCGCCCGGTCCCTCCCAAGGACCGGGCGCTGTCGCGTAAGGGGAAGGTCAGCGGTAGCGGACCTGCAGCTCCTTGATGCCGTTGATCCACGCGTGCCGCAGCCGGCGCGGCTCGCCTGCCTTGTCGATGTTGGGCATGAGGTCGGCGATCGCGTTGAAGATCAGGTTGACCTCCATGCGCGCGAGGTTCGCGCCGATGCAGTAGTGCGCCCCGTGGCCGCCGAAGGACAGGTGCGGGTTCGGCGAACGGGTGATGTCGAAGGTGAAGGGGTCGGTGAAGACCTCCGGGTCGTGGTTCGCCGCGGCGTAGAACAGGCCGACGCGCTCGCCCTGCTTGACCAGCTGACCGCCGACCTCGATGTCGCGCAGCGCGGTGCGCTGGAAGACGGTGACCGGGGTCGCCCACCGGATGATCTCGTCGACCGCGGACTCAGGACGCTCACGCTTGTAGAGCTCCCACTGCTCGGGGTTCTCGAAGAACGCGTTCATGCCGTGGGTGATCGCGTTGCGAGTGGTCTCATTGCCGGCCACCGCGAGCAGGATCGTGAAGTAGCCGAACTCGTCGCTGCTCAACTCGTGGCCGTCGACGTCCGCGGTGACCAGCTTGGTGATCAGGTCGTTCTGCGGCTCGGCCTTGCGCTGCTCGGCCAGGCCCATCATGTAGCCGAGGATCTCGATCGAGGCGAGCTCGGGGTCGGCGTCGTAGTCCGGGTCGTCGTAGGCGAGCATCTGGTTCGACCAGTCGAACAGCTTCGCCCGGTCCTCCTGCGGCACACCGAGCAGGTCGGCGATCGCCTGCAGGGGCAGCTCGGCGGCGATGTCGTCGACGAAGTTGCCCTCGCCGCGCTCGAGCGCCTGCTGCACGATCTTGTGGGTGCGCTCCTTGAGCTCGGCCTCCAGCGCCCCGATGGAGCGCGGGGTGAACCCACGGCTGATGATCTGCCGGTAGCGGGTGTGGTCCGGCGGGTCCTGGTTGATCAGCATGACCCGCTGCAACTCGACCTGGTCGCGCGTCATCTCCGGCGCGAAGCGGATGATCGCGCCGTCCTCGTGGGTGGAGAAGTCATGCGAGTTCTTGGAGATCTCCAGCACGTGCTGGTGCTTGGTCACGGCCCAGAAGCCGTGCGAGTCCGGGAACCCGGCGTGGGCCTCCGGCTTCTGCTCCACCCAGAACAAGGGGGCCGTCGCCCGCATCGCGGCGAACTCCTGCAGCGGGATGGCCGCCTCGTTGACGTCCGGGTCGGTGGGGTCGAATCCCTCGGGCAGCACAGCCGTCACAGGTCCTCCATGGCTGGGTCCGCGCCGTTGCGAAGGCGCAGAACTGAAACACGTTCTAGGTACTGTATGCACACGGGGCCCCCGGTGGGAAGGGTTTGGCGGGTTGTGGCGCGCCAGGCCCCGTCGGGGTAATAATGAAACGTGTTCTAGTTTGAGCACAAGACCTTCCGTGGCCGCTCCGCACGTGGCCCGGCACCTGGAGAGGACCCGCCCGTGGGCAATCCCGTCATCGTCGAAGCCGTCCGTACGCCGATCGGGCGTCGCCGCGGCTGGCTCGCCGGCCTGCACGCGCAGGAGACCCTCGCCGCGACGTACCAGGCCCTGCTGTCGCGTTCCGGCCTGGACGCCAGCGAGGTCGAGCAGGTCGTCGGCGGCTGCGTCACGCAGGCGGGTGAGCAGTCCAGCGCCCTCGTACGGCGAGCATGGCTCCTGGCCGGACTCCCCCAGCACGTCGCCGGCACCACCGTGGACGCCCAGTGCTCCTCGGCCCAGCAGTCGCTGCACTTCATCGCCGGGCTCATCCACGCCGGCGCGATCGACACCGGCATCGCCTGCGGGGTGGAGATGATGTCGCGGGTGCCACTGGGGGCCAACATCCCGCCCGGGACCGGGACGCCGAAGTCCGCAGGCTGGTCGATCGACATGCCCGACCAGTTCACCGGCGCGGACCGGATCGCCCGCGACCGCGGCATCACGCGCGCCGACCTCGACGCCTTCGGACTGGCCTCACAGCAGAAGGCACGCGTGGCCGTCGACGAGGGCCGCTTCAAGACCCAGATCTTCGCGGTCGAGGCACCCGTCCTCGACGAGGCAGGCCAGCCGACGGGCGAGACGCGACTGGTCGAGACCGACCAGGGCCTGCGCGACACGACCCTGGAGGGACTGGCCGGGCTCAAGTCCGTGCTTCCCGACGGGTTGCACACGGCCGGCACCTCCTCCCAGATCAGCGACGGCGCCTCGGCGGTGCTGCTGATGGACGAGGACAAGGCGCACTCCCTCGGCCTCACCCCGCGGGCCCGGATCGTGTCGCAGTGCCTGGTCGGCTCCGACCCCTACTACCACCTCGACGGCCCGGTGCAGGCGACTGCGCGCCTCCTCGAACGCACCGGTCGGGCCATGAACGACCACGACCTCTTCGAGGTCAACGAGGCGTTCGCCTCGGTCGTCCTCTCCTGGGCCCAGGTCCACGGACCCGACCTCGACAAGGTCAACGTCAACGGCGGCGCCATCGCCCTGGGCCACCCCGTCGGCTCCACCGGCACCCGTCTCATCACCACCGCCCTCCACGAGCTCGAACGCCGCGACGCCTCGTCGGCGATGATCGCCATGTGTGCCGGCGGCGCCATGGCGAGTGGGACGATCATTGAGCGCGTGTGAGGTGGATGTGTGCCCTGCAGGATTCACTAGATCTCTAGGGCGTGTCTCCCAATAGGCGGAGCCAGCGGATGCAGGCGTTCAGGACGGCCGCGGCTCGGTAGGTGATGGCGAGTTTGTCGTAGCGGGTGGCGAGTCCTCGCCACTGCTTGTGCAGGTTGAATGATCGCTCGACGACGTTGCGGCCCTTGTAGATCTCGGCGTCGAGGGCGGGTGGTCTTCCGCCGGCTGTGCCCCTGCGCTGGCGGGCTCGGATCTCGCTGCTCTTTTGCGGGATGACCGCCTTGATCCCGCGGGCGGCGAGCATGCGCCGGTTGACCCCGCTGGTGTAGGCGCGGTCGGCCACGACGGCGTCGGGGCGGGTGCGTGGACGCCCCGCTCCCAGGCGGGGCACCCGGAGGTCGGCCATCACCTCGGCCAGCATGGCTCCGTCATGACGCTGCCCGCCGGTGATCACCAGCGCCAGCGGCCGCCCGTGGCCATCGACCGCGGCGTGGACCTTGGTGGTCAGCCCGCCACGGGAACGCCCAACGCCGTGACCTGCGGGTTCTCGCTCACCGCCCAGCGGGCTGGAGACGAACCCGGGCGGCTGATTCGTGTAACTCGACCGCGCCCCCTGTGTCCTGCTCGGGTCGGCTGGTGTTGGTGCCGTGCTGATGAGCACGGTTGATCGTGGCGTCGACCGAGACCGTCCAGTCGATCTTTCCTGCGGCATCGGCCTGCGCCAACAACTCGGCCAGAACCCGGTCCCACGTGCCATCTGCGGCGTAGCGACGGTGGCGCTTCCACACCGTCTGCCAGGGCCCGAACACCTCCCGAGGCAGGTCCCGCCAAGGCATCCCGGTGCGGTAGCGGTAGATGATGCCCTCCACCACACGCCGACTCGGGCCGAAGGGATGACCCCGCCGCCCCACGTTCGAGGGCAGCAGCGGCTCGATCCGCTCCCACTCCGCATCCGACAACGTCTGGCACCTCGAAGAGCTCACCGCCCCATACTCGAGCGCGCCTCACCCCGGATATGGGAGACACGCCCTAGTGAATCCTGCACTTCCTGAGCGTTGCACCACTCAGCAAGTGCAGGGATCGCTCAGGAAGTAGCGCCCCGACGTACCGATCGGCGCACCCAGCGCCAGCGGCACTTCTCCACGGGCCCCTGCCGGCGTCGGGCAGAAGCGCCGTGGAGGCGGCAGAGTCTGCGCCCATGACTCGACGCCCACTCCTGGCTGACGCGGCGATTGCAGGCGAGGTGTTCCTACGCCGCGATGTCATCGCGTGGGGTGGTGACGACCGCACGATCGCACGTCACCTCCGCAACGGTGACTGGACTCGGATCCGGCACGGGGCGTACGTCTCGCGCGCCGTGTGGGAGGCCGCGGACGCGGCCGCGCGCCACCAGCTGCGCTGTCAGGCGGTCCTGCGTACACACGGTAGTCATGTGGTCCTCAGCCACAGCAGTGCAGCGATCCAGCACGGACTGCCTTCGTGGGGCCTCGACCTGTCGAAGATCCACCTCACGCGACTCGACCAGGGAGCCTCACCCCGTGGTCAGGACGTCGGCTATCACGCGGGAACATGCCCACCCGAAGGGGTGGTCCTGGTCGACGGGCTCCCCTGCACGCATCCAGCGCGTGCCGTCCTCGAGGCCGCCATGCTGAGTTCGGTGGAGGCAGGTGTGGTCCTCGCTAATGCAGGTCTGCACCGTGAGCTCTTCAGCCAAGCCGAGTTCGACGCGACGTACCGCTCCATGACTCATTGGCCCGAGGCGCAGGGCCTGCGTATCGTCCACGAACTCGCGACCGGTCTGTGCCAGTCCGTCGGCGAGTCGCGCCTGCGGGTTCTCTTCTGGCGCGGCGGCATCCCGGCGCCCACGTTGCAGTACGAGGTCCGCGACGCCTCCGGTGAACTCATCGGCATCAGCGACATCGCGTGGCCCGAGTACGGGGTGCTGGGCGAGTTCGATGGCAAGGTGAAGTACGAGAAGTACCGCCGCCCGGGCGAATCTCCCGGCGACGCCGTCTTCCGCGAGAAGCGACGTGAGGACCTCATGCGCGAGGCATCAGGGTGCTCGATGATCCGGTACACCTGGCAGGACTTCGCGGACCCCCGTACGACGCTGGCGCGGACCCGGCGAATCCTGGGGCTGTGAATCGTCGCGGCTCGACTCCCTGAGTGATCCCTGCGCTTCCTGAGGGGTGCATCGCTCAGGAAGCGCAGGATTCACTAGATGTTCTGTCCACGCAGGTTGGGTACGAGGTCTGCTGGTGATTTGCCGCCGAGTGCGGTGTGTCCGCGGTGGTGATTGTAGGTGTGGATCCAGTCCTGGAAGAGTGCTGCGCGTTCGTTTTCGGAGCTGTAG
>JBGAJX010000020.1:0-81689 GCA_044224695.1 Marmoricola sp. | reverse complement strand
GGCAGGTCCATCCGCCGGGCGCGTTGCTGTCTCACCAGGCACTTCGTCCCGCTCGGGGCGAAGCGCCACGCCTGCGCCCCGCCGGGTGGAGGTCGAACGGGGGAAAGGAGAGCCCGAGATGGCTCGGATGTCGGTCGAGGACCGTCGCGCGAAGCTCGTCGAAGCCGCCATCACCGTGCTGGCCCGGGAGGGCGTCCCGCACGCCACCACTCGGGCGATCGTGGCCGAAGCCGGCATGCAGATCGGCATGTTCCACTACTGCTTCCGCTCCAAGGAAGAACTCGTCCTCGAAGTGATGCGGAAGATCAACGACCGCTCCTACGAGGCCGTGGGCCAGGCCGTCATGGCGGTGGACGAGCCTGAGGGGCGCATCCGCGCCGCGGTCGAGGCCTACTGGGACCACATCAACCAGGCCCCGCTCGAGCACTTGCTGACCTACGAACTCACCCACTACGCGCTGCGCCAGCCCGGCCAACGCGAAGCCGCGGTCGAGCAGTACGAGAACTACCACTCCGGGATGATCCAACTCCTCGGCGGCATCGCCCAGTTGGGCGAGTTCTCCTGGCGAATGCCGCTCGACGAACTCTCCCGCGTGACCCTCGCCCTAATCGAAGGAGTCACCTTCCAGTGGTTGGTCAACGAGGACGGCGACCTCGCCCAGACCTCGCTGGGCCACCTGGCCGACTTCCTGGTCTCCCAGGCGGACCTCGCCCCCACCACCCCCTAACCCCCACCCCCGCCGCGACTGGTCGCATCTTTCCGCCGACTGGTCACGTTGTGCGCGCGACTGGTCGGGTTTTCCCGCCGACTGGTCGCGTCTTACGGCGCAAATCGGCGGCGGAGCCCCAGCCAGCCCGTCAACGCGGCTGTCGCCAGAAGGATCCCCGATGCGACCAGGATCGTGGCGGTGAACCCGCGGTCCGTGGGCGCAGCCCCGCCGGAGAACACTTCAAGGAGCGCCAACGCCAACGCGCTGCCTGCGGAGAATCCGAGCACCCGAAGCACGTGGTTGAAGGCGGTGGCGCTTCCGGTCTCCTCGGCAGGCACTCCGCGCACGATCAGCCCCGGCAGCACGGCGAACGTCAGTCCGCTCCCGACCCCGGCAAGGGCCATGGCCACGGCCAACTGCCAGACCGCCTCGTGCCATTGGGCGAGCGCGAGGGTTGCGACCATGTACAGCGCGCAGCCCACCGGGAGCACCAGATCCAGCCGGACTCGTCGGGCGAGCCACAGGGCGAGCCGGCTCCCCGAGACGCTGAACAGGGAGTACGGCACCAGCAGGAGGCCGGCCGTCGTCACCGAGGCGCCCAGCCCGAAGTCCGGGTCCTGCGCCTGCAGCATCACCAGTGACAGGAGCATGTAGACCGCGACGCCTGCCGTCACGGCGGTCACGTTCGGAGCGAGCGTCCCGGGCCGGGTGGCCAGGCGCAGGTCGACCAGCGGGGTCGCGCTACGCCACGTACGTGCCGCCCACGCGACCAGCAGGAGCGCCGCGCTCACGAACAGTCCGACCACGCGCGGCGAGCCCCATCCCCACGGGTCCCCCTGCGAGACGCCCAGCAGGAGAGCCGAGGTGCCGGCCGCGAGCATGAGCGCTCCGAGCCAGTCGACGGTGTCCGCAGCCGACGAGCGGGAGGGCGGTACGGCGTACGCGGCGAGCGCGAGGGTCAGTGCCGAGATCACGAACCCCAGCCAGAACGCGGCCTTGAGCCCCAGCGCCGAGGCGACGAACGCGGTGACCGGGTAGCCCAGTCCGGCGCCCGCCACGGTGGTGACCGACAGGAAGGCGATGGTCGCCGACAGTCGTGCGGGGGCGGCGAACTCCCGGGCGACGGCCAGAGCGAGAGGCGTGAGCGCGATCCCCACACCCTGCATCGCGCGCCCGGCGACCAGAGCGGCGAAGCCGAGCGGAAGCGCCGAGATGAGCAGGCCGAAGGTCACCAACGCGAGGCCGACCAGGATCGCCGTACGGCGGTGCCGGTTCCCTCCGAGGCGGCCGACGATCGGGGTGGCGACGGCGCCCGCGAGCAGGGTCGCGGTCAGGGTCCACTGGGCGGTGCTGAGGGACACGCCCTCGGTCGCGGCGATCGAGGGGACCAGCGGCGCTCCCAGGCTGCTGACGAGAGAGGTGATCGTGGTCAGCAGCGCGAGGGAGGGCACCAGGAGTCGCCCGCGGGATGTCAGCTCCTGCTCCCGCCCCACGGGTCGGTCGCCACGAGAGCCGACGTGAGCAGCGCCGCCGTACGGTGCCGGGTGACCTCCTGGTAGCCGGCGTCGGTCACCATCTCCACGAAAGCCGCGCGCGACGGGTACGACACCAGCAGCACCGCGTCCCAGTCGTCGTCGCTCTCGCGCCCGATCACGACGCCACCCACGTCGCCGGCGTACACCAGCGACGCGCCGACCCGGTCCAGGTGCGGCTGCACCTCGGCGCCGTAGCGGGCGAAACTCTCCCGGCCACCGTCGGCGTGGAACTTCAGCAGGTTCAGCATCACCACCGGCCCCGGGGCCTCACCCGCCGTCGACAGCAGCGCTTCGAACTGTTCCGGGGTGGGTTCGATGTGGCCGGGGTTGGGGTGCATGGTGCTCCTGGGGTGTGTGGTGCGTGCAGGTTTCACTAGATCTCTAGTGGTCCCTGCACTTCCTGAGTGAAGCAACGCTCAGGAAGTGCAGGATTCACTAGAGATCTAGTGTCCCGGGCTCGAAGTTCGTTGGATAAGTCGGCCTAGTGACCCCAGGATCTGTTCGGCGGTCTTGGTCCACACGAATGGTTTGGGGTCGGCGTTCCAGGCCTTGACCCATTCGCGGATGTCGTTCTCGAGCGCGCGGACGCTTCGGTGGTCGGAGCGTTGGAGGAGATCGGCGGTGACGTAGCCGAAGAAGCGCTCGACCAGGTTCAGCCACGACGAGTAGGTCGGGGTGAAGTGCAGCGTCACTCTGGGGTGCTCGGCCAGCCAGGTCTTGATGATCGGGTGCTTGTGCGTTCCGTAGTTGTCGCAGATCAGGTGGATATCGAGGTCGGCTGGGACCTCGGTGTCGATTTTGGTCAGGAACTTCTTGAACTCCACGGCTCGGTGGCGGCGGTGCAGGCTGGTGATGACGGTGCCGTCGAGGGTGTTGAAGGCCGCGAACAGTGTGGTGGTTCCGTGGCGGACGTAGTCGTGCGTCCGCCGCTCGGGCATCCCGGGCATCATCGGCAGCGCCGGCTGTGAGCGTTGCAGCGCTTGGACCTGGGACTTCTCATCCACGCACAGCACGACCGCGGCCTCGGGCGGGTTCAGGTAGAGCCCGACGACGTCGTAGAGCTTGTCGATGAACAGCGGGTCGTTGGACAGCTTGAAGTGGTCGACACGATGTGGCTTGAGGTCGAACGCCTTCCAGATCTCACCGATCGTGGTTTTCGACAGGCCCGTGCGTTCGGCCATCTTCGACCGCGTCCAGTGCGTCGCGTTCGCTGGCGTGGACTCCAGCGTCGCGACAATCACGTCCTCAACCTGGTCGACGGTGATCGAGGTCGGCCGACCCGTGCGCTGTTCGTCGGTCAACCCATCGAGCCGGTGCTCGATAAACCTCCGGCGCCACTTGCCGACGGTGACCTGGTTGCACCGCAGCTCGGCTGCGACCTGCTTGTTGTTCGCACCGTCGGCACACGCCAGCACGATCTTCGATCGCAGCGCCAATGCCTGCGACGACTTGGCTCGGCGTGCCCACCGAGTCAGTTGCTCTCGTTCGTCGGGGGTCAGGGTGAGTTCAGCTTTGGGTCGTCCACGACTGGGCATGCCCCAGTCTAAGATTTATATAGCGAACTTCACGTGCACGACACTAGTGAATCCTGCAACCCGAGGCATGTCAGCCCTTGCGGGCGCGGCTGGCCGCCTTGGCGCGGAGGTTGGCGTCCAGGACGACCTTGCGGATGCGGACGTGGTCGGGGGTGACCTCGACGCACTCGTCCTCGCGGCAGAACTCCAGGCACTGTTCGAGGCTGAGCTTGCGCGGGGGGATCAGCTTCTCGAAGTTGTCGGAGGTCGCGGACCGAATGTTGGTCTGCTGCTTCTCCTTGGTGATGTTGACGTCCATGTCGTCGGCGCGCGAGTTCTCGCCGACGATCATGCCCTCGTACACCTCGGTGGTCGGCTCGACAAAAAGGGTGCCGCGCTCCTGCAGGTTCGTCATCGCGTACGCCGAGGCGGCGCCGGCCCGGTCGGCCACGAGCGATCCGCTGGCGCGGGAACGGATCTCGCCGAACCACTGGTCGTACTTCTCGAAGACGTGGTGGGCGATGCCGGTGCCGCGCGTGTCGGTGAGGAACTCGGTGCGGAAGCCGATCAGGCCACGGCTCGGCACCAGGAACTCCAGACGCACCCAGCCGGTGCCGTGGTTGACCATCTGCTCCATGCGGCCCTTGCGCAGCGCCAGCATCTGGGTGATCGTGCCGAGGTACTCCTCGGGCGTGTCGATCGTCAGCCGCTCGACCGGCTCGTGGATCTTGCCGTTGATCTCCTTGGTCACCACCATCGGCTTGCCGACGGTCAGCTCGTAGCCCTCTCTTCTCATCTGCTCGACAAGAATGGCCAGGGCGAGCTCGCCACGTCCCTGGACCTCCCACGCGTCAGGTCGCTCGGTCGGCAGCACGCGGATGCTGACGTTGCCGATCAGCTCCTTGTCGAGGCGCTCCTTCACCAGCCGCGCGGTCACCTTGGCGCCCTTGGTGCGTCCGGCGAGCGGGGAGGTGTTCGTGCCGATGGTCATCGAGATCGCGGGCTCGTCGACGGTGATCAGCGGCAGCGCGACCGGGTTCTCCGGGTCGGCCAGCGTCTCCCCGATCATGATGTCGGGGATGCCGGCGATCGCGACGATGTCGCCGGGGCCGGCGGACTCACCCGGCTTGCGCTCGAGCGCCTCGGTGACGAGCAGTTCGGTGACCTTGACGTTGGAGACCGAGCCGTCGCGCTTCATCCACGCGACCTGCTGGCCCTTGCGCAGCGTGCCCTCGTGGACACGCACCAGCGCGAGCCGTCCGAGGAACGGGCTGGCGTCGAGGTTCGTCACGTGCGCCTGCAGCGGTGCGCCCTCGTCGTACGTCGGGGCGGGGATCGTCTCGATGATCGTGCGGAAGAGCGGCTCCAGGTCCGGGGAGTCCGGGACCGAACCGTTCGCGGGCATCTCGGTGCTCGCCTTGCCTGCCTTCGCGCTGGCGTAGACGATCGGGAAGTCGAGGCTGTCCGCGGAGTGGCTGTCGTCGAGCAGGTCCATGAACAGCTCGTACGTCTCGTCGACGACCTCGCTGATCCGGGCGTCGCCACGGTCGGTCTTGTTGACGACGAGCACGACGGGCATGTCGCGGTTGAGCGCCTTGCGGAGCACGAAGCGCGTCTGGGGGAGCGGGCCCTCGCTGGCGTCGACCAGCAGCACGATGCCGTCGACCATCGACAGGCCGCGCTCGACCTCGCCGCCGAAGTCGGCGTGACCGGGGGTGTCGATGATGTTGATCGTCATCGGCTCGCCGTTGGCGGCGGGGCCGGAGTAGTGGATCGCGGTGTTCTTCGCGAGGATCGTGATGCCCTTCTCGCGCTCCAGCTCACCGGAGTCCATCGCCCGCTCGTCGACGTGCTGGTGCTCCCCGAACGCGCCCCCCTGGTGGAGCATGGCGTCGACCAGCGTGGTCTTGCCGTGGTCGACGTGGGCGACGATCGCCACGTTGCGGAGGTCGGAGCGACGGGACTTCTCAGGCATGCGACAGCCGTTCAAGCAGAGGGGACGGAACGGTGCAGTCTATCGGGCGCCGGCGGGTCGTCGTACCGCAGCGGGGGTGAGCGGCGCCACCTCGCAATTGCGGGGTTCGGACGCCAAAAACGCGCCGAAGCGCCGCCCCAACCTCGCAATTGCGGGGAAGGGACGGCGCCCCGACGACCAACCGCGACCTCAGACGCCGGACAGTTCACGAGGCTGCGACGGCTCAGCACCCTGCTGCGGCACCGCGTGGCCGGCGTGGTGCTCGGGGCTGTCGATCATGGCCGCCTCGTCGAACGGGTCGGCCCCGCTGAAGGCGGCCTGCATCTGGGCCTTGTCCAGCCCGCCGGTCCAGCCGCCGATGACGACGGTGGCCACCGCGTTGCCGGCGAAGTTGGTCAGTGCGCGGGCCTCGGACATGAACCGGTCGATCCCGACGATCAGGCCGACGCCGTCGACCAGCTCGGGGCGGTGCGAGGCGAGCCCGCCGGCCAGGGTGGCCATGCCGGCGCCGGTGACACCGGCCGCGCCCTTGGAGGCGATCATCATGAAGAGCAGCAGCGAGACCTGCTCGCCGATCGACAGCGGGTCGCCCAGCGCGGAGGCGATGAAGAGCGAGGCCATCGTCAGGTAGATCGCGGTGCCGTCGAGGTTGAAGGAGTAGCCGGTCGGGACGACCACGCCGACGGTGGTCTTGTCGACGCCGGCGTGCTCCATCTTGGCGATCAGGCGGGGGAGCGCCGACTCCGAGGACGAGGTCGAGAGGATCAGCAGGAACTCACGGCCCAGGTAGCGCAGCAGCGCGAAGAGCGAGACGCCGGTGGTGACCCGGAGCACCGTGCCGAGGACGACGAAGACGAAGAGCGCGCAGGTGGCGTAGAAGCCGAGCATGATCACCGCGAGCGACTTCAGCGCATCGACGCCGGTCTCGCCGACGACCGCGGCCATGGCGGCGAAGGCGCCGACCGGGGCGGCCCACATGATCATCGCGAGGATCCGGAAGACGACCTTCTGGATGACCTCGAGGGCGGAGATGACCGGGCGCCCCGCGGTGCCCATGGCCTGCACGGCGAACCCGACGAGCAGCGCGACCAGCAGCGTCTGGAGGACCTCGCCGGAGGTGAGCGAGGAGACCAGGGTGGTGGGGATGATCCCCAGCAGGAACTCGGTGGTGCTGCCGTGGCCGCTGACCTGCTCGGCGCCCTTCTCGGCGACCGCGCTGGTGATCTGCAGGCCCTCGCCCGGGTGCAGCAGGTTGCCGACGAGCAGGCCGATGGCCAGCGCCGCGGTCGACATGGTGAGGAAGTAGCCGAGCGCCAGTCCGCCGACCCGGCCGACCTTGGCGGCGCTGGCCACCGAGCCGACGCCGAGGATGATCGTGCAGAAGATGATCGGCGAGATCATCATCTTGATCAGGGACACGAAGGCGGTGCCGAGCGGCTTGAGCTCGACGGCCACCGAGGGCGCCGCCAGACCGAGGACGACGCCGAGGACGACGGCGACGATGACGCCGACGTACAGGTAATGGGTGCGGTCCTTGCGGGCACGCTGGCCGACCGCGCTGCTGGTGGACATCGGGAACCTCCGGGGGACTGGCACCGGGCGACCTGCCCGGTGTCCTCACTCTCGGCGGGTCTGTGATCCCGGTCACCGTTGTGTTCGTTGTGTTCGCGCGCACACCGGCGCCACGGCCGTCCCGGTGGGGCAGACTCGGCTCATGCGCCACCGGTCGCCCAGCGTCGCCCGCCAGGTGCTGACGCTCCAGCTGCTGATGGTGCTGCTCGTGGTCGGGGTCGGGTCGGCCCTGGCGGTGCTCGATGCGCGGAACACCCAGCGCGAGCAGGCCCAGGAGCGGGCGATCGCGGTCGCCCAGACCGTGGCCGACGCCCCGGACGTGGTGCGGGCGCTGGCCGATCCGGATCCCTCGCAGGCCCTCCAGCCGTACGCCGAGCAGGTGCGCCGCGACACCGGCACCGACTTCGTGGTGGTGATGGCGCCGGACCGGACGCGCTACAGCCACCCGAACCCGGAGCTGATCGGGGAGAAGTTCGTCGGCGATCTCGGGGGTGCGCCGCAGGGGGAGGTCTTCGCCCAGCAGTACACGGGATCGCTGGGACCCTCGGTGCGCTCGGTGGTCCCGGTCCTCGACGACGGGCGCGTGGTGGCGCTGGTCTCGGTCGGCATCACCCTGGACCGGATCGGGGCCGAGGTGGCCGCGCAACTGCGCGTGGTCGCCGGGATCGCCGTCGCGCTCGCCGCAGCCGGGGGCCTGGGCAGCTGGCTGCTCGCACGGCGCGTACGCCGGCAGACGCACGGCCTGGGTGAGCAGGAGATCACCCGGATGTACGAGTACTACGACGCCGTCCTGCACGCCGTCCGGGAGGGGCTCCTCGTGCTCGACCCCGACGGCCGGGCCCAGCTCGCCAACGACGAGGCGGTCCGCCTGCTGGGCCTGCCTTCGGATGTGCAGGGCCGTGTCCTGGCCGACCTCGGACTGCCGTCCTCGCTGGTGGCAGCGCTCGCCGCCGGAGACGCGGGCCCGGACGAGATCCACCTCGTCGGAGAACGCGTCCTGGTCGTCAACCAGGCGCCGGCGACCTGGCAGGGACGCGCCCTGGGCACGGTCGCCACCTTCCGCGACCACACCGAGTTGCAGGCGGTCTCCGGCGAGCTCGACACCGTGCGCGGGCTGGCTGACTCGTTGCGCGCGCAGACCCATGAGGCCGCGAACCGGCTGCACACGATGGTCTCCCTCATCGAGCTCGGGCGCAGCGAGGACGCCGTCGACTTCGCGGTCGAGGAGCTGCGCGCGGCGCAGTCGCTGGCCGACCGGGTGCAGGGGATCGGGGAGGAGCCGGTGGTCTCCGCGCTGCTGCTCGGCAAGACGGCGCAGGCCGCCGAACGCGGGATCGACCTGGTCGTGGCCGACGACAGCCGCGTCACCGGCACGCCGCTGAGCTCCTCGGAACTGGTCACCGTGGTCGGCAACCTGCTGGACAACGCCTTCGACGCGGTCGCCGAACAGCCGCTCGACGCCGCCCGCGAGGTGCGGGTGCGCCTGCGCAGCGACGTGGACTCGTTGGTGTTGGAGGTCGATGACAGCGGTCCGGGGCTGGCCCCGGGCGCCGAGGTCGCCGCCTTCGAACGGGGCTGGACCACGAAGGCCGGCGAGCCCGGACTCGGCCGCGGGCTGGGGCTGGCGCTGGTCGCTCAGGTCGTACGCCGGCACGGCGGGCGTGTGGAGGCCGGCACGTCCGCGCTGGGCGGGGCCCGGCTCACCGTTGAGATCGGGAGCGCGCGGTGAGCGCGCCCGCTGCGGAGCCGCTGCGCGTGCTCGTCGTGGAGGACGAGGAGATCGCCTCGTCCGCGCACGCGGCGTACGTGGAACGGCTCCCGGGGTTCGCGCTCGCGGGCGTGGCGCGCTCGGGGGCCGACACGCTGCGGATGCTGCGCTCCGGCGTCCAGGTCGACGTCCTGCTGCTCGACCTGAACCTGCCCGACGGCCACGGCCTGGAACTGCTCACCCGGCTGCGCGCCGAGGGACACCTCTGCGACGCCGTCGCCGTCACCGCGGCCCGCGACCTCGAGGTCGTCAAGCGCGCGGTCGCCCAGGGCGTGGTGCTCTACCTGCTCAAGCCGTTCACGTATGCCGGGTTCCGCGCGAAGCTCGAGCAGTACGCCGCCTACCGCGCCACGCTGAGCTCCGCCGAGGACGAGCTGGTCCAGGACGAGGTCGACCGGCTGCTGGGGTCGCTGCGACCGACCGGGTCGGCGCCGCTGCCCAAGGGGATGAGCGCGGAGACGCTGCGCGCGATCACCACGCACCTGCGCGCGGCGGGCGAGGGACGTTCGGCCTCCGAGGTCGCCGCCGAGGTCGGCGCGTCACGGGTCACCGCGCGGCGCTACCTCGAGCACCTCGCGGACTCCGGGTTGGTGGGACGCCGGTCGCGGTACGGCGGCAGCGGCCGCCCGGAGGTCGAGTACGTCTGGCGGTGAGCGTCAGGGGGTGGCCCGTCCGAACCTCGCAATTGCGTGGGACGGACGCCGAAATCACCCCGCGACGCCGTCCCACCCACGCAATTGCGGGTGGGCGGCGGAGCCGCGCGTCAGGCCAGCGCGCGGTCCAGCGCCGCCTTCACGTGCAGGGTGGTCACCCCGAAGACGGGCAGCTCGGAGTCGGCCTGCTTGATGAGCAGCTCCAACTCGGTGCAGCCGAGGATGACGCCCTCGGCGCCCTGGTCCCACAGCTGGTCGATCATGGCGACGACGGTCTTGCGGGAGGAGTCCAGGACGCGGCCGTGGACGAGCTCCTCGTAGATGATCCGGTTGACGGTGTCGTGCTGCTCCGCGGGCGGGAGGAGCACCGTCAGCCCGTGGGACTCCAGCCGCTCGGTGAACAGCGACCGGGTCATCGCGAAGGTGGTGCCGAGGAAGGCCAGCGTCTTGACGCCCTTCTCCTGGGCGGCCTCGGCGACGGTGTCGGCCAGGTGCAGGACGGGGATGTTCACCGCCTCGGTGACCTGGTCGGCGACGCGGTGGAAGGACGTGGTGCACATCAGCAGCAGGTCCGCGCCCGCGGCCTCGACGCCCTTGGCGGCCTCGGCGAGGATCGTCGCGATCTCGTCCCAGCGGTCCTGGGCCTGGAGCGCGGTGACCTCGGCGAACTCCACCGAGCTCAGCACGATCTTGGCCGACGCCAGGCCACCGACGCGGCGCTCGACGCCCTGGTTGAGCAGCTTGTAGTACTCGGCCGAGCTTTCCCAGCTCAGGCCCCCGATGAGTCCGATCGTCAGCACGGTCCGAGTCTGTCATGTCGAACCGCGGTGCAGGAGTCCGGCCCGCATCCCGTGCGCGGTGGGCGCTCAGCCGGTGACGGCCTCGGCGGCCGGGCGGGACGCGCGCAGGCTGAGCCCGCCGATGAGGAGCGGCAGGACGCCGACGCCGAGGAGCAGGCTGTCGGGGAACTCCAGGCCGGGGGCGATGCTGATCGCGACCAGGGCGACGAGTGCGCCGGCACCGAGGGTGACCACGGCGCGCAGCCACACCGGGGCGGTCGGCACGAGGCAGTAGCCGCCGAACGCGCCCGCGGCCGCCAGCACGAGGACGCCGAAGGTGGCCAGGGTCGCGGCAGGGCCGGTCACGGGACTCTCGCCCCACCCGAGAGCGCCGGCCAGGACCCACACGAGGCCGCCGGCCAGCCCGAGCGCGGCGGCGATGGTGCGTACGGTCATGGCCGATAAGTGTGC
This sequence comes from Marmoricola sp., assembly GCA_044224695.1. GTDB lineage: Bacteria > Actinomycetota > Actinomycetes > Propionibacteriales > Nocardioidaceae > Marmoricola_A. Next base: position 70,713 of record JBGAJX010000020.1, on the reverse strand, counting down.
AGCATTCAGGTCTGCCTGGGAAGGCATCGGAGATTACTGGTCAGACCACTTGACCACCAGGCCGGGGAGCGCCACCCTGGGCGGGTGCCTCTGGAACCCGTGCAACGACGCTCCGTGCCCGACGACGTCTTCGAGCAACTCGTCCGTGACGTGATGGCCGGCGACCTCGGCCCGGGTGCGCCACTGCCCAGCGAGCGCCGCCTGGCCGAGCTCCTCGGGGTCTCGCGGCCCGCCGTACGGGAAGCGCTCCAGCGGCTCTCCGCAGCCGGCCTCGTCGAGGTGCGGCAGGGCGACACCACGACCGTGCGCGACTACCGCAGGTACGGCGGCCTCGACCTCCTGCCCCGCCTCCTGGTGTCCGGCGGCGAGCTCGACCTGGCCGTGGCGCGCAGCATCCTCGAGGCGCGGCTCGCGATCGGGCCGACCGTCGCCCACCTGGCTGCGCGTCGGCGTACCGACGAGGTCGTCGACGCGCTGCGCGGCCACGTCGCGGCGCTGGGCGCGACCGAGGACCAGGTGGCGCGCCAGCGGATCGCGCTGGACTACTGGGAGGTCGTCGTCGACGCGGCCGACTCGATCACCTTCCGGCTGATGTTCAACAGCCTGCGCGCCGCCTACGAGCCCACACTCGACGCGCTGGCGGCGGTGATGGCGAGCGAGGTCGAGCAACGCGACCGGTACGCCGCGCTCACCGACGCGATCGCGGCCGCCGACCCGGCCCGGGCGCGGGACGAGGCCGCCTCCCTGCTCACCCCGGTGACGCTCGCCCTCACCGACCTGCTGGAGCGACTCGACGCCGCCGATCCCGACAACCCCACGACCGCACCCCCCGAGGAGAAGCCATGAGTCAGGACGTCATCACCGGGGCTCGTCGTTCCACGCTCACCCTCGGCCGGGCGGCGCGGGAGTTCTGGCGCCATCCTTCTCCGTGGATGATCGCGACGATTCTTGTCGGGTCGACGATTGCGCGGATCGTCGTCGGGGACTGGCGGGTCAGCGACCTGCTGGCGCCACTGGTCTTCGTGGCGCTCTTCCCGGTGATCGAGTGGGTGGTGCACGTGTTCGTGCTGCACTGGCGTCCGCGCCGCGTCGGTCGCGTCACCGTCGACACGCTGCTGGCCCGCAAACACCGGGAGCACCACAGCAACCCGCGCGACGTGCCGCTGGTGTTCATTCCCTGGCAGACCATGGCGGTGCTGATGGTCATCACGCCGGTGCTGCCGTTGCTGCTCTTCCCGACGGTCGGTCAGGCGCTGACCTTCGTGATGACGGTGGGGGTGGTGGGGATGGTCTACGAGTGGACGCACTACCTGATCCACAGCGACTACCGCCCGCGTGGGCGGATCTACAAGGCGGTGTGGAAGCACCACCGGCTGCACCACTTCAAGAACGAGAACTACTGGATGACCGTGACCACCGCGCACACCGCGGACCGGTTGTTCGGCACGGATCCGGACCCGGCGACCGTGCCGACGAGCCCGACGGCGAAGAACCTGCACGGGTAGGGGTGGTTTCGAGACGGGTTTCGAGACGGCCTCGTTCCTCGGCCTCCTCAACCACCGGCGAGTGAGGCCTCCTCAACCACCGAGTGACGCGGCCTCCTCAACCAGCGTTACGAGGTGGCGGAGGCGGCGCGGCGGGCGGCCTTCTTGGCCTCGGCCTCCTCGCGCATCGCCACGAAGCGGGAGGCGGCGTCGTCGAGGGCGGCGACGGCCTGGGCGAGCTCGTCGCGGGCCTTCTCACCGTCCTCGTCGAGGCCTTCGAGGTGGTCGATGTCCCAGGTGCGCAGCAGCGGCTGGACGATGTCGTCGTGGTGGATGCGCAGGTCGTAGATGCCGGCCTTCGCGATCTGCACCGCCTTGCGGGAGAACCCGGGGATGATCGCGCCCGGCATCTGGAAGCCGACGACCTCCTCGGTGATCGCGCGCATGGTCTGGCTGGGCGCGACCTCCAGCGCCGCGGTGACCAGGTTGCGGTAGAAGATCATGTGCAGGTTCTCGTCCTTGGCCACGCGGATGAGCAGCTTCTCCGCGATCGGGTCCTCGGTGTAGCGGCCGGTGTTGCGGTGCGAGACGCGGGTGGCGAGCTCCTGGAACGAGACGTACGCGCACACGTTGAGCAGCGGCTTGTCGCCGGAGTCGAAGCCCTGCTCCATCGTCTCCATCCGGGCGCGCTCGAGCTCGATCGGGTCGACCCCGCGGGTGACCAGCAGGTAGTCGCGCAGACAGAACGCGTGCCGGCCCTCCTCGGCCGTCCACCGGTTGACCCACGTGCCCCAGGCGCTGTCGCGGCCGAAGGCGCGGTCGATCTCGCGGTGGTAACTGGGCAGGTTGTCCTCGGTCAGCAGGTTGACCTCCAGCGCCGTCCGCGCGATCGAGGAGAGCTGCGACTGCTCCGGCGCCCACGCCTCGCCGCCGAGATCGGCGAAGTCCCGGCCGAGTGACCACGGCACGTACTCGTGCGGCATCCACTCCTGGGCCGCGGCCATGTGGCGGTTGAGGTTCTCCTCGACGACCGGCTCGAGCTCGGTCAGCAGGGCGGTGTCGGTCAGCGTCATGGGAAATCCTCCCGCCGTGGGGCCCGGCCTGACGGAGATCGCCGGCCGGGGCTCCCTGCCTACCACCGCGCACGGCGTACTGACCAGAGGTGGCCTAGGTCGCAGTTCCTTGGCATAGGAAAGGCTTACCTAATAAAGTGCTGTGGGTGACCGTGCTGCCCGCTCCCGACGCGCCTGCCAGCGTGCGGGTCGGCGCACCCTTCTGGGAGTCCCTGGCTGTTCGCGGCGCCGCTCCGGCGTTGCTCAGCGACAGCGAGACCGTCACCTACGCCGACCTCGCGGGCCGGGTCGACGCCCTGGCCGCCCGTCTCGGACCGACCAGGCGACTGGTGCTCCTCGAGGCCGCGAACGACGTCGCCTCGGTGGTCGGCTATCTGGCCTGCCTGCGCGGCGGGCACCCCGTCCTCCTGGCCGTCCCCGGGCGCGCCGCGGAGTTGGCCGCGACGTACGACCCCGACGTCCACATCGCCGGCGACGACGTCGTCGAGGCGCGACCGGGCACCGCGCACGCGCTGCACCCGGACCTCGCCCAGCTCGCCTCCACCTCGGGCAGCACCGGGTCGCCGCACCTGGTCCGGCTCGAGGCCGCGTCGGTCGCGGCCAACGCGACGGCCATCGCGGAGGCGCTGGCGCTGCGGCCGGGCGACGTCGCGGTGACCAGCCTGCCCCTGCACTACTGCTACGGGCTCTCGGTGCTCGCCAGCCACCTCGCCGTCGGCGCCGCGGTCCGGCTGACCTCCCGCTCGGTGGTGGAGCCGGAGTTCTGGGACGAGGCCGCCGCGGCCGGGATCACGACGCTGCCCGGGGTACCGCACACGTTCGACCTCCTCGACCGCGTCGGGTTCGCCGACCGGGACCTGCCGCCGTCACTGCGGCTGCTCACCCAGGCGGGGGGCCGGATGGCGCCCGAGCAGGTGCGCCGCTACGCGCTGCTCGGCCAGCGCCGCGGCTTCGACCTGGCGGTGATGTACGGCGCGACCGAGGCGACCGCGCGCATGGCCGTGCTGCCCCCGGACCTCGCCGCCGACCACCCGCACACCGTCGGCCGGGCGATCCCGGGCGGCAGCCTGAGCATCGAGGACGCCGGGCCCGACGGCGTCGGCGCGGTGGTGTTCCGCGGGCCGAACGTGATGCTCGGGTATGCCGAGACGCCCGCCGACCTCGCCCGGGGCCGCGACGTCCACGCCCTGCGCACCGGCGACCGGGGCCGGATCACCCCCGACGGCCTGCTCGAGCTCCACGGCCGCGACGGCCGCGTCGCCAAGGTGGCCGGCATCCGGGTGGACCTGGCCCGGCTCGAGGCGCACCTGCTCGCCCACGGGGTCGTCGGGTACGCCGTGGCTGCCGCCGGCGGGATCACCGTCGCGGTCGACTCGGCCGCGGGTCCGGTGGACGTCGAGCGGGTGCGCGCCCTCGCCGAGGCCAGCGGCGTCCCCCGCGTGCGGGTGCTGGCGCTCCCCGACCTGCCGCGGACGTGCTCGGGCAAGGTGGACCTCGCCGCGCTGGCCCGCCTGGCCGACGCCGGGCCGGACGCGGGGCCGCAGGCCGCCCCCGGAGTCGCCGCCCTCTACACCGCGCTCCTCGGCCGCCAGGCAGGGCCTGAGGACACCTTCATCGGCCTCGGCGGCGACTCGCTGTCCTACGTCGAGGCGTCGCTGCGCCTGGAGAGGCTGCTCGGCACCCTGCCCCACGACTGGCACCGGCGCACCGTCGCCGACCTCGAGCGCGGGCGTCCGGACCCGGCCCGGGAACCGCGGCGCCGGCGTACGACCACGGTGGAGTCCAACGTCCTGCTGCGCGCCGTCGCGATCGTGGCGATCGTCGGCTCGCACGCCAACCTCTTCATGCTGCTCGGCGGCGCCCACCTGCTGGTGGGGCTGGCCGGCTTCAACTTCGGGCGCTTCGCGGTGACCGATCACGACCGCCGCGAGCGCACCCGGCGCCTGGTCGTCAGCCTGACGCGCATCGTCGTCCCGACCGTGCTCTGGCTCGGGTTCGCGGTGACCTCGGCGAAGTACGAGTGGCAGAACCTGCTGCTGCTCAACGGCGTGCTCGGCACCCGGGAGTGGTCCGAGCCGTGGCACTACTGGTTCGTCGAGATGCTGGTGTGGACGCTGGTCGCGCTCACCGCACTGCTGGCGATCCCGGCGGTGGACCGCCTGGAGCGACGGTTCCCCTTCTGGCTGCCGTACGGTCTGGCGCTGCTCTTCCTGCTCACTCGGTACGACGTCGTCCGGATCTTCGATGGGGACTACATCCACCGGGCCCACGTCATCTTCTGGCTCTTCGCGCTCGGGTGGGCCGCGGCGAAGGCGCCGACCTGGAAGCACCGCGCGCTGGTCTCGCTCACGGTCGCAGCCACCGTGCCGGGCTTCTTCGAGGGTGGCCAGCACGGGCGCGAGGCGCTGATCGTCTGCGGGTTCCTGGTGCTGGTGTGGGTGCCGGTGCTACTCGTGCCTCGTGTGGTGTCCCGCATCGCGGGAGTGCTGGCGAGCGCCTCGCTGTTCATCTACCTGTGCCACTGGCAGATCTACCCGGCGTACGAGTTCGAGATGCCGTGGCTGGCCACCGGGCTCTCGCTCGCGGCGGGGATCATGTTCTGGATCGTGGTCAGCCGGGTAACTCCCCGGGTGGAAACCGCGTTTGCGGGAATGGGCCACAATCATCGGTGGTTCACCACACGGAGGTATGCCACTCGTGACGACAGGACCGGGCTCGCCGGAGCCCCGGGTGCGCCAGCGCCCGCGCCTGGTGGGGCGCTCGGCTGAGCGACCCCTCGGCCAGCGACCGCGCGACCCGCGCCGCGTCGCGATGATCAGCCTGCACACCTCCCCCCTGGACCAGCCCGGCACCGGGGACGCGGGCGGCATGAACGTCTACGTCCTGGAGCTCTCCAAACGGCTCGCCGACCGCAACCTCGCCGTCGAGATCTACACGCGGGCGACCACCTCTGCGCTGCCTCCCGTCGTCGAGGCCGCACCCGGTGTCCGCGTCCACCACGTCGCCGCCGGCCCCTACGAGGGGCTGGTCAAGGACGAGCTGCCCAGCCAGCTGTGCACCTTCGCCCGGCACCTGCTGCTCACCGAGGCGGGCCACGAGCACGGCTGGTTCGACCTGGTGCACTCCCACTACTGGCTCTCGGGCCAGGTCGGCGCGCTGCTGCGCGACCGGTGGACGGTGCCGCTGGCGCACACGATGCACACGATGGCCAAGGTCAAGAACCAGCTCCTCGCCGAGGGGGACACCCCTGAGCCGCTCGCCCGGCTGCTGGGGGAGGAGCAGGTGGTCGACACCGCCGACCTGCTCATCGCCAACACCGACGTCGAGGCCCGCCAGCTGATCGACCTCTACAACGCCGACCCGGCCGCGGTCGAGGTGATCCCGCCCGGGGTCGACCTGAGCGTCTTCGCCCCGACCTCGCAGACCGCCGCGCGGGCGCGCCTCGGGATCCCCGCCGACGCGGTCGTGCCGATGTTCGTCGGCCGGATCCAGCCGCTCAAGGCCCCCGACGTGCTGCTGCGGGCGGTGGCGATCATGCTCGAGCGCGACCCCTCCCTGCGGGAGCGCCTCGTGGTCCCCGTCGTCGGTGGTCCGTCCGGATCCGGGCTCGAGCACCCCGAGGCCATGGTCACCCTGGCGAGCAGCCTCGGCATCTCCGACGTCGTCCGCTTCGTCCCGCCGGTGAGCCGCCTCGAGCTCGTCGACTGGTACGCCGCCGCGACCGTCGTCGTCGTCCCGTCCTACAACGAGTCCTTCGGCCTGGTCGCGATCGAGGCCCAGGCCGTCGGGACGCCCGTGGTCGCCGCGGCTGTCGGCGGGCTGACCACCGTCGTCCGCGACGGCGTCACCGGACTGCTCATCGACGGCCACGACCCCTACGACTACGCGGTGGCGCTGGAGCGTCTCGCCGCCTACCCGGCCTACCGGCAACGCCTGGCCGGGGCGGCTGCGCTGCACGCCCAGGGTTTCGCCTGGGAGCGCACCGCCGACGCGACGCTGGCCGGCTACCGGCGGGCCGCGCGTACGGTCCAGGCGCTGCCGCCGGTGTTGCGTCGCCGCCGCCCGGTGCTCAGCGAGGTGCGCGGTGGCTGACACCGCGACGGCCCGGGAGCAGGCCGGCGAGGTCCTGCGGCAGTACCTGGCCGACAACGACCTCGACCACACCGAGTTCCGGCCCGGGGTCTTCCAGGTCACGCTGCCCGGGGAGAAGAAGCTCCAGACCCCCTGCCGTCTGGAGGTCGGTCCGCACGCCCTGGCCGTGCACGCCTTCGTTGCTCGTCAACCTGACGAGAATCACGAGCGCGTCTACCGCTGGATGCTGGAGCGCAACCTCAAGCTCTTCGGCGTGAGCTTCGCCGTCGACCACTTCGGCGACATCTACCTCGACGGCCGGCTACCGCTCGCCGTGGTCACGCCCGAGGAGCTCGACCGGCTGCTGGGCTCGGTGCTCGCCTACGCCGACGAGTCCTTCAACACGATCCTCGAGCTCGGGTTCGCCTCCTCGATCCGCAAGGAGTGGGAGTGGCGGATCAGCCGCGGCGAGTCCACGGCCAACCTCGAGGCGTTCCGCGGGTGGCTGGAGTCCGACGCCGACGCTGAGGCCTGACGCCGGTCCCGCAACTCAGGTCTCGAACTTGTAGCCCAGCCCGCGCACCGTCACCAGGTGCACCGGGTTCGCCGGGTCCTGCTCGATCTTGGCGCGCAGCCGCTTGACGTGGACGTCGAGGGTCTTGGTGTCGCCGACGTAGTCGGACCCCCACACCCGGTCGATCAGCTGCGACCGGGTCAGCACCCGGCCGGTGTTGCGCAGCAGCATCTCCAGCAGCTCGAACTCCTTGAGCGGCAGCGGGGTGTCCGTCCCGCGCACCGTCACTACGTGCCGGTCGATGTCCATCCGCACCGGCCCCGCCTCCAGCGTCGGCGGCGCCAGGTCCGGCTCGACGCCGCGGCGCAGCACCGCGCGGATGCGCGCGACCAGCTCACGCGGGGAGTACGGCTTGGTGACGTAGTCGTCGGCGCCGAGCTCGAGGCCGACGATCTTGTCGACCTCGTCGTCCTTGGCGCTGACCATGATCACCGGCACGTTGGAGGTCTGGCGGATCCGCCGGCACACCTCGGTCCCGGGCAGCTCGGGGAGCATCAGGTCGAGCAGCACGATGTCGGCGCCGGCCCGGTCGAACTCCTCCAGCGCGGCGAGCCCGTCGGCGGCGACCGCCACCTCGAAGCCCTCCTTGCGGAGCATGTACGACAAGGCGTCGCTGTAGCTCTCCTCATCCTCGACGACGAGCACACGGGTCATGCGGGTACCTCCTGTCGGGCGGCGAGCGCACGGGGCAGGCGCAGCGTGAAGCTGGACCCTTCGCCCTCGCGCGACCACACGTGCACCTCGCCACCGTGGGTGGCGGCGACGTGCTTGACGATGGACAGGCCCAGACCGGTGCCTCCGGTGGACCTGTGTCGGGCCGGGTCGACCCGGTAGAAACGCTCGAAGATCCGGTCCAGCTCGTCGGCCGGGATGCCGATCCCCTGGTCGGTGACGGTGAGTTCGACCCAGCCCTCCGAGGGCCGCGCGGTCACCACGACCCGGGAGTCGTTGGGGGAGTAGGCCACCGCGTTGGCGACCAGGTTGCTCAGCGCGAGCGTGGCCTGATCGGCGTTCCCCAGGAAGGCGAGCCCGCGCTGGCCGTCGAAGACGACGTCGATGTGCTTGGCCTTCGCCTCGATGGCGTTGACGTCGATGGACTTCTCGATGACCTGGGTGGCGTCCACCGGCTGCGGCGCGTCCAGGGCGGCGTCGTTCTGGAGTCGCGAGAGCTCGATGATCTGCTGCACCAGCCGGTTCAGTCGGCTGGCCTCGGTCTGCATCCGGGCGGCGAAGTGCTGCACCGCCTCGGGGTCGTCGGCCGCCTCCTGCACCGCCTCGGCCAGGAGGGTGAGCGCCCCCACCGGCGTCTTGAGCTCGTGGGAGACGTTGGCGACGAAGTCGCGGCGGATCGCCTCGACGCGGCGCTCGTTGGTGCGGTCCTCGACCAGCACCAGCACCAGCTTGCTGCTCAAGGACGCCACCCGCGCCTGCACCTGCAGCGCGCCGACGCTGCGCCCGCGCCCCAGGGACAGTTCGATCTGGCGGATCTCGCCGTCACGGCGTACCTGGTGGACGAGCTCGATCAATTCCTTGGAGCGCAGCTCGCCGCTGCGCACCAACCCCAGCGCGTACGCCGGTGCGCTGGCCTGCAGGACCAGGTCGTTCTCGTCGACGACCAGGGCGCTCGAGCGCAGCACGCTGAGCACCGTCGCCACGCCCGGGGGCACGATCGCAGCCTCGACCTCGGAGGGGTCCGCAGGTCCGCGGATCTCCTTCTCGGAGATGCGCCACGCGAGCACGGTCACCGCACCGAGCACGAAGCCCAGTACCGTGAGCAGCAGCTCCTGCGTGGTCGTCTCCATGCTGCGATGGTAGAGCCGCGCGCCGGGGCTCCCCGCCGCTCGGGCGGTCTCGCGAGGCTAGTTTCGTGCGGTGTTCACCTGGCATTCACCCGTGGTTGCCGGGGTGTCAGATTTCGACGGCGAGAGTTCACCCTATGCGTACCGCGTACTTCGACCAGCTCGACGCGATCGTCGACGACCTCGTGACCCTGGCTGGACTCGTCCAGCAGGCGGTGGGCCGAGCGACCCACGCCCTGATGACCGCCGACCCCCACATCGCCGACCAGGTGATCGCCGACGACACCTCCATCGACCTGCTCCGCGAGAAGATCGAGGACCGCGCGTTCGAGCTCCTGGCCCTCCAGCAGCCCGTCGCCGGTGACCTGCGCACCCTGGTCGCCGCGGTCCGGATGGTGGCGGACCTGGAGCGCATGGGCGACCTCGCCGTGCACATCGCGAAGGTCGCCAAGCTGCGCATGCCGGAGAACGCCATCCCCGAGGAGATGCAGCCCACCCTGCGACGGATGGGCGAGGTGGCCGTGCACATGGTCGGCCAGGTCAGCCACGTCATCGCCGAGAAAGACGTCGAGGCGGCCCGCACGCTCGAGCGCGACGACGAGGAGATGGACGAACTGCGTCGGCGTTCCTTCCGGATGATGCTCGGCGACAGCTGGGCCTACGGCGTGGAGCCGGCGATCGACATCGCGCTGCTGGGCCGCTACTACGAGCGGATCGCGGACCACACCGTGTCGCTGTGCCGGCGCGTGATCTACCTGGTCACCGGCGAGGTCCCGAGCGCCGCCGACCGCTGAGACTCACCGGTCTGACCCTTCCGGGGTGGTTTCTGCCACGATGACCGGATGGAGGCACCGATTCGGGTCGGGCTCGACCACATCGACGAGTACGCGGCTGCCGCGTCCTGGTTCGGCGAGACGCTGGTCGAGGCGCCCGCGCGGGCGAGCGTGCCCGCCTGCCCCGGCTGGCGGGTGCTCGACCTCGCCCTCCACCTGGGGAACGTGCACGCCTGGGCGGCCTCGATCGTGGAGACGGGACGACCGTGCCCCGAGCCCACCGATCGGCCGCGGCGCCGCCGCGATCTGGCGCAGTGGTATCTCGGCAAGGCCGAGGACCTCTTCCGTGCGCTGCAGGCGGTGCCGCCCGAGCGCCCCTGCTGGAACTTCGCGTACGGCGACGGGGTCGCCGCTTTTTGGTCACGTCGACAACTGCACGAGACCCTGATCCACGGCGTCGATCTCGCGCAGGCGATCGGAATCGAACCCCGCCTGCCCGCCGCAATCGCAGCGGACGGCGTGGACGAAGCCCTGCGGGTCTTCGGGAAACGGATGCACGACCGCGGTCACGTCGCCGCGCTCACCGATCCGCTCGTCCTCGTGGCCAGTGACGTCGGCCGGGCCTGGAGGCTGACCAGGGCCCCGGACCAGCAGGGCCCGCCGATCGTGCGCGATCTGGCAGTGCGCGAGATCGATCCCGCCGAGGACCGCCTCGAGGCCCCCGCCGCCGAACTCGACCTGCTGCTCTGGAAACGCACCCGCTGCGACGACCTGGCCCCGGGAGTCCCGGCGCAGGGGGTCACCGTTCAGGGGATCGCCGTTCAGAGAGCGTCGGTGCAGGGAGACGCGGTGCGGATCCAAGCGTTCCTGGCGTCCCGCCTGACCGCTTGACTGGTCGCTTCTTTCCGCCGACTGGTCAGATCTTCCGCGCGACTGGTCGCAACTTTCCGCCGACTGGTCGCATCTTTCCCGCGACTGGTCAGATCTTGCGCGTCAGCGGCCCTGGTTCGCCACGGCCTGGATGGCGGCTGCAGCGGCGTCCGGGTCGAGGTATTCCCCGCCCGGCGTCACCGGCCGCAGGTGCTCGTCGAGGCGGTAGACCAGCGGGATGCCGGTGGGGATGTTGAGCCCCACAACCGCCTCCTCGCTCATCCCGTCGAGGTGCTTGACCAGAGCCCGGAGGCTGTTGCCGTGGGCGGTCACCAGCGTCGTGCGGCCGGCGCGCAGGTCCGGCACGATCGCGTCGTACCAGTAGGGGAGCATCCGGTCGATGACGTCGGCCAAGCACTCGGTGCGCGGCAGGATCTCGTCGGGCAGGTCGGCATACCGGGCCTCGCCCACCTGGGAGAACTCGTCGTCGTCGGCGATGGCCGGGGGCGGAGTGTCGTAGGACCGCCGCCAGAGCATGAACTGCTCCTCGCCGTACGCCTCGAGGGTGGCCTTCTTGTCCTTGCCCTGCAGCGCCCCGTAGTGGCGCTCGTTGAGGCGCCAGGACCGGCGCACCGGGATCCAGTGACGGTCGCACGCGTCGAGCGCGAGCTGGGCCGTGGTGATCGCGCGGCGCAGCACGGAGGTGTGGAGCACCTCGGGCAACACGCCGGCGGCGGCGAGCAGCTCACCGCCGCGCGCGGCCTCGGCGCGGCCCTTGTCGTTGAGCGAGACGTCGACCCAGCCGGTGAAGAGGTTCTTCGCGTTCCACTCGCTCTCGCCGTGGCGAAGCAGGACCAGGGTGTACGCCGCGTCGCTCATCGGACTCAGCCTTCCGGCTCGGTGGTCGGGTCGGCCGAGGGGATCTCGACCTCGGCGAAGGCGCCCTCGTTGGTGATGACCGGCACGTTCAGCGTCGCCTCCTCCGCGCTGGCGAACGTGAAGGTCAGCCGGACGTAGCCGCCGGGGACGACCTCCTCGCCGGAGACCAGCACCGCGAGGCTGCCCGGGTCGGCGAGCTGGAGGAAACCGGCAGCCGGGATGGCGGCCTCGCCGCCCAGGGCCGTGACCTGGACGCCCTCGTTCTCGCCGGCGCCACGGATCCCGGTGATCTCGTCGGGCTGGGTGGTGTTCTGGTTGGCCAGGCCCGCGATGACGCGGCCCGAACCGGCCTCGCCGGAGATGACGAGCGCATTGAGCACGTTGACGTCGCCGTCCCGGTTGTTCACGCCCTGGGCGGGCGTATAGACCTGGTCGGTCGGGGCGTTGAAGCCGACGCTGGAGCAGGACGCAAGGGCGGGTACGACGACGAGAGCCGCGAGGGCGGCCACACGACGCTTCGCAGAGGCAGTCACGGGGGCGAGTCTAGGGGAAATCGGCGGGGGCTGAACCCGGTCAGCGCGTCAGCCCCACCGTGAGACTGGCCACCACGATCGTGGCGACGACCAGAGCGGTGGCCGTCCCGGCCAGCATGAGGAGCCGCGGAGCCCCGATCGCCAGGGCGATGCGCACCGGCGCCGAGCCGACTCCGGTCGCGTGGTCGTCCACCAGGTCCGGGAGGCTGGTCAGCACGTGGATGCCGATGCCGAGCAGCCCGGCCAGGACCGTCATGGTGATCGTCGGTGGTCCGCCGTGCTCACCGCCGCCCCAGCCGCCGTAGGAGAGGAAGGCCGGCAGGAGGGCGAAACTCAACGCCCAGGGCAGCGGCGAGAGGACCGTGAGCTTGATGCGCGAGTTGTAGCTCCAGGCCGTGACCACGGCGAGGAGGTGGGCGATTCCCGCCCAGGTGCCGTTCGCGATCGACAGCGGGACCAGCAGGCAGGTCGCGACGGCGACGCTGAACGTCACCGTGCTCGGGTGGACCCAGCCCTTGGCCACGGGCTTGTTGGCCCGGTCGACCGCAGCGTCGCGATCGCGGTCCACGACGTCGTTGAGCCAGCCGAAGGTCACGCGTCCCAGCAGCACCGTGACGAACACCAGCCCCACCTCGCGCAGCGCGCGTCCGGACGCCAGGGCGGCGCCCGCGACCCCCAGGGCGATCAGTGCTCCCTGAGTGGGGTGGGCGGCCAGCAGCAGGGAGACGGCGGTCCCTGGATTCCGGCGCAGGTGCATGCCCCGCAGTATTGGGTATCGGGTCCTTGTGCCGTGGCCGAACGCGCCCGGTCGTTTGTTGAAGGCACATCCACCGCGCATCTGTCAACCCTGCATTGTGCCTCTGACCTGCGGAAACGCTGAATCCGTCCGTTTCGCGACGTGTTAAACTAGTCACCTAGGAAGGGGTACTTTGCATATGACTTTCACCGTGGGCGAAACGGTCGTTTACCCAAATCACGGCGCGGCCGTGATCGAGAACATCGAGACTCGCACCATCAAGGGGGAGGACAAGCTCTACCTGGTCCTCCGCATCGTCGCCCAGCAGGATCTCGTGGTCCGCGTCCCGGCATGCAACCTTGACCTCGTCGGTGTCCGCGACGTGGTCGACAAGGAGGGCCTGGACCGGGTGTTCGACGTCCTCCGTGCTCCGCACACCGAGGAGCCGACCAACTGGTCGCGCCGCTACAAGGCCAACCTGGAGAAGCTCCACTCCGGCGACGTCATGAAGGTCGCCGAGGTCGTGCGCGACCTGTGGCGCCGTGAGCGTGACCGCGGCCTGTCCGCCGGCGAGAAGCGCATGCTGGCCAAGGCTCGTCAGATCCTGGTGTCCGAGCTTGCGCTCGCCGAGCACACCAACGAGGACAAGGCCGAGGCTCTCCTCGACGAGGTCCTCGCTTCCTGATTCGTTGTCCGTCAGGACCCCCGGCACCGTGGGTGTCGGGGGTCCTGTGCGTTTGCGGCCGGCCGGGGCTGCTTCGATGAGCCCATGAGTCGTCGCTCGCTCTCCGTCGTCGTCCCGCTGGAAGGGCGGGGTGACCTGCCGATGGTGCTGTTCCGCGGCGTACCTCTCGTGGAGCGTGCGGTCCTGACCGTGCGGACGGCGCTCCCGCATGTTCCGATCCTGGTCACCGTGGACGAGGGCGATCGGGACCGCGTGGAGGCCTGGGCGGGGTCCGTGCCCGGGCTCGAGGTGGGCGCGCCCGGCTCGTCGCGTGGACAGAACGGCGACCTGCTCGTGCACGACCCGCTGTGCCCGGGAGTCGACGCTGACCTCATCGCGCGCGTGCTCTCCGCCGGCGAAGGGGGTGCGAGCGTCGCGGCGTACCGGCCGGTGACCGACACGCTCAAGGTGGTCGAGGACGGGATCGTCACGGCCACGCTCGATCGGGAGTCCGTGGTGGCGATCGCCTCGCCGGTGCTCGTGGCTCACTCCGTACGGCGCCCCGCGCTCGACCTGCGCACAGATCTGACCGGTGTCGTCGAGGCCATCCGGACGCGTGGGCCTCTGGAGTACGTCGAGGCGCCAGCGCTGGCGCGCCAGGTCGCCGACCTCGCCGCACTGCGGGTCCTGGAGGCGCTGGGCGCCGTCCTGCCATCCGCGTAAGACGCGACCAGTCGCGCGAAAGACGCGACCAGTCGCGCGAAAGACGCGACCAGTCGCGCGAAAGACGCGACCAGTCGCGCGAAAGACGCGACCAGTCAGCGGAAAGAGGCGACCAGTCGCGGGGAAAACCTGACCAGTCGAGGTTAGGTGAGGAGGTGCTCGGCGAGGAGCACGTCCTCGGGGAAGGTGACCTTGACGTTGGCGGGGTCGCCGGGGACGCAGTGGACGGCGAGCCCGGCGAACCGTTCGACGCAACTCGCGGTGTCCGTGCCCTCGAAGCCGGCGGCCTCGGCCTGCACGTAGGAGTCGAGCAAGGGGCCGGCGCGGAACGCCTGTGGGGTCTGGACGCCGACGACCAGGTCGGGGACCGGGCCGCCGTCGCGGCGTACCAGGGCCGAGGCGGGCACGCCCGGGAGGGCACCGCCGTACCGCAGGGCCGCCTCGATCACCGCCTCGTAGAGCGTCGCGCTGGCCAGGGGTCGCGCGCCGTCGTGGATGACGACCACGTCGAGAGCCGCGGCCTCGATGGCGGGGCGGAGCACCTTCAGAGCGTTCCACTCCGAGCCGTGGCGGCTGGCGCCCCCCGTGACCGTGTGGACCGCGACGTGCGGCGGGAGGTCCAGCCGGCCGAGCTCGCGAGTGACGGCGCCCTCGTCACCGGCGCGCACCACGACGACCAGGGCCACGAGCCCAGGGACGGCCGCGGCCGTGGCCAGCGCGTGGCCGAGGAGCGACCGGCCTCCCGCGTCGAGGAGCACCTTGTTGGTGGCGTGTCCGACGCGGCTGCCAGACCCCCCGGCGAGCACGACGACCGCCGAGCGGGCTGAGCCTGCGACCCGGGCATTTCCCACCCCGTCAGCCTAGTGCGCGTCGAAGCCCCTAGTACCCACAAGGGGGCGCGCTCAGCTGGGGTCGTGATCGAGCAGCAATCGCATCATTGAACGCAGGGATGCTTCTTCGCCTACCGCATCCAGGCTCGGCTTGGTCTCGAGTCCTACCAACACAATGCGCGCCGGTTGAATGAGGTCCCTCGGTGCGTCTCCCATTGGTCCCGGTAGGGCGGTGCCGGGGGAGGACAACAGGCACACGCGTACGGAGTTCGCGGCACGTGCGGCCTCGATCTGAGATGGCGAGTAGGCGCCAGGCGTTCGCGACGCCAACCAGTCCGCCAAGCTCTTTCCCGATACCACTCGATCGTCCAGAACTCTTGTGACCTCTACGCCATCAACAAGATCCTCACATCCTGGGGAGCGGGCCTCTGACCCGGAGAAACTCCGCTCCGCCGTGCGGGATTCACATCCGGACAAGGTCACGATTGTCACGACCAGGCCCGCGACAAGTGCTCGTCGTGTACTCAGCATGTTGCCGCCTGCCCTCTCAGCCACCGGAGAATGGTGGTTTCGAGACGGGCTACTGCGTCGCCCTCCTCAAACACCGTCCGGTGCGAGCACGAACGTCCAGGCGGTGCCGGTCGTGCTGTTGGCGGCGCCGCGCGCCGTCAGCCCACCGTAGCTGCCGGGGGGCAGGGAGGCGCCCGAGTCGGCCAGCAAGCCGGTCACCCGTCCGCCGCCGGTCTGGCTGCTGTTGCTGCGCACCTGCACGCCCTCGGGAGCGACCAACTGCGTCGACGCGCTGTCGCCGTGCATCCAGTAACTGACCGCCCAGCTCTGCGCGGCCGCCACAGGCACCACGGGCGTGGTGCGCTGCGTCGAGGAGACCGTCTGCGCGACCCCGGCGAAGGCGCTCAGGCCGGAGGTCCCGCGATAGGCGGCCACGACGAAGTTGCCCTTCGACTGCGCGGCGAGGGTCACCCGGATCGCACGGCCGGCGTCCCCGGCCGCGGCGGTCTTGGTCCACGCCGTGGTGGTCGCGAACCCGGCGTCGATCCGCTGGAGCCGGGTCCAGCCGGTCACATTCGTCGGGTCACCCGCGGCGGCGTGCGTGTTCTGGCTCAGCAGCAGCACCAGGGTGTCGCCGGCCTGCACGGTTGACGGCACGGTCACGGAGTGAGTCCGGACGTTGGCGTTGGACGTCGCCCTCCCGACGTACGAGATGACCTCGTCCACCGGTTCGACCGTCACGACGCGGGTCGCGGTGGACCGGCCGCCGCGGTCGTCGGTGACGGTCAGGGACGCGGTGTAGCTGCCGGCTTCGGGATAGGTGTACGTCGTGGTCCTGATGCTGCCGGTGGAGCGGGTGACGCCGTTGCCGAAGTCCCAGTCGTAGGTCTGGACCGCGCCGTCGGAGTCGCGCGAGCCGGACCCGTCAAAACTGGCTCATCTGACGCTTCCGTGGGTGGTTGATCGCGCCTGAATGGCCGCACGCCGTTCCCGCTCTAGGTTTCTGGCTTGTCGATAGTCAGGAACCACGGAACGGAGAACGGCGTGCGAAACGCCACCCTATGGCGCGCCCTCTTGGGCGTCGAGAACACCGTCATCGAGGCGATCGAGTTCAGCGATGTCGAGGACATTGTGATCGCGCACGTTCGACCGCGACGAGCTGCTCGAGGCCGCTGCGGACGATGCGGCATCAAAGCCGCCTGGTACGACCACGGAGAAGGACGCCGACGGTGGCGAAGCCTGGACCTGGGCACGGTCGAGGTCTTCCTCGAGGCCGACGCGCCAAGGGTCAACTGCCCGGTCCATGGGCCGACGGTGCGGCATGTGCCCTGGGCGCGTCACGCGGCTGGTCACACGTTGAGCTTTGACCAGCAGGTCGCCTGGCTGGCTACCCAGTGCTCGAAGTCCGCGATCACCCAGTTGATGCGGATCGCGTGGCGGACCGTGGGATCGATCATCGCCCGGGTCTGGGCCGACACCGCCGAAGGGATCGACGCCTTCGCCGGACTGCGCCGCATCGGCATCGATGAGATCTCCTACAAGCGCAACCACAAGTGTGGGCCAAGGCCGGACGCGACCGCGCCACCCTCGAGGAGTTCTTCGACGCACTGGAAGCCTCCGGCGAAGGCAGGTGCGCCCAGATCACCCATGTCACAGCCGACGGCGCGGACTGGATCGCGGACGTTGTGCGGCGACGCTGCCCAGCCGCGGTCCGGTGCGCCGACCCCTTCCACGTCGTCGGCTGGGCCACCGATGCCCTCGACGCCGTGCGACGAGACGCCTGGAATCAGGCCAGACGCGCGGGCCACACCCGCCCCGCCGGTTGGCAGAACGGCCGGGCGGTTACAGTCGCAACCGGACACGCTCGCGCTCTCAAGCACGCCCGCTACGCGCTGTGGAAGAACCCCGAGAACCTCACCGACAAGCAGCAGACGAAGCTTGCGTGGATCGCCAAGACTGATCCTCGGCTCTACCGCGCCTATCTGCTCAAAGAAGGCCTGCGTACCGTCTTCAAGCTCCCAGCAGACGAGGCCGCCGAGGCGCTGGACCGATGGGTCGCGTGGGCACGGCGCTGCCGGATCGCATCGTTCGTCAAGCTCCAGCAGCGCATCACCAAGCATCGCGCCGAGATCCTCGCTGCCATCGACCACGGCCTGTCCAACGGCCTCATCGAATCGGTCAACACCAAGATCCGGCTCATCACCAGGGTGGCCTTCGGATTCCGCTCACCCGACGCCCTCATCGGTCTAGCGATGCTCAATCTCGGCGGCAACCGGCCGCTGCTGCCCGGCCGATGACCCACGGATCAGTCAGATGAGCCTCAAAACTGCACACGAGCCCCGTGCATTCAGCGCCGATCGCGGCAACCGGAAGCGCGTTCGGGACGTCGGTGTCGCCCTTGGAGATCTTCACGTAGTCGATGTCGCCACCGAAGTAGTCGCACGTCGTATTCACGCCGTCGCACTGCGACTTGCCCCCGATGGAGAGCTGGGCGTTGTTGCCGATCGTGCCGGTCTGGCCGAAGGCGCGGCTGGTGCGGACGCCGTCGACGTACATCTCGACGTAGGAGGACGTGCGGTTGCACGTGATCGTGTGCCACCGGTTGTCGGAGACGTCCACGTTGGCGTAGCCGGTGCGGGACGCGCCGGTCGCACCGCGGAAGAGGCACCTGGGCAGGCCGCCCGGGATCTCGAACTTCCAGTAGCCACCGACTGCGGTGCCCTGGCCCTTCTGGATCACGTTGCCGAAGCTGTTCCTGGTCCGCAGCCGGATGGTCACCGAGAAGTCGCCCGCATCCGGGTTGAACAGCGTGGTGTGCGGCACCCGGTCGGTGTGGCCCGGGTCGGCGATCCGGTCGCCGGGGAGCAACGTCGGGAACCGGTGTGCGGTGGCACCCTCGAAGGTGGCGCCGGTGGTCACCGACGAGCCGATGGTGCCGTTGCGGTTGTTGCCGCTGCTGTCCACGAGCACGGTCGCGCCCGCAGGCTCGTCCATGCTGTAGAAGGCCACGGTGCGGGTGGCCTCGGCCTCCGCGGGCCCGGCGCCGACGAGCGTGAGTCCGGCCAGTGCCACGGTCAGGGCCGCGACGGCTGCCGTGCTCCGGCGCCTCAGTGTGGTGCGTGGCTGTGTCTGCTGCCTGCGTACGCGCAGGCCGATGTGAGTCTCCACCCGTGATTCCCCCATGGCTCTCGGTGAGTCTTTTGATCCTTTCGCACCGGCTGAGGGAGGAACATCACCCGGACGGGCGGTCCTGACACGGGGGTGGAGCGCCGCTGATGCACCGCCGGGTCATGCCCGCATAGCCCGGACCGCGCACGAAAGCGACATACGGTCCGGGCCCACGACGGGTGTCACGGGGTGGCGGCTGACACGGGTCAGGAGGTGGGTGCCGGCTCGGCGGTGGCGAGTTCGGCGGGGCTCGCCGGCACCTGAGCGGACAGCGCGCGGCCGACCAGGTGTTCGAGCATGTCCGAGACGTGCCGGTCGCGTTCCAAGGGCAGCATGTGGCCGGCTCCGGGCGAGACGATCAGGCGGCTGCCCGGGATCGCGGCGGCGAGCCGACGCGCGTGCGAGGGCGGGGTCAGCAGGTCGGCGCTGCCGACCAGCACCAGCACGGGGATGCCGGCGAGCACCTCCTCGAGGTGGTCGTGACGCTCGTGGGTCATCAGGTCCTCGAAGAAGCCCGTCATCGTGTCGCTGGGGCAGTTGACCAGGCCTTCGACGGTGAGCATGTGGTCACGCAGCCGCATCTGGTCGCCGAAGAGGAACCGCTTCACCACGATCGACTCGATGATCGGCGCGCGCAGCCGCTGCTTGCGGCTCAACGTGCGGGACCGGAAGGCCAGCACGAACGGGATGCGGTCCTTGAGCTTCTCGCCCATCTCCGGCAGCCCGAGGGAGACGCCCTTGAGCCCGCCGCCCGAGGTCGCCACGAACGCGACCCCGCGGACCCGCTCGGCGAAGAGTTCGGGCCGTCGGGCGGCCAGTTCCATGATCGTCATGCCGCCGATGCTGTGTCCGGCCAGCACCAGGTCGCCCTCGGGTGCGTGCAGGTCGATCAGATCGGCCAGGTCGCGCCCGAGGTTCTCCACCGTGGCAGTGGCCCGCGAGGTGGCCTCGGACTGACCGTGTCCGCGGTGGTCGTAGCTGACGATCCGGATCGCATGCCCGAAGGTCGAGCGCAGGTCGCGCACCTGGTAGCGCCACGAGTCGTGGTCGGAGGTCCAGCAGTGGGCCAGCACCACCGTCAGCGGCGCGTCGGCGGGTCCGTCGACGCGGACGTGCAGGGTCAGTGCGTCATGGGTACGCATCAGCGGGCTCCTGCCGTGGTCTTGCGGCGGGGCAGGTGCAGGTCGCCCAGCCCTCCGGTGCCGCTGCCGGGACGTCCGGCCAGGGTGTAGCCGACCGCGACCACGCCGAGCAGGATCGCGAAGACGATCGCCACCGAGATGTAGCCGGTGCTCCACAGCCACGTCGGCACGTCCTGCTTCAGCTCGCGCTGGAGGATGCGCTGCTCCTTGATGAACGGGCGGGGGCCGTCCACGGCCTCGTACGCCGGTGCCGGGATCGCCGCGTCCTCGGGCAGGTAGACCGGGGCGGAGACCATGCTGTGCAGGCCGGTGTGCAGCCGGACCAGCGACTTCCAGTCGCCGCTGACGGGGATCGGGTCGGCGGTGCGGTAGACCCCCGGCTCGACCTCGACCAGGTCGCTGCGGACCATGCCGCCGCCCTGCCAGGAGAGCACGTGGAACCAGACGACGTCCTCGAGCAGCGACTCCTCCACCGCCACGTCGAGGTAGGCGCGGCCGTCCTCCACGGCGCCGACGGTCACGTCGGCCTCGCCGACGATGTCGTCACGCGGGGGCACGTTCCAGGCGAAGACGCCGACGGTGACCAGGACGGCGACCAGGGCGAGGGCGCCGGGCACCCGCCCGGTGGCGCCACTGCGGCTGGGGGTGGCGAACGAGCCGTCGCCGCGGGCCTCGGTGACGGCGAGCTTGGCGGCCATCCAGGTGACCACCACGCCGGTCGCGGCGCCGGTGATCACCGCGAAGGTGACCGTGGCGGGCAGGAGTCCGGTCGTCCACTCGACGGGACGGAAGGCGGCCGACCACCAGAACTCGACCGGCACCGTGGCCGCACCGACGACGGCGCCGGCGAGCACGCCGTACCCGGCGGTGGGGCGGGCGTAGCGCGAGAGCACCAGGGCGGCGAGGAAACCGCCGGCCAGCAGCGGGAAGCGCGGCGACATCGCGCCGAAGACCGCGTTGGTGCCCATCAACAGGACCTGGACGCCCAGGTAGAGGCCGTAGACCGAGGTCACGTAGAGCGGGCCGCGCTGGCTGGCCCACACCAGTCCGGCGCTGGCGCCGACGGTCATCACGACGACGTCCATGATCAGCGGGAACTGCGGCACGCCGAATGCGTACTCCAGGAGGAAGGCGACCGGGCCGATGATCAGGTAGGCGTGGCTGACCCAGGTGAACAGCGGGGACAGCAGCGAGCCGCTGACCTGCTTGGCCTCCGCGGCCATGAGCAGCAGGGCGTAGGGCAGCATCACGGTGCCGCCGATCATGAGCACGTGGGTCGGGCCCCACTCGGTGACGTCCTGGCCGAAGAGTCGGTGCCACACGTCGTCCATCGGGAAGCCGGCGAGCGCACACAGCGCGACACCGGTGAGGACCACGGGGCCGATCGGGGTTCGCCAGGTGCGGGTCAGCCGCAGCGTCCGGCGGGGCAGGTCGTCGCGGGCCAGCGCCATGCTCAGCGCGCCGCCGAAGAAGATCGCGAGCAGGCCCAGGAAGATCAGGTAGTGCGAGGGGTTCGCCAGCGGGCCTTCGTCGCGGCCGCCGGTGATGTGGTAGCTGACGTCCCAGTAGACGCCGATCGCGCCGGACAGGGCGCCCAGGATGGCGATGGTCGCCGGGAGGGCGAACCAGCGGGGGCCGCCGTCGAGCCGTGCAGCGGCGTCGGCGAGACGTCCGACCGGGGTCGTCGCGCCCTTGCGCTCGGCCAGGATCACCCAGGCGAGGACGGCGTACGCGCCGAGGGTGAACGCCGAGACGATGAGGAGCTGGTCCAGGGGCGAGCCCCCCGCGGACGGGGTCTCGGCGGCGCGGACGGCCGCGCTGGAGGGGGCTGCGAGGATGGTGCCGACTGCGGTGGCGGCCGTGGCGATCATGAAGTACTCCTGTTCGCCGGTCGGGGCACTGGCCTATGTGACAGTGCCGATGTAACATTCAATATGGCACATCAATGATGGCGAGTCGCGATGGTGTGGTCCTCGTCACACCAACGACAGCGGTGTGGCGGAGTGACGGCCTCGCCGCGGGTGAAGGGAGCGGGGATGGCCAGACCACTGTCGGAGCGCCTTCCCGGGGTCGCGACCGCGACCGGGACGGTCCGCGAGCTGACCATCGACCAGCTCGCCGCCGCGGCGAAGATGACCGTGCGCAACGTCCGGGCGTACGCCGGCCGCGGACTCATCCCCGCCCCGCGCCTCGTCGGACGCACCGGCTACTACGGCAAGGAGCACGTCGACCGGCTGCTGCTGATCCGGGACCTGCTCGACCGCGGCTACACCCTGGCCGCGGTGGAGGAGGCGCTGGAGAAGAACCACAACGTCTCGCCCAGTCACGCCCTGGATCTGATCGGGCTGCTCGCCGACCCGCTGAGCCCCCAGGAGCCCGAGGTGATCACCCGCGAGGAGCTGGCCCGGCTCGCGGGGGTCCAGCCGAACGCGGACTTCGTCGAGGAACTCGTCGCGGTCGGCCTGGCCGAGCCGCTGGGCGAGGACCGGCTGCGGCTGCCGCAACCCGGCGTGGTCCGAGCCGGCGCGCAGGCGGTGGCCCTCGGGCTGTCCCGTGAGTCCGTGCTGGCGATGCTGCCCTTCCTCAGCGAGCGGATGGCGGAGATCTCCGAGCGCTTCGTGCAGGAGGTCCTCGAGCACCTGTGGGAGCCGTTCGTCGAGGACGGCATGCCCGAGGAGCGGTGGCCGGAGATGTCCGGGGTCATCGAGCAACTGCTCCCCGTCGCCGGACAGGCCGTGATGGCGATCTTCCGCCAGGAGCTCAGCCGCGCCATCGAGGCCAGGGTCGGCTCCGAGATCACCCGCCTCACCGACACCTGAGCCGGCGCCCGTACCGGCCCCCGGCCGCCACGGACCGTCTCGGTTCGGTCCGCCTGGTTGGATGGCGGCATGGCCGGCACCCAGGTGAACTTCGATCGGCGGCGGTACGTCGTCGTGCCGCTCGTGGCGCTGCTCGCCCTGATCGTGGCCTGGGGGCGCGACCCGGGCGGCATCACCGGCGTTGTCCTGACGGGTCTGCTGGCCGCCGCGGTCCTGACCGCGGTCCACCACGCCGAGGTGATCGCGCTGCGGGTCGGGGAGCCGTTCGGGTCCCTGGTGCTGGCGGTCGCGGTGACCGTGATCGAGGTCGGGCTGATCCTCGCCCTGATGCTCTCGGAACCGGAGAAGAACACCAGTCTGGCCCGGGACACCGTCTTCGCCGCGGTGATGATCACGACCAACGGCATGGTGGGGCTCGCGCTCGTGGTGGCCACGCTCCGGCACCGGGTGACCGTCTTCCGCAGCGAGGGGGTGAGCGGTGCCTTCGCCACGATCGGCGCGCTGGCCGTGCTCAGCATGGTGCTGCCTCGCTACACCACGAGCACGCCGGGCCCGACGTTCACGACCGCCCAGCTGGTGTACGCCGGACTCGCCTCGCTCGGGCTCTACCTGCTCTTCGTCTTCGTCCAGACGGTGCGCCACCGCGACTACTTCCTGCCCGTCGACGACGATCCCGACGCGCCGGACCCCGAGGACGTCCACGCCGACCCGCCGACGAACCGGCAGGCCCTGACGAGTCTCGCGCTCCTGGTGGTCTCGCTGGTCGCCGTCGTGGGGCTGGCCAAGACGATCTCGCCGCTCATCGAGGGCGCGGTCGCCGACGCAGGCCTGCCGCGCTTCGTGGTCGCGGTGGCGATCGCGCTGCTCGTGCTCCTGCCCGAGTCGATCGCGGCCACCAAGGCGGCGGCGCGCGGGCGGATCCAGACCTCGTTCAACCTCGCCTACGGCTCGGCTCTGGCCAGCATCGGCCTGACCGTGCCGGCCATCGGCCTGCTTTCGATCTTCTTCGACTTCAACGTGCTGCTCGGGCTGGCCGAGGTGGAGATCGCCCTGCTGTTCGTCACCCTCTTCATCGGGACACTCACGCTGACCCAGGGGCGGGCAACCCTGCTGCAGGGCGGGCTGCACCTGGCGGTATTCGCCGGGTTCCTGACGCTGGCGTTCAGCCCCTGACGGTCGGGGCCCGGCGGCACGCTCAGCGGGCGAAGACCAGCGCCGTGGCGATCGCCGCGACCCCCTCGCCGCGTCCGGTGAGACCGAGCCCGTCGGTGGTGGTGGCCGAGAGGCTGACCGGGGCTCCGACCGCGGCACCGAGGATCGCCTGCGCCTCGTCGCGCCGCGACCCCAGTCGCGGCCGGTTGCCGATCACCTGCACCGCCACGTTGCCGACCTCGAAGCCAGCCGCGCGCACGCGGCGTACGGTCTCGGAGAGCAGGGCGACCCCGGACGCACCGGCCCACGCCGGATCCGAGGTGCCGTAGTTGGAGCCCAGATCGCCCAGTCCCGCCGCGGAGAGCAGGGCGTCGCACGCGGCGTGCGCCGCGACGTCAGCGTCGGAGTGACCGGCCAGCCCACGGGGCTCGTCGGGGAAGTGCAGTCCGGCCAGCCACAGCGCCCGGTCCGGATCGTCGGTGAACGCGTGCACGTCGGTCCCGATCCCGACCCGGGGCAGCCTCTCCACCCGCCCATCATGGCGGGTGCCGTCACAGAACCGTCACTCCTCGGGTGCCGTCCGCGCTTCGTCGGCGCGCGAACATGGTGATGTGAGCACCTCGATCCCGACCCCGGTCGGCACAGACCTCTCCGTGGCGTCGCCGCCTTCCGGGCGCCGCCTCGCCCTCGGCGGGGTCCTCACTGCGCTGGCCGGCCTGGCCGTCAGCGAACTGGCGACCGCCGTGATGAAGGAGCGGGTCTCCGCGCCGGTCGCGGTTGGGGAGTGGATCGTCGACGTGACCCCCGGCGGCGTCGCCCGCACCGCCATCGACGCGGTCGGCACCGCGGACAAGCCGCTCCTGCTCGCCGGAGTCACGCTCGGCCTGATCGGATTCGGCGCGCTGGCCGGGGTGCTGACCCGGCGCAGTCCGCTGGGCGGTCTGATGGTCTTCGTCGCGATGGCCGTGATCGGTGCGGTGGCCGTGCTGACCCGGCCCGGCTCGACCGGCTCCTCGATCATCCCCGTCGCGTGCGCCGCAGTGACCTGGATCGTGCTCCTGCCGCAGGTCACCGCACCGCCCCGCGAGGGTGAGACGAGCGCGGAGGAACGGCGACGCTTCCTGCGCGTCGCCGGCCTGGTCGCGGCCGGCTCCGTGGCCGTGGGAGTGGCCAGCCGCTTCGTCAGTCGCGAGCGCCGGCTCATCGAGGCGGCCCGCACCCGGCTGCGCCTCCCGGTGACCGCCGGGACAGTGCCGGTCGGTGCGACCATCGCCGAGGGACTCACCCCGTGGCGGGTGCCGTCGTCGGACTTCTACCGGATCGACACCGCCCTGGTGGTGCCCACGGTGCGCGCCGAGGACTGGTCGCTGCGCATCCACGGCATGGTCGACCGGGAGATCACCCTGACCTACGACGACCTGGTGCAGCGCGAGCTCACCGAGGCGTGGGTGACGCTGTGCTGCGTGTCCAACAAGGTCGGCGGCGACCTGATCGGCAACGCGTGGTGGAGCGGGGTCCGGGTGGCCGACCTGCTCGCCGAGGCCGGCGTGCAGGAGGGGGCGGACGCGGTCCTGCAGACCTCGGTCGACGGGTGGAACTGCGGTACGCCGCTTGCGGCGCTGACCGACGACCGCGACGCCCTGCTGGCGGTGGCGATGAACGGCGAGCCGCTGCCGCTGGAGCACGGGTTCCCGGTGCGGATGGTGGTCCCGGGGCTCTACGGCTTCGTCTCGGCGACCAAGTGGGTGGTCGACCTCGAGGTCACCCGCTTCACCGACTTCGAGGCTTTCTGGACCGTCCGAGGCTGGTCCCCGACCGGTCCGGTGAAGACGCAGTCGAAGATCGAGGTGCCCGGGTCCGGTGACCGGGTGGGGGCCGGCGAGGTGCGCGTGGGCGGCTACGCCTGGGCGCAGCACACCGGCATCGAGAAGGTCGAGATCCGCCTGGACGGCGGCCCGTGGACCGAGGTCGACCTGGGCCGGGTGCCCAGCGACGACACCTGGGTGCAGTGGGGCGGCACCGTGCAGGCCGAGCCCGGCACCCACACGCTCGCCGTCCGTGCCACCGACACGTCCGGCTACACCCAGACCGGCGTGCGCACCGACGTCGTGCCCGACGGAGCGACGGGATGGCACACCGTGGAGTTCACCGTCACCTGACCGACTTGTCCGGCGATGGGGTCGACGCGGTCACCCTCGGGGTCCTAGGGTCGGCCCAGGACAGGAGGCGCACATGACGGCACGCCGGGTGTTGCAGGGAATCCCCGAGATCAGGACGTTCTTCCGGACCAACGCCGAGCCGATCTATTTTGTCGGCCCGACGGCTTTCAACCTGCTCGGCATTGACAGGTGGGTCCGCAACTTCGAGTACGTCGTCTACTACGACTCCTGGGACGGTGGTCACCCGCGGGTCTTCACGCCGCGCAACAAGCCGTACGTCGAGTTCGAGTCCTCCGAGCAGATCAACAACTACCTGCTGCGCGACCCCGAGGTGCAGGCACACCTCAAGCGCCGCGGCGGGAAGCCCCGGATCGCGATGGTCTTCTTCGACGAGGAGACCGAGGAGATCTGCCAGGAGCTCGGCTACGACCTGATCCTGCCGTCGGACGAGCTCCGCCGGCGCCTGGACTCCAAGATCGTCACCACCCAGCTGGGCAACGAGGCCGGTGCCCCGTCGGTGCCGAACGTGCTCGGCACCGCCGACTCCTGGGACGAGCTGGTCACGCTGTCGGAGGCGCACGGGCTGGGCACCGATCTGGTCGTCCAGACGCCTTACGGCGACTCCGGCAAGACCACGTTCTTCATCAAGAGCGAGGCCGACTGGGACCGCGACTCCAAGAACATCGTCGGCGAGCAGCTGAAGGTGATGAAGCGCATCGACAACAAGGCCGCGGCGGTCGAGGCGTGCATCACCCGGCACGGCACGATCGTCGGTCCGTTCATGACCGACCTGACCGGCTACCCCGAACTCACCCCGTACAAGGGCGGCTGGTGCGGCAACGACCTCTTCCCCGAGGCGCTCACCCCCGAGCAGCGGGCCACCGCCATCGGACACGTGCGTCGCCTCGGAGACCGGCTCGCGCAGGAGGGCTACAAGGGCTTCCTGGAGATCGACGTGCTCGTCGACCTCAACGACGACGCGGTCTACCTCGGTGAGCTGAACCCGCGCATCTCCGGTGCCTCGTCGATGACGAACGTGACCGCCGGGGCCTACGCCGACGTGCCGCTGTTCCTCTTCCACCTGCTGGAGTTCATGGACGTCGACTACACCATCGACGTCGAGGAGATCAACGAGCGCTGGCGCGAGCTGGCCGCGGTCGACGTGTGGGCGCAGCTGATCATGAAGGAGCCGGTCGACTCGGTCGAGCGGATCCTCACCGCGCCGCGCACCGGCACCTACCACCTCAACGACGACGGCTCGCTGGAGTTCGTGCGCCCCGCCAACGACTGGCACGAGGTCACGCACGAGGACGAGGCGTTCTTCCTGCGCGTCTACGCCGAGGGCGACTTCCGGTTCAAGGGGGCCGACCTCGGCATCTTGGTCACCAAGGGGCGGATGCAGACCAGCGAGGGTCTGACCACGCGCTGCCGGGAGTACATCGACGGCATCCGTGCGCAGTACCGCTCCGAGCCGCTGCCCGAGCCGCCCACCATGATCCCGATCGGCTACGTGAAGTAGCCGCCGCTCACCAGTTCGTCGCGTGGCCCGGCAACGGGCGCGTGGCGTCGTGCACCAGGTAGGCGATGCCCCCCGAACCGGCGCTGCCGGACCGGGTGATCCAGGCGTCCTCGAACTGGCCGCGGTCGTAGGTCCGGCGGACCCCGGAGCGCGTCGGGGAGGCCGGGTCGTTGACCACCACGTCGCCGTCCTCGGTGAAGCCGACGACCACCATCAGGTGCCCGTTGGTCGAGTTGATCGGGGCGCCACTAAGCCGCCCTGGGCCGAAGCGCACCGAGGTGATCACCGGGAGTCCGGCGGCGATGAAGAGCTCGACCTGGCGCAGGCTGCGCAGGCGGGTGACGAAGGCTCCGCCCCCGCCCTCGGTGGCGTCGGTGCCGACCCGCGTCGCGGCGTACGCGGTGTTGAACGGCCAGTTGCCCGCCCCGCCCAGGCCGACGTCGTAGACCTGACGGGCGACCTGCACCACGACCGGGTCCGGGTGGCCGTCCTTGACCCAGGCGTAGGACGAGGGCCGCGGTAGCGCGCCGAGGTAGTCCAGCACCATGGTCAGCGAGGTCGGCGAACACCAGGCCGCGCCGCCGCCGTCGTACTCGGGGTAGGTGCCGGCGTGCGCCATCTGGCTGTAGCGGGGCACGTCGAGGACGGTGCCGAGCGCGCCGGACTTCTTGTTCGGGGTGGACGTGCTCACGTCCGAGGTGCTGGGCAGCCGCGAGGCGACCGCACCGATCACGTCCACGGTCGGGACGGCGCGCGCACCCTGGGGACGCCGCAACGTCACCCGGAGCTGGAAGGAGGTCAGCCCGTCTGAGTCGTGAGACTCCCAGGTGTCGTAGGCGACCGAAGCCAGGTCGTCGGTCTGCGGCCCCGAACTGGTGCGACGCAGGTGGGTGTCGTCGCGGGCCCAGGTGCCGAGGGTGTCCCAGGAGGAGGTACGCCCGGCGGCGTCGCGGCCGCGGACCTCCACCACGACCGAGGTGGCCCTGGGCGTGCGGGCCTCCCACGAGGCGATCAGCTCGGTGAAGCCGAAGGCCAGGTCGCGCCAGGGCGAGGTCCAGCGGCCGAATTCCTGGCCACCGCTGACGCCGGCCGGGGTGGACAGCCGGATCACGCCGTCGGTGACCTCGGTGCCGCTCGTCGTGCCCTGCGCCAGGCGGGTGGTGCTGTCCCAGGCGGTGTAGGAGATCCGCCGCGCCGGGGCGGCCTGCGCCGGTGGCGCGAGCAGGGCGAGCCCCGTGGCCGAGGCGAGCAGCAGGGCGGCGATCCGGGTAGGCACCGATCCACGATAGGTCGCCTCGATGCCTCACCGGTTCACTTTCGCCACATCCGTCACCGCGGGAGGAGGCTCGCGATCAGTAGGATCGGACGGTGACGATCCGCCTCTATGACTCTGCCGCCCGCGAGGTGCGCGACTTCGTGCCCCTGGTCCCCGGGAGCGTCGGCATGTACGTCTGCGGGCTCACCGTCCAGTCAGAGCCGCACGTGGGTCACGTGCGCTCCGCGGTCAACTTCGATGTCCTGCGGCGCTGGCTCACCCACCGCGGGTACGACGTCACCTTCATCCGCAACATCACCGACATCGACGACAAGATCCTGCTCAAGTCCGCCGAGCAGGGTCGGCCCTGGTACAACCTCGCCTACGAGATGGCGCGGGCGCTGGGGGAGGCGTACGACGCGCTGCACGTGCTGCCCCCGACGTACGAACCGCTGGCCACCGGCCACATCCCGGAGATGCTCACCCTCATCGAGCGGCTCATCGAGCGCGGGCACGCCTACCCCGCCGCGGACGGGTCCGGCGACGTCTACTTCGACGTGCGGTCCTGGCCGGCGTACGGCGAGGTGTCGGGCCAGCGGATCGACGACATGTCCCCGGCCGAGGACGCCGACCCGCGCGGCAAGCGTGACCCGCGCGACTTCGCGCTCTGGAAGGGGCGCAAGGAGTCCGAGCCCACGACGGCCTCGTGGCCCTCGCCGTGGGGGCCGGGTCGCCCCGGCTGGCATATCGAGTGCTCCGCGATGGCCTCGAAGTACCTCGGTGAGGCCTTCGACATCCACGGCGGCGGCATCGACCTGCGCTTCCCCCACCACGAGAACGAGCAGGCCCAGTCGCGCGCGGCCGGGCACGGCTTCGCGTCCTACTGGATGCACAACGCGTGGATCACCACCGCCGGGGAGAAGATGAGCAAGTCGCTGGGGAACTCCCTGGTGATCCCCGAGGTGCTCAAGCAGGTCCGGGCGATCGAGTTGCGGTTCTACATGGTCGCCGCGCACTACCGCTCGCACGTGGAGTTCTCCTTCGAGGCCCTCGCGGAGGCCGCGGCCGGGTTCGGCCGGGTCGAGTCGTTCCTGGCGCGGGCCGGGGAGCAGTACGACGTGCCGGTCGGCGAGGTGCCCGCGGCGTTCGCCGCCGCGATGGACGACGACCTCGGTACGCCGGCGGCGGTCGCCGTCCTCTACGACACCGTGCGCGAGGGCAACAAGCTGGTGGGCTCCGCGGAGGTGGTGCCGGTCGCCGCCTCCGTGCGTGGGATGCTGGCGGTGCTCGGGCTGGACCCGGCCGACCCGCACTGGGCCGGTGGCGGTTCGTCCTCCGAGGCGGCCCGGCTGCACGAGGCGGTCGACGCCCTCGTCGCCGGCCTGGTCGCCCAGCGGGCCGCCGCGCGCGAGGCCAAGGACTGGGCCGCCGCCGACGCCATCCGTGACCAGCTCAAGAACGCCGGCATCGACCTGGAGGACACCCCCGGCGGCGCCCGGTGGTCCCTGCGCGACTGACATCAGCGGTGGTTGAGGAGCGAGCGAAGCGAGCGTCTCGAAACCCGTCTCGAAACCCTCGGCCATCACCCCACGAACTGAAGGACACACATGCCCGGCAACTCCGCCCGACGCGGCGCGATCAAGAAGACCAACAAGGGCAACCCCACCGCGGGCTCCGGCGGCCGGGTCCGCCGCGGCCTCGAGGGCCGCGGCCCCACCCCCAAGGCCGAGGACCGCGAGGGCCACAAGGCCTACAAGTCCAAGCAGCGCGCCGAGCGTGACGCCGCCAAGCGGCCGCGCAAGACCCGCACCGGCGACACCGAGTGGATGGCGGGGCGCAACTCCGTGGTCGAGGCGCTGCGCGCGCACGTGCCGCTGACCGCGGTCTACCTGGCCGAGGGCGCCGAGCGGGACAACCGGATCAAGGAGATGTTCCGGCTGACCGCCGAGAACGGCATCCCGGTCCTCGAGGTCACCAAGAACGAGCTCGACCGGCTCACCGACCGGGCGGTCCACCAGGGGCTCGCCGCGAAGATGCCGGCGTACACCTACGCCCATGCCGACGACCTGCTCGACCGTGCCCACGAGCTCGGCCAGCCGCCGCTGATCGTCGCGCTCGACTCGGTCACCGACCCGCGCAACCTGGGTGCCGTCGTACGCAGCGCCGCCGGGTTCGGCGCCCACGGGGTGGTCGTCCCCGAGCGCCGCGCCGCCGGCATGACCGCCTCGGCGTGGAAGACCTCGGCCGGGGCCGCGGCGCGGGTGCCGGTCGCGCAGACCGTGAACCTGACGAGGCAGCTCAAGGCCTACCAGGACGCGGGCTGCATGGTCGTCGGGCTGGCCGCGGACGGCGACGTCGCGCTGCACGACCTGGACCTCGCCGACGGCCCGCTGGTCGTCGTGGTCGGCTCCGAGGGCGCCGGCCTGTCCCGGCTCGTGGCCGAGACCTGCGACCAGCTCGTCTCGATCCCGATGGCCAGCGACCTGGAGTCGCTGAACGCCGGGGTGGCGGCGGGGATCGCGCTGTACGCGATCGCGGAGCGCCGGCGTACCGCTGGGTGAGGCCCGGGGCACCCGTCCCGAGTGTGAGAAAGGTCCCGACGGCTCCGCTCTGGCCGCCTCTGGAGACGCCTGAGAGAATGGGGCTACCTGCGAGTAACCCCGACTCTTCCTGAGGTGTGAGCATGCGTCGTTCGATCTACAACGAGGACCACGAGGCCTTCCGCGAGTCCGTCAAGGAGTTCCTGGAGCGCTCGGTGAAGCCGCACCTCGAGGAGCACGCCGAGGCCAAGGCCATGCCGCGGGAGTTCTGGATCGACGCGGGCAAGCAGGGCTTCCTCGGGTTGGAGATCCCCGAGGAGTACGGCGGCTCCGAGGCGAACGACTACCGCTTCAACGCCGTGCTCACCGAGGAACTGGCTCGGGTCAACATGGCGCTCGGCTCCTGTGTCGGCATCCACGCCGACATCGTGGCGCCGTACCTGGTGCACCTGACCAACGACGAGCAGAAGCAGCGGTGGCTGCCCGGTGTGGCCTCGGGCGAGATCCTCTGCGCGATCGGCATGACCGAGCCCTCCGGCGGCTCCGACCTCGCCGCGCTGAAGACCACCGCGGTGCGCGACGGTGACGACTGGATCCTCAACGGCTCCAAGACCTTCATCACCAACGGCTACTCCGCCGACCTCGTGGTGGTCGCTGCGCGCACCAGCCCGGAGAAGAAGGCCAAGGGCATCTCGCTGTTCGCCGTCGAGCGCTCCATGGAGGGTTTCTCGCGCGGTCGCAAGCTCGACAAGGCCGGCCAGCCCGAGTCCGACACCGCCGAGCTCTTCTTCGAGGACGTCCGGGTGCCGAACGCGAACCTGATCGGCGAGCTCGACCAGGGCTTCATCCACATGATGAACTTCCTGCCGCAGGAGCGGCTGGGCTGCTCGATCACGAACGTCTACCACGCGGCGCAGATCCTCGACGAGACCGTGGAGTACGTGAAGGAGCGCAAGGCGTTCGGCCAGTCGATCGGCTCCTTCCAGCACAACAAGTTCCTGCTGGCCGAGCTGGTCACCCACATCGAGGTCGCGCAGGCCTACATCGACCAGTCCGTCATGCAGCACACCGAGGGCAAGCTGACCGCCGTCGACGCCGCGAAGGCCAAGTGGTACACCTCGCAGGTCCAGAACGACGTCCTCGACCACTGCGTCCAGTTGTTCGGCGGCTACGGCTACATGAACGAGTACCGCGTGACCCGCGCCTGGAAGGACGCCCGCGTCACCAAGATCTGGGCCGGCTCCAACGAGATCATGAAGGAGCTCATCGGCCGCGACCTGGGCCTTTGAGGTCAGCCGGGGTCCGGCGCCGGTGAACCTGGCGTCGGAACCCCATGTTCACTCGTGAAACTGGTGCTCCCCACGTGTTGCAGCGCATGGGGAGCACCAGTTCCCCATGTTCACATGGGGTTCCGACGGCCCCCGCCAGCCCCAGGGCCGCCCAGCCCTCACACCGTCGCCAGCGCCACCACGACGACCAGCAGGTTCAGGACGATCTCGCCGATGCCGACCTGCTTGGGGGTGAAGCGGCGGCGGGGGACCCAGGCGGAGCGGGCGGTGAGGACGGCGAACACCGCGACCAGCGGCCAGGACACCCAGGCCATCGCGACGGTGGCGGCGGCGTGGAAGCCGACGGAGAGGGCGGCGTACCGGGGGTCGTTCCGTTCGCGGATCACCGACTTCACGTAGAGCAGCGTCCCGACGTAGTACGCCGCGACCACCGCGGTGAGTGTCCAGGCGCGGGCCCAGTCGGTCCCGTCGCCGGCGTCGTACGCCACTGCGGTCATCAGGCTCGCGGCCAGGGTGGTGGCCAGTCCGCTGGACAGGGACCGGTCGCGGCGCTGGGCGGCCAGCCAGAGGCCGACGGCCAGCAACGGTGCGAACACGGGCGCCCAGCGGATCAGGTCGGGGCGCAGGGCGAGCACGATCGCGGCCAACGGCAGGCACGCCGCGGAGAACACCAGCACCGGTGGGCGGTAGCGCGGCTTGCGCCTCGACTTGAGCCACAGGCCCGCCGCGAAGAACGCGAAGTAGCCGGTGAACCACAGCAGCGTCAGGGGCAGGTGCACCCAGGCCGCGCCGGCCGCGACGATGCCGACGATCAGCGGGCCGGCGAGCATCGCCCAGGCACCGTGCTGGTTGGGGATCCAGGTCGCCCGGGCCCGGGGGGTCGGGTGCTTTCGGGCAGGGGCCAGTTCAACTGGCACAACGGCCTCCCCAGGCGCTCCGGCGGCCTGTTTCGGGTCGTTGTGCCAGTTCAATTGGCCCCTCCCGCGGAGAACCTCGCCGCCTCGAGGAGCGACGGGCCGTACCAGGTGAGCAGCCTCCCGTTGACCAGGGCGGTCGGCCGACTCAGCTCGGCGGCGTCGTCGGGCCCGAAGACGTAGGGCTCGTCGGGCAGCAGCACCAGATCGATGTTCTCGTCGTCCAGCGCGGTCCGGTCGACGTGCGGGTAGCGCCCGTCGGCCTCGGCGAACACGTTGGCGTAGCCCAACCGGCGCAACAGGTCCCCGGTGAACGTGTCCCGGCCGACGACCATCCACGGGTCCCGCCAGATCGGCACGGCGACCCGGGTGTGCGGGGGCGGGACGGGCTTGTCCCAGGCGGCGCGTACCTCGGCGAGCCAGGCCGGCATCCCCCACCCCAGGGCGGCGAACAGCGACGTCATCGATGCGATCGCGGAGGGGACGTCCTCGATCACGGTCACCCAGACGGCGACGCCGGACTCGCGCAGGCGCTGCACGTCGAGCTCGCGGCTCTCCTCCTTGTTGGCGATCACGACCTGCGGCGCCAGGTCGCGGATCGCTGCCAGGTCCGGGTTCTTCGTGCCGCGGACGCGCGCCACGTCGAGATCGGCCGGGTGGGTGCACCAGTCGGTGGCGCCGACGACCGCGTCGGGACGGGTCGCGACGAGGGCCTCGGTCAGGCTCGGCACCAGGGAGACCACGCGGGTGACCGGGTCCGGCAGCAGTACGGGGGTGGCGAGGTCGTCGAGGTAGAGGGGCACGCCCCCAGCCTAGGAACCGCCTCCGGACAGCGGCAGGACCAGGTCGACCACGCCGTCGGCGACCACGCGCACCGGCACACCCCAGTCCTGCTGGTGCAGGTGGCAGGCCGCCCCTTCGCCGCCGGCGGCGTCGCACGACGCGGCGCGCGCGGCGACGTGCAACACCCCCTCGCCGACCTCGGTGTCCAGCACCAGCCGCCGTCGCAGATCCGTGCCGCGGCCCTCGCCCTCACGCAGCAGCGCCTGCGGGGTCGCGGTCACCAGCAGTTGGGCGGGCGGGCCGTACCGGTCGTCGACCTTCTGCCCCGGCGGCGGGGTGAAGTCGACGACGAGGTCCACGGTCGCCGCGACCTCGGTGACGGGTCGCTGCGTGCGGTGCGAGAACCCGTCGGCGCGGGCCAGTGATCCGAGCGGGACGCGGGTGAGCCGGTGGGCGTTGCTCTCCACGACCAGCAGGTGGTCGCCGTGGACGAGCGCCGCACTCGGCTCGGCAAGACCCGTGGCCACCGTGGTGACCTCGCCGTCGGCGATGCGGCGTACGGCGCCGTTGTAGGTGTCGCACACCGCCACCGAGCCGTCGGGGAGCACCGTGATGCCGAGCGGATGCTGGAGCAGCGCCTGTTCGGCCGGACCGTCGCGGAAGCCGAAGTCGAAGAGCCCGGTGCCGACGACGGTGTGCACCTGACCGTCCTCGACGTAGCGCACCGCGGAGGTCTCGCTGTCGGCCAGCCACAACCGCTCGCCGTCGGCGGCCAGGCCTGAGGTCTGCGCGAACCAGGCCTCGGCCAGGGGCCCGTCGCGCAGGCCCTCGTGGGTGGTGCCTGCGGCGACGACGCAGTCACCGGTCCGTGGGTCGAAGGTCCAGAGTTGGTGGATGCCCGCCATCGCCACCCAGACGCGGTCGCCCCACCACGAGACGTCCCACGGGGAGGAGAGCGCGCCGGGTGCGTCCGGGGCGCCGGGGAACAGCTGCCGCCCGTCGCCGGCGAGCGTCGTCACGGTGCCGTCGTCGAGTCGCAGCCCGCGCAGCGCGTGGTTGACGGTGTCGGCGACGACCACGTCGTACCCGACCTCCGCGGCGACGTCGGCGGGCAGGAGGCAGAGCCCGTTCGGCTCGTTGAAGCAGGGCTCGGCCCCGTCGACCAGCGCGCGTTCGCCAGTCCCGTAACGCCGCAGCACCTCTCCGGCCTCGTCCAGCAGGACGACCTGGTGGTGTCCGGCGTCGGCGACGAGGACGCCGCGGGGGACGGCGATCGCCGCGGCCGGGAACCGCAGGTCGCCCTCGGGGGCGGGCGGGGCGACGTACGGCGAATCGCCCGGCTGCAGCGTGCCGCGGTCGCGGTGCTGGGGGACGAGGTCGGCGAGCAGGGCATCGAGCGCGTGGGCGTGGCCCTCGCCGGCGTACTGCGCGACGACGTACCCCTCGGGGTCGATGAGGACCAGCGTCGGCCACGCGCGCGCGGTGTAGGCCTGCCAGGTGACCAGGTCCGGGTCGTCGAGGACGGGATGGCTGACGGCGTACCGCTCGACGGCGGCGCGCAAGGCCTCCGGGTCGGCCTCGTGGACGAACTTGGGGGAGTGCGCCCCGACCACGACGAGCTCGTCGGCGTAGCGTTCCTCGACCGGGCGCAGCTCGTCGAGCACGTGCAGGCAGTTGACGCAGCAGAAGGTCCAGAAGTCCAGGAGGACGAAGCGTCCTCGCAGGTCGGCGAGGGTCAACGGACCGTCGGTGTTGAGCCAACCGCGGCCCCGCAGCTCGGGGGCGCGGACGCGCGCGGTCATGGAGATTTCCTTCCGGGGTACAGGATGAAGGTGCCCAGGCGTGAGGGGACCCACCGGGTCGAGGCTACGCCGGGCTTCACAGCGGGCTGAGGCTCGCGGGGAGGAGAGAGCATGGGCATCATCGGATTCCTGGTGGCGGGCCTGATCATCGGGGCGCTGGCACGGCTGTTCAAGCCGGGGCGACAGAACCTGTCGCTGCTGGCCACGCTCGGGCTCGGCGTCGTCGGCTCGGTCATCGGAGGCGTCGTGGCGAACCTGCTCGGCACCGGCGACATGGGCGAGCTCAACGTGCTCGGCTTCATCGTCGCGGTGATCGCCGCGATCGCCCTGGTGGGGACCGCGGAGTCGCTGACCAGTCGCAAAAGCACGGTGTAACGGGTCGGTGTAACGGATCGGCCCCAGGGTCAGACCCAGAGCTCGGCTACCCGGCGTACCGCGTCGGCGTAGCCGAGCACGCCCCGGCCGATCACGTGGTCGGATGCGACCGCACCCACGTAGGAGACGTGCCGGAACTCCTCGCGCGCGTGGATGTCGGAGATGTGGACCTCGATGAACGGTGCGGTCAGCACCGACAGTGCGTCCATGAGCGCGATCGAGGTGTGCGTGTAGGCGCCGAAGTTGCCGACGACCGCCCAGCCGGCGTCGAAGGCCTCGTGGATCCAGTCGATCAGCACGCCCTCGTGGTTGCTCTGCCGGCACTCGACCTCGAGCTCGACCTCGGCCCCGGTCGCCCGGCACAGGGCCTCGACGTCGGCCAGCGTCGCGGTCCCGTAGATCTCGGGGTCGCGGCGGCCGAGCAGGTTGAGGTTCGGGCCGTTGAGCACGAGGACGGTGCGGGTCATGGACGCCACGATAGGGCGCTCCGAGAGTTGCTACGACAGGGTCAGGACCGCCAGGCCGGGTCGGTGAGGAACTCGGTGGTGCCCTCGTGCAGGGTCGTGGCGAGGTCGTCGCCGCGGGTGACGCCCCGGTTCACGATCACCACCGGGATGTTGCGCTTGGCCGCGTGCCGGACGAAGCGCAGCCCTGACATGACCGTCAGCGACGACCCGAGCACCAGCAGGGCGGGCGCGGCGTCGACCAGGTCGTAGCAGCGCTGCACGCGCGCGGGCGGGACGGATTCGCCGAAGAACACCACGTCGGGCTTGAGCGGCCCGCCGCAGGCGGCGCACGGGACCACGCGGAACCCCTCGGTCTCGTCGAGGGCGACGTCGCCGTCGGGGCGCGTCTCGATGTCGCGATGCTCGTCGGCCCAGCCGGGGTTGGCATCGGCGAGCTCGCGTTGGTAGGCGCGTCGCGATAGGTGCGCGCCGCAGCCGAGGCAGACCACGTCCGCGATCCGGCCGTGCAGTGCGACCACCTGCCGGGTCCCGGCGCGCTCGTGCAGTCCGTCGACGTTCTGGGTGATCACCGCCCGGCAGACGCCCTCGGCCTCCAGTCCGGCCAGGGCGTGATGGCCGTCGTTGGGGTCGGCCTGATGCATCCGGGTCCAGCCCAGGTAGGAGCGCGCCCAGTAGTGCCGTTGCGCCACGGGGCCGGAGCGAAACTCCTGGAAGGTCATCGGCGTGCGGCTGACCGACCCCGGGCCGCGGTAGTCGGGGATGCCGGAATCGGTGCTCATCCCGGCGCCGGTCAGGGCCAGGAAGCCGCTGTCGCGGAGCCGTTCCACCACCGTGGAGACGGTGGCCGCCGGGGTTAGCGTCATGCCGTCGAGGGTACGTCGGGGGCGGAGCCGCACGATCTTCGCGTAGATATGACCGGCCGGCTTCGGCGCCAGTGACCAAAACGTGAATACGTGTCACAATTGGCGCCGGTTGACGTGATTCTTTCTTCGGCGGGGGTGGAGATGCGCGGTCGCAAGACTCGTGGGTCGCAGCTGTTGGCAGGCGTGGTGGCGCTGATCTGTGCGTTGTCGCTGGCGTGGGTCCCGGTGTCGACGGCCGCGGAGACCGCGGTCGCTCCCCGGGCGAAGGTCGGGATCGCCTTCGTGCTCACGGCGCCGCCCGGGGTGTCGGGACAGCTCACGGTCACCGGGCCCGGGCGCGACCGGGTGGTCCGGCTCAACGGCACGGGCAAGGTACGCGTCGTGCGTGCGCTTCGGCCGGGCACCTATCGGCTGAAGGCCGCGCGCAGCGTCCTCGACGGCCGTGAGTACGTCCCGTCGTTCGCGACGCGGACCTTGCGGGTGGTCAAGGGGAAGCCCAGCACGGTCTCGCTGCGCTGGGTAAGGGTCACCCCGCCCGCCGGCATCGAGGTCACAGAGACGACCACCACTGCGGTGTCGCTCGCCTGGCAGTCGGCCACGGCGCTGCGCTACGTGGTGCGCCGCACCGCAGGGGAGGTCGCCCCGGTCAGCCGCACCGCCGGAACCCCGGTGTACGCCGGTTCGGGCCTGACCGCGAGCGACACCGGACTGGAGGCCGGCAAGCGGTACTCCTACTCGCTGTGGGCGAAGTTCGCCCGAGGCGTGTGGCGGGGGCCGGTCTCGGTCACCGCCGGGACGATCCAGGTCGACCCGGAGACCGGCCAGCCCGGCGCGGCGTACGCCTTGGCTCCCCGGTCGTTCGTCGTCGACGAGTCCGACAGCGACGTCGTCGAGGTGATCGCGGACAAGGTCTACGTCACGCTGGCCAAGAGCCGTCCTGGGCCGGTGATCGGAGCCGGGATCGGACTGGCGGCCTCCGAGGCCCTGCCCGGTGGCTTCCTGGGCACGATCGACCAGATCGGCCTGGACGGACGCACCGTGCGGCTGGCGCCCGCCGGCGTGGCCGACGTCTTCGACCACTACGACATCAGCGGCCAGATCGAGTCCGACCCGCAGACCGGCCCGACGGTGGAGTTCGGCGAGTACGACGCGGACACCGACCCCGGCAACACCCCCACGACGCGTCAGGAAGCGGTACGCCGTGCCCGCATCGCCGCTGCTACGCCGAAGGCCTCCACGCTGAGCAAGTGCATCGGCTACAACCCGCTCGACCTCCGGGTGCGCGTCGACCCCACCTTCGACGTCACCGGTGACTTCGACGTGCTCGTGCACACGTCCCGGGTGGGCGTCTGGAAGGCGAAGGCCGACGTCGCGCGCGCGATCACGATCGACCTGTCCGACGCCGTGACGATCGGCGCCCTCGTGGACGTCGAACTGAAGAAGGAGCTCACCTGCTTCCTCGGGCTGGAGGACTTCTACAAACAGTTCACCGCCTACCCGGTGCCGATGGGCCTGCGCTACTCGGCGGGCCTCGAGGTGCGCGGCTTCGGGAAGCTGAACCTGAACGACTTCGGCTTCAGCGCGACTGCCGGCTATTCGGCCCAACTGCAGGCCGGGATCGGCGTGGACGACGGTTTCACCAAGGACGTCTACAAGAGCGCCGAGACCTATGACCCGATCGTCTCCGGCGAGATCGGCATGGAGGCCGCCATCATGGGGGAGCTCACGGTCGGTCCCGGAGCGGGCAGCAAGGACGTCGGCGCCATCGCGGGGGTCGGCGGCGCCCTGGACATCTTCAAGTTCGGCGTGACGGGCAAGTTCGGCAACCCGGTCAGCGGCGAGGGACGCTGTGTGGAGATCGGCTTCGGGGGCGCGGCCGACCTGAAGCTGACCGCGCAGGCCTGGGCCGGTCCGCTGGAGTACGAGGGCGACTTCGAGCTGTGGCAGGAGGACTGGGACTACGGGGAGCCCAAGAGGTTCCCCGACCGCTGTGTGATGGACACCGAACTCGGCGACGGTGACGTGCGCGCCACGCTCCGGTGGACCAACGGCAGCGACTACGACCTGCACGTGGTCGACACCGGGGGCAACCACATCTACTACAGCACCCCTACCTCGCCGACCGGCGGGGCGCTGGACGTCGACATCATCCCCGGGTGCGACGCGTCCACCGCGGACGGCAGCTATGTCGAGAACGTCAACTGGCCCCAGGACACCGCGCCGGTCGGCACCTACACGGTGTTCGTGAACGAGTACGCCCAGTGCGGTCTGGGCTCGCGGACCTGGACACTGGAGGTGACCGTCGACGGGCGGCGCGTCCTGTTCGAGACCGGCTCGGGGACCAGCGCGTCGTTCACCTTCCAGGTGCCCGAGGCCGGCGGCTGAGCGAAGGAGGCACGGTGCGCGACGCCCCATCCGTACGGCGCGACCCACGGTCGGTGCCCGGCTACGACCGTGCGCTGGCCCTGGGTCTGACCCCCCAGGTGCCGGCGACCCCGCCGACGCCGGTCACGGTCAACTCGCGTCGGGTGCTGGTCGGCACGGCGCTCCTGGCCGCCGCGGGCATGGGCGCGTTCATCCTTGTCGTCGAGACGTGGTCCCCGTCCGGCCCGGTGCTCGGACTACTGGCCACGATGCTGTTCGCCGGCGTGGCCGCCGGGATGCTCGGCTACCGGATGGCGGTGTGGCGCGAGATCGGCGCCGGCTACTGCCGCATGGACACGATGGTGGCGCTGTTCTCCCGGGACCCGGAGGGGCGGTTCCCCGCTTCCCAAGGGCTGCGGGGTGCACCCTGGGACCTGCGTGGTCTGTGGCGCCTCGACGACCGCGGTGGCGCCGTACGCCCGCCGTCGCCGGACGTGCTGCCGGCCGGGCTGTACCCCTCGCCGCACCGCCCCGGCGAACTCGAACTGTGGACTGGGGAGGCGTGGGCGTACCGCTACACCACGCCGTCCCAGCCGTTCCTGTGAAGGGATTCGTGGAGTTGCTCAGCGGTAGTTGGTGAACTGCACCGCGAAGTCGTAGTCGGCGCCCTTGACCAGGGCGATCACGGCCTGGAGGTCGTCGCGGCTCTTGGAGGAGACCCGGAGCTCCTCGCCCTGGACCTGGACCTTGACGCCCTTGGGGCCCTCGTCCCGGATCAGCTTGCCGACCTTCTTGGCCTGCTCCTGGGAGATGCCCTCCTTGAGCGCGATGCCGATCTTGGTCTCCTTGCCGGACTGGCGGGGCTCGCCGGCCTCGAGGATCTTCAGGCTCTGGTTGCGCTTGACGAGCTTCTCCTTGAAGACCTCCAGGACGGCCTTCGCGCGCTCCTCGGCGTTGGCCGAGATCTCGATCGCCTTCTCGCCGGACCACTTGATCTCGGCGCCGGTGCCCTTGAAGTCGAAGCGCTGCGCCACCTCGCGTGCGGTCTGGCTCAGGGCGTTGTCGACCTCCTGGCGGTCGATCTTGCTCACGATGTCGAACGACGAGTCGGCCATGGCGACGGTGCCTCCAGCGGATCGATGGGCGTTGGCCGGGCCATTCTCGCCCGTGGGCCGGCGGGTCTCAATCGGGGGTACCCTCGCGCGATGGCGCAGCTCGCGGTGACCGAGACGGTCGAGGTGTCCTACGAACGCGCCTGGGCCCTGGCCTCGGACCTGAGCCGGTACGGCGAATGGCTGAGCCTGCACGACGGATGGCGGGGAGATCTTC
This sequence comes from Marmoricola sp., assembly GCA_044224695.1. Lineage (GTDB taxonomy): Bacteria > Actinomycetota > Actinomycetes > Propionibacteriales > Nocardioidaceae > Marmoricola_A. Next base: position 29,254 of record JBGAJX010000020.1, on the reverse strand, counting down.
CCGACGAACTGGGGCTCGGCACCGAGGTGACCGGCGTGGTGCGAGCCAAGGGCATCCGCAACCGGGTCACCTGGGTGGTGACCGACTACCGGCCGCCTGCGTCGATCGTGCTCGAAGGCCGCGGGAAGGGCGGGACCCGGGCGGCGCTGCGATTCGCCCTGACCCCGCGTGGCGACCGCACGGACCTGGCGTTCGTCGCCGACTTCAGCCATCCGGCGCTGATCGGCCCGATGGGGTCGGCGATGGCGCGCACCCTGCGCGGTGACCTGCACGCGTCCATCGAGCGCTTCGTGGCGCTGGCGTAGCGGCCGACGCGAGTGCCGGTTTCGGTCCGCGCGCTTCCCTGCGCTATCCTTTCGTCCGCTGCGTCCCCCTGCTCCGGCAGGTACGCGTGGCACCGGCAGGTTGTCCGAGCGGCCAATGGAAGCGGACTGTAAATCCGTCGCGAAAGCTACAGAGGTTCGAATCCTCTACCTGCCACCACCCCCCGAATTGGGCCTCTGACCTGGGCGTTTGTCCGGCGGAGGCCCTTTCTGGTTGTCCGGGCAGTTGCGGCCTGTGGCGGCTGTTTTCGGCTGGCTGTGCGGAATACGTGCGGAAGTTTCGGGGCTCGTGCCACTCAGCCTGAATCCACCGATGGGGACACCGGGGTGAGCGTGGCGTAGAACGAGGATGCCCTTGCTGGGCGGGAGAATCGGAGTTCTCACACAACCGTTTCGCCACCAAGAGGGCTTTCCCGAAATGGGCTCGAACAGTTTCCCGAATTGGGACGCTGCTTGGGAGCTCTCTGACAGCCCCAGCAACGACGAGAAGGCCCGAACCACGGTCGTGGTTCGGGCCCTTTCGTTGTTGGGGGCGAACAGGAGGCCTCAGGCAGCCGTCTGGTCGAGTCTGGCCAGGTGCTCGAAGACCTCGTCGCCGCGGAGAACGAGGCTCTCGATGAGCTCTTCAGCGAGGGGGTGGTTCATCAGCGGGCTGTCGATCCGTTCGCCCGCCTCACGGCTGTGCTTCTCGAGGATGCGGATGTTGTAGCAGGCGGCCGCTGCTGCGACCGCCAGCGTGATACGTGGCAGTCCGACGACCTGGACGAATCCCCGCCGGACGTCCTCGGTGCCGCGGTTCTTGATGTTGCCGAAGACCGCCTCGACGGCGGAGCGCAGGGCGTAGGAGAGCGCCCACTCCGTGCTGCCCCAATAGTCCTCCTGGAGGTACTTCATCGGCGTCCCGGCCTCGATCTGGATGGTCTGCTGCGTGCAGCATGGCGGGAGGTTCTGGTCCGTTGGGGGGTGGGGGACCACGGGTGCTCCTACCTGTCGGGCCAAGCCCACGGTGCCTGGGCGGTGGGGACAGCCGACGTTGCCGGCGACGGCGGGGCACTGCCACCGCGTGACTCCCACCTTGGGATCGTCGTCACCGGTTGCCGTCTTGCTCGGCGATGCCAGGGGGCTCTTGACCATGCGCAACGCGAACTTCTCACGTTCCGCGATCTGACGCTTGAACTCAGCCTGCTCTTGGGGTTCGTCGGACGGGGTCAGCGTCTCCAGGTGGGTGGGCATACCGGGGCAGTGTGGACGGCCGTCGATCACCTTGGATCCGTACTGGTCTATGACACCGGGCTTGTCGGCGCGCAGGTCGAGGACCTGGTGGATCCGCCGTCGCCAGAGCTCCATGGCCCATCGGTCGTAACGCTTGTAGCCGTAGTGGCGGTCACCGATGAGCCGGATGAATGGTGCGCGTTCCCGGATCTGGTCTACGAGGCGGAGAGAGACGTCGACGATGTCAGCGTTGGCAGGGGTGAGCTCGAGCGCCTGGATGAGGACGGGAAGCGGCTTCTTGCGTGCCGGGTCGTTGGTGTTGACGATCACGTGGGCCTTGTAACCGTAGATCCCGACCTGGGCGCCGTTCTTCGCGGTCTTCCCGCCCCAGGCGGCGTCGGGGCAGAGCCACGATGCTGGATCACGTCGCTCGACCTCGTCATCAGCCGCAATGAAGGTGTCCGGTGCCACCTGGATCTCCGGCTCTCGCACCGTGGCGTCGTGCGGGGGTGCTTGCGTGTCGTCCTCGTCGGCGAGAGGACGGTCCTGGCCGCCTTCCAGGTGTCGCGAGCCGCGCGGAGCCTTGGGCCATGCCCAGATGCTGGTGTCGTCAATGGCGTAGGTGCCGTGGTCGATGTCGATGAGGTGCGTCCCTCTCAGCAGCCGGGTGACGATGTCGTTCACCACCGCTTGCCGTTGAGCCCGACGAGCACGAAAGAGCGCCTCCCGGTCCTCTTCTGGGAGCCGGTGCTCTGCCGTGGTGAGGCAGTCGGTGTAGGAGAGGTTCTTCCCGAGGCCCTCGGACATCGTGTACAGCTGCTTGCGAGTGAGCTCACGGACCTTCTCGTTGTTCTCGTAAACGACGATCCCGAACTTGACTCGGGTGGGGAGGGGAAGGGAGTGGGCGATCACGTACATCTTCTCGATGGTGGCCTGTCCGGTGGTGAACACCGCGGTGAGCTGGAGGGCGTAGTAGAGCGCGCCGTCCAGTCCTTCCTTCTTGCGGCCGCGGTTCGAGTTGCGGCAGTGGCGGTCCAGCAGGTCACCCACCCCGGTCGACTTCACGAGCCAGTGGTGGCGTTGGAAGGCTGTGTCGAGCTGGGCGAGCAGGTTGGGGTGGAGACGAAGCGTGGCGGAGATGCTGTCCTCCTGGGTTGCCGGCGCCGGGACGAGTGGCGCGAGATCGGGGTCGATTTCCTTCGTGGGGGTCGAGTGGGGGCCGGGCGTGGTCGAGTTGGACATGGCGTGGTTCCTGTCGTCGTGGGTGAAATGACGACCGGGACGGTCAGGACCCGCGCGATCAGCGCAACCGCTGCACCCGCTGCGCCGCCGACGAGACGCGTGACTCCCGTCACGTCGGCGGCGTCCGGGTCAGCGCCTCAGCGGAGAGACTGTTCGTCTGTGCCTGTCGGCAGGTGGTCCAGGAGCTCGACGAGCGTGCGTGCGGTCGTCAGTCCGGCGGCCTGCAGCAGGACGTTGAGGGGAGTGGTGCGTTGCAGGTGCGTGGCCAGCCAGGTGGAACGGAGACGTGCCTGCGTCAGGTCCGGCACCTCCTTGCTCAGCACGGCACGGGAGAAGACGCTGGCGGCCACGTTGGCACGTTCGGCTTCGCGGCCGAGCAGGAGATGTCCTCGCTTGGCGCCCTCGACCCCGATCCGGACCAGGTCCTCGTACTCCCGCAGGACCCACACGGTCCGGTGACTGCGGTTCTCGGTGTTGTCTTTGCTCCGGCGGAGGTTGGTCACGTGGACCTCGATGCCCTCGTCCGGTCCGTGGTCGATCACATCCGTGTCGCGCAAACGCTTGATGTCGGTGGAGTCGATGCCCGCACCGGCGCCGAGACCCACCAGCAGGCACATCTGCCGAATCAGTTGCTTGGTGGGCTGCACCTGGGCCACGCGCCGGATGACTGCCATCTCCGACGACGTGTAGGGCGGGGCCACGCTGCGGTGAGCCAGCGGCGGGCCCTTGACCGGTGCATCGTCAGGGTGGATCTGGTCAGCCATCGCCATCAGGCGGGAGCGCCGGTTCTGGCGGGTTGCCCTGCCTGCATCGACGAGCACCTCGGACTCGTATCGACCGACGTTTGCGCGGGTGAGAGTCGACGGCTCTAGCGGGAGTTCAACAGTGCGCGCCCAGTGGAAGAAGTACGCCAGGTGCGTCACGTGCTTACGCATGCTGTCGTCGCCGCGCACCGAGGAGGCCGCCAAGGTGGCCTCGACGGCGCCCTTGAGGTGGTTCCACTGCTGCCGCGCAGGCTTGAGGGGGACGTACTCATCGCGGATGAAGGTCCGCATCGACTCCGGCATGGATGCCGCCCTGGTCTCGCGCTCGGTGGTGGCCGCTGCTAGCGCCAGTCGCATCTGGCGCGCCGAGGGCTTCCGACGACGGCAAGCGGGGGCAGTTGGCTGGGTGCCGGGCTCCGGGTGGGTGTGATCAGGTGACGCGGACTGCAGGATGCTGGACACGGTGGACGAACCTCCAGGCGCTGGGTGGACAGGTGCATCGACCTCGGTTCTCGCGTCGAGGTGATCGTCACCGTGCCTGCGTGGCGCCGTGGTGCAGTGGCCGTCGATGGCCGGCCCATCGCTTCTAGGGCTGGCTATGAGCCCCGGCTCCCCACGCAAGTTCGCGCGATAGAGCTCCTCGTCGACCGGCGGCAACAGCGACGCCGCCTCCGTGGCCGTCCGTCGGGTTGCGCCGAGGTCGTAGAGCACCGCGGCGAGGGAGTCCCGCATCGGGTGGCTCAGCGCGCGCAAGTGTTTGGTTCGCCGTACCTGTTCCTTCGTCAGGTTGACGTCCAGCCGCCTAGCGACATTCCGGGCGTGCACCCACGCCGACGGGCTCACGCTCTCGGGATTCTGGAGGGACGCTGCGAGAACGGCGTCATCTTCGGCTGCTGTCACAAGCAGGGACCAGGCCTCCTCGCCGTACACGGGCGGCAGGCCTTGGTGGAGGCGGGCTTCGCCGAGGTGCTCGATCGATCGTCCTCGTTGCCCGCCGAGTTGGGCCTGCTCGTGACTTCGGGAGACGGCTTGGCATCCAGCGCCGCACGAGCCTTGAGGACCCGCCGCACTCGTGCACGGACGTTCCCGAGGGCTCCGTCGCCGATGCCGTTCGGGTTGGCCCGGATGAACCGCTGAAGGCAGTCCTCAGACAAAGCTGTATCTAGGTCGTTGACCAGTGGAATGGCCCACGCGAGGAGCTCCAAGACGGCGCTCGCGATGCGACGTGCCTCGGAGACTCCTGCGGCCGGGGCGGCCGAGATCCAGGGCTCGAGCGCACCGCGGTGCACCTTCCAGATAGAGGCCGCGCGCTCGCTGCGTGGGCTGTAGCCGTGCGCCCAGGAGCTGAGGTCACCCGCGGCACGGTCATGCCAGGCAGTCGCGGGGTTAGGGGTAGTAGGGATCTGGTTCTGAGGTTGCGTAGGGGTGCTCATGACGAGGAACGTCCTGGGTTGCCGCGATAACGCAATCGCCGCCACCCGTCGACGCACGGGGATTCGGTGCCGCCGTCTCTTGCGCGTGGATAAGCAGCGCCCACGGGTGAGGTCGGGTCACAAATCATCGAGACCCCCACGGACGTCGGGGCAAGTCAGCCCCGCCGCTGTGGCCAGCCAGCTGGAGCCATGTTGAGCAAATACCAGCCGTCGCGGGCCGCCTCCACGGCCACGACCAACCGCAGCAGCGACCCCGCTGCTGACAACCTCGACCGCCCCGGAGTGGCGGCGAGTAACCCACTTCGGGTGATCCCCGGGGCGCGGCAGGACCCGCGGCAGTTCGCCGGTGAGGTTCTGTTGATTCGCAACTGGCTCGACGTCATCCGTCGTTGCGCCACCATCGCCGCTCACGGGACCGCGGGCGGCCCCCTCGACGAATACGGGGAACTCCTCGCCCTCCTCGAGGCCACCGAAGAGGCCGTAGTCACGCGGGTCCCCGCAGGGGCAGCCCTGCTGGACCAGATGACGGGCTGGGAGGCGTCGCTGCTCCACCATGCACCCGGCATCGCCTCCACCAGTTGCCTCATCTGCGAACGGGCACGGGAGATCCCAGATGATCTACCCGCCGACTACGCCTGGGCGCTGCGGGTGATCAACGAAGCCGCCTGAGGCCGACCATGAGGGTCGGAGAGCCAACCACTGGCTCTCCGACCCTCCACCGATTCTCGGCCCGCTCCAGGTGGGGATTGCGCCCCGCGCGCGACTTGGAACGGTGCCCCTACAGGCTGGCTGGAAGACCCCTGACCGGGTGGACCAGGATGCGGCGCGCCCCTTGAGAACTCAACAGCGAGACATTCGCCGGCCCAACTGGGGCGCGTGGGTGACGTGGACGGACGGAGAGGAGGTGATACGTGCGCCGTCCACAACATCCCACACGCCCGGAAGAGTCGCTGCACCGGTCCTGAAGTGGCGATGGGCCAAGATGGCACCATGCCGATCACGGGGGACATGTGCTACACCATCACCCACGCGAGTCCCGACGCCGTGAGCGGCAGAATGGCCTGAACGCTCGTCGCCCGTCGTGAGGAACTCTGTGAGCAAGCTCGGAAGCTTCATCTGGTCGATCGCAGACCAGCTTCGTGGGCCCTACCGCCCCAACCAGTACGGCAACGTGATCCTCCCCTTCACCATCCTGCGGCGACTGGATTGCATCCTTGAGCCGGACCGCGGCACGATCCGGGAGCTGGCCGCGAAGCAAGACAACCCGAACCGGCTCAAGGTCGAGGTCGCCAAGGCCACCGGCCGACCGTTCTACAACACCTCGAACTACTCCTTCGCGAACCTGCTCGCCGACGCCGACGGGCTGGCCGACAACCTCACCGACTATGTCGACCGGTTCTCCGCCGACGTCGACGTCTTCGAGTACTTCGACTTCAAGAAGGAGATCCTGGCGCTTGAAAAGGCTGGCCTCCTCCGCGAGATCGTCAAGGCCTTCGCAGCCGTCGACCTGCACCCCGACAAGGTGTCGAACGCCGACATGGGCGACGCGTTCGAGTACATCATCCGCAAGTTCAACGAGGCCGCCAACGAGACCTCCGGCGATCACTACACGCCCCGGGATGCGATCAGGCTGCTGGTCGACCTGCTCTTCGCCGAGAAGGACGCCGCACTGACCGAGGCCGGAATCATCCGAACGCTCTACGACCCCACCGCCGGCACCGGCGGCATGCTCTCCCTAGCCGAGGAGCACCTGCTCGCCCAGAACCCCGACGCCCGACTCAGCCTGTACGGCCAGGAGTACAATCCCCAGTCCTACGCGATCTGCAAGTCCGACCTGCTCGCCAAGGGCCACGACGCGACCAACATCGCCTTCGGCAACACCCTCACCGACGACGCGTTCAGGGGCCGCCAGTTCGATTTCTCGATGTCGAACCCTCCGTACGGCGTGGACTGGAAGCAGTACGCCAAGGCCATCACCAAAGAACGCGACGAAGCCGGCCCCTACGGCCGATTCGCCCCCGGCCTGCCGGCCACCTCCGACGGGCAGATGCTCTTCCTCCTCCACCTCGCCCACAAGATGCGCGCCCCCGAAGACGGCGGCGGCCGCGTAGGAATCGTGATGAACGGCTCACCGCTCTTCAACGGCGGCGCCCGATCCGGGCCCTCCAACATCCGCCAATGGCTGCTGGAGAACGACCTCGTCGAGGCCATCGTCGCGCTGCCCACCAACATGTTCTTCAACACCGGCATCGCCACCTACATCTGGATCCTCGACAACAGCAAGCACCCCGACCGCAAGGGCACGGTGCAACTCATCGACGGCTCGTCGTTCTGGACCAAGATGCGCAAGAACCTCGGCTCCAAGGGCCGCGAGATCAGCGACGCCGACCGCGCCCAGGTTGTCCGGCTGTATGCCGACTTCACCGACGCCGACCCCGACTACTCTAGGGTCCTGTCCAACGATGAGTTCGGCTACTGGACCATCACCGTCGAACGACCCCTACTCGACGAGGACGGCCACCCGGTCGTCGACCGCAAGGGCAAGCCCAAGCCCGACTCCAAGAAGCGCGACACCGAGAACGTGCCGTTCACCTACGGCGGCTCTACCGCCGGCGCTTCCGGCGAGATGGAGGTCATTCGGACCTACTTCGACGCCGAGGTGAAGCCGCACGTCCCCGACGCCTGGATCGACTGGACCAAGACCAAGACCGGCTACGAGATCCCCTTCACCCGGCACTTCTACAAGTACGTCCCACCCCGCCCCCTCGCTGAGATCGACGCCGACCTGGAGAAACAGGTCGCCAAGATCCTCCACCTGCTGCGGGCGGTCGAGCAGTGAGGCCAACTATTCCGCTCAAGCGATTGGTTGATCCGGGCCGTCCGATCACCTACGGCATAGTCCAAGCAGGCGAAGATGTCGTCGACGGAGTCCCCTACATCCGACCGGTGGACATGGATGGCCACCGCGGTGTAAACCCCAGCAGCCTTCGCACTACGAGCCCAGAGATTGCGGCGGCCTACACGCGATCGGCGCTCAGGCCCGGGGACGTCGTGGTGTCGATCGGGCCGTCGTTTGGCAAGACCATGCTCGTTCCGGACGAGCTCGATGGAGCCAATCTCACCCAGGGCACGGCGCGGGTGGCTGTGCGGCCTGACGTTGACGCGCGGTACATCGTGTGGGCGCTTCAGGCTCAGACGGCGGTGGACTTCTGGGAGACCTCGATCGGCGGTGCGACCTTCCGCGCACTCAACCTCGGTCCGCTCGCTGCGACACCGATTCCCATGCACTTGCGGGAGGAGCAGCGCGCCATCGCCGACTACCTCAACCGCGAAACCGCCCGCATCGACACGCTCATCGACGAGCAGCAGCGCCTGATCGAGATGCTCCGCGAGCGGCGGGATGGGGTCGTTGCACACGTAATGCTTGACGCACCCGTGAAGCGCACTGCGTTGCGTCGGGTCGTTGACGTGATCGACTGCGCGCACGTAACCGCGACATTCGTCGATGATGATGCGAGATACCCCGTGGCAAGCATCCGGGAGTGCCAAGGCGCGATCGTTGACCTCTCGGAGTGCAACTACACGACCCCCGAGTTCTTCGAGCATCTGCGGGCCTCGAATCGCGCTCCAAGAGTCGGAGACCTGCTCTTCGTCCGAAACGTCTCTGTGGGGCTTGTTGCCGCGGTCGCGCCGGGAACACCGGAGTTCGCGGTCGGCCAGGAAACCGTGTTGTTGCGCCGAAAGACTGATGTCGACCCGGCATTCCTCAGGTATGCGCTCACGGCTGCCGAGACTCGGCAGGTGATCGAGGCTGCGATGATCGGCAGCACGTTCAGGCGCATCAACGTCTCGGCGATCCGTGGCCTGATGGTCCCTCTCCCAGCGCCCAAGGAGCAGCACCGGATCGCTGCGTACCTGGACGAGCAGACTGCGAAGATCGACGTACTGATCGCCGAGACTGAGCGGTTCATCGAGCTCGCACGCGAACGTCGGTCGGCGCTGATCACGGCGGCTGTGACGGGGCAGATCGACGTGCGGGCGGTGGCGTGATGGCCGACCACAACGAGGTCGTCTTCGAGACCGAGATCTGTGAGCACCTCGCGGCCAGCGGCTGGCTGTACTCGCCTAACGACACCGGCTACGACCGGGAGCGGGCGTTGTTCCCCGAGGACCTGTTCGCGTGGCTGAAGGCGACCCAGCCGGCGCCGTACGAGAAGGCGTTGAAGGCGGCCGGATCGCAGGCGAAGTTCCTGGACGTGCTGACCACGGCGTTGGACAAGCCGCTGGAGCACGGCGGCGGGACGTTGAACATCTTGCGCAACGGGGTGCAGTACATCGGCGGCGGCCGGTTGAAGATGGCTCAGTTCCGCCCCGAGACGACGCTGAACGAGACCACGAACGCCCACTATGCGGCGATGCGGGTGCGGGTGATGCGGCAGGTGCACTTCTCGACCGCCGATCAGCGCAGCATCGACCTGGTGTTCTTTGTCAACGGGTTGCCGGTGGCGACGGTGGAGCTGAAGACCCATTTCACGCAGTCGCTGGATGAGGCGATCCAGCAGTACCGCAAGGACCGTCACCCGTTGACCAACGGCCGGCCGGAGCCGCTGTTGTCGTTCGGGCACCGGGCGCTAGTGCACTTCGCGGTCTCCAACGACCTGGCGGCGATGACCACCAGGCTGGAGGGGGAGAAGACGCACTTCCTGCCGTTCAACACCGGGTACGACGCCGGGGCCGGCAACCCGCCCGGCGCGGACGGCCGATCTGCGACGGCGTACCTGTGGGAGCGGGTGTGGCAGAAGGACGCCTGGCTCACCATTATCGGCCGGCTGATGATCGTGGAGACCAAGGAGGAGTGGGACGTCGCCACCGGCACCTCGGTCCGTCGTACCAGCATGCTGTTTCCGCGGTTCCACCAGTGGGAGGCGGTCACGAACATCGTGGCCGCGGTCTCCGAGGAGGGAGTCGGCCACCGATACCTGATCGAGCACTCGGCCGGGTCGGGGAAGACCAACACGATCGCCTGGACCGCGCACCGGCTGGCCCGGCTGCACGTGGACAACCAGAAGGTCTTCGACTCTGTGATCGTCGTGGTGGACCGCACGGTACTCGACGGGCAGCTCCAGGACGCCATCCGGCAGATCGACGGCACCGGCAAGATCGTGGCGACGATGAGCTGATCATCGCGGTGACGGTGCAGACCTTCCCGCACGCACTGGACGAGATCCGCTCCGACGCGAGCTTGAAGGGCAAGAAGTTCGCGGTCATCGCCGACGAGGCGCACTCGTCGCAGTCGGGGCAGATCTCCTCGAAACTGAAGCAGGTCCTCACCGCAGAGGAAGTCCAGGAGATCGAAGACGGCGGCGAGATCGACGTCGAGACCATCCTGGCCGCGGAGATGACCGAGCGGGCCGAGTCACCCAACATCTCCTACCTCGCGTTCACCGCCACCCCGAAGAACAAGACCCTGGAGCTGTTCGGCCGCAAGGGAACCGACGGCAAGCCGCGCGAGTTCCACCTGTACTCGATGAAGCAGGCCATCGAGGAGGGCTACATCCTCGACGTCCTCAAGGCCTACCAGACCTACGAGACCGCCCTGAAGATCGCCGGCAACGCCGCGGGCGACGGCGACGGCGAGGTCGAAGAGAGCGCCGCACGCAAGGGCCTGATGCGCTGGGTGCGGCTGCACCCGACCAACATCAGCCAAAAGGTCCAGATCATCGTCGAGCACTTCCACACCAACGTGGCCCACCTGCTGGACGGCAAGGCCAAAGCCATGGTCGTCACCGACTCACGCAAGGCCGCGGTCAAGTACAAGAAGGCGATCGACACCTACATCGCCAAGCGGGCCGCGGAGGACGCCTCGTACAACTACCGGACCCTGGTCGCCTTCTCCGGGTCGGTCACCATGGCCGAGGACGAGGTCTGGGCAGCGGACTGGGGACCGACCCCGGGCAAGGACGACGAGTTCACCGAGACGAACATGAACCCCGGCGCCGGTGCCGATCTGGCGGCAGCGTTCAAGGGCGAGACCTACAAGATCATGCTGGTCGCCAACAAGTTCCAGACCGGATTCGACCAGCCACTGCTCACCGCGATGTACGTCGACAAGAAGCTCTCCGGCGTCACCGCGGTCCAGACGCTGTCCCGGCTCAACCGCACCCACCGCACCGCCAGCGGGGAGCAGAAGCGCAAGACCTTCGTCATCGACTTCGTCAACAAGCCGGAGGACATCAAGGCCGCCTTCGAGCCGTACTTCAAGAACGCGACGCTCGAGACCGAGACCGACCCCTACGTCGTCGTGCACCTGGCTACCAAGCTCGCCCAGGCCGGCATCTACACCGAGGACCAGGTCCGCAAGGTCGCCGAGCTCTGGGTGACCCGCAAGGGCAACAACGCGCTCTCCGCCGCGATCAGCCCGGCCCAGCACGACTTCGCCCGCCGCTACGCCCGGGCGATCGAGGAGAACGATAAGGTCACGCTCAACGGCCTGGACCTGTTCCGCAAGGACGTCTCCACCTACGTGCGGCTCTACGACTTCATGGGCCAGATCGTCGACTATGGCGACCCCTACCTGGAGATGCTCTCCATCTTCCTGCGCCTGCTCGAACGGGTTATCGACGAGTCCTCCTGGGCGGCGGAGGTCGACCTCTCCGACGTGGTTCTCGTCGGGGTCAAGCACACCAAGAGCACTCAGGTCGACATCTCCCTGACGGGGGAGGGGCAGCTGAAGGGCATCAGCGCCGCCGGCACCGGCGGGAAGAAGGAACCCAAGTACGTGGCCCTCCAAGTCGTCATCGACAAGATGAACGACCTCTTCGGAGCCGAGGCCTTCACCGAGTCCCAGATCCGCGAGTTCGTCCAGGGTCTGCTGCAGCGGCTCCTAGCCTACCCCGACCTGGTCAAGCAGACGAAGGTCAATTCCAAGAAGCAGTTCCTCGAGTCCCAGGACTTCCAGGCAGCAGTCACCGAAGCGGTCATCGACAACCAAAGCGCCCACAACACCATGGCCGATTACTTCTTCAGCGATGGCCCAGGGATCAGCGGCGTAGTCGTCGCCTTGGCCGATGCCTTCTACGAGGCGGCGATCGACAATGCGGGAGTTGTCGGATGACCAATGCATCATCATGGCTACAGCGCTAGCCCACGAACCCGGGCTAACCAGACGAATCGACAGAACCAACTGGGGGACCTATGGCTGAGGATGATCAGCACACCGAAGGCGTGGTTCTCCCGCTCGACCCGTCGAGCAGCGCACTGACGACAACTGATCCTTGGCGCGTCCTGGCAGAGGAGAGGGGGATCCTAGTCACTTGGGGCGAAGCCCCGGCAACGAACGCCGAATGGGGCACCGCTCTCCGTGGCGGAAGTGCCCTCGCCCAGCAACTTGGAAGCATCGTCAGCCAGGCCGGCCAGAGTCGTGCATTGTCGACCGGCCAGACACTGTTCCGCCTGGAGCTTCCGACCGGCTCGACCTTGCAGGACCTCGTACCAGCGGTCGGGGGAGGGTTCCGAGGACTGGTCCGATCGGGCGACAAGGCCGTCTTCAGCGGTCATGCGCGACTCGTGCCCGTCTCCGCTGGCGCCACAGGGGTAGGCCTGGCTTTGGGACCGCTCGTCGGACTGATGGCTCTCTCCGTAGGTGCGGAAATGCTGGCCCGGCATCAGCAAGACCAGAAGCTCGCCGCCATTCAGCGTGGCGTGGCTGCCCTGAACAACGCCGTGGAAGAGACAACCCAGGCTCAACTACAGTCGGCAGAGCAGGCGCTTGAATCCGCTAGCGCCGCCATCCTGGACCGCATCGAGGTGCCCAGCGCGATCGGGCTTGGCACGGCACGCGACAACCTCCGGGTAATCAAGAACCGGGGCCTCGGTTGGCTCAGCGACTGGGAAGACCGCCTGCAGAGGTTCCATGGCGAGCGGGACGACGAGATCGACTACGGGAAGATGCGGGAGGTTCTGGCGGGCAAGGACAGCGGCGACGCCTACCGCGCGTTCCCCAACCGAGTCGCTACGTTCTACCGCGCCATCACCCTGGACTCCAGAGCCATCGTGCTAACTGATGCTGAGGCTGCCCTCCGACGCGACAACGCCTCACTGGGGCACCTCCAAGCACAGCTGCACTCTCAACTAGCGGCAAACGCAGTGACTCAAGACCGACTGCGTGACCTCCTCTGGCGCCTTACATCGGTCCCCGTGACCTATAGTTCGCCAGCGCTGCCGACCACGAGCGGCAAGGTGCACCGTCTGCAGCAGACCCTGAATCGGCTTGCCATCGCTTCGGCACAGTTACCTGACGCCCCAGGCCTGCTGACCACGAGCAATCGTCAGGTCACCGAGATCCTGCGCCGTCCTAATGGTGACCTGCACGTACTCGCGGCCCGCACCGGTGCCGCCTAGCCGGAAATCCAGCTCGGGCCGCGTTAGGGCGCTCTTCGGTCGAGCCTTGAGATGATCTACATGGCCGCCACGGCTGTCTGTGCATCACAAGCCGAACGGCATCGGATCTGGCCAAGACAATGGAGGCGTTTTCGTGACAGTGTGGGTGATTCGCGCCGGCAAACACGGTGAACGTGAGCAATGGTGTCTTGAGAACGGCGCCGCCGGCGCCGGTTGGGACAAGGTTGCCGACCTTTCCACCTGCACCTCGCGCTCGGAGGTGCGCGCATTGGTCGAGGCCGCGAACCCAGGCGAAAGTCCGGGCAAACTGGCGAATCATGCCGGGCAACTATGGGGACTGCTGCAGATCCAGCAGGGAGACATCGTCATCCTCCCGCGGAAGCTCACCAGAACGCTTGCAATCGGCTACTGCACTGCCCCCTACCACTACCTACCGAACGGCGACCTGAAGCACGTTGTATCAGTCGCCTGGAAGCGAGACGACGTCCCGAGGGCAGCCATCAAGGACGACCTGATCTACACCCTTGGCGCGATCATGACCATCTTCCGTGCCAGCCGGAACAACGCTGAAGCGCGATTCCAAGCCGTCGTCGACACAGGAATCGATCCAGGAACGCACGGTCTCGCCCCCGTCAAGAAAGCTCCGGGACCGAGTGACGACGAGGCTGACGTGACCGATCCTGTCGTAGCGCCGACGCTTGAGTCGATCCGCGACCGGATCCGGGCGTTCGTCACCGAGAACTTCAAAGGGCACGCGCTGACATCCCTCGTCGCCGAGGTGTTGACTGCGAAGGGGTTCATCTGCACCGTCTCACCCCCCGGCGCGGATGCGGGCGTGGACATCCTCGCCGGCTCTGGCCCGCTGGGCCTGGACTCTCCTCGGCTTATCGTCGAGGTGAAGTCCGAGGATGGTCAGGTGGGCACCAGCATTGTGCGCGGACTTCACGGCGCCATCTCATCGAATGGTGCAGACCAGGGGCTCCTGGTTGCCTGGGGTGGGATCACCAAGGATGCGCGCCGCGACATGCGCACCGACCGGTTCACGATCCGGGTATGGGACGCCGACGAACTGCTCGACGAGATGTTCCGCGTCTACGACCGCATGTCCGAGGCGACCCGCGCTGCCCTGCCTCTGAAGGAAGCGTGGGTGCTCGATGAAGAGGCTGGGTGAGGAGGCAGGCGTCTAATGATCCGAACGGCGATAGCCGGGGCGACTGGCGTGAGGCTGACCAAGTTCCCTAGTCGGCGACTCGGGAGTACCTTCGGCCCTTGATGAGAGCCAGCAACTCGCATAACCCGCACGACCGCCGCCGGCACGTACCCGCCGCCGCCGACTCTGACGCGATCGACGAACAGGACTAGCCATGGGGTATCGCACCTTCACAAGGGACGAGTACGAAATGCTGAGGCGCCAGCACAACATCATGGTCCTGGTCGGCAACGGTTTCGACATCCAAGTCACTCGGCGCTACAAGTCTCGGTTCTCTCCCCGCTACCCAGCGTTCTACTACTACCTCCTCTCCCGCGACTTCGACTCCTCGAACCTCGTTGTCCAGCAGATGGCGGCTTCCAAGGCGTATGGCCAGGAGAACTGGAGTGACGTCGAAGCTGCGATCGGGGACCTCATCACGCCTGCGGGCGGCGGGCACCCCGCTAGGGGCGTCTACGAAGCAACAATCGCCATCCAGGCAGCGTTCTCGGAGTACCTCGACCTCGTGGCACCGCCCGATCTGCTCGCCCGAGTCGGGAAGGACTCCGCTGAAGGCTCCCTAGCCGTGAGGTCTATGGCGGACTTCATCGGGGACGTCGCGAAAGGCTCGCAGACTTTCGACGCCTTCGGTTTCCCTGAGGAGACCCACCATTACGACCTCTTCAACTACCTCTTCGTCAACTTCAACTACACGCCGTTGCTGGACGACTACGTCTTCCGCGACGCTCAGCAGTTCCTTCCGCAGGCCCACAGGTTTGCCGACCGGAACTTCCAGTTCTGGCCCAACCCAACTAGTCATCCGAACGGCTGGGGAAACCACGACACCAGTTGGTCCAGCTATCTCCGCAGCGAGGTGATCCATCCCCACGGGCTGCAGCCGATTCCGCGGTCGCTCCTGTTCGGGATCGACGCTCCCGACAACCTCGCCGCAGGCCTGCACCCTCACCGGCAACTTATGAAGCCGTACTGGGCCATGAACCGCATCGAGTACGGCCACCTGTTCTCCGACACCCGGCTATTCATCATCTTTGGGTGTTCCCTCGGCAAGACCGACGGCTGGTGGTGGCGCCGCGTGTACGAAGCCCTAAACCGACCCACTGACGACGGAGGCTCCCCGAGCGAGCTCATCATCTACTGGTGGAGCCCCATCACGGGCTCCGTCACCAGGGAAGCAGTTCTCGACACCTTCTTCACCGGCGTCGCAGGGGACCTGGACGAACCTGAGCGGGCGAGCGTGGATGACCGGATTCAGGTCGTCGTCTACACCGATGAAAGTCCGCCTGTATTCCTGGCCACACCCCAGGGTGTGCCGTCCGCTCTGGACGGCTGAACGAGCCAGGAAGCGCCATCGGACAAGGAGACGCGACTCCACAGCGATGTCACGGGTTCGGGTACGCGGAGACCGTGTGCAAAGTCGCGTTCTGGCGTGTGCGACCCCCGGCCCCCGGGTGCGGCAAGCCCCGAATCTCCGCCTGAAGCCGCATTTCGGGAAAGCCCTCACCAAACAAGGGACACCTCGTAAGTGCAACCTTCCCACAAGGTCCGGCCCGTGTTCGATGACCCCAACCTGGTGTCGTCGGCTGGCCTGGTTCCCGCACTCCGGCTGGCCGAGTCCGCTGGCCTGTACGAACTGCTCGCCGGGGTGACTGTGCCCTCGCCGAACGCGTCGGCGAAGGCGGCGTGTGTGGTGGGCGGGATGCTGGCCGGCGCGGACTCGATCGACGACTTGGACCTGCTGCGGCACGGCGGCATGACCCGGTTGTTCGGCGGGGTCCGGGCGCCTTCGACGCTGGGGACGTTCCTGCGCTCGTTCACCCACGGACACGTCCAGCAGCTCGACGCCGTCAACGCCGCCCTGCTGGCGGGGCTTGCCGAGCGGGTCCCGGGGCTGCTTGCCGGTGGTGACGGGTTCGCCACGGTCGATGTCGACGACACCGTCCGCGAGGTCCATGGCCACGCCAAGCAGGGCGCGGCGTTCGGATACACCCGGCAGCGGGGCCTCAACATCCAGCTCGCCACGATCTCGACGCCGCTGGCCGCGCCGGTGATCGCCCGGGCGAGGCTGCGGTCGGGGAACACCACCTCGGCCAAGGGCGCGGGACGACTGCTGGCCCAGGCCCTCACCACCGCCCGCGGGGCCGGGGTGACCGGGCAGATCCTCGCGCGAGCGGACTCGGCCTACTACGGGTGGGCGTTCGTCGGCACCGCGTTGCGGCACAAGGCGTGGTTCTCGGTGACCGCGCGGATGACCAAGACCGTCACCCGCGCGATCACCAGCATCCCCGCCGGAGCCTGGAGGCCGATCGAGTACCCGAACGCGGTGTTCGACGAGGCCGAGCAACGTTGGGTCTCCGACGCCGAGGTCGCCGAGATCGGCTTCACCGCGTTCACCGGCCGCCGCAAGGCCGAGCACGTCACCTGCCGCCTCGTGGTGCGCCGCGTCAAACGACTCCAGCCGCTGGCCTCCGACGGCACCGCGCAGGGTGAGCTGTTCGCTGCCTACCGCCACCACGCCTTCATCACCAACACCACGCTGCCGACGGTGGAGGCCGACCAGCATCACCGCGACCACGCCATCGTCGAGCAGGTCATCGCCGAGCTCAAGGACAACGCCTTGGCCCACCTACCGTCGGGGAAGTACACCGCGAACGCTGCCTGGGTCGCGCTCGCGGTCACCGCGTTCAACCTCGCT
Organism: Marmoricola sp.; assembly: GCA_044224695.1. Lineage (GTDB taxonomy): Bacteria > Actinomycetota > Actinomycetes > Propionibacteriales > Nocardioidaceae > Marmoricola_A. The sequence continues at coordinate 11,978 of JBGAJX010000020.1, read as the reverse complement.
CGCGCCACCGGCGTCGCAGCAGCGCTGCACCGCGCACGATGGGCAACCCTGCGCAAGAAGATCATCGACGTCCCGGGCCGCATCGCGACCACCGCCCGCCGGCTCGACCTGCACCTGCCCCTCGACTGGCCATGGGCACCCGCCTGGGAAGCACTGTGGACGACCGCGACAGGCCCACCAGCCCCAGTCACGACCTGACCAACCAGCCCGCCGGGCGCGACCAAGAACCAGTGGAAGAGCCGGACAGACCGGCGGACACCCCCTGCCCAGCCACGCACCCGGCCTCTCAAGCACCGTTCAGGGCCGAGGAGAAATCACCGATGGTGGATCAGGGCTCAGTCCAGCGCCTGCTCGATGCGCTTGATGGCGGCTTCGTCGGCGCCATCGACGCACTTGGCATAAACCCGGAGCAGGACGTCGACCCCATGGCCTGCCCACTCCGCTACTTGGGCGGGTGGCACCCCTGCGTTGAGCCACGTGGAGACGCAGGCATGACGAAGGTCGTAGGGGCGTCGCGCCAGGGGCGATGCCTGTTGCTCCGGGGTGAGCACGCTCTCGCGTGCCTTGGCCCAGGCGCGGTAGAGGCGGCCCATAGTCACCGGTGAGTTGTAGGGCGGGCTTACGGGGACCCCGGCTCGTCCAGTGCGGGTGACGAAGAGGCGGCCATCGGGCCCGCATTGGTAGGTGTCCAGGTGCCGGCGCAGGTGCCTGACCAGGTCCGGATGCGCCGGGACCTTTCGAGTGTCACGTCTGGCGCGGTGCTTCAATCCGCGGTCCTCTCCGGCGTCCCCAGAGTCGGTCCAGGCTGCGCCGGAGGTCTGGTGGCTACCGGTCAGAAGGAGCGTCCCCCATCCTGTGTCTGGCAAGGTGCAGTCGGTGCGCTTCAGCGCTCGGGCCTCGGCCGGACGGAGCGCCGCGTAGTACATGCAGGCGAACAAGGCGGCTACGGTTGGGTCCGTCTCCCAGACTGCGTCCAGCAGGGCGCGAGCCTGGGTCGGGTTGACGACAACGCGGCGGTCAACGGTGTCAGCTACCTGGGGCGCGACCCACCGGACTTTCTCAAGCGGGTTAGCCGGTAGTTGCTCAAGCTCCACGGCGTACTGAAAGGCACTGTGGAGGGTCGCACGCTTCCGGCGGACAGTCGCCGGCGCTGCGGCCGTCCCGTTCTTCTTGAGCGAGAGTGCATCGAGAACCATTCGCACGGTTCGCGCCTCGGCCACCTCGCGCAATGTAGGGGACCTTCGGTGTGCCCACTGCAGGGCAGCCTGGGCTTCCCCGCCAAGTTCCGCAGCGGGGGTTTGCGCAAAGGCGTGTCGGTACAGGGCTGGTCGAAGTTCGGCCGGTGTGGATCGGTCGGAGGGCAGCAGCGCCACCGTGATGTCGGTAAGTGCCTCGGCGATCCCGCGGCGGTGACGAGGGGAAGCGGAGGGCCACTTCATGTGCGCGTAGTCGATCGCGTGAGCCAGCCATGTGGTCGCAGATTCTCTGGACTCGAACGTGACCGGGAGTCCAGTGGCGGCAACGAACGCGATTCCCTCGCGAGCGGCGATGAGGAGTTGCGAACGGAACGAGTCCGCGAGTTTTGCGGTGGGGAAAGTGTTCTGGTGGCGCCGTCCGCCCGCGCTCCATCTGACGGTGTAGGTAGTGCCCCGGCTCCCTCGGTAGGCGCTGGTGGCGTAGACACGGACGTCGTACGTCGTCTCACCTGACGGGGCCACGGTCGTCCTCCCGTGTCTCGAGCCACTGCTCAAGATCCAGGCGGCGGACACGGAGGCTTCCGTTGGGGAGCTTGATGCAGCGGGGACCCTTTCTGCCGGTGCGCCAGTCGTAGAAGGTTGACTTGGAGATGCCTAGTTCGGCGCAGACGTCGTTCACCGTGAGGTGGGTCGGGAGAGTTCTGGTGCTCATGGCGGTCACCTCGTTCTAGGGATTGATGTTTCCCTAGGCAGCGGAGGTGGCCCTTCGTGGACGCGAATCGTCGCCAATCGGCCAACGTTCGTGACGTGGTGGGCCTCGATCCGTCGGGCGACCAATCGCCCACCATGCCCCCAGCCCAGGTTGACCGCGGGAGAACGCGTTGTTGCGGCGGGACCTTGGTCACGGGTTGGTCGGCCGAACGGCCATCGGGGTGGGCTGCTTGAGCCATTCTCGGCCCTTGGGTGTTAAATCCCGGTTTCCGATGGTGGTGTACCCGGCGGTAGCGCGGATGCTGTGACCACGGGTGGGGAACCCACACCGCTGGTCGGGGCTCTGGGAAAGCCGCGACCAGCGCTCGGTGTGGACCCGGACGCTTCTCCTGAACGCCACGCGGGGTGCGGGAGGAGCACTGAAGAGGCCAGGTGTTGGCGATGACGTACCGAAGCAACAGCACGACCAGTTCGAACAGCAGGATGGGCCGCAGCACGTCTGACTCCGTGAACGGCAGGGTCGGGGTGACCGGCGGCTGTCTTGCCATGGCCGACCTCGCCGAGCACTTCGCGAGCTCCGGCTACGAGGTCGTCGTCTGCGCAGGCACCGACCAGCTGCGCGCGGTCCACCGCCGGATGGTCGCCTCGCTCACCCCTGCTCGGCGAGGTAGGTCGGGCCCAGGCCACGCGGGTATCGGCCTGCTGGCACGCGTCACCTATACCGACGACGAGGACGACCTGATCACCTGCGACTTCGTGGTCGGTGCCGGCTCGGCCGTCCCGCTGAGCCGCCAGCCCCTGCTGCCCGCCAGCTGACCCGACCCCAGGCGCCGCGGCTCTCCGAGCGTCGTCGACACGCGGTGGGTCTCGGCCCGGCCGCCCCCCGGCGGCTGGTGGGCCGAGACCCGAGGCGTCGGCACCGTTGGGAGGACGGCTCCCCAGGCCCCTCGCCTGGGGCACCGCACCGGTGGCGCACCTCGCACGCTGACTGTCGTCCCCACCCACGTGAGTTGGCGGTCATCCCGGAATCCGACGGTTGGCCCGAGTCCGGTGCGGGAGTTGCGCGCGAACTACCCGCCGCAACCGATCCTGCGCCCGGGAGTGCCCGAGGGCCAGGGGAACAAAGTAAAGACTTCGCCTGGGCAGAGACGGGCCTTTTGGGTGGAAGCCGGGCATTGGTGAGGTGATTGGTGAGGCGTCCGATGAGGTTCACCAAGTTCTCTACCTGGGGTTGTCCACGAACGGGCTGCTCGAATGCCTAGGGGTGGTGAAGGAGGTGGCCCATGTGTGCTGCGACTCGCCCGGACCGTTGCCCTTCCCGCTTCCTGTCGGTGGCCGTCCCTAGGGTGATGAACAAGCTCACGGTCCGACTCGGGGGAGTCGTTATGGTCCAGCCCATCCGCACGGCGGCGGTGACTGTGACGTGCCTGATGGCGCTGATGGCGCTGACGGCGTGCTCGGGGGATCACCCGGAGCCGGAACCCACCTCGAGCCCGACGCCGACGGCGAGCACGAGTTGGGTCCCGACGAGTTCACCGTCACCGACCGAGCCTTCGGTGCCGGCGTACCTGGAGCGGTTTAGCGAAGCGGAGCGTGAGGCGTACGCCGACGCCGTAGCGGACTTCGGGGACTTCTCTGAGGGCCATGGCGCGATCCTCAGCGTCGGTGAGGCAACCCCGGCCGCGAAGGCGTTCTACCAAGAGCGCACCGCGGCCTGGCAGACCTACTGGGCGCAACTGCGTGCGTACGAACGACAAGGCATCCGCGTTGTAGGGATCGGTCGCGTGATCGAGACCCGACCCACGGTTATCGAGCTCTACCGCGACGGGAGCGGTCGCGTGGACCTGCGAGTCTGCGGGATCTCGGAGGGTGTCGAGGTCCTCCAGAACGGGGAACCCATTCCTCAGCCGGATCCAGAGCCGACGATCACACGGGTCAGGTTGGTGCTGCTGTCAGGGGAGTCGACCTGGCGCGTGCTCTCCGAAAGGCTGGGTTCGGAGTGCTGATTCGGGGCCTCGTCACCCTCATCCTCGTCTCGGCGGGGATATTGGCGGCGACCCCGGCTCATGCGGCCCCCGGCAGCTGTCCTCCGGGGTCGTCGCCCGTGGCAGGCCCCGGTGGCGGCCTGATCTGCATCCGCGCAAGCAATCCCGGCGATCCGGGCGACCCCGGCGGTGAGGATCCTGGCGGTGGCGGCAATGGCGGGTGCATGCGCGCCAACGGCCAGCGCATCCCGTGCGTGACTGACTGGGGGGTGTGGGTCGCGTCCCACCAGTGCTACGCGCACCCCATCACCGTGCCGGCCACCTACCCCGTGTGGGAGGGGCACACCGACGGCGAGGTGTGGTTCTGCGCGTTCGCGTTCGGTGGCCCGACGACGGGGGAGTTCTTCTGGGTGCCTCCAGGTGGTCCGTTGGCGGCGCCTCCGGATCCGGAGACGCTCGCGCGGGATGCGCTGGGGACCTTGCAGCTGGCCACCGCGGACCTGCAGCTGGCGCCGAGCCCGCCGGACCCGGCGGTGGTGGGGATCGAGAACTGGCTGTGGGTGCCGTCGGGCCAGTGGGAGACGCTACGCAAGACGGTGGCGGTCGGCGCAACGTCAGTCAGCGTGGCGGCGGTCCCGGAGCAGGTGCTGTGGGACATGGGGCCAGGTTCGACGACGTGCTTCGAGGCGGGTCGACCGTGGACTAACGGATTGGGTGATGGTGCGGTGACCAGATGCGGGTACACCTACGACCGGACCTCGCAGGGTCAACCGAGCGGTGAGTTCGTTGTGGCGGCGACCATCCGGTACGCCGTGACGTGGACGTGCTCAGGGTCGTGCACTTCTGGCTCCGGTTCGCTCGGACTGGTTGACGGGCCGACGGGCACCGGGAGTCTGCGCGTCGTACAGCGGCAGACGGTGGTGGTCCAGTGACGACACAACCGCAGGCGCGACCGCGGGTCGAGACCGCTCCGGAGTCACGTCCCGTTCGCGACCTCCGCTCGACCCGTCTGCCCACGCGACCGCGGCGCGTCGGTCAGTGGGCCGGCACCGTTGTCTTCGTGGGCGCCAGCGTGGTGCTGGCTGGTTGGCTGTGGCAGCAGCGGGGCGACACGGTCGACGTGCTGGTCATGGGAGAGGCCGTCGCCGCGGGTCAGGTCATCTCGGAGGGCGACCTGACCTCGGCCTCGGTCTCGGGGGTCCCCGGTGCCATCCCCGTGGCGGACCTGGAGTTGGTGGTGGGTGCCACCGCGAGCACTGGGTTGGTGCCCGGACAGGTGCTCAATGAGGGCCTCTTGGCAGCGGCACCGGTACCGGCCACTGGACAGAGGGTGGTCGGGGTCGAGCTGGACCCCACCCGGGTTCCCTGGGGGATCACGGCCGGGGACGTGGTCTCGGTCCTGGCTGTGCCGCCCTCCGGCGACCCGGGTGATCCCGAGGTCCTGACCGATCCGCCGGTGTTGGCCGAGAACGCCCAGGTGCTCCGCGTCGGACGTGGTGATGCGGGCACCCGGATCTCGCTGGTCGTGCCCGACGCCGAGGCCAATCAGGTGGCTGCCTTTGGAGCCGCGGGGCGGGTGGCGATCGTGCAGGCGCCCTCGGCCTCTGCCTCAGATGGTGCAGGTCGCTGAGATGCTCATCGCGATCGGCTCCGACAAGGGCTCACCTGGCACGACGACCACGGCCTTGGCGCTGGCCTCGGCCTGGCGAACACCGGCGGTCGTCGTAGAGGCCGATCCGGGCGGCGGAGATCTGGGACTGCGGCTGCGCACCGCGCGCGGCGAGGTCGTGCCCGAGACACCGACGGTGTTGACACTCCTTACCGCCGCGCGTTCGGCACAGGAGAGCGGTGAGCCCGACGTTGTGGGGCGCTACGCCCTCGAGATCAACGAGCAGCTCGCCGTTGTACCGGCGCCGTTGCTGGCCGAGCAGCTCGCTGCGGTACCGAACTGGTCGCCGCTCGTGGACGTGTTGCATGCCGGGAGTGCGGCGCACTTTCTGGATGTGGGGCGACTCCATGGCTCGTCCCCTCTGGTCCCCTGTGTCGCAGCGGCCGAGGTGGTGGTGGTCGTTGCCCGTGCCGAGGCAGGCAGCCTGATCCGGCTTCGGGAACGGCTCAGCCGCATCACGGCGACGCTTGCCGCACTACGTTCCGCGCCGCCCCGACTGTTCCCTGTGCTTGTCGGGCGCGAGCGACACGCGGGCCGCGACGTGGAAGACCTGGCACACATCCTGCGTGGCACTCCGGCGGGGCCGTTGGTCGTGGGCAGCGGCCACCTGGCATACGACCTGGCGAGCGCCGAGCGGGTCTGGGCCGGACAGAGCGACGCGGGTCGGCTCGCCCGGACGGCCCTGATGCGCTCTGCCCACCGCATCGCCGGGGACCTCGCGGAGCTGCTTGAACCCGCCGCTGCATCCCGGGAGGTCGCGAGATGAGGGCCCTGGACCACCAGCTGGTCAAGAACCTTCAGACCGAGCTCGGACGACTGCGACAGGAGGCGGTCGAACAACGACGGCACCAGGGTCTTCCGCCGCTTGGGGGCGAGGACGCACGCCAGCATGGGAAGACTCTGGTGCAGAGGGTCGTCACCAACCACGAGGCGGACCTGGCCGAGGCGGGGCATCCAGAGTTGTCGTGGGAGTCCCGCCAGGACCTGGTGGAGGCGCTGGAGTCGCGCTTGTTCGGGGCGGGCAGCCTCCAGGTGCTCCTCGACGACGAGTCGGTCGAGAATATCGACATCAACGGCTTCCGCAATGTGTTCGTGGAGTACGCCGACGGCACGACGGCGCGGGTGCGCCCCGTTGCGCTGTCGAATGAGGATCTGGTGGAGACGGTCCAGACGCTGGCTGCCCATGAGGGGCTGTCCTCGCGCGCCTTCGATGTCGCCAATGTGCGGGTCAACCTGCGCCTGCCCGACGGTTCGCGCCTGTACGCGGTGCAGTCGGTGACGCGCGAGCCGGTGATCTCGATCCGGAAGCACCGGCACCGTCGGGTGAGCCTGAAGGACCTCGTCCGGCTGGGGACGATGGATGAGGACCTGGCGGACTTCCTCAGTGCCGCAGTGCGTGCTCGGAAGAACGTGATGATCGCGGGGGCTACCGGGGCGGGGAAGACCACGCTCCTGAGGGCACTGGCCGCGGAGATCCCCGCGGACGAACGCATCCTCAGTGTGGAGCGGTCTTTGGAGCTGGGGCTGGACGAAGACGTGGAAGCCCACCCGAACGCCATCGCGTTGGAGGAGCGGCTCCCGAACTCGGAAGGACTCGGCGCGGTGACCATGGCCGAACTTGTTCGAGACACGCTGCGGCTCAACCCTTCGCGGGTGATCGTCGGCGAGGTCCTGGGTGATGAGGTCGTCACGATGCTCAACGCGATGACGCAGGGCAACGACGGGTCGCTGTCGACGATCCACGCGAACTCCTCCTTCGACGTGGTCCACAAGATCGCCACCTACGCGATCCAGGCGCCTGAGCGGCTGCCGTGGGAGGCCACGGTCCGGTTGGTCTCCACCGGCCTGGACTTCATCGTGTTCGTCCGCCGGCTCCGCCATGCTCAAGGTCAGGACCGGGTCGTTGAATCGGTGCGCGAGGTTGCCGGGGTCACCGAAAGCGGAGACCTGGCGACCAATGAGCTGTGGGCTCCCGACCACCGGGGCCAGGTCCGCCGCCGTGAGGACGTCCAGACCCGTTGCCACGACGACCTGCTCGCCGCGGGATGGCGCCCGGAGAGCGGGGCCTGGTGATGCTGCCGCTCTTCCTCCTCGCCGTGACTGCGACTGCCCTTGGGCTGATCGCCTTGGTGCACCTGGCTCGTGGCAAGGAACTGCGGCTCCCGTCGATGCGCTCGAGGTCCGTGCGCATCGACTCCGACACATGGCGCTTCTTCGGGCTCGGCATCGCCGCAGGCCTGCTGGTCCTCGCTGTGACGCGGTGGCCCGCCGCGGGTGTGGCCACACTGGGTCTGGTGGTGCTGTGGCCCAAGCTGTTTGGCGGCGCGGCTGCGGGCCGTCGGGAACTGGAGAAGATCGAAGCGATCGCCACCTGGACCGAGTCTCTTCGCGACACCGCTGCGGCGGCTGCCGGACTGGAGCAGGCGATCCCTGCCACGGTCTCCTCGGCCCCCGCGGTCCTGCGGGGTCCGTTGGAGGACCTCTCGGCCAGACTCGCCGGACGGGTGCCGCTGCCCGAGGCCCTGGCGTTGTTCGCCGACGAGCTCGGCGACCCCGCCGGGGACATGGTCGTTGCTGCACTCAGCCTGAATGCCCGTCAGCGCGCGGGCGGGCTGCAACGGATCCTGACCGCGTTGGCGACCTCGTCTCGTGCCGAGTTGGAGATGAGGCGCACGGTCGAGCATGAGCGGCGCGCCCTGCGGGGTCAGGCGCATCGCATCGCTGGACTGGTGTTGGGATTCGTGCTGCTCCAGGCACTCTTCGCCCGTGGCTGGGTGGCGCCGTACTCCACTCCTGCGGGGCAACTGGCCCTCACGGTCTTCATCGGCATCTTCCTCGCCGCGTTCTTGAGGATGCGGGCCTTGTCGACGTCGCGACCGCCGGCGAGGTTCCTGACGTCCCCCGAGAGCGTCACCGAGGTCGCCTCGTACAAGCCGCTCCCGATCGCAGGGGGTCGCCGGTGACCGCCTTCATGCTGGCCATCTTCCTGCTTGCGGTCGGACTGGTCCGCACCGCACGGCTCGCGGTCCCGCCCCGTCCGAACCACGCCGCCCAGGTCGCCCAGTGGTACGCCGACCGGGAGCGCGCCCAGCGGGCACGCGACAAGCCCGACGCTGCTCCTCATCCCCTCGGTGGAGTCACCACGCGGTTGGCTCGGTTCGTGGAGGGGCGCGGGGGCCGCGACCTGGAGCAGGACCTCGCGATGACCGGCACGACCCTCGAGGGCCACCTGACCAGAGTCCTCGCCTTGTCCTCGGTCGCGCTCATCGGCCCACCGTTGATCTTCGGCGTCCTCAGCCTGGTGGGGCTACGCATCCCGCTCGGCATCTCGCTGATGCTCGGGGTGGGACTGGCGGCGGCGATGGTGCTGGTGGCCCACCGAGAGCTGCGCTCCCGGGCAGCCGAACTCCGGGCCGAGTTCCGACGGAGTCTCTCGATCTACCTCGACCTCGTCGCGATGGCGCTTGACGCCGGACGCGGCCACGCGGAGGCACTCCCGGCCGCTGCGAACATCGGGTCAGGCTGGACCTTTGAGCACCTGCAAGACGCGATCGACGGAGCCCGCTTCTCGGGTGTGACGGCGTGGGAGTCTCTGGGCGGGCTGGGCCGCCGCATCGGCCTGCCTGAGCTGGTGGACCTCGACGCCGCGCTGCGCCTGGCCAACGAGGACGGGGCGAAGGTCAAGGCCACCCTCGTGGCGCGCGCCGGCACCTTGAGAGCGGCCCGCATCGCCGACGCCCATGCCGAGGCCAATCAGGCCACCGAGTCGATGAAGTTCACCTTGATCGTGATGGTCTTCGCGTTCCTCGGCTACGAGGTCTACCCCTCCATCGTCCGGCTGTTCGCCGGCTGAACCTCTTAAGGAGATGTGATGCACGAGATCGATGTGTTGGTGTGCTGGGTGCGTGCCCGTTTGGCGCGCCGCGACGAGGGAGGCTTCACGGCGGTGGAGTGGCTCCTGGTCGCGCTGGGCGTGATCGGCATCGCCGGGATCGCCGTCGCCGCGGTGCAGGCCTACGTGACCTCTCAAACCAACAAGCTCGGCTCCTGACTCCAGGCGGATCCGGTGTCCTGTGTGAGGGGTCGGCGTGCGCGGCGCGGCGAGTCAGGTGCGATCGCGGTGGAGTTCATGCTCGTGATGGGCGTGCTCGTCGGCGTCTTCCTGCTCATGCTCCAGTACGCCGTACGCGCGCATGCGGACCGGATCGCCACCGCCGCGGCCGAGGAGGCGCTCGCTGCCACCGCGGCGTACGACGGGTCAGAAGAAGCAGGGCGGCGGGTAGCCCGCGCGCTGCTCACCGACCTGGGGCCAGGTGTGAAGGCTCCCCAGGTGAGCGTGCGGCGGGGCGCCACCACCGCACGAGTGCTCATCAGTGGTGAGGTCGAGCAACTGGTGCCGTTCCTCACCGTGACGGTGGAGGCCGAGGTCGAGGGACCCGTCGAACGGTGGGTCCCATGAGGCGGCGCGACCAACGTGGCTCGCTGTCCCTGGAGCTGGTCGTGCTCACTCCGGTGCTGGTGGGGTGCATCCTCACCATTGCAGGCGGAGCACGGTTCGTCGCCGCGACCGATCATGTCAGCCTCGCCGCCACCGCTGCCGCGAGAGCCGCGTCCTTGGAGTCCTCACGGACCGCCGCGTTGACTGCAGGTCGCGCGGCCGGTCGAGCCGCCCTTGCCGACCAGGGACAGTCATGCGCCCAACTCGAGATCACGTTGGTCATCCGCAACTTTGCCCCTGGCGAGACGGTCAGGGCACGCGTGACCTGCCGAACGAACCTGGACGATCTCGTCGGGTTCGGTCTCCCTGGCACCCGCGAGTTCAGCGATGAGGCCGTCGTGCCCTTGGAACAACACCGGGTGATCCCATGAGGCGGTCACGGGATCAGCGCGGTTCGGTATCCATCTGGGCACTGCTCCTGACGTCCGGAGCATTCACCGTCCTCCTGGGTCTCGTCGTTGACGGCGGGTACGCCATCGACGCCCGACTCGACGCCGCCAGGGTCGCCGGTCAGGCAGCTCGACTCGGCGCCGACCAACTCTCCAGCGGAAGCGTGCGCGCCGGCGGTGACGCCGTCAACGCCGCAGCGGCACGGCAACGGGTACACCGCTACCTCTCAGAGGCCGGACACCACGGCACGGTGGCTGTCCAAGGCGACCGAGTCACCGTGACCATCACCGGCACCAGCCCGGTGCGGATCCTGGGAGTGCTGGGCGTCCACGGCTTCCCCGTCAAGGAGTCCGCCACCGCGGAAGGCATCACGGACCTGGAGGTCGCTCCATGACACCTGTGGCTCGCCGAATCGCAGTCTCGACGGCGGCGTTGGTCGCCCTCGTGGTGCTGTTGCTCGGCGTTCCCGTCCTGCTCATCACGACGGTCGGCAACCCGCTCCCTGCCGGGTCACTCGGCATGTCCACCCGGCTCTCAGACGAGGCGCTGCTAGGTGTCCTTGCCGTGGGTGTGTGGGTGATGTGGCTTCAGTTCCTGGGATGCGTGCTCCTCGAAGCTGCCGCGGAAGTGCGTGTGATCCTCGGTCGAACGGCACCGTGGGCCGACACCCTGCCCGGGACGTTCGAGGGACAGCAGCGACTCGCTCGCACCCTGGTGCACGCGTTCATAGCGGGCGGGATCGGGGCAGGAACAGTCGCGGCGCCAAGCCTCGCGACCCCCGCCGCCGAGGCCGCAGACCGGGTGACGTGGGACCAACCCCCGGTGAGTACCGGCGACCGAGAGCGCCCGACGTCGACCGCGGAGGTGCTGATCGCTCGTGGCGACACGTTGTGGGGGCTGGCCGAACGGCACCTCGGTGCCGGTGAACGGTGGCGGGAGATCGCGCAGCTCAACCAGGGTCGACCCATGGGTGACGGGGCGCGCTTCACCGATGCCGGTTCCCTTACGCCGGGTTGGGTCCTGTTGCTGCCGGACAAGGTCTCGCCTCGCCAGCACGCGGGCTCGGTGGTCGTGCAACCGGGAGAGACCCTGTGGGAGTTGGCGGACGACGCCTACGGCGAGGGGTCGCGCTGGCCGCGGATCTACCGCAGCAATCAGGCCGTCATCGAGGACCCCGATCTGATCTACGTCGGACAGGTCCTCGAGATCCCGCACGTGCACGCTTCGTTGCCCCCGTCGAACGAAGTCCCGAGTGCAGGCACCTCCGAAGACGCCCAGGCCGAACCGAGATCGAGCCGCGGCTACTCCGGCCCGGCCGCGGGGGTCACCCCCGATGCCCCTGACTCCGAAGAGGCGGCGCCTGCGGGGTCGGCCACCACATCGGACCCCACCGACCACGAGCTGCTCCTGGCACTGAGTGGAGCCGGTGCCCTTCTCGGCGGTGGCCTCTACGCCGCACTCATCGCCCGGCGACGCCGCCAATATCGCGTACGGAGATCCGGTCGCGTGGTCGCCCGGACACCCGAGGC
>JBGAJX010000019.1:0-84402 GCA_044224695.1 Marmoricola sp. | reverse complement strand
TGAGAGGCTTTCACTTACGAGGTGTCCCTTGCTCGGCAGCAGATCGGTCCTTCAGCAAGCCCGATTCTCCCGCCCAGCAAGGGCATTCTCGTTCTACGCCACGCTCACACCAGCATGCTCATCGGTGGATCTGGGCTGAGGATGTGGTGCCCGGTGCCGGACCTGAAGAAGTTCCGCAACCGCGTGGAGTCGACGTTCCCCGGTCGATGCTTGAGCGCCTTCGCCCGGATGCAGGGGCTGGACCGGGCGATGGTGATCGCTTCGCAGGCCTTCACCGCACTGATTCCTCTGCTCATCATCGTCTCGGCCGTGCTCCCGACGGGGAGCGCCAGCACGGTGTCCGACGCGGTGATCCGCAAGTTCGCTCTCGACGGTGACTCCGCGGCAGCGGTGGCCGTGGTGTTCGCTCACCCCGAGGTGAGCAGCGTGCGGCTGGGAAGCCTGCTCCTGCTGGTCTTCTCCGGGGTCTCGCTCACCCGGCGCATGCAGCGGATGTTCCAGGACGCGTGGGGCCTCGCGCCGGTAGCGGGTCCACGCGGCTCGCTGCACGCCGCACTGGGACTCGTGGTCATCCTCGTGGAGGTGGCACTGCTCTACCTGCTGCGCACGATGCTGCAGTCGGTCCCGTTCGACTGGGCGCTCAGCGTGCCACTGTCCGTGGGAGCCGGGGTCGTCCTGTGGACCACGATTCCCTGGCTGCTGCTGGATCGCCGCCTCGGCTGGCGTCGTCTCCTCCCGACCGGAGCGCTGGTGGGGCTCTCCGCGAGCCTCTACGGGGTCGCCACCACCTGGTACATGCCGCGGCTGATGGAGAGCTACAGCGAGCGGTACGGCCTTTTCGGCGTGACGATCGCCGTGGTCGGCTGGCTGCTGTGCATCGCGCTGATCCTGGTGGTCGGCACCGTCGTGGCGGCCGAGTTCGACCGGGCGCCCGAGCCCTGGGCCCGGCATGCACGCGCTGCTCTGCGGACGGGCTCACCGACGACCCCACCCGTCGGGGTGGTCACGGACGGGACTTCCGACCCGGTCCGGACCGACTGACGGCACACGCAGAAAGATCCCCGCGTGCGGGAATGTCGAGTCATGGGGATGGGTATGGATGTGGGCCCCGGGCCTGCTCCGGGAGACAGTCCTGCCTGGGCCGCGCGCTGGGGCGTTCCACTGCCAGCGGGGTACCACGTGCCACGTCCCCGCCTCGACCCACTCTTGGACGCCGCGGACCGGGCTGCCGTGGTGGTGGTCAGCGCGCCGGCCGGCACGGGCAAGACCACGGCAGTTGCTGACTGGGTGCGGGGGAAGGACCCCGCGCGCGTCGGCTGGATCACCTTCGAGGACACCGACACCGAGTTCTGGCCCCACGCGCTCGAGGCGCTCCGGCGACTGGGCATCCCTGTGCCTCCGGGCTGGCGTGTCCTGGTCGGTGGCGGTCTCGATCAGGACACGCTGGGCGCCGTCACAATCGCGGTCGCGGCCCAGGACACGCGCGTCACCCTGGTGCTGGACGGCTTCGAAGTCGCCTCGCAGAGCGTCGGACGCGATCTCGACTACCTGGTCCGCCACAGCGGCGGGCGGCTGCAGCTCGTCCTGGTGAGCCGGGTCGATCCGCTGTTGCCGCTCTACCGCTATCGCCTGAACGCCACCATGGTCGAGGTTCGCGCTCCCGACCTTGCCTTCACCGACGACGAAGCGGCGGTGTTGTTGGGCATGTGTGGTGCCGAGCTCGACGAGCGTACGGTGCACGACCTCAATCGGCGGCTGCGGGGCTGGGCCGCGGGATTGCGCTTCGCGGGTCGTGCTTTGGCCGAGCGGGAGGATCCGGCCGCCTATGCCGCCACCGTGGTGGAGCACTCCGGCGACATCAACGAGTATCTCGTACACGAGGTACTCGACGGGCAGGCGCCGGAGGTGCGGCGGTTCCTGCTCGACACCTCGGTCGCCGATGTCGTGAGCGCCGAGCTCGCCGAGATGCTCGGCGGCCCCTCCGCGGTGCGGACCATGTACGACCTGATGTCGCGACGAGCCTTCGTCGAGCCCGTCCCCGGGCAGCCCGGAAGCTTTCGCTACCACCCCTTCTTCCGGGCGCTGCTGCGCGCACACCTCACCTACGAGTCGCCGGAACGCGCGCGCCGGCTCACCTCGGCCGTCTCGCAGTGGCTGCGCGAGCAGGGATTTGCCCTGGAGTCCCTCGAGACGTTGGCCCGGGTCGGGGCCTGGGCCGAGCTCGCCGACGAGATCGTGCTGGAGGAACTGGTCGGCACCCTCCTGCTCGAGGACGAGGACGGCGCTCTGCGCCGGCTGGCGCATCGGGCCCCGGCCGATCTGCACACGCCGGCCGCGGCGCTCACCCGGGCGGCGGTGGCCGCCGCCCAGGGCGAGACGGAGCGGTGCGATCGCGAACTCGCTACCGCGTCGTCGGAGTCCTCTTCAGCCCTCGGCCCGGCGTACGACCTGGCTGTCACGGTCGTGTCGGCCTACGGACACTGCCTGACGGGGGACACGGAGACGGCGGGGAGGCTTGCCCAACGCGCCCGCGGTCTCGTCGGCGAGCCCCGGGACGTCGAGGGTGCTCCTGCGCTCTCCGAGCTCGCGCGGGTGGTCGAGTATTCGTGCGGCGTCGCGGCGCTGCGATCGGGGCGGTTGGAGGAGGCCGAGGAGGCGTTCACACGGGCTGTCGAGCACGCGCCCCCCGCGGTCTCGACGGCGTTCCGTGCGGAGTGCTGGGGGCGGCTCGCCCTCGTCGAGGTGCTGCAGGGTCAGCTGTCGGGCGCGGTCCGGTGCGCCGAGGAATCGTTGGCCAAGTTGGCGCAGCCAGGAGCCTCGCGGGTCCGCAGGCCACCTGTCGCGCACGTCGCCCTCGCCCTGGTCGGCGTGGCACGCTGCGACCCCGACCTCGCATGGGTCCACCTCAGGCTGGCCCGGTCCAACCCCCGGCTCGTGGACGACCGCATGTGCCAGGCCCTGGTCGAGGTGGCCACGGCGACGTTGGAGCATGACGACGGCAGTCACCGTACGGCCAGGGACCGCCTGGAGACCGCCGCTTTGGCAGCGATGGAAAGTGATGCCTGGACAGCCGACCGACTGTGGGTGGCCGCTGCACGGATGGCGGCGCGTGAGGGCGATCGGGAGCGCGCCGCGGTCACGCTCGCGAGGCTCTCGGAGCCCGGACGACCGGACGCGCTCCTCGCGGCGACGCTGGCCGGTGTCGACCTGGAGGCCCACGCTGAAGGCCGCGACGCCTCGCGGGACGTCTATCTCCAGGTGGCAGTGCTGATCCTGGCTGCGATCACCGGTCCGGAGTCGGCTCGTGCGACCGCGCTCGGGGAGGCCTTGCGGGTCGCGGCTCCTGAGCGGCTCCGGAGGCCGTTCCGCGACGGTGGTCCCAGCCTGACGCGCTTGCTCACGCAGCATGCCCCGCTCCTGGCCGAGCATGCCTGGGTGAGCATCGGTCCGGGTCCGGTGGCCACCGCGGTGGCATCCCACACGGGGGAGGGGTCGGTCCGCCCCCTCATCGAGCCGCTGACCGCCAAGGAGCTCGAGGTCCTGGGACATCTCGCGGAACTGCTGACGACCGAGGAGATCGCCCAGAAGATGTTCGTGTCGGTCAATACGGTCCGCACCCACATCCGGCACATCCTGCGCAAGCTCGGAGTGAACCGGCGCAACGCCGCGATCAGGCAGGCGCGCGAGCTGGGGCTCATCGCGGCGTAGGCACCGTCCTCCCTGCCTCACCGTCACCCTGCGCGGATGAGGCGCCGTCGCTCGGAACCTAGTGTGCTGGTGTCGCACGGATGAAATCTTCACGACGATGGGACCGGCCATGGTTGAGCGCACCTATGAGGTCCGGGTCAACGGCCTCGTGCCGACCGAGGCCCTGCTCGAGGAGTTGCGCGATGTCGACGTGGCCTCGCATGAGTTGCGCACCGTGCTCAGCGGCAGTTTCGTCGACCAGGCGGAGCTCTACGCCTTCCTGAACCGTCTCCGCTCCTTCGGGCTGGAGGTCGTGGAGGTCAGGCGCGTGCCGGTGACCGACGAACCCATCGAGGCGGCGGGGGGAGACGGCGATGCCCAGGGGTGATCGACCCGTGGCCTTCGAGTTGACCGTGGCGGGTGGGATCGGTCCGGCGGTGCGCGCGGCACTTCAGCCGGCCACGTCGGCGAGCACCGAGTGGCTCACCGTGCTGACGGTAAGGCTCCCCGACGACGAGGACGTGGTCGGACTGGTCGCGCGTCTGGTCGCCCACGGCCTGGACGTCGAGTCCGTCCTGGCGCTGACCTGAGAGGAACGGACCGATGTGTCGATGGATGGCCTATTCGGGGTCGCCGGTGCTCCTGGAGGACCTGCTCTTCACCTCCGCGAACTCCCTGGTGGTGCAGAGCAAGCACTCGAAACTCGGCGCGACAACCCTCAACGGAGACGGGTTCGGCATCGGTTGGTACGGCGACCGGGACACCCCCGGCCTCTTCCGAAGCACCCAACCCGCGTGGAACGACCGGAACCTGCGCGAGCTCTCCGCCTTCGCCCGCTCGCCGCGGGTGTTCGCCCACATTCGCGCGACGACCGGAACGGCCGTGCAACAGACGAACTGTCACCCGTTCCGGCACGGTCGACACCTGTGGATGCACAACGGGCTCGTGGCCGACTTCGACGTGCTCAAACGCGACCTCGCCATGGCGGTCGACCCGTCGCTCTACCCGCAGATCGAGGGATCGAGCGACTCCGAGATGTTGTTCTTTCTGAGCCTCACCTTCGGTCTCGAGCAGGACCCGTCCGGTGCGGTGGGCCGCGCGGTCGGCTTCGTGGAGGAGACGGCGCGCCGACACGGGGTCGCGGACCCGGTCCAGATGACGGTGGCGACGACGGACGGCCGGACCACCTGGGCCTTCCGCTACTCGAGCGTGCACGAGTCGCGGTCGCTCTTCCACAGCACGGACGTGGCCACGCTGCGGGCGCTCTATCCCGACCTCGCCACGTTGCGCGACCTGTCCGACGATGCGCGCCTCGTGGTCTCCGAGCCGCTCGGCGACCTCGAAGGGGC
This sequence comes from Marmoricola sp., assembly GCA_044224695.1. GTDB lineage: Bacteria > Actinomycetota > Actinomycetes > Propionibacteriales > Nocardioidaceae > Marmoricola_A. Next base: position 79,366 of record JBGAJX010000019.1, on the reverse strand, counting down.
GTGGCGCGAGGTGCCGGAGTCCAGTTGTCTGGTCGTGCACGGGGCCCATGAGGAAATTCGTCCGTTCGCGCCGGCGGTCACAGCATGACGGGCGACATTGCGGGCCGGTCCACTGGTGACGACGGTGGGGCGGTCGGCGCCGCAGCGGCTGCCTCGGGGCTGGTGCTGCTCACCCTGTCCGCAGCCCAGTTCCTGATGACCCTGGACAGCTCGGTCATGAACGTGTCCATCGCGACGGTGGCGGCCGACGTCGGAACCACGGTGACCGGCATCCAGACCGCCATCACGCTCTACACCCTTGTCATGGCGTCCCTGATGATCACCGGCGGCAAGATCGGACAGATCATCGGGCGTAAGCGTGCCTTCGCCATCGGCTGCGTCATCTACGGGACCGGATCCTTCACGACCGCTCTGGCCCCGAACCTCACCGTCCTGCTGATCGGGTGGTCGCTGCTCGAAGGCATCGGGGCCGCGCTCATCATGCCGGCGATCGTGCCGCTGGTGGCGACGAACTTCGGTCGAGCCGACCGCCCGCGCGCGTACGGACTGGTGGCCGCGTCCGGGGCCATCGCCGTGGCGGTCGGTCCACTCATCGGTGGACTGATGACGACCTACGCCTCCTGGCGATGGGTGTTCGCCGGCGAGGTCCTCATCGTGCTCGTGATCCTCGCCCTGACCAAGCGCATCACGGACGCCCCTGCCGAGCCGGGGCGACTCGACCTCGTCGGCACGGGTCTCTCCGCCCTGGGTCTGGGATTGATCGTGCTGGGCATCCTGCGCGCCGGGGCCTGGGGGTTCGTCGTCCCCAAGCCGGAGGCCCCGGTCTGGCTGGGGCTGTCCCCGGTGATCTGGCTCGTGCTCGCTGGTGGCGTGGTGCTGTGGGCCTTCCTGAGTTGGGAACGGCGCCAACTGGCACGCGGTCAGGTCGCGCTGGTGGACCCGGCGATGCTGGAGAACCGCCTGCTGCGCGGGGGACTGACGTCGTTCTTCTTCCAGTACCTGCTCCAGGCAGGCCTCTTCTTCACCGTTCCCCTCTACCTGTCCGTGGCGTTGGGGCTGTCGGCCGTGGAGACGGGGTTGCGGATCATGCCGCTCTCGATCACCCTGCTGGCGGCCGCCGTGGGGATCCCGAAGTTCTTCCCTCAGGCGTCACCCCGTCGCGTGGTCCGGCTCGGCTTCCTGGCGCTGTTCGCCGGCATCGTGACCCTGATGGCGTCTTTGGAGTACGGGGCGGGCCCCGAGGTCGTCACCTGGCCGTTGCTCCTGGCCGGGCTCGGCATCGGCGCATTGGCGTCCCAGCTCGGCAGTGTGACGGTCTCCGCGGTGCCGGACGAGCAGAGCGGTGAGGTGGGGGGACTTCAGAACACCCTGACCAACCTCGGTGCCTCGGTCGGCACGGCACTCGCGGGCGCGGTGCTCATCTCCGCGCTCTCGACGTCGTTCCTCACCGGGGTCGAACAGAACAACGACGTTCCGGCCGACCTGGCCTCCCAGGCCCAGGTCGAGCTCGCGGGCGGCATCCCCTTCCTGTCCGATGCCGACCTCGAGACGGCCCTCGCGGACGCCGGGATCACCGGGGACACCGCCACCGCGATCCTCGACGAGAACAGCGACTCCCGACTGGTGGGCCTGAGGTCCGCCCTCGCCGTACTTGCTGTGCTGGCGCTGCTGGCCCTGTTCGTGTCGAAGGGGATCCCCACACGTCAGCCGGGCTCGTCGAGGCCCGTCTCGCCGGAAGCCGAGGCCATGGCCGGAGCGGCGCCGAACGACTGATCCGTCTCACCCCCCACGGGTGACGCGCGGGCGTCGCCGGCGTCCGACGATCGAAGGGTCCCGGGGTCCGTATGCCGAGCCCCACGACCGAGCGATCGGAGACGTCGACGATGAGAGTCGTACAGCGGTTCGCGCTCATGTGCGTGCCGTCCCTGGCGTGCCTGACCCTGGTGAGTGGATGCGGGGACCTCGCCGATCAGGACCTCTGCGGTCAGTACGCCGACCTCGTCACTGCGACCGAGGAACTGCGCACCCAGGACCCGCTCACGGCGACTGCCGAGGACCTGCGGGCCCGGGCGGACGCCGTCAGCGCGGAGCTCGACCAGCTGCAGGCGGTCTCTGAAGGCCAGCTCGACACGGCCATCTCCACGATGCGTGCGGCCGTGAACGACCTGCGTCAGGCCGCGGTCACCTCCGGTGAGGACGCATTGGAGACCGCGCGTCCGCAGATCGAGGACGCGGCGGAACGGATCGACGAGGCGTGGGCCGTTCTCGAGGCCGTCGCCGAGGTGAAGTGCCCCGAGGACCAGTGAGAGCCACCGTGAGGAAGGTCGCGCCATGGATGTGATGTTCGTACTCGAAGCGTTGGTGGTTCTGGGAGCCATCGTCATGGGGACCCGGGCCGGCGGCGTCGGAGTGGGTCTCTGGGGAGGCCTGGGCACCTTCGTCCTGGTCTTCATCTTCGGGGAGGCTCCCGGAGAGCCACCGGCCGCGGCGCTGGCGATCATCCTCGCCGTGGTCACCTCGGCGGCGATGATGCAGGCCGCCGGCGGTATCGACTGGATGGTCGCCGTCGCCGCCAAGGTGATCGAGCGTCACCCGAAGCAGATCACCCTGATCGCGCCGCTGACAGCCTTCGGATTCTCCGTGGGTGCGGGGACGAGCAACATCATCTACCCGCTGCTCCCGGTGATCTACGACGTGTCCTACAAGAACGGCATCCGGCCGTCACGTCCACTGACGGTGACCGTGGTGCAGTCCGGCATCGCGCTCGCGGCGTCTCCGGTGTCCGCCGCCATGGCGGCGATGCTCACACTGACCGACGTCGCGCCGTACAACCTGGGGTTGACCCAGATCCTGGCGATCACGATCCCCTCGTGCGTCATCGGCATCGTGGTGACCGCCCTGGTCGTCAACCGGATGTGGGCCGACCTCGACGACGACCCCGAGGTGCAGGCCAAGATCGCCTCCGGCGCACTGGCCCACCGCAATGCGCAGACCGAGGGCTCGGCCTCGTCGGCGCTGACCTACACCAAGGCCGGGCGCAACTCGGCGCTGGCGTTCCTCTTCGGTGTCGTGGCGATCGTGATCTTCGGGCTCTTCCCCGACCTCCGTCCCTCCTTCCCCGTCGAGGGCGGTGAGTCGGTGGCCATCGACATGACCACCACGATCGTCATGGTGATGTTCGTCGTCGGCGTGCTGATCCTGCTCATCGGCCGTCCCGACGTGAAGACCGTCCCGGACATGTCGGTATTCAAGGCCGGCATGATCTCGGCCATCGCCCTCTTCGGGATCGCGTGGTTGACCGCGACGTTCATCGCCGCCCACGAGGAGTTCATCGTCGACACCGTCGGCGGCTGGGTGACGGACTGGAAGTTCATCTTCGCCCTCGCGGTCTTCCTCGTCGCCGCGCTCACCACCAGCCAGTCCACGGCCACGCGGACCATCGTGCCGATCGGTCTGGCGGCAGGGCTCCCCGCTGGGGTCGTCACGGGCATGTGGGCCGGCGCCCTCGGCGGTGTCTACACGCTGCCCGCCAACGGTACCCAGATCGCGGCCGCCAACTTCGACCAGACCGGGACCACGAAGCTCGGCACGAAGCTCATCGACCATAGCTTCTTCGTCCCGATGCTCGTGCTCTCGGTGACCACCGTCGTCACCGGTGCCCTCATCGGCGGCATCTTCTTCTAACCCCACGAAGTGAATCGAGAATGACCATGCAGACCAGTGAGATCAAGCAGCGGGCAGCCTCCCTCATGCCGGGCCTGGTATCCGACCTGGAGCGACTGATCGCGATCCCCTCCATTGCGTTCCCGGGCTACCCCTCCGAGCCGGTCGAGGAGATGGCCCGCGTGTCGCTGGAGATGTTCCGCGAGGTCGGGTTCACCAACGCCCAGCTGATGGAGGTGCCCACCGGTTATCCCCCCATCTACGGAGAGATCCAGGGGCCCGAAGGGTCACCGACCGTCGTGCTCTACGCGCACTACGACGTCCAACCGGCACCGCCCGAGCAGGGCTGGACCAGCGACCCGTGGGTCGCGACGATCAAGGACGACGGCCGCATCTACGGCCGCGGTGCCGCCGACGACATCAGTGGCCTGCTGGCCCACCTGGGCACCCTGCGGCTCTTCGACGGCAGACCGCCCTGCACCCTCAAGCTCATCCTCGAAGGGATGGAGGAGACCGAGAGCAACCTCGAGGCGTTCGTCGAGGCGCACCCCGAGCTCTTCGCCTGCGACCTGTTCGTCATCTGCGACATGGGCAACCTCGAGGTCGGCGAACCCGCTCTCACCACAGCCCTTCGGGGTGACGTCGCGTGTGAGGTGACGTTGAGGACGCTGGAGCACCCGCTGCACTCCGGGGTCTTCGGAGGGCCCGCCCCCGACGCGATGATGGCCATGGCGCGCCTGCTCGCCAGTCTCCACGACGAGCAGGGGAACGTCGCGGTGGCAGGTGCCTCCACCACGGTGTGGGCGGGGGAGGACCTCAGCGAGGACGACTTCCGTGCCAGCGCCGACGTCCTGGAGGGCGTGGAACTCACCGGTTCCGGCCACATCGGCGATCGGCTCTGGGCCCGTCCGTCGGTCAACGCCATCGGTCTGGACATGACCTCGGTCGCCGGTTCCTCCAACGTGCTCATCCCGGAGGTGCGCGCCAAGATTTCCATGCGGATTGTGCCGGGGTCCGACCCGGAGAAGGAGCTCGACGCGCTGGTGGACCACCTCGAGACCCACGCGCCCTGGGGCGCCCAGGTCTCGGTGCGGCGTACCAAGGCGGCCCCGCCGTTCACCGTCGACACCAGCGGCCCGGGCTGCAACGCTGCCCGGTGGGCCCTGGAGGAGGCGTTCGGCAAGCCGGCGGGCGAGGCGGGGTGCGGGGGCTCGATTCCGCTCCTGCGCACGCTTCAGCAGGCGGCGCCGGGAGCCGAGTTCGTCCTCTGGGGTCCCGAGGACGTGGCGGTCTCCCGCATCCACTCCTCGGATGAGAGTGTGGATCCGGCTGAGATCGAGCGCGTGGTGGTGGCGCAGGCCCTGCTGCTGCAGCGGCTCGCGGAGCAACGAGCCTGACGACACGTCCGCCACCCCACGGTGAGCGGCGAGAGGAAGTGGGTGGTCACGGTGACCATGTTCGATCTGATCCGATACCTGCTGATCGGGTTCGCCTTCGTGGGCCTGCTGATGGTGCTCTTCTCGATCCTGCGTGACCTGTTCCGCGACCCCGACCTGTCGGGGATCGGGATGGCCGTGTGGGTGGTGGCGCTGATCTTCCTGCCGTTCGTCACCGCGGCGATCTACCTGATCGCGCGGGGTCAGGGGATGGCCGAGCGTGAGTACGCCGCGAGCGGAGGTCATGGTGGGGGAGGTCGGGCGTCACAGGCGGTGTTCGACAGCAGCGGGTCGGGTCGGGCTGAGTATCAGCGCCTGTCGACGAGGTCGATGACCTGAGGGGGCAGAATCCTCGGTGTGACTGATCCCTCCACCGGTCCCGGCCCGGTCGCGCGCCGTCTCGCGCAGGCCGACCCCACTGGACTGCTCCTGGGCGCCATCGTGTCCGCAGCGGCGCTGGCGACCTCGAGCCTGCACAACGACGTGGTGTGGCAGGTCGCCGTCGCCACGGTCATCGTCCTCGTCGTCTACTGGATGGCCGACCTCTACGTGCATGCGCTCTCGGTGCGCTTCGACGGGGACACGCACGGACTCCTCCACCGCCTGCGTCATGCGGCGGACCACAAGTCCAGCGTCCTCAAGGGCGGCGTCCCGGCGATCGTCGTCTACCTGCTGGTGTCCCTGGCGGGTGCGGAGTCCTCCACCGCGGCGTTCGCCGCCCTGGGCTGCGCCGTCGTGCTGTTGACGGTCGCGGGCTACCTCGGAGCGCGGCAAGCTGGCTCCTCGGAGCGGGCGTCGTTCCTGGAGGGGCTCGTCGGCGGCATGCTCGGGATCGTGATCGTGATCGCGAAGGCGCTGCTGCACTGATGCCGATCGCTTCTCGCGACCGGCTGCTCCGACTGCTCCAGCCGGCCGTCGCGTGTGTGCACCGCCTCGTCGCCGAGGCCGGCGCGATCCGCTCCGGGGGCCGGGCCGCGCGCCGCTTCGCCCACTTCGGACCGGACTCCTACATCGCCTTCCCGCAGACCTCGATCTACGGCGAGCGAGCCATCCACATCGGCTCCGACGTGCTCGTGGGGGAGCGCTGCTCGCTGATCGTGGGCTACGACGAGGACGACGCGCTGCTCCCCGAGCGGGGACTGGTGCTCGGGGACCGGGTCGTGGTCGGTGCCGGAAGCACTCTGACCGCGCACTCCTCGATCGTGATCGGTGACGACGTCTGGTTCGGCCGGGAGGTCTTCATCTCCGACGCCGGCCACGGCTACCAGGACCCCGAGACGCCGATCGGACGGCAGCTGGGCGAGCACCGGCCCGTCGAGATCGGGGAGGGCTCCTGGATCGGGCATCGCGCGATCATCCTGCCCGGCGCGCGCCTGGGCCGTCACGTCGTCGTGGCCGCCGGAGCGGTGGTCGGGGGTGACGTGGAGGACCACGCGATCGTGGCCGGGGTGCCGGCGCGGGTCGTCCGGCGCTACGTGGAGGGCGCCGGCTGGGTGTCGACGCGCGACGCCTCCGACGTACGACCGTCGTGGACCTCCGCCGAGGTGACCGCGATGCTCGAGGGGCGGGGAACGCTACCCGGCGGGTCTTCGTGAGACCGGCGCCTGCCACCCGCGGCGCAGTGCCCCCAGCCGCACCGCGGCGATCAGGACCACGCAGCCCCAGGTGACCACCGGGCCGGTCAGGCCGATGCTCCACAACGTCGCGAAGAGGGCCGTGCCGAGGAGCGCCGGCGTGGCGTAGAGGTCGCGGCTGGCCAGCACCTGGGGCACCTCGCCGACCAGCAGATCGCGGATGATTCCGCCACCGACGCCCGTGACGACTCCGACGATCACCGCGGTCAGTGGGGGATGCCCCAGTTGCAGGGCCTTGAGCGCTCCGGCGACGGTGAACAGCCCCAGACCGATGCCGTCCAGCACGAGCACGAAGCGCTGGATGCGCCGTACGCCGGGGTGCAGCACGAAGGTCAGGGCGCCGGCCAGGCAGGCCGCGGCGACCAGTCGCCAGTCGGTGATGCCCACCGGCGGGGTCTCGCCGATCAGGACGTCGCGCAGCACCCCGCCGCCCAGTCCGGCCGCTGCTGCGAGCACGAGGACCCCGAGGAGGTCGAAGCCGGCGCGCACGGCGGCCAGACCGCCCGACAGCGCGAACACGAAGACGCCGACCAGGTCCAGGGCCAGGAGCGGGAGAGTGGGCAGGGCGACGTCGTCCACGCGCGCATCGTATGTCCGGACCGCCGCGGTCTCGGAGTTGACACCGGCACCGCACTGGCATGCAATATATTGCATGCCAGTCCCCGCGTCGTCCGAGGTCGTCGGCCGCTCGCTGCTGCGCGACGAGGCCTACGTCGCACTGCGTGCCGCGATCGTGGACGGCACTCTGGTGCCGGGGGAGCGGCTCAGCGACGTCGAACTGGGGCGCTGGCTGGGCGTCTCGCGTACGCCGATCCGTGAGGCGCTGGCGCGGCTGGAGCGTGCAGGGCTCGTGCAGACCAAGCCCGGGCGGTCCACGATCGTCAGCCCGATCGACGTCCGCGAGACCCGGGCCGCCCAGTCCGTCGCCGCGGCCCTGCACGAGCTCGCCGTGCGCGAAGCGGTGCCGCAGTTGACCGCCGCCGACCTGACCGCGATGCGTGCGGCCAACCGCCGGTTCGCTCGCGCGCTGCGCGCCGAGGATCCGGACGCGGCGCTGGCGGCGGACGACGACTTCCACGAGATCGCCGTGGTCGCCAGTGCCAACCCCGTGGTGGCGAACCTGCTCGAACAGGTGACCGCCGTGCTGCGCCGCGTCGAACGGATCCGCTTCGCCAGTCTCGCGGGGCGGGACTCGGTCGCCCTGCACGAGCGGATCATCACGCTGTGCGCCGCCGGGGACGCCGACGCTGCCGGTGAGGCCGCGCGCCGCAACTGGCTCACCCTGCTGCCCGTCCTGGACCTGGTCGAGGACGACCAGCAGGTCGGCTGACCACCCGTACGTGACCTCGACCCCGGAGACGACCATGGCCCTTGCCGACTTCCCGCGCTACCCGTTGACCTTCGGGCCCAGCCCGGTGCACCACCTCGACCGACTCTCGGCCCACCTCGGCGGCGCCCAGGTCTGGGCCAAGCGCGAGGACTGCAACAGCGGGCTGGCCTTCGGGGGCAACAAGACCCGCAAGCTGGAGTACATCGTCCCCGACGTGCTGGCCTCCGGTGCGGACACGCTGGTCAGCATCGGCGGCTACCAGTCCAACCACACCCGCCAGGTCGCCGCGGTCGGCGCCAAGCTGGGACTGAAGGTCCGGCTGGTGCAGGAACGCTGGGTGGACTGGGACGACCCGGTCAACGACAAGGTGGGCAACCTGCTCCTCTCCCGCATCATGGGTGCGGACACCCGGCTGGACCCCGCGGGTTTCGACATCGGCATCCGGCAGTCCTGGCAGGAGGCGCTCGACGAGGTGGCGGCTGCCGGAGGCACGCCGTACCCGATCCCGGCGGGTGCCTCCGAGCACCGGCTCGGCGGACTCGGGTTCGCACACTGGGCGCACGAGGTGGCCGACCAGGAGGCGCAACTTGGGGTCTTCTTCGACACGATCGTGGTCTGCACCGTGACCGGCTCCACCCACGCGGGCATGATCGCCGGGTTCGCGGCCCTGGAGGAGGCCGGCGGCCGCCCACGGCGCGTGCTGGGCATCGACGCCTCCGCGACGCTGGAGAAGACCCGCGCCCAGGTCGGGCGGATCGCACGCCACACCGCCGAATTGATCGAGGTCGGGCGGGACCTGCGCGAGGACGAGATCACCGTGCTCGAGGGCTGGGCCGGGGACCTCTACGGCATCCCGGTGGAGTCGACGATCGAGGCGATCCGCCTGGCCGGGCGCCTGGAGGGCATGATTACGGACCCCGTCTACGAGGGCAAGTCGATGGCCGGCCTGATCGACCTGGTCACTTCTGGTGAGATCGACAAGAGCTCGACGGTGCTCTACGCGCACCTCGGAGGACAACCCGCGATCAACGCCTACTCCTCGGTCTTCTGAGGCCAGCACCTGCAGGGACCCCCGCGTCGCGACTCCGCTCTCGGAACCCCGGGACCTCTGCCGCAGCGACCGCGGCCACGCTGAGCGGAACGGCGGGCGAGGACCGCATCGTCGGGACCGTCGCCGGAGACACGATCGACGCACGTGGCGGAGCCGATCTGGTGATCGCGGGCCGCGGTGCCGACACCGTCCTCGGGGGCGCCGGCGACGACGTCCTGCGTCTGGGACCGAACCCGTTGCTCGAAGGCCCCAGCGGCGACGTCGGCTTCGGGGGACCGGGTGCCGACGTGGTGGTGGGGGGCAGCGGCTTCGACATCCTGGTCGGCGGGCCCGGGAACGACGTGCTGATCGGCGGTCCGGGGACCAACACCTACGAGGACCGGACCGGGGACGACGTCGTCCTCGGCGACACCGCGGGCGACGTAGTCTACCTGGGGACCGGAAGTGATCGCCTCGATCTCGGGGCCGGCAACGACGCGGTCTTCGTCGGCGTCGACGGCGATGTCGACGTGGTCTTCTGCGGTCCCGGGATCGACCGGGTCTACGACGGTGGGGTCCGGGACGCACGTGACGTGTTCATCGGGTGCGAGGAGTTCGCAGACGCTCCGTGAAGATGTGTAAGGTAAGCCTTACCTAATCTCATGAAGGAGCCCTTGATGCGCCCTGCACGCACCCTTCTCGGCACCGTCCCTGCTGTCGGCGGACTGACCGCCGCCCTGCTGCTGGCCGGCTGCGGATCCTCGACCTCCGACGCGGCGACCGAGCCCGCCGAGTCCGTGGAGTCCGAGGCCTTTCCGGTGAGCATCGACCACGTCTACGGCACCACCGTCATCGAGTCTCGGCCCGAGCGAGTCGCCACCGTCTCGTGGGCCAACCACGAGGTCCCGTTGGCGCTCGGCATCGTGCCGGTCGGGATGAGCAAGGCCGCGTGGGGTGACGACGACGGCGACGGGATGCTCCCCTGGGTGGAGGAGAGGCTCGAGGAACTGACCGAGGAGTCCGGTGCCGAGGCCCCCGTGCTCTTCGACGAGGCCGACGGCATCGACTTCGAGGCGGTCGCCGACACCGCGCCCGACGTGATCCTCGCGTCCTACTCCGGGCTCACCCAGGAGGACTACGACACACTCTCCAAGATCGCTCCTGTGGTGGCCTACCCCGAGGTCGCCTGGGGCACCTCGTGGCAGGACATGACGCTGATGAACAGCGAAGCGCTCGGTCTCGCCGAGGAGGGTGAGGACCTGCTCGCCGAGTTGGAGGCGTACGTCGAGGAGACCGCTGCGGACTATCCGCAGCTCGCGGGGACCTCGGTGCTGTTCAGCTATCTGGACCCGAACGACCTGAGCCAGATCGGGTTCTACACCACGCACGACACCCGTCCGGGCTTCCTGGAGTCGATCGGGATGGGCACCCCGGCCGTGGTCGCGGACGCCTCGGCCTCAGGCGAGGAGTTCTACACCACGATCAGTGCCGAGCGCGGTGACCTGCTCGACGACGTCGACGTCGTGATCACCTACGGCAACCCGGACGGCTCGACCCTCACGGCGCTCCAGGACGACGCCCTGCTCGCCCAGGTCCCGGCCATCTCCGACGGTGCGGTCGTCGTGCTGGAGGACTCCACCCCGCTGGCCGCGGCCGCGAACCCCTCCCCGCTGTCGCTGCGCGCGACGCTGCCCGACTACCTGGCACTGCTCGCCGCGGCCGCCGATCAGGGCGCGTGAGCGCCCCGCCGACAGCCCCCCGGACAGCGCCGCCGACAGCCCCGCGGACGGCGCCGCCGACCCCGTCCTCGGCCGGCGTCTCGACCGGCCGCGTCTGGCGTCGCTCGGCGTGGGTCCTGGTGGCCTGCGTCGCGGCGGTGGTCTCCGTCGTGGCGTCGGTCGCCTTCGGCGCGCGGGTGACCGGGTGGGAGGACCTGGTCGGTGGGCTTGCCGGTCTGCTTCGATCCGACCGGGTCGACGCCGGGATCGCACAGGCCGCCGTGGCCGAGCGGGTGCCGCGCACCGTGCTGGCCGTGCTGGTCGGTGCCGCCCTGGGCCTCGCCGGCGCGGTCATGCAGGGAGTCACCCGCAACCCACTGGCCGACCCGGGGATCCTCGGCGTCACCTCGGGTGCCGCGCTCTTCGTCGTCACCGGGATCGCGTTCCTCGGGCTCAGTGCGCCGACGGCGTACGTCTGGGTGGCCATCGTGGGGGCGGCGGTGTCCGCGGCTTTCGTCTATCTGGTCGGGTCGTTGGGCAGGGGCGGGGCCACGCCGTTGAAGCTGGCCCTGGCCGGTGCCGCGACGTCCGCGGCGTTCACCTCCGCGATCAGCGCGATCCTCCTGCCTCGCATCGACGTGATGACGGAGTTCCGGTTCTGGCAGATCGGTGGAGTCGGGGGCGCCACGACGGAGCGCATCCTGCTGGTCCTGCCGTTCCTGGCGGTCGGGTTGCTGCTCACCCTGGGCAGTGCGCGCGGGCTCAACGCCCTCGCCGTCGGCGACGAGCTCGCCGCGGGGCTGGGTGAGCGCGTCTGGCTGGTGCGGCTCGTCGCCGCAGCCGGCGCGATCGTGCTGTGCGGTGCTGCCACGGCCGTCGCCGGCCCGATCGCCTTCGTCGGGCTCGTGGTGCCTCACCTGTGCCGGCTGCTCGTGGGGCTGGATCACCGATGGCTCCTGCCGGTGTCCGCGCTGGTGGGGGCGACTCTGCTGACCGCCGCAGACGTCGTCGGGCGGGTGGTGGCCCGCCCCGAGGAGATCGACGTCGGCATCGTGACGGCCTTCCTCGGGGCGCCGGTGTTCATCGCGCTGGTGCGCCGGCTCTCGGTGCGTGGGTGGTGAGCCCGCTCGTGGCGGCCACGCCGGTGAACGGGCCCACGCAGTCGCCCTCAACCTCCGCGGGGCGTCGTCGCCGTACCCGTCGTCGTCGTGGTGCCGTCTGCGGCCTCGTCGCGGCAGCGGTGGCGTTGTTCGCGGTGAGCCTGATGGTGGGGCAGACCTTCTACGGTCCCGCCGACGTGCTGCGCGTCGTCCTCGGCGAGACCGTGCCGGGAGCGTCCTTCACAGTCGGCGAACTGCGACTGCCACGCGCTCTGCTGGCGGTCCTCGCGGGGGCCTCCTTCGGGCTCGCGGGAGTGACCTTCCAGACCCTGCTGCGCAATCCGCTGGCCTCACCGGACGTGATCGGAATCAGTTCGGGCGCGAGCGTCGCGGCTGTCTTCGCTCTCGTGGTGCTGCACCTCTCCGAGACCTGGGTGTCGCTGCTGGCGATCGGGGCCGCGCTGGCGACCGCCTCGCTGATCTACGCGCTGGCCTACGTCGACGGGATCTCCACGGCCCGGCTCATCCTGGTCGGGATCGCGGTGGCGGCCATGCTCGACAGCATCATCGCCTACCTCATCCTCCGTGCCGCGATGTGGGACCTCCAGACCGCGATGCGGTGGCTGACCGGCAGCCTCAACGGCACCACCTGGTCGCAGGTCGTGCCGTTGGCCGTCGCCGTGGCCGCACTCGTGCCGGTGCTGCTGACTCGCGGGCGCGACCTGCAGGTGCTCCGACTCGGCGACGACCTGGCCGTCGCACTGGGCGTCCGGGTCGAGTCGGCACGGCGTGCGGTGATCCTGGTCGCGGTCGCACTGCTCGCCTTCGCGACGGCCGCCACGGGACCGATCGCTTTCGTCGCCTTCCTCTCCGGGCCGATCGCCGCGCGGCTGGTCGGACCCTCGGGGTCGTTGCTGATCCCGTCCGCCCTGGTGGGCGCGACGCTCGTACTGTCCGCAGACCTGGTGGGGCAGTTCGCGTTCGACACCCGCTATCCCGTCGGGGTCGTCACCGGGGCACTCGGTGCCCCGTTCCTGGTGCTCCTGCTCATCCGTTCCGCACGCTCCGGAGGTTCCCTGTGACCGAGTCCCACCTGCTCGCCGCGGAGCAGATCACCCTGGGGTACGGCGACCGCGTCGTCGTCGACGGGCTGGATCTGCAGGTGCCGCCCGGCCGCGTCACCGTGATCGTCGGCGCCAACGCCAGCGGCAAGTCCACCCTGCTGCGCGCCCTGGCCCGGTTGCTGCGCCCGCGCGGCGGGCGCATCGTGCTGGACGGTCGCGATCTGCACCGCCACGGCACCAAGGACGTGGCACGCACGCTGGGCCTGCTGCCGCAGTCGCCGACGGCGCCGGAGGGGATCGCCGTGGCCGACCTGGTCGCGTTGGGGCGCAACCCCCACCAGGGCCTGTTCGGTCGATGGTCCGCGGCCGACGAACGCGCGGTCACCGAGGCGCTGCGCGCGACCGACACCCTCGACCTCGCCGACCGCGGCGTCGACGAACTCTCCGGAGGTCAGCGCCAACGTGTGTGGATCGCCGTGGCGCTGGCCCAGGAGACCGACCTGCTGCTCCTCGACGAGCCCACCACCTATCTCGACATCAGCCATCAGGTGGAGGTGCTGGACCTGATGGCCGACCTCAACGCCGCGCGCGGAACGACGTTGGTGATGGTGCTGCACGACCTCAACCTCGCCGCCCGCTACGCCGATCATCTCGTCGCCATGCGGCACGGACGCATCCACGCCGTCGGAGATCCGGTGGAGGTGCTCAGCGAAGCCGTCGTGCGCGACGTCTTCGGCCTGGACAGCCGGGTGATCGAGGATCCCGTCACCGGGAAGCCGCTGGTGGTGCCGGTCGGGCGCCACCACAGCCGCTCACTGCCCGGCACGCGCCGCCAGGGCCCGCTCGCGGACCCGGGCGATGTCCTCGTCGGTGAACGGGCCGTTGACGCCTGAGATGGTCGCCAAACGCATCCCGTGCTTGAGGCCGAGGCGGTAGATCTCCTTGACCTTCTCCCACTCGATGGCCCGCCCCACGGTGAAGTTCTCGTAGCGACCCTCGAGCGCGAGCACGATCGTCTCGGCCAGGCAGGCGTAGGCGACGCCGTGCGGCAGGCCGATGTCGCGCATCGACACCTCGCCCGGCAGCTCGATCTCGCCCGACTCCACCACCAGCACGTCCGGTCGGGTGGCCACGTCCTCGGCCGAGAGGTCCAGTGGGCGGGCGACGTCGGTGATCACGCACCCGGGCTTGACCGCGGAGATGTCGAGCACCCGCTTGCCGGCCCCCGAGGTCGCGGTGACGATCACGTCCATCTCGGCGAGGTGCTCGTCGGGTGACGCCGCGACGTGGACCTCGGCCCGGTGGTCTCCCGCGTCGATCTCGTGCTTGAGGGCGAGCAGTTTCGCACTCTCCGGGGAGACCAGCCAGAGCTCGTCGCAGGCCATCGCCAGCAGGCGTGCGCAGACCGATCCGATCGCGCCGGTGGCGCCCACCACCATCGCCTTCCCGCGGATGCGGCCGTCCTCGTCGACCTGGGCGAGCCCCAGCCGCACGACGGCTTCATGGGCGGCCCACAACGCCGCGGAGGCGCTGTAGCTGTTGCCCGTGGTGATCGGCAACGGTGCCCGCTTCGACACCGTGACACCGGCGTCGCCGACCACCTTGGTGAAGGCCCCCAGGCCCATCACCTGCGCGCCGAGCTTGCGCGCGGTCTCTGCGGCGGCGAGTAGGCGTGCGTAGGTGAACTCCGGGCTGTGCGCCATGAGCTCGCGGGGAGTTCCCCCCACCGAGATCAGCCAACCCTCGGCCTCGGCCCCCGTGGGGGAGGTGATGCCCGTGACACGGGTGTAGGTGAAGGGCGGTGCGTACGCGAGCGCCTTCTCCATCAGGTCCACCACGACACCGGGGGAGTGCCGGGTGATCGTGCGCAGCGGCTCCACCTGCGCGAAGAACTCCTGGGAGAGCGGATGGATGACGAAGGCGAAGCGGCTGCGCCGGCGTACTCCGTCGGTCCACAGCACCCGGGGCTCGAGCCCGGCGGCGGTGATCATCTCCAGGTAGTCGTCCGACGTCGGTTCGTGCCCCACCACGAGGGCGTGCATCAGCGCACCCAGCGTGGCCGTCGTGACCGTGGTCTTGAAGGGCTGCGGCACCGAGTCCAGGACGAGGTAGGCCCCGCGCTCCCGGAGATTCGCCACCTGGTCGTCGGTCACCGACGACGCCACCAGGGTCTTGCCGGCGAGGTCCTCGAGGGCGAAGCCGTCCAGTTCGTCGTACGTCGTCACCAGCACGTCGGCCTCGCGTGCCGCGCCACGCAGGGTCACCGCGCTCACTGCGGTCGCCGGTCCCTCCACGCCCTCCTCGACGCGCGAGCGGACGGCGTGCGGCAGCGTGCGCCACGGCAGGAGCGTGAGGTCGGACGCCAACCCCACCACGGGATTCGCGTGCAGGCGACGGGTCAGGTCCACCCGGCGGATCGGGTCCAGAAAGGTGACGTTGTCGGTGTGGTCGCGCAGGGCGCGGACGGCTGCGTCATGCTCCGGTCCGCCCAGCACGACGACGCGCGCGTTGGTGAAGTAGCCGGGGAAGTCGGCGTGCACGTGGCGGATCAGCCACTCCTGCAGGACGCCCGAGAGGGTCTCGCCGTCGGT
The DNA here is from genome assembly GCA_044224695.1 of Marmoricola sp. Classification (GTDB taxonomy): domain Bacteria; phylum Actinomycetota; class Actinomycetes; order Propionibacteriales; family Nocardioidaceae; genus Marmoricola_A. The sequence continues at coordinate 63,800 of JBGAJX010000019.1, read as the reverse complement.
CACCGGGGTGGGCCCGGCCAGTGCCGCCAGGCGGCGCAGGGCCGAGCGCTCGCGGCGGCGGCTCAGGCCGGCGTGCGGGTCCCCGGTCCCGGACAGCGCGAGGACGTCGGCCTGCGGGGCCCAGGCCCGGACCAGGTCCTCGGCGCGATCGAGGTCGCCGAGCGCCCCGACCCGGACGATGCGGCAGTCACGGTCCAGGAACTCCACCCGGTCGTCATAGTCGCGCTCGGGGTCTCCCAGGGACACCTCGACGACGGTCAGGATCGGGCGGGTCGCGGTGGCGGCAGGCATGGCAGGTCACTCCTCGGGTCTCTCCCTCCATCCCATCGCGGACGAGGCCCCGAGGACAGTGACCAGGGGCACGGTCCTCGGGACCTCAGGCTCCGCGTGGCGAGGCGGTGGTCAGCCGCGGCCGGACCCGGCGACGTCAGGGGTAGTTGATGCCGGTGAGCTTCTCGGAGAGGTCCCACAGCTGCGCGGCCACGGCCTGGTCGCGCCCAGCCTTGCTGGAGGGGGAGCGTCCCGGGAAGCCGCGCATGCCGGCCAGGCCCGTCGGGCCGTAGAACTCGCCGCCTCCGACCGTGGGCATCGTGGCGGCATACAGGGTCGGGAGGGCCCCGTCGGCGGCGGACTGCGCCATGATCCGGTTCCCGACTGCCATGAACTGGTCCTGGACGGACTCGGTGTGGGACTGGAGCTCGGTGGCGGCGTACCCGGGGTGGGCGGCGAGGGAACGGACCGCGGAGCCCGACGAGCGCAGGCGCCGGTCCAGTTCCCGGGCGAAGAGCAGGTTCGCCAGCTTGCTCTGGCCGTACGCCGCCCAGCGCTGGTAGCGGCGCTTCTCCCAGATGAGGTCGTCGAGGTCGATCGTCCCGGCCCGGTGCATGAAGCTCGAGACCGTGACGACGCGGTCGGAGATGCGTGGCAGCAGCAGCCCGGTGAGCGCGAAGTGTCCGAGGTGGTTGGTGCCGATCTGCATCTCGAAGCCCTGGGCGGTGCGCTTGAGCGGGACCGCCATCACCCCGGCGTTGTTCACCAGGACGTCGATGTCGCCGACGCGTGCGGCGAAGTCGCGCACGGAGTCGAGGTCGGCCAGGTCGAGGCGCTCGACGCGGGTGCTGCCCCCGATCCGAGCCGCGACCTCCTCGGCCTTGGCGGTGTTGCGGCTGGCCATCACCACCTGGGCTCCCGCACCGACCAGGGCTCGAGCGGTCTCTGCGCCCAGACCGCTGTTGGCCCCGGTGACCACGAACGTGCGTCCGGTCTGGTCGGGCATGTCGGCCGCGGTCCAGGGGGTCTTGCCCTTGACGACGCGGGTGAGGGTGGCGGTGGCGTCCACGGGGGACCTCCTGTGCGAGGTGACGTGCGGCGGGTGGCGGGTGCTGGAGCGAGCGTAGTCAGCGGGTCCACGACCCGCTGTGGCGTGGAGCACGTCGGGTGCGGTAGAGACCACTCCCGATCGAGTTGGCGGCGCGACGCGGCGAACCCTAGGTTCGTGCATGTGCTGCTGCGGGGGCGGCACTCCGGGGTCTCGGCCCGGGCGGGTGGAGGGATGTCTCCATGTCACATGACTCACGACTCACGTCACGACGCGCACGCGCGCTGGTCGCGACCGGGCTCCTGACGTTGCTCGTGCCCCTGGGGGCCTTGCCGGCCGCCCAGGGTGTCGGCCAGGCCGGGGGGCAGCTCGTCGCGGCCGCGCCCCGAGCCGGCACTCCGCACGTCCTGGATGGCCGGGTGCTCTCCGTCGCGCAGGTCGGGACGCAGATCGTGCTCGGCGGCACGTTCACCCAGGCGCGCAACGACGGCTCCACCACGGTGCTCACGCGTCGCGGTCTGCTGGCCTTCGACGCCGCCACCGGTCAGATCAGCCCCTCGTTCGATCCGGCGCCGGACCGGGCCGTGAACGCCGTGATCCCGGCCGGGGACGGCGAGACCGTGTTCGTCGGCGGTGCGTTCACCTCGGTGGCCGGTCAGGCCCGCAGCCGGGTGGCGCGACTGAGGGTCAGCGACGGGGCGCTCGTGGGGGCGTTCAACGCGGGCACGATCAGCGGCGCCGTGCACGACCTCCGGTTGGCAGGGTCCCGGCTGTGGCTGGCCGGGGCCTTCGCCCAGGTACGCGGCAACGCGCAGCGCGGCCTGGCCACGGTCTCCGCGGCGACCGGCGCCTTCGACCCCTTCATGCGGCTGACCGTCAGCGGTGTCCACAACGGCGGCACGACGACGGTGAAGAAGATCGACGTCTCCCGCGACGGCTCGAGGCTGGTCGGCGTGGGCAACTTCCGCGACCTCGCGGGCAGCCGGTCCGAGCAGTTGCTGATGCTCTCGCTCACCGGAGCCACGGCGCAGCCCGCTCCGTTCAGGACCAGCTTCTACCAGGCATCGTGCGCCAGTGCCTTCGACAGCTACGTCCGCGACGTCGACCTCAGTCCCGACGGCAGCTTCTTCGTGGTGAGCACCACGGGCGCCTATCGCGGGGCCACCTCGCCGTGTGACACCACCGCCCGCTTCGAGACCTCGGCCGGAGCGGGGGCCCAGCCGTCGTGGCGGGACTCCACCGGGGGCGACACGACGTACGGGGTGGAGATCGGTGACGGGGTCGTCTACACCGGCGGCCACGCCCGCTGGCAGAACAACCCGCACGCGGCCGACGAGCCGGGGCCCGGTGCGGTCCCGCGACTGGGGATCGCGGCCCTCGACCCGGTGAACGGCCTTCCCTACACCTGGAACCCGACCCGCTCCCGCGGCGTGGGCGTCTTCGACTTCCTGCTGACCGGACAAGGCTTGTGGGTGGGGTCGGACACAGACCGCCTCGGAGGTCTGCTCCGCAGCAGGATCGGCCTGCTGCCGTCCCCGGGCCTGACCATCGCACCGCTGAACACGCCGCGCCTGCCGGCCACGGTCTATCGAGCCGGGACGACCGGCCTCACGCAGGTGCCCGCGACGACCACCGGGTTCGGGTCCTCGACGTCCGCTCCGACCGGCGGCCGTTCCTGGGGCGCTCTACGCGGGGCGTTCATGCTGGGCTCCACGTTGTACACCGGCTGGTCCGACGGCACCTTCACCAAGCAGTCCTTCAACGGCAGTGCCTTCGGCTCGGCCACTCCGGTGGATACCCACGACCGCGTGACGCCCTTGACCGAGTGGCAGTCGGACCTGCGTGCGGCGACCAGCATGTTCTACGACCGGGGCCGGATCTACTTCACCCGGGCGGGCTCGTCCTCGCTGTTCTACCGCTACTTCAGCCCTCAGTCCGACGTCGTCGGCGCCTACCGCTTCACCACGACCGGTCCCTCGGGGCTCTCGCTGGCCGGCGTGCGCGGTGCGTTCCTGGCGAACGACTCCGTCTACTGGGCCGACGGCCTGGGCCGCCTGGTGCGCTACGCCTGGCAGACGGGAACGGTGGCGGGGTCTCCCACGGGTTCCCCGACTGTCGTGTCCGGGCCCGGCGTGGACGCGCTGCGGTGGGACTCCGGGGCTCTCTTCGCGCGCACCTCCTGAGGTCTCCTCCACGCGCGTGCCATGCTGGCCCGGGAGTGGAGGAGTCTGAGTGCAACTGGGACGTGGGCGGCGCACGCTCGTCGCTGCGGGTGTCGTCGGGGTGGTGACGGTGCCGGCGCTGCTGACCGGCGTTCTGCCGGGCACGGCCGACGCCGTCGAGCAGCCCGGCGGCACGTGGGTGGCGCAGAAGCCTGCCGCGGGCACGCCGTACGTCATGGACGGGCGCGTTCTCTCGATCGCCGAGGTGGGTGACCTGATCGTGCTCGGTGGCTCCTTCACCGGTGCCCGCAACGACGGCTCCGGCGTCGTGCTCGCGCGCGACGGGCTGCTGGGGTTCGACCGTGCGGACGGGCGGTTGAGCACCGGCTTCGCGCCGGACGTCGACGGGGCGGTCACCACCGTGCTGCCGGCGGGGGACGGCATGTCGGTCTACGTCGCCGGATCCTTCACCACCGTGGACGGGGTGGCCCGCTCCCGGGTCGCGCGCCTGCGGGTGAGTGACGGTGCGGTCCTGCCCGACTTCGACCCCGGCACCGTCAACGGCCGGGTGGAGGACCTCCGGCTCGTCGACGGCCGACTCTGGATCGCCGGGGCCTTCACCCACGTCCAGGGCAGCCCACGGCCGGCGTTGGCGACGCTCGACCCCGACACCGGGGCCCTCGATCCGTTCTGGTCGTCGACGGTCAGCGGCACCCACGCCGGTGGCACGACGACGGTGCGCAAGCTCGACGCGAGCGCGGACGGAAGCCGCGTGGTCGCCCTCGGGAACTTCACGGAGGTCGGCGGGCAACCGCGGGAGCAGCTGGTGGTGCTGGACACCGCCGGGGCGAGTGCCGAGGTGGCGGACTTCTCCACGACGTTCTACGAGGGTGCCTGTGCGGCGGTGTTCCCCTCCTACGTCCGCGATCTTGCGATCTCGCCCGACGGCTCGTACTTCGTGGTCTCCACCTCCGGCACCTACCGCGGTCCCGCCTCCCCGTGCGACACCACTGCCCGCTGGGAGATGAACGCCGGGAGCGACGCCACCGCGTCGTGGATCGACTCGACCGGGGGAGACACCACCTACGCCGTGGAGGTGGGTGACGGCGTCGTCTACACCGGCGGCCACGCCCGGTGGCAGAACAACCCCTTCGTGGCCGACACGGCGGGGCCGGGCGCCGTTTCCCGCCCGGGCATCGCCGCGTTGGACCCGGACAACGGGCTGCCGCTGTCCTGGAACCCGACGCGTGCCCGGGGAGTCGGGGTCTTCGACTTCCTGCTCACCGACGACGGTCTGTGGGTCGCCTCCGACACCGACCGGATCGGCGGAGCGACCCGCGGCAGGATCGCGCTCCTGCCCACGCCCGGGGCGTCGTACGCGGGGGTGGCCACCGCGTCGCTGCCGGCGACGGTCTACCGGGCACGGCCCGCGGGGCTGACGCGGGCGAGCCTGGACGGCGACGGTGTCGGCGCGTTCAGCAATGCCCCGGCCGGGGGCCGGGACTGGGGCCGGGTCACCGGCGCCTTCGTGCTCGGCGACGTCCTCTACACCGCGTGGTCGGGCGGACGGTTCACCCGGCAGACCTTCGACGGGACCGCCTACGGTCCGGCGGTGCCGGTGAACACGGCCGACCTGCTCAGCCCGCTGCAGGGCTGGCGGGACGACGTGCGCAACCTGACCAGCCTCTTCTACGACCGCGGCCGTCTCTACTTCACGCGCCAGGGGGTCCCGGCGCTGTTCTACCGCTACTTCACACCTCAGAGCGACGTCGTCGGCGCGGTGCGGCACACCGCCGTCTCGCGCTTCCGGGGTTTCGGCCTGGACCGGGTGAGGGGAGGGTTCCTGGCAGGTGACGCGGTCTACTGGGCCGACGACCAGGGCCGGCTCGTCAGGCAGGACTGGGCCACCGGCACCGCGGCCGGCAGCCCGGTCGCGGGCACTGCCGCCGTCGTGTCGGGGCCGGAGATCGACGGAGTGCGGTGGGGGTCCCGGGCGCTCTTCGCCCGCAGCGAGACTCCCTGATCCGAGCCACTGATCCGAGCCCCGATCCGAGCCCCTGATCCGACCTCTGACCCGATCTCGCAGGTAGGGGTGTGAGGGCGTCTGGTTTCGGGTGCTCGCCCCGCGTGTCATGCCTTTGGCGGTTGCGGGCATGTCCGTGGCCGGACCGTCTCCGGTCGTGGTTTCCCAGGTTCCTCGGGTAGTGGTGGTCAGGCGGCGGGCTGGAGTTCGCGGAGCCTGCTCAACACCTCGGCGAGCTGGTTCTCGCCCGGTGGCAGTCGCACAACGGTGCGTCGGGCGTGGTTGATGACGCGACCGGGCAGGCAGATCAGCTCGCGGCGGAGCCGGGTCAGGTGAGCGCGTCCGCGACCGCGGCCGTCGTCGAGTCCGCCGAGCTCGTGGAGCCAGGCCGAGAGGTTGACCGCGAGCAGCGCGCCCCACATCCAGGCGGTGTTCACCGCCGGGTTGCCGGAGGGGAGGTGGCGGAGCGCGGCGCCGTGCTTGGCGTCGCGGATCCGGTCCTCGATATCGGTGCGGTGGCGGTACCAGGACTCGACCGCGGCGGCCTTGGCCGGTGTAGATACATCGAGGTTGGTGACGATGAACGAGTAGGCCCACACGGTGTCCACATCACCGTCCAGGGCCAACGCGAGCTGCTCGCTCGGGATGGTCTTGCGACGCCGGGCGCGGGGGTCGGCCGAGATCACCGTGGCCTCGTGACGGACCCGACGGATCAGGCATCGGGTGCCCTGGGGCCATCCGGCCGGGGTGTAGGCGGCGACCGCGACCTGGGCGCCGGTCATTCCGTCTGCGTCGACCCATGCCTGCTCGGGGACGGCTGCGGCTGCCCGCCAGGTCGCGGGGTTGCGGTTTGCGCCGATGGCGAAGTCGCAGCCGGCGGCGATGATCGCCTGGGCGAGGTCCTTGGTGAAGTAGCCGATGTCGCCGCGGACCCGCACCCGCCCGTGTCCCGGTGCTGCCGCATCGAGCCCACGCAGCGCCCGGGCGAACAGGTCGACCACCCCGGCGCGGGGATCGACGTCCCCGGCGAGCAGATCGGCGGCCAGCACGACTCCGCCCTCGGCCCAGGTCGCCAGGTGTGGGCGCCCGGCGCGCTGACCCTTGTAGTTGTAGGCCACACCCTGCTTGCGGGCGCCGTAGACCTCGACCTCGGTGGCATCGATGTCCAGCGTCGGCGCGGCCAGCAACGCGGCGCGCCGCCGCGGGCCCAGGTGGCCCAGAACCCGACCGCCGATCGTGCCGATCGCCGCTTCGACCGCGTGCCACGCCGATCGGTCGAACCTCTTGGCCAGCGTGGCCGCGGTCGTCGATGGCGCCGTCGCCACCGGCGCCAGCAGTCCACCGGCGGTATCGGCCCGGCGACGGTCCAGCCCGACCAGGTAGTCCTCGCCCGCCAACTGGGCACTGGCCAGCCCGACCAAGAACTCGCCCCCGGTCAGCCCCCGGGCACGCTGCTTGATCGGCCCGACAGCCTCATCGAGGGCGCTCACCACGCCCAGCCGATCGACCAGCTCGGTCACCGCGAGCATCCCCGCCGCCGGCGTCAACGACGGATCGGACGCGCCGATCCGGACCTGACCACGACCTCTGCCACGACCCCGTAAAGTGCTCACCCAACAGGTGCCTTTCACTCGGTTCAGATCAACGTCTCGACAACCGCGATCTTGCCGAACTGAAAGGCACTTGTTGCGTTCACACCCCGACAACCTCGGGACTTACCTGCGGAACCGGGTCTGAACCACCCCGATCTCCGCGGATCCGCTCCGATCGCGATGACATTAGTCATCAACTGGTGAGGATTCCTTGTCCTTTGTCGGTGGGCCTGCCTACGGTCGAAGACATCCCGCGGGGGCGGGATCCGGCTCAGGGTGGGGACTCTTCGCGCCGGCTCGGACACTGGGGGTGTCATGTTTCGTCGTGCGTTGACGTGCGCCATTACTCTGCTCGGACTGACAGCGGGCACTCTCCCGTTGGCGGCCGCACCCGCCGTAGGGGTGACGCAGCCCGTGGGCTCGCTGGTGGCGGAGCAACCCGCACCGCGGACGCCGCACGTGCTCAACGGCCGGGTGCTGTCGGTGGCGCAGGTGGGCGACCAGATGATCCTGGGTGGGACGTTCTCGCAGGCCCGCAACGACACCTCCACCACCACGCTGACGCGGTCGCGGCTCCTGGCGTTCTCCCGCGCCGCCGGGCAGATCAGCACCGCGTTCAACCCGGCACCCAGCGGTCAGGTCACCACGGTCATTCCCGCGGGCGACGGCCAGACCGTCTACGTGGCGGGGAGTTTCACGTCGCTCGGCGGCGTGGCGCGCAGCCGCGTCGCTCGAGTCCGAGTGGCTGACGGGAGTGTGGTGACTCAGTTCAACGCCGGCTCGATCAACGGCACGGTCAACGATCTGCGACTGGTCGACGGCCGGCTGTGGATCGCCGGTGCCTTCACCCACGTCGGCGGTCGGGCGCAACCTGCGCTGGCCACCGTCGACGCCACGACCGGAGCCTTCTCGCCCTACATGAGCCTGTCGATCACCGGCACGCACAACGGCGGCGCGCGCAGCGTCAAGAAGATCGACGTCGACTCCACCGGCACCCGCTTGGTGGCCGTGGGCAACTTCCGGGAACTTCAGGGCGAGCGTCGCGAGCAGCTCTTCATGCTGGCCCTCGGCGGGGGCTCGGCGCAGCCGGCGACCTTCACCACGAGCTTCTACGAGGGAGCCTGCGCCGGAGCTTTCGACACCTACATCCGCGACGTGGACTTCGCTCCGGACGGCACCTACTTCGTCGTCACCACCACCGGCGCCTACCGGGGTGCCACCAGCCCGTGCGACGTGACGGTGCGGTGGGAGACCGAGGGAGGTCCCGGGGCCCAGCCGTCCTGGACCGACTACACCGGCGGCGACACCACCTACGGCGTCGAGGTGACCGACGGCGCCGTCTACACCGGGGGGCACGCGCGCTGGCAGAACAACCCGTTCGCCGGTGACCGCGCCGGCGCCGGCGCGGTCGCACGGCCCGGGATCGCCGCCCTGGATCCGGAGAACGGGCTGCCCTTCTCCTGGAACCCGACCCGGACGCGCGGGGTCGGCGTCTTCGACTTCCTGTCCACCCAGGACGGTCTGTGGGTGGCCTCCGACACCGACCGGATCGGCAACTTCGTCTACAAGGGCCGGATCGCGCTGCTGCCCTCGCCGGGTGCTTCCTACCCGGCGGTGCGCACCCCGAGCCTCCCCGCGACGGTCTACCGCGCGGGCGGCGCCGGGCTGAGCCAGGTGACCGCGACCCAGGCCGGGTTCGGCACGCCGACGGCGGCTCCGGGCGGTGACCGCCCCTGGGGCTCCTTGAGGGGAGCCTTCGTGCTGGGTGACACCCTCTACACCGGCTGGTCCGACGGTACGTTCACCCGGCAGGCCTTCGACGGCACCGGTTACGGCCCTTCAGTGGCCGTGGACACCTCCGACGAGCTCGTCCCGCTGACCGCCTGGCGTGACGACCTGCGCAATGCCACCAGCCTGTTCTACGACCGGGGCCGGATCTACTTCACGCTCGCCGGCTCCGACACCCTCTACTACCGCTACTTCACCGCCGAGTCCGACGTCGTGGGTGCCGCCCGGATGGTCGCAACCACCTCGGTGAGCGGCTTCCCGCTCAGTCAGGCGCGCGGCGCGTTCCTGGCCGACGACGGAGTCTTCTGGGCCGACACCCAGGGGCGTCTCGTGCGGTTCGACTGGAACACCGGCACCACCGCCGGTGCCCCTGTCCCGGGGACCGGCTCCGTGGTCTCCGGTCCGGCCGTCGACGGCGTCGACTGGTCCGGGACCACCCTGTTCGCGCGGTCCGGGGCCGTGGATCCGGACCCGGACCCCGAACCCGATCCGGTGGCCGACTTCACCGTGTCCTGCAGCGAGCTCACCTGCGACTTCGACGCGAGCGACTCCGTCGACGCCGACTCGTTCGCCTGGGAGTTCGGGGACGGCGCGACCGGGACCGGGCCGCAGGTGCAGCACACCTACGACTCCGACGGAACCCGCACGGTCACCCTGACGGTGACCTCCGGCGCGGCCTCGGACACCACGACCCGCCAGGTGACGGTCGCGGTCACCCCGCCGGTCGAGGCCGCCCTGGACTACGTCGGAGCAGCCACGTCGGCCGGGAACCGGACGGCCCATCGCACCGTGATCCCGGGGTCCGTCCAACCGGGCGATCAGCTGGTTGCGTTCCTCACCGTCAACACGACCAATGTGACCGTGGGTGCCCCGACCGGGTGGACGCCGGTGACCGAGCGCACCGGCAACGCGATCCAGGGGCGGGTGTGGACCCGCACCGCCACCGCCGCCGACGCCGGCTCAGCCGTCACCGTGAGCACCAGCGGCTACGCCAAGTCGGTCATGACCGTGGCCGCCTATCGGGCCGACGGTGGTGCCGTCGAGGTGGCGGGTGCCTCCGGTGGTGAGAACTCGTCGACGACGACCACGACGACGCCGGAGATCGCGGTCACGGGTCAGCCGGCCTGGCTGCTCAGCTACGTCAGCGAGAAGTCAGGGTCTGACCCCGGCTGGACCCTGCCGGGATCGGTCGTCACGCGCGCCGCGGACGCCGCCACCGGGGCCGGCAAGATCAGCGCGGTGCTGGGGGACTCGGCCGGGAGCGTTCCTGCGGGGACCGCCGGAGGGCTGACCGCGACCACGGCGACCTCGGTGAACCGCACGGTGACGTTCTCGGTGGTGCTCACGGTGTCCTGACCGGGAGGTCCCCGATCGGGGAGTGTGTGCTGGGAGGATGGGGCGCGTGACCATCCCCGACCCGCCCCGGCTGCACGTGGGGTTCCCCGCTCTCGTGGAGACCTTGCCGTACCGGCGACTGGGGCACGGGCCCACGCCGGTGCAGCGCCTCGAGCTCGACCTGCCGGCCGAGGTCTGGTGGAAGGACGACGGGGCGTACGGCGACGGTGGCTGGGGCGGCAACAAGGTCCGCAAGCTGGAGTGGCTCATCCCTGATGCCCTGCGGCGTGGCCGGCGCACGATCCTCACCGTCGGCGGCCTCGGCACCAACTGGGGGCTGGCGGCGACGCTCTACGGACGGGAGGCGGGCCTGAGCACCGCGATCGCGCTTGTCGACCAGCCCGTCGACGCTCACGTCCGGGCTCAACTGGAGCGGCTCGAGGCCAGCGGCGCCTCGTTGCACCGCACCCACACCAAGGCCCGCACCATCGCCACGGCTCCCTGGTTGCTGCTTCGACACAGCAGCGGGCTGCGGCCGCCGTACCTGCTGCCGGCGGGCGGTTCCTCACCGGTGGGGTCGCTCGGCTACGTGGAGGCCGCGCTCGAACTGGGCGAGCAGGTCCGCTCGGGCGCCCTGCCCGAGCCGGCGTGGGTGGTGGTCCCCGTCGGGTCCGGCGGCACCACCGCGGGGCTGACGCTGGGTCTGGAGATCGCCGGTCTGCGCACGCGCGTGCTCGGCGTGGTCGTCAACGACACGCTGCGGCTGGATGCTCCCACCCTGTTCCGGCTCTCGGCCCGGACTGCGGAGGTCCTGCGTGAGCGGGGGGCGCACGCAGTCCCCGAGCCGTCGGCCGATCGGCTGCGGGTGACCACGGAGTTCATGGGGGACGGCTACGGTCACCCCACCGTGGCAGCCCGGCAGGCGCTCGACCGTGCGGCCGAAGTCGGCCTTCGACTCGACCCGGTGTACACCGCGAAGGCAATGGCCGCAGTGCTGGGGCTCCTCGAACGCGGCGACCTCGACGGTCCGATCCTGGTCGTACGCACGGACGGACCTCGGTAGCGCATGAGTCATCCTGGGACGACCGCGGGCACCGGAGCACCGGAGCACGCTCGCGCGGTGGCGCTGGCGTGCCGGCACTTCGACGCAGGCTCGTGCCGTTCGTGTAGTTGGCTGCCGCGTCCGTACGAGGCTCAGTTGGCGGTGAAGACCGGGGAGGTGCAGGCGGTCCTCGAGGCCGTTGCCGGACACGGTGCGTGGAAGGCGCCCTACCGCAGTGCCACCGCCTCCTTCCGCAACAAGGCGAAGATGGTCGTCACCGGCACGTCGGAGCAGCCGTGCCTCGGGATTCTGGACGGCACCGGTCCGGGTGGGATCGACCTGCAGGACTGCCCGGTGCACGAGGAGCCCATTCGCGACGCCCTGCCGACCTTGGCCGCGTTCGTGGACAGGGCCCGGCTCGAGCCCTACGACGTGGAGGCGCGGCGGGGCGAACTCAAGCACCTCCTGGTCACCACCACGCCCGACGGCGAGCTGATGGTTCGTTTCGTGTCGCGCTCACAAGAACCCGTGGCGCGGATCCGCAAGCACCTGCCCTGGCTCACCGACCAGCTGCCAGAGCTGCGGGTCGTCGGGGTCAACCTCCAGCCGCGACCCGCGGCGATCCTGGAGGGGGAGCAGGAGATCGTCCTGACGCCGACGAGCGAACTGGTCATGCCGGTCAACGGACTGCCGTTGCGACTGCGTCCCCAGAGCTTCTTCCAGACCAACACCGGTGTCGCGGCCGCGCTCTACCGCGAGGCCGTCGCCTGGGCCGAGACCGAGCGACCGCATCGGATCGTCGACCTGTACTGCGGGGTGGGCGGATTCGCGCTTCACCTGGCGCGTGCCGGGGCGGCGCAGGTCCGCGGCGTCGAGGTCAGCGCCGAGGCGGTGGCCGGCGCCCGGGCCACCGCGGCCCAGGTGGGCGTGGACGCGGAGTTCCTCGTCGGCGACGCGACCTCGCCGGGCCTGGTCGCGCTGGAGGCGACGGACCTGGTCGTGGTGAACCCGCCACGGCGTGGGATCGGTCCGGAACTGGCGCTGGCGCTGGAGGCCTCAGGGGTCCCGAGGGTGCTCTACAGCAGTTGCAGCCCGGCCACCCTGGCGCGCGACCTGGCGGCGATGCCGTCGTACGGCGTGACTCGGGCCCGGCTCTTCGACATGTTCCCGCACACCGCGCACGCGGAGGTGCTGGTCCTGCTGGAACGCCGCTGAGCCGCGGAGGCGGGTCAGCGGCGTTCCAGCGCGTCGAGTCAGGACGTGAACAGGCTGACTCCGCCCGGGCCGACCAGCAGCCCGACGACGATGAGCACGATGCCCATCAGCACCTCTCCGCGGATCACGCTGACCAGTCCGGAGACCACCAGCACGACCGCGACGATCCACAACAACAGTTCCATCAGATTCCCCTCCCTCGGTGTACCGATGTCCGATACCCGCGAACGGGGTCGGCATGCGCGGGGAGGGGGTAGGGGCGATCCCGCTTTCTGGTTTCGGACCCTCGGTCGGCCGTCTGCTGATTAGGCTGGCGCAGTGAGTGAGTGGGCTGCTGAGGAGTTCGCGGAGATGGCGATCCGTCTCCACGATGAGCCGACGGTCGAGCAGACCGTCGACCGGGTGTTGGAGTACGCGGTGCGCTCGCTGGGGTGTCACTACGCGGGGGTGATGTTCCTCCACGGGCGCTCCCGGGTGGAGACCGCGGCAGCGACCCACCCGGAGGTCGAGGGGCTGGACCAGCTCCAGCTGGAGGTCGGCGAAGGACCCGACCTGGACGCTCTCGACGACCAGCGGACGATCGTCATCCACGACACCCGGACCGACAACCGGTGGCCACGCTGGTCCGCGCGCGTCGCCGACTGCGGGATCCGTAGCCTGCTGACGGTGCGGCTGCACACCAGCCAGACCGTCGTCGGCACGCTGAACCTGTACGACGAGGCGCCGCACCGGTTCGACATCGACGACATCGACGTCGCGCACATCTTCGCCCGTCACGCCGCGGTGGCGTTGGCCGCTGCCCGGCACACCGAGAACCTCTCCCAGGCGGTCGACGCGCGCAAGCTCATCGGCCAGGCGCAGGGCATCCTGATGGAGCGCTACGACCTGGATGCCGACCGTGCCTTCGCGGTGCTGCTGCGCTACTCGCAGGACAAGAACGTCAAGCTGCGCGTGGTCGCCGAGCGGCTCCTGGAGACGCGCAGACTGCCGGGAGAGCCGAAGGCCGCCGTGGAGGCGGCCGGCGCCTGAGGCCTGCGCGTCCTGACGGGACTCCGGGTCTCAGCCGACGTCGCCGCGTTCCGCGAGCTCGCGCCAGCGACCCAGGCGCTCGCGGCGCGCCGTACGACGCTCGTTGCTGCGTCGTGAGCGGCGCGCGGCCGAGCGCGCCATGTCCGCGGCACCGATGAACCCGGCGTCCGGGCCGAGTCGGGACCCCCAGATCGGTGGCTCGGGACGCAACCCGCGACCGGTCAGGGATCGGGCGAAGGCGCGACGCGCAGGTTCGAGCAGCAGGTCGCCGGCCTCGGAGACACCGCCGCCGACGATGATGCAGGACGGGTCCAGGGCCGCGGTGAGACCGGCCAGACCGACGCCCAGCCAGTCGCCGATCTCGGCGATGAGCTCGGCGGCGAAGCGGTCGCCGTCGCGCGCCGCCTGGGTCACCAGCGGACCCGTCAACGCGGCCGGGTCGCCACCCACGAGATCCCGCAGGTGGGCCGCCATCAGCGAGGACGAGGCGATCGCCTCCCGCGCCTCGCGGACCAGTGCGTTGCCCGAGGAGTACTGCTCCCAGCACCCTCGGTTGCCGCACTCGCAACGGTGACCGTCCGGCACGACCTGCATGTGGCCGAACTCGCCGGCCATGCCGTTCGCGCCGCGGAAGACGCGCCCGTCCAGCACCAGAGCACCGCCGATGCCGGTGCCGAGGTTGACGCACATGACGATCCGGTGGCCGACCCCGGCACCGAACCGGCTCTCAGCGAGAGCCGTGGCGTTGGCGTCGTTGTCCACCACGACCGGAAGCCGCAACCGGGCCCCGACCTTGGCGCGGATCGGCTCCTCCCGCCAGGCCAGGTGCGGGGAGAACATCACGGTGGAGCGGCTCGCGTCGACGAAACCGGCCGCGCCGATTCCGACCGCGGCGATGTGGTGCTGGCGCTGGAACCCCTGGACCAGGTCCACGATCGTGTCCTCGACCGCGGCCGCGGAGGAGGAGGGCGTCTCGCGGCGCTCCTTGGCCACGACCTGGCCGTAGGCGTCGACGACGCCGGCGAGCACCTTCGTCCCGCCGATGTCGATCCCGACGGTGAGGGGATCCCAGCGTTGCAGCAGGGTCCGGCGTGGCGGGGGGCTGGACATGCTTCGCAGGGTATCCCCCTCGCAGCCCGCTCCGGGGACAACCGGGGGGCACCGCGTCGGGCACCGCGTCGGGCACTGCCGCCGGGAGCGTGATCGGGGTGACCTCTGCCATTCCCGCGGGATTCGTGGTCTATGTGACTCGCCCGTAACCCGTACTTCGTGGCACGGTCGGGTCAGCCGTCGTGGAACCCGCGGCGGATCCCCGCCTGGTGGAGGTTTCGATGATCTCGCGTCTCGCCGTCGTCAACCGTGGAGAGGCCGCGATGCGGCTCATCCACGCCGTCCGTGACCGCAACGCGGCCGGAGGGTCCCCGATCCGGACGATCGCGCTCTACACCGACGCCGACGCGCACGCGATGTTCGTGCGTGAGGCGGACGAGACCTACTACCTCGGGCCCGCCTCGGCCCGGCCCTACATCGACCTCGCCGCGCTGGAGAAGGCCCTCGTCGGGTGCGGCGCGGACGCCGTCTGGCCCGGATGGGGGTTCGTCTCCGAGGTGCCCGAGTTCGTCGACCTGTGCGACCGGCTGGGCCTGACGTTCGTGGGCCCCAGCGCCGAGGCGATGCGCAAGCTGGGCGACAAGATCGGCTCCAAGCTCATCGCCGAGGAGGTCGGCGTCCCGGTGGCCCCCTGGAGCCGTGGGCCTGTGGCCACACTCGAGGAAGCCCTGGCGTCCGCCGAGCGGATCGGCTACCCGCTGATGCTCAAGGCGACCGCGGGTGGTGGTGGTCGGGGGATCCGCCGCGTCGACGCCGCAGCGGACCTCGAGGACGCCTACCAGCGCACCCGGGACGAAGCCGAGCGTGCGTTCGGCAACGGCACCGTGTTCCTCGAGAAGCTCGTCACCGGGGCCCGCCACGTCGAGGTGCAGCTCATCGCCGACGGTCACGGCACCGCCTGGGCGCTCGGCGTGCGCGACTGCACCGTCCAGCGCCGCAACCAGAAGGTCATCGAGGAGTCGGCCTCGGCGCTGCTCAGCACCGACCAGACCGACGAGTTGAAGGCCTCCGCGGAGCGGCTCGCGCTCGCGGTCGGCTACCGGGGTGCCGGCACGGTCGAGTTCCTCTACCACCCCGGTGAGCGCTCCTTCGCCTTCCTGGAGGTCAACACCCGACTCCAGGTCGAACACAGCATCACCGAGGAGACCACGGACACCGACCTGGTCCGCGCGCAGATCCACGTCGCCGAGGGCGGTCGCCTGACCGACCTGTACGCCGAGAAGCCGCGCGAGGTCGGTCACGCCGTCGAGGCACGGCTCAACGCCGAGGACCCCGACCGCGACTTCGCGCCCGCTCCGGGACGGATCGTCCGGCTCGACCTTCCGATGGGTCCGGGCATCCGGGTCGACACCGGCGTCGCCGAGGGCGACACGATCCCCAGCGACTTCGACTCGATGATCGCCAAGATCATCGCCTACGGCCGCACCCGCGACGAGGCCCTGGCCCGACTGCGCCGCGCCATGAACGAGACCGTCGTCCTGATCGACGGGGGCGCCACGAACAAGAGCTTCGTGTTGGACCTGCTCGAGCAGCCCGAGGTCGTCAGCGGCGATCCCGCCTGGGCGGACACCTCGTGGATCGACCGGGTTCGCGGCGAGGGGCGCCTGGTCGCCACGGAGCATTCCGGCATCGCTCTGGTGGCGGCCGGCATCGAGGCCTACCGCGAGCAGGTCGAACGCGAGATCTCGCGCCTGCTGGAGACCGCCCGCGGCGGACGCCCGCAGGCCCAGCACGAGGTCGGCCGGCCGGTCGAGCTCAAACTGCGCGGCACGACGTACCAGGTCACCTGCCTGAACACCGGTCACCTGCGCTACGAGGTGACCGTCGCGGTCGGGGCCCAGAGCCAGACCGTGCCCGTCGACGTCGAGATCGTGGACGAGTTCCACCGACGTCTCGTCGTCCAGGGTCAGCGCTACCGGGTGGTCACTGCGACCTCGGGGCCGACGACCATGGTCGAGATCGACGGCATCGCCCACCGGGTCAGCCGTGACGAGGGCGGCGTGCTGCGCTCGCCCGCCCCGGCCCTGGTCGTGGCCACCCCCGTCGCGGTCGGCGAGGAGGTCGCCGCCGGAGCGCCCGTGCTGGTGCTGGAGTCCATGAAGATGGAGACGGTACTGGCCGCGCCGTACGCCGCGCGGGTCAAGGAACTGAGCGTCATCACCGGCTCGCAGGTCGGCACCGGCGCTCCGCTGATCAAACTGGAGCCGCTCGGCGAGGAGACCGAGGAGCAGACCGCGTCGACCGACGAGGTCCCCTTGGACCTCGGCCCGGTCACCGAGCCGACGCGTGACGAGCGCGCCGCGCGGGCACGTGCCGGCCTGATCTCCATCCTCCTCGGGTACGACGTGCCCGCCGCCGCGTCACGCGGTGGCGCCGCCGCTGACTACCTCCAGGTGCGTGAGGAGCTCCGCGCCGAGGGCTTGGCGGTCCTCGAGGGCGAGATCGAGGTGCTCGGCACGTTCGCGGACCTCGCCGAGCTGAGCCGTAACCGCCCCGCGGACTCCGAGGTCCACACCGAGCTTCGGGTGCACTCCTCCAAGGAGCACTTCCACACGTTCCTGCAGAGCCTGGACCCCGACCGCAGCGGCTTGCCGCCGGAGTTCCGCGACCGGCTGCTGCGCGTGCTCGGCCACTACGGCATCACCGAGCTCGACCGCACCGACGCGCTGGAGGAGGCCGTCTTCCGGGTGTTCCTGGCCCAGCAGCGCTGGTCTCCGGAGGTCTCGCTGGCCACCGCGCTCCTGGGACGTTGGATCGACGAGGCGCCGCCCATGGGCTACCTCGCCTCCCAGGCGCGCTCGGTCCTGGAGCGGCTCGGTCGCGCCACCCAGCTCCGGTTCCCGGTCGTGGGGGACCTGGCCCGCAGCGTCCGCTTCCGCTGGTTCGACGAGCCTCCGGTGAGCGCGGAGCGCGCGGCGGTCCTGGCCGGCGTGCGTGACGAGATCGCCCTTCTGGCAGCCGACCCCGACCTTCCGGACGCCGAAGAGCGGATCGAGGCGCTCGCCGCGATCCCCGAGCAGATCGTCCGGTTCCTCGCCGAGCGTCTCGAGGAGGGTGTCTCGGCGCCCGAGCCGATGCTGGAGGTGCTGGCGCGGCGCCACTACCTCGAGTTCGACCTGTCGCACCTGGCGACGCCGGTCGTGGACGGGCGGCCGTTCGTCACCGCCGACTACGTCCTGGAGGGTCGCCCCACCCGGCTGGTCTCCACCATCGGCACCTACGAGGAGTTCGAGGACGCCTCGGGCCCCTTGGCTCACGCGATCAGCGCTCAGCTGGCCGAGAGGCCCAGCGGTTCCGAGGCCGTGGTCGAGGTCTACCTGCACTGGCCCGGTGCACCCGAGTCCGCCGACGAGACCAGCGCGGCACTGTTGCCGCTGGTCTCGGCGCTTCCCTTCCTGCGCGACGTACGACGCCTGACCGTGGCGACCTGCTCGGGCGCCAAGCGCCCGGTCGGCTACTTCGCCTTCCGTGCCACCGAGCAGGGAGTCACCGAGGACGACCTGGTGCGGGGGGTGCACCCGATGGTGGGGCGCCGCCTGCACCTGTGGCGCCTGCGCAACTTCGACGTCACCCGTCTCGAGGCGCCCGAGGACGTGCTGCTCTACGAGTGCGTGGGCAAGGGGAACCCGGCCGATCGGCGACTGGTGGCGCTGGCGCAGGTGCGCCAGCTCCACCCGATCCGCGACGAGAGCGGACGGGTCGTGGGGCTGCCGCACGCCGAGCGTGCCGTGGAGAACTGCCTGGAGGCCATCCGGCGTACGCGGGTCGCCCGTGGATCCGCCGGAGCCAAGCTCGACCTCAACCACGTCTGGGTGCAGGTCTGGCCGGTCGTCGACGTCGACATCGACGCGCTTTCTGGTCTGGGCAACAAGATCAGTCCGCTGACCGACGGTGCGGGCATCGAGGAGGTCGTCGCCCAGGGACGGGTGGCCTCTCCCGGCGGTACGCCGACCCCGGTCGCCGTGCGCTTCTACGCCCAGCCCGGGGCCGGTGTCGTCACCGCCATCGAGGAGCCTCCCAGCGAGCCGCTCCAGGTCCTCGACGACTACACCAGCAAGGTGATCCGCTCGCGGCGTCGCGGGCTGGTCTACCCCTACGAACTGGAGTCGGTGCTCGCCGGTTCCGGCGGGTCGATGATCGAGTACGACCTGGACGACACCGGTCGCCTGGCGCCGGTGCACCGCCCGCGCGGACTGAACAAGGCGGGCATCCTGGTCGGGGTGGCGACGACGCCGACCTCGCTCTACCCCGAGGGGATCACCCGCGTGATCCTGTGCGGGGACCCGACGAAGTCGCTCGGCTCGGTGGCCGAGGCCGAGTGCACCCGGATCATCGCCGCACTGGACCTGGCCGAGGAACTCGGCGTCCCGGTCGAGTGGTATGCCATCTCCGCCGGTGCGCGGATCTCGATGGACTCCGGCACCGAGAACATGGACTGGGTCGCCTCCGCCCTCAAGCGGATCGTGACGTTCACCCAGGCGGGCGGCGAGATCAACGTCGTGGTCGCCGGCATCAACGTCGGTGCCCAGCCCTACTGGAACGCCGAGGCCACGATGCTGATGCACACCAAGGGCATCCTGGTGATGACGCCCGACTCGGCCATGGTGCTCACCGGCAAGCAGTCGCTGGACTTCTCCGGCGGGGTCTCGGCCGAGGACAACTTCGGCATCGGCGGTTACGACCGGGTGATGGGCCCGAACGGGCAGGCGCAGTACTGGGCGCCCAACCTGGCCGGTGCCATCGACATCGTCCTCGCGCACTACCAGCACACCTACGTGCACCCGGGCGAGGACCGGCCGCGTCGGGCTCCGTCGAACGACCCGGCCACCCGTGATGTCACCGCGTTCCCGCACAGCATCGAGGGCAGCGACTTCACCAGCGTGGGGGACATCTTCTCGGTCGAGAGCAACCCCGACCGCAAGAAGCCGTTCGACATCCGCACGGTGATGCGGGCCGTCGCCGACCAGGACCACCCCACCCTCGAGCGGTGGGCCAGCATGGCCGACGCCGAGACCGCGGTGGTCTTCGACGCCCACGTGGGCGGTTTCCCCGTGTGCCTCCTGGGCATCGAGTCCAAGCCCGTCCCGCGACGCGGGTTCCCGCCCACCGACGGACCGGACACCTACACCGGCGGCACGCTGTTCCCCCGGTCGTCGAAGAAGGCGGCACGGGCGATCAACGCGGCCAGCGGCAACCGTCCCCTGGTGGTGCTGGCGAACCTCTCCGGGTTCGACGGATCGCCGGAGTCGATGCGCAACCTGCAGCTCGAGTACGGCGCGGAGATCGGTCGTGCGATCGTCAACTTCGACGGCCCGATCGTGTTCTGCGTGATCAGCCGCTACCACGGCGGTGCGTTCGTGGTGTTCTCCAAGGCGCTGAACCCGCGGATGACGGTGCTGGCCATCGAGGGCTCGTTCGCCTCGGTGATCGGCGGGGCACCCGCGGCGGCCGTGGTCTTCTCCGGTGAGGTCGACAAGCGGACCGCGGCGCACCCGGCTCTGGCCGAGATCGCGGCCCGCATGTCCGAGGCCACCGACGCCGAGCGCAGCCGGCTCGTGGTCGAGCAGGCCGAACTGAAGGCCACCATCCGCGCCGAGAAGATCAGCGAGGTCGCCGCCGAGTTCGACGGCATCCACAACATCCACCGGGCGGTGGAGGTCGGCTCGGTCGACGCGGTGATCAGCGGGGCGCAACTGCGGCCCGAGATCATCACCGTCCTGGAGCGCGAACTGTCCTGACCGCCCTCACCCCTGCGCGACTGGTCGCATCTTTCCCGCCACTGGTCGGGTTTTGCGCGCGACTGGCCAGTTTTGACGCTGACTGGTCCCGTCTTTCGGTCGCGCGCGGGAAAGATGCGACCAGTCGGCGGGAAGATGCGACCAGGCGTCAGGGGGTGGCGGCGGGGAGCGTGAGGTGGAACTCGTCAGGCCGCAGGTCACCGAGCATGGCGGCGTGCTCGCGGGGGTGCCAGGGCCAGAGTTCGGGGAGACCGTCCTGGCCGAGGTACCAGCCGCTGCAGCCTCCGGTGGCCCAGATCGTGGTGGCGGCAGCGCGCCGTACGTCGGCATTGAAAGCGTCGGTCGCCTCCTGAGCCGGCTCGACCAGTTCGACGCGCCCGGCCCGCCACTCCTCGACCCAGCGCAGCACGTAGTCGGCCTGGGTCTCCGCGATGGTGGTGAGGGAGAAGTTCCCGACCGGGCTGTGCGGGCCCATGATGGTGAAGTAGTTGGGGAACCCGGGCTGGGCCACGGTGCGGTAGGCGCGAGGGCCCTGGGACCAGGCCTGGTCGAGAGTGAGGCCGGTCGGGCCGACGAGCTCCATCGGGCGGACGTAGGCGTGGGCGTCGAACCCGGTGGCCAGGACCAGCACGTCGAGTTCGTGCAGGATGCCGTCGGTCGTTCGCACACCGGCTGGCTCGACCTGGCTGATCGTGTCGGTGACGACCTCGACGTTCGGTCGCTGCAGGCCTCGTAGTAGTGGTGCGAGATGACCAGGCGTCGGCACATCGGCTCGAAGTCCGGGGTGAGCTTGGCGCGGAGCACCGGGTCCTTGACGCTGCGCAGGTTCTGGCGGGCCCAGGCGCTGACGAAGGTGCGCTGCCACCCGGGATGGGTGACCGCCTCGATGAAGACGTCGAGCAGGAGTTCGCCCGACTTCACCGCGGCGCGCTTCAGGCCGGGGATGCGGAACAGCCGCTGCGCGATCGGGCCGGAGAAGTCAGGGTTCGGGGTGGGCATCACCCACTGCGGAGTGCGCTGGAAGACCACGAGTCGCTCGACCTGGTCAGCCAGAGCCGCGATGATCTGCGCCCCGGTCGAGCCGGTGCCGATCACACCCACCCCGGCGTCCGGCGAGGGGCACACTGTGGTCCCATCGCGCGGAGTGGAAGCAGGCGCCTGCGAACGAGTCCAGCCCGGCCAGATCAGGGTAGTGCGGATGATGAAGAATTCCTGTCGCCGAGACAAGAAAATCGACATCGTCGACGGGTCCTTCGGCGGTGCTCAGGCGCCAACGGCCGTCCACCTGTTCGGCGCGGGTGAGTTCGGTGCCAAACCTGATCAGCCCGGTCACGCCCTGGTCGTCGGCGACTCTGCCGAGGTACTCCTTGATCTCCGGTCCCGGTGAGAGCAGGTGGCTCCAGGACGGGTGCGGGGAGAACGTGAACTGGTAGAACTCCGAGGGCACGTCGCAGGCCACGCCCGGGTAGGTGTTGTCGCGCCAGGTGCCGCCCAGTTCGTCAGCCTTCTCGTAGAGGACCACATCGTCCACTCCGGCCGCGCGCAGCTTGGCGGCCAGGCAGATGCCGGACATGCCGGCGCCGATGATTCCTACCCGTGGGGTGCGTCGGGACATGCCGTGAGGGTAGGGGTCGCGGACTTCTGACGGAAGACCCTGGCAGATTTCGGCCGCGCCGCGTAAAGACCCGACCAGTCGGCGGAAAGACGTGACCAGTCGGCTAGAGGCGGTGCATGGCAGTGGTCAGCAGGACCAGTTCACCGACCTCGTCGCTGGCGTCGAGGTCGACCTCGGCGTCGATGACCCAGTCGTGGTGGTTCTCGGGGTCGGCGAGGGTCTGGCGTACCTTCCAGCGCCGGCCCTCCACGGCCACCTGCAGCAGTCGGGGACCCCGGGCGTCGGCGTCGGTGCCGACGCGGTCGTGCTCGGTGTAGTACTCCTCCAGCGCGGCGTCCCAGGCAGCCCGGTCCAGCGGCGGGGTCACCGGCGGGTCCAGGCGCCCCGCCGTGGCGGCGTCGAGCGCCGCCAATGCGTCGACCTGGTCGCGGGCGACCAGCTCCACCCGGCGGAACATCGCGTTGCGCACCATCACCTGGAGCACCCGGGTCTGCGCCGAGAGGGTGCGCGGCGGCGGGGGAGGGGCCGAGGGGTGCAGGGCCTGCTCCGGGTCGGTCAAGGCCTCCCACTCGTCGAGCAGCGAGGAGTCCGTCTGCCGCACGGTCTCACCCAGCCAGTCCACCAGGTCGTCGAGTGCCGCCGAGCGGTGCTGCTCGGGCACCGTCCGCCGGAGCGTGCGGTAGGCGTCGGAGAGGTAGCGCAGCACCAGCCCCTCGCCGCGCGCCAGCCCGTAGCGGCCGACGAAGTCGGTGAACGTCATGCCCTGCTCGAACATCTCCCGCACGATCGACTTGGGCTGCAAGCCGTCCTCACGCAGCCATGGGTGCGTCTGGCGGTACACCTCGTACGTCGCGCCGAGGAGCTCGGCCAGCGGCTGGGGCCAGGTGACCTGCTCCAGCAGCTCCATCCGTTCCTCGTACTCGACTCCGTCGGCCTTGAGCTCAGCGACGAGCGCGCCGCGGGCCGCGTACTGCTGGGCGAGCAGGATCTGCATCGGCCCCTCGAGCACGGACTCGACCACCGAGACCACATCGAGGGCGTGCTCCGGCGACTCGGGGTCGAGGACGTCGAGCACCGCCAGCGCGAAGTGCGCCAGGGGCTGGTTGAGCGCGAAGTCCGCCGGGAGGTCCGCGGTGAGCACGTACCGACGACCGAACTCGTCGGGCTCGGGCAACCTCGCCAGCACGCCCGAGGCGATGAGCGAGCGGGCCAACCGCAGGGCACGACGAGCCAGCCGCAGTTGTGTGCGCCGCTCCTCGTGGTTCTCGGTCAGCAGTCGCCGCAGCACCCCGAAGGCGTCCTCCTCGCGTGCGATGACGTTGAGGAGCATGGCGTTGTCGACCTTCATCCGCGGCACGAGCGTCTCCGGCGTGCCCTCGACGAGACGGGTGAAGGTGGCCTCGTTCCACACGATCGTGCCGTCGGGCGGCTTGCGACGCTGGACGCGCTTCTTCTTGACCGGGTCGTCGCCGGCCTTGGCCAACAGGCGCTCGTTCTCGATCACGTGCTCAGGGGCCTGCACCACGACGTACCCGATGGTGTCGAACCCGGCGCGTCCGGCGCGGCCGGCGATCTGCTGGAACTCGCGCACCCGCAGGGTCCGCATCCGGCTGCCGTCGAACTTGGCCAACCCGGTGAGCAGCACGGTCCGGATCGGCACGTTGATCCCGACGCCGAGGGTGTCGGTGCCGCAGATGACGCGCAGCAGGCCTCGCTGGGCGAGTTGTTCGACCAGGCGGCGGTACTTGGGCAGCATCCCGGCGTGGTGCACGCCGATGCCGTGGCGCACCAGTTTCACCAGCGTGCGCCCGAACCCGGCGCCGAACCGGAAGCCGCCGATGACCTCGGCGATCCGGTCCTTCTGCTCCCGCGACAGCGCCGGCAGGGAGAGCAGCGTGGTGGCGTGCTCGACGGCGGCGGCCTGGGTGAAGTGCACGACGTAGACCGGCGCCTGGCCCGCCTTCAGCAGTTCCTCGACGGTCTCGGCCAGCGGGGTCAGCGACCAGCTGAAGTGCAGCGGCACGGGACGTTCGGCGTCGGCGACGAGCACGGTCTCGCGGCCGTTGCGGGCGGTGAGGTCCTCCCGCAGCGCGCTGGTGTCGCCCAGCGTGGCCGACATCAGCAGGAACTGCGCCTGGGGGAGTTCCAGGAGCGGCACCTGCCAGGCCCAGCCGCGATCGGGTTCGCCGTAGTAGTGGAACTCGTCCATGACGACCAGGCCGACGTCGGCCCGGCTCCCCTCCCGCAGGGCCAGGTTCGCCAGGACCTCCGCGGTGCAGCAGATGATCGGGGCGTCGGCGTTCACCGCGGCATCGCCGGTCATCATGCCGACGTTGTCGGCGCCGAAGAGGTCCACCAGGGCGAAGAACTTCTCGCTCACCAACGCCTTGATGGGCGCGGTGTAGAAGGAGACCCGGTCACCGGCGAGCGCGAGGAAGTGCGCCGCGGTGGCCACCAGGGACTTGCCCGATCCGGTCGGGGTCGCCAGCACCACGTTGTTGCCGGTGAGCAGTTCCAGGAACGCCTCGTCCTGGTGGGGGTAGATCTCCAGCCCCTGGTAGGCGACCCAGCCCGTGAACGCGTCGTAGAGAGCGTCGTCATCGCCGCCCTCAGGCAGGCGCGCGGTCAGGCTGGTCACCGGTGCAGCCTGTCAGACCCCCGGGCACCCGGCGTCAGCCGACCCGCTGCTTCGGACTCTTCAGGCGAAGGCGTCCGTCATCCGCGGGAAGGATCACCCGGTAGAAGACGCGCTGTCGCGGAGCCTCCAGGCGGAAGGAGTACGCCGCACCGCGGCCCACCTTCAACGCTGTGGAGGCGGCGGTGGTCCGGGTCCGTGCGACGGTCTTCCACGCGCCGGTCACGGTGCGACGCTCGAGGCGCAGCGGCGTCCCGACCCGCGCGGGCGTCGTACGCCCCTCGATCCGGTCGATGCCCTTGCGGCGGGTGACGTCGATGCTGAGCAGCGGGAGGACCTCCACGACCACCACGTTGGAGCGCACGCCGTACTCCGGGACCCGCCAGCGGTAGAACGTCCTGCGCTGGGGCCGGAGGGCTCGTTCGGCCAGGGCGAAGGCCGACGTCGGGGTGAAGGCCCCTTGGAACTGATCGGACACCGTGGCGTCCGCGCCACGCCACAGGAAGGCGCCGACCGAGGCGGGGGCGATCCCCGGACCGGTGAGCTGGCCGCGGATCAGCGGCCGGGCGGGCCACCGGACCTGGTTCACCGCGTCGGCGGTGGCGCTCTTGAGCACCGTGTTGACGGTGCTGAAGGTGTGCAGCACCTGCAGGTCGGGGTCGTCGGCGCTGCGGCGCAGACGCAACTGGTAGTCGCCAGGCGGCAGTGCCGGTGAGGTGTAGCGGGCGATGCCCTCGACGATCGTCACGGTCTCGGCGTCGATCCGGGTGCCTCCGACGGGACGGACGATCACGTCGAGGGTGCCGGAGAACAGGCGGTTCCCCGCGAACCGCCGGGCCCCCAGTTCCCACTCCACGGGCGTGTCGCGCAGTGCCTTGAGCGGGCCGTCGACCTCCAGGGCCACGACCGGGTTGGTCTCGACGAAGCGGGTCTCCTCGTCGCGCACGCCGTCGTCACTGGTGAGCACCACCCGGAACACGTAGGTGCCGTCCTGCGGAGCCGGATAGGTGAAGCTCACGAAGCCGTCCGCGGCAGTGGCGACGCCCGGGCCGACCTGCGCGAAGGTGCCGGGGTCACGGCGTACGAGCAGCCGCACCTTCACGTCCGCGACCGGGTTTCCTGTGCGGGTCAGGCGTGCCGTCACCGCGACGTCGGGCCCGGGGCCGATGTCGGTCAGGGTCAGCACCAAGGGGTCCGCGGCTCGCGCGGGACTTGTCGCGCCGTGGGTGAGGCCGAGCATCAGGCAGCAGCCCACGAGGAGCAGCGCGGCCAGAACGCGGGGCGAACGGGGTCGGACGAACACGTCCTCATGCTAGGTGGATCGGCGTGCATGACAGGGCGAGATGCGGGTAAGCGTGGAGTGTTCACGCTCCTGGAGGGATCACTCTAGGAAGCGTTTGCGACGCTATGCGCATTTTGAATAGTCATTGTGGGTAGGTACAGTCGTTCAGATCGGGCTATAGGTCACACAGTCGGCCTGCGCTGCCCGACTACCCAAGGAGTAGTCAATGTTGACGCTCACCCCGCCCCCGATGACCTCAAGCACACCGCACGAGCGTGCGGACCGTCGTCGCCGCGAACGCACCCAGGAACTCTTCCTGGCGATCGCCGAGACCGACGACGAACGTGAGATCGAGGCGCTTCGCGCCGAGATCGTCGAGGCCAATCTTTCCGTGGCCGACGCCCTCGCGCGTCGCTACCGTTCTCGCGGTCTGGCGACCGACGACCTGGTCCAGGTCGCCCGGTTGGCTCTGGTGCGCGTGGTGCGCTCCTTCCGGCCCGAGTTCGACCGCGACTTCCTGGCCTACGCCGTCCCCAGCATCACCGGCGAACTCCGCAAGGCGTTCCGGGACACCGGCTGGGTGATCAGGCCGCCGCGCCGGCTCCAGGAGGCGCACGGGCGGGTGCAGGCGGTTCTCCCCGAGTTGCGTCAGCGTCTGGGATCCGAACCCGACCTGGACCAGATCGCAGTGGAGACCGGCCTGGACCACGAGACGGTGCTCGAGGTTCAGCAGCTGGACGGCTGCTTCAGCCCCACCTCGCTGGACGCCCCCTTGGGCGGACAGGAGGCCGCCGGTGGGTCGGAGGAGCCGTGGGCGGCGGTCTTGGGCACCGAGGACCGCGCCTTCAGCCGTGCGGAGGCGCGCCTGCTGCTGGGCCCGCTCCTCTCGAACCTGTCCGCCCGTGACCGCCAGGTCCTCGAGCTGCGCTTCGTGCACGAGCTCACCCAGCGCGAGGTCGGTGAACACATCGGGGTCACCCAGATGCAGGTCTCGCGAATCCTGGCGCGGGTCCTCGGGCAGCTGCGCGGACAGTTGGACGAGGATCGGCCGGCGCGCAGGAATCGTCCCGTGCCGGTCCAGGCCGTAGCGGCCCGCAGCGCCTGAGGGCTCCCGCGGCGATCAGGTGGCCGGAGGGGTGTCGACATCCTGACGGGCCGGATCGTGCGCGACCTTCTCTGCTCGGCGTGCGTCGCGTCGCCACACCACGGCGAACGCGACCACGCCGACCAGGGCGAGCACGAGGATGACCCCGATCATCAGGGTGCCGTCGCTCATCGAGCGGTGCCTCCGGCAGGCGCCTCGGCGTTCTCACGCCGGCGACGCATCCACCAGGCAAGACCGGCGCCGGCTGCGACGGCTCCCGCGACCAGCCACCACTTCGACGGTCCGCTGTCGCCGGTGAGCCGCTCCGGGAGGATCTCGGTCAACTTGTCGGAGACGCTGTCGGGCAGGGCGTCCACGACGCCGCTCAGGTCCGGGTGGGGGAGGCTGACCTGGGGAAGGTTCACCTGGGGAAGGCTGACCTGCGGCAGGGACACCTGGGGCAGCGTGGGCATCTCGGTGGGGACGTTCATGCCCCAGTTGTACCCGGCCACCCCAGCGCCATGCGCGGCCGGGGTCACTCACCAGGTGAGAGCCGCCTCACGGTGCAGGGCCGCGAACCCGGCCGTCACACCCTCGACCAACCGGTCGAGGTCCGGCGTACTGGCGGCGTCGGCGGTGTAGCCGAGGAGGAGCCGCCCGCGGTACGACGTGATCGCGATGCCGAGCCGGACCCGGTCGGCGATCGGCACGTAGGGATAGGTCGCGAGGAGCTCGCGCCCGGCGAACCACAGTGTCTCCCGAGGGCCGGGAACGTTGGTCGTCACCGTCGTGACGACCCGGTGGGGCAGGCGGAACGCCACATGCAGGGCCGCCGCCAGCGCCGGCGGGGGCAGGAGTTCGGCCAGTTCGGTCGCGGCCTCGCCGGTCTCGGCCTCGTGCGAGGCCTTGAGGTGGCGGGTTCGTACCGTGACCGCGCGCAGACAGGCGATCGCGTCGGCGATGTCGACCGGGAGGTCGGCCAGCAGGGCCGAGACCCGGTTGTCGTCGTGCCCGCGTTCGTCGGGGCGGCGGACGGAGACGGGGACCAACGTCCGCACGGTGTGGGCGCCCGGCTCCTCGCCCCGTGCCAGCAGCAGGTCGCGCAACCCGAGGGTGACCGCGGTCAGGATGACGTCGTTGATGGTCCCCCCGAAGGCCTCCCGCACCGTGGCCACCTCGCTCAGGCTCACCTCGGACCAGCGGTAGACGCGTTCCCGCCCGATCGGCCCCGCGAGGGTGGACCCCTGGAACGGTCGCGCCGCACCGGCCCAGGTCAGGGCACCCTGACCGAGCCCGGCGGCCAGGGCCAGGCTGCGACGGGCCGAGGCGGCCGAGCGTGCCAGGTGGTTCAGCTCACGCAGCGGGAGGGACAGCCGGTCCGCGACGGCGTCCCGGGTGAGCTGCACCGGGCCGGGCTCGGGTCGGGGCCGCCACGCCGCGGCGCCGTCTGCTGCTCCACGCGGGCGGGGGATCGGGGCGGTGTGGTCGAAGAGGCGCGAGAGCAGGTCGGTGCCGGCGACGCCGTCGACCATGCTGTGGTGCACCTTGGTCACCAGGGCCCAGCGGTGCCCGGCCAGCCCCTCCACGACGATCTCCTGCCACAGCGGCAGATGACGGTCCAGGGGCTCGGACATCAGCGCGGACACCAGATCGGCCAGTTCCGCCTCGCCACCGGGAGAGGGGAGTGCGCGGCGCAGCACGTGCTGGGAGAGGTCGAACCCCGGGTAGTCGACCCACACCGGGCGATGCAGCCCCAGGGGGACGGCGCGTAGCCGCTGGCGGTAGCGGGGGACTCGAACGAGCGCCCGCTCGAAGGCAGCGAGCACCTCGGACTGCTCCGGTGCGTCGCCGTCCAGGATCGCGACGCTGCCGATGTGCAGCGACGTGTGCGGGTCCTCGAGGTGGAGGAACGCGGAGTCCAGTGCGCTCAGTCGCTGGGGTCTCCCGGGGAGCGTCGTGGTGGGCGTGGTCATGGCGATCGCCTCCTGACTCCATCCCACACCCGACGATCCGGAGCCGCGTGAGGCGAAGGGCTCGGGGTCGCGTGTCGAGAGTCCCTGCACGCCTGCGAAAGTGGGGGCATGTCCGCCCATGACTCAGCAGCCCAGAACCCCGCATCCTCGGACCCTGCCGCGCCTGGCGCGGGCGAGCCCACGCCCACCGACGCCCCCACGCACGTGCGCTACGAGTTGCGTGGGCGGGTCGCCTGGATCACGCTCGTGGACGGCGACCGGGGCAACCCGGTGCACCCGGCCATGGTCGCCGAGCTGTACGACGCCGTACGCCGCGCCGCGGCCGACGAGGTCGCGGTGATCGTCCTCGCCTCGACCGGTCGCTTCTTCTCCGTCGGGGGCGACCTGGGCGCGTTCTCCAAGGCGCCCGAGATCGGCCGGTTCATCGATGACCTGGCCGACGCCTTGCACCGGGTCGTGGCGGAGCTCCTGCGAGCGGACGCGGTCGTGGTGGCCCTGGTGCAGGGGACCGCTGCGGGAGCGGGGTTCCCGCTGGCCGCGGCCGCGGACGTCGTGGTGGCGGCGCGCTCGGCCAAGTTCACCCTGGGCTACACCAAGATCGGCATGAGCATCGACGGTGGCTCCACCCTGCTGGCCCATTCGGTCGGGCTGCACCGGGCCCTGCGGCTGGCGCTGCTCAACGACGTCCTGACGGCTCAGGAGGCCTACGACGCGGGGATCGTGGCCCGCGTCGTTGACGACGCCGACCTCGCCACGGCGGGGGAGCAGGTCGTGGCGACACTCGCGGCGGGGCCCGCCCGTGCGCAGGCGACCGTAAAGCGCATGCTCCGCGACGCCGTGGAGCCCGCGCCCGAGCGCGCCCTGGCTCTGGAGACGCGGGGCATCCGCTCCGCGGCGGTGAGCCCCGACGGCCGCGAGGGCGTCGCGGCCTTCCTGGAGAAGCGCCGGCCGCAGTTCGGCAGCTGAGCCGGAGGGCTCAGGCCCGGGTCCACCAGCCGGTGGGCTCGCGGCTCAGGGTCTTCCGGTTGCCCTGGGCGTCCTCGACCTCGATGGTGACGCCGCCCTTGGCGATGGAGACGACTTTGGCGGTGCCTCCGTCGATGCGCAGGACGTCACCGAGGGTCGGTCGTCGCACCATGGCCATGGTCTGGCCGTAGGTGGCGGCGAGCTCGGCGGCGACGAGCGAGGGCTGGGTGGTGTCGATGGCCTCGATCTTCACGGCTGCTCCTTCCTGGTGCGGGTCGTCGCGAGGAATCCGTTCCTCGCTCGCCGTGATCGTGCTGGCCCCAGTATCAGGTTAAACGCCGCAATGTGGCGGAAAAGCGCAGAAAAGTTACGAAGCCCCCAGGAGCAAGTCCCTGGGGGCTTCGCGGGGTGGCCGGCGCGTGGCCGTCCGTACGACTCAGAGCGACGGTGCGTTCTTGAAGGTCGCGGTGTAGCGGTCCTGCTTGATCGTGGTCGTCAGGCGCCAGTCGGTGAACGAGTTGAGCCCTGTGTTGAAGTAGCTCATCGCCTTGCCGCCGTAGGTGCCCATTGCGTTGTACGTGCTCTGGAACCAGGTCGGAAGGTCCGCGGCGCCGCTGTGCGAGATCCCGGTCTCGGCCAGGCCCCACGGCACGCCGGAGGTGGCGGACCACGCCTGGAACTTCTTGAAGTACGAGATGAAGTCGGTGTGCTTGGTCGACCCGTTCTTCCCGTAGTGGTCGTAGACGTCGAAGCCGGCGATGTCGACGGTGGTCTTGGGCCACATGTTCGCCATCGAGTACTTCGCGGCGCCGAAGAACTGGTGGTAGCCCATCACGATGACCGAGAAGCCGAGGTTCGGGGCGTTGTTGCGCAGGATCGGGCCGAGGCGCTCCTGCATCTTCTTCCACTGCTGGATGTCGCCGCCGTCGTCCTCGGGCTCGTGGTGGACCGCGACCCACACCGGACCGGGGACGGTGGCCATCTGGGTGGCCAGGTTCTTCGCCCAAGAGTCACCGCGGCCGGCGACCATGTCGGCCCAGCCGTACGGAGCCTTGAAGCTCATCCAGGGCACGCGACCCTTGGCGACGTCGGCCTTGGCGATGTTCACGGCACCCTTGATCTGGCCGGAACCGAAGAACGTACGGCGCACGCCGAGTTCGCCGCCGAGGGTCTTCTCCCACGCGACCGGGTCGTCGTTGGCGCCGAAGGCGCCGCCCATGAGGACGCCGCAGGCAGGGATGCCGCGCGTGCTGACAGCGCAGCCGTTGGAGAGGCTCTTCGCGGTCGTACCGGCCGCGGTGGCCTGAGGGGTGGTGATGAGAGCAGGGGTCGCCACCACGGTGGCGGTGGCGACAAGAGCGGTCAGGGTTCGCGCGAGTCGGGCACGAAGAGAGGACGAAGCCATCGGAGCCTCAGATCGGTCGGGGACAGGGCAGCCGCTCTGTGGCACCGGTCGGGCCCCACGCACGGCGTCAGGGCTGACCAGCCCTCCGCCACGAGGGGCTTGGTCCCTTCGTCACGGATGGTGCTAGTCAGATCGGCCTATCTGGGGGCGCATCTAGGCCACCTGACGAGTGCCGATCGTGCCATAGGGGTACCGGCACGAGCACATCGAGTGGCATCGGTCACAATGGCCCGTTAGGGCCCCCCCGGGCGGGACCAGTGGCCCGAAGCCGCGGTGGCGAGACGGGCGCGCGCGATACCACACCAACGGTCCGATCGGCCAGTACGGGTCGGATCGGGGTGGCGGCCACTGGCCTAGACACCACGTGGAAAGGCATTGCCTCCGGCCCTGGTCCTGTGCGCGGGAGCGGCCGCTCAGGCGTCGCCTCCAGCCAGCCCGGCGGCGGTGAACACCACGAGCTGCTCGACGAACTCGGGGTCGAAGCCGTCGGGCCCCGCCCCGCCGTACGCCGCCCCGTCGGCACTGGCGAGGGCGGTCAGGAGGGTGTACATCGCGATCCCGATGCGGCGGCGGACCGCGTCACTGCCGGGATCGGGCAGCACGCGCTCGGCTCGCTCGAGGAAGAGCCGGCCCAGGGGTACGTCGCGCTCGACCGAGCGCACCCAGAGCGGACTCCGCTCCAGAGCCAGATGGACCGTCGTCTTGATCCAGCGCAGGCCGCCGACCGGATCGTCGCTCACCAGATCGACGTAAGGGCGCAGCACCGCCTCGACCAGGTCGCGCGGGGTGACGCCGTCGAGCGGGAGGGCGAGGAGGTTGTCGCGGACGCGGGCGGCGACCGTGGCGGCGCGCCGGCCGTGGACCGCCTCGACCAGGCCGGCCCTGCTCGCGAAGTGGTAACTCACCGCGGCAGGTGCGACGCCCGCGTGACGCGCGACTGCGCGCAGGGAGACCGCCTCGGGGCCCGACGCGGCGAAAAGTTCTTCGGCGGCGTCCAGGATGAGGTCGCGGGCCTGCACATCGGTCCGCGGGCCGGGCCTGCGTCGCTCGGCCGGCACGGTGGTCCCGCGGTCCGCGAGGGTGCCGTCGGGGGCTGGGCGAGTGACGTAGGACACGTTACGATGATGCACCTTCTGAACAGATGATCAAACTCGGGTGGTGGTTCTCGGTGCCGCAGACGTCCGGTGGGCGAGGTCGTCTCCCGCGCCTGGTGACGGCGCTCAGCGTCCTCTCCCTGGCCCTGGCCGGGTGCGGCTCGCGGGTGGACCCCGACACGGTCGCGGCGGCCAACCGGGCTGACACCGCCTTGGTGTCGGGTCGAGCCGACGGCGACCCGGGCTCGACTCCCGGCGAGATGTCCCTCGGCGGCCCGCTCCCCGACGGTGGGTCCGCTCCGGGGCAGGGCGACGGCGCCGACGGGGCGATCTCCACCGCGACCGACCCGGGAGCCGCCGCACCGGCGCCGGGCTCCGGCGTACCGGAGGCGCAGCCGGCCACCGGAGGGGTCCGCGCCGCCAGTTGCGCGGGGTTCGACGGCGACCAGCCGGGCGTCACCGCGGACTCGATCGTGCTGGCCAACGCCTCGGACATCTCCGGACCGGTGCCCGGGCTCTTCGAGTCCGCTCGCCAGGCCACCAACGCGTACGTGGCGTTCTTCAACTCCACCAGCGATCTCTGCGGGCGGAAGCTGGAGGTGCTCAACCTCGACAGCCGCGCCGACGGCGGTGCCGACCAGCAGGCGTACACCAAGGCGTGCACCGACGCCTTCGCCGCTGTCGGGTCGATGTCGTCGTTCGACTCCGGCGGCGCGGCCGTCGCCCAGGAGTGCGGTCTCCCCGATCTGCGATCCACCGCGGTCACGCCGGAGCGCAACGCGTGTTCCACCTGCTTCTCGGCTCAGGCGGTGGACCCGGACCTGGTGCCCTCGTCGGTGCCGCGTTACTGGGTCGGGGCGAACCGCGCGGCCAGCCAGAACGCGGCCGTGCTCTACGTCAGCATCGGCGCCGCTGCGGTCAACGCCGCCGCGTTCCGTGAGGCCTGGACCCGCTCAGGCATGAAGATCACCTACTTCCAGGGCATCGACGTCTCGGAGTTCAACTACACGCCGTACGTCCAGCAGATGAAGGACCGCGGCGTCCGCTTCGTCACCTACCTCGGCCCCTACCAGTTCACCGTGCGGCTGCAGCAGGCCATGCAGCAGCAGGGGTTCGCGCCGGACGTGTTCCTCCAGGACCCGACCATCTACGACCAGCGCTACGTCCAGCAGGCGGGAGCCGCGGGGGAGGGGAGCTACGTCTACTCCACGACCCGACTCTTCGACGACACGTCCGTGCCGGAGATGAGGCTCTACCGGTCGTGGCTGGAGCAGACCGCGCCGGGCGCGATCCCCAACTACTACGGCCTCTACGCCTGGTCGGCGACGCGCCTCTTCGTCCAGCAGGCCACGGCCCTGGGCGGGAGGCTGACCCGGGCAACGCTGGTGGAGTCGTTGCGGCGGGTGCGGAACTGGACCGGCAACGGCCTGCATGCGCCCGAAGCGGTGGGCGCCAAGGAGACCGCGAACTGTCGCAGCATCATCCGGTTGACCCAGGGGCGGTGGCGCCAGGTCTCTCCGGGCGACTATCTCTGCGCTCCACTGGTCGACACAGGAGGGTGATCGGACGATGACCACGCACGTCCCGCTGCTCCCCGAGCTCGGGTGCTACGGCCTGGCCGGTCACACCGACCAGCCTCGCGATCTCCTGGCCGAGGTCGCCCGGGCCGAGGAGCTCGGCCTCGGGGCCGTGTTCCTCTCCGAGCGCTTCAACGTCAAGGACGCCGCCGTGCTCGCCGGGGCGGCGGCCGCGGTCTCGCAGCGGATCGGCATCGGCACCGCAGCCACCAACCACAACACCCGGCACCCGCTGGTGACCGCCACCATGGCCACGACGTTGCACCGACTCAGCCAGGGTCGGTACGCGCTGGGGTTGGGGCGCGGGTTCGACGTGCTCTTCGACCTGATGGGGGTGCCCCGGGTCACCGGCGCGCAGCTGGAGGACGTGGTCGGCCTCTACCGGCAGCTGTGGAGCGGGCAGTCCGTCGTCGGGCATCACGGGCCGGCAGGGGACTACCCCTACCTCAACCAGGACGCCTCGTTCGACGAGCGGATCCCGATCCTGATGATGGCCATCGGCGGCCGCACGCTGGAGCTCGCCGGCAGGGTCGCCGACGGCGTCGTCCTGCACACCTTCCTCACCGACGAGACCCTGGCCGCCTCGGTGGCCACCGTTCGCGCGGCCGCCGAGCGCGCGGGCCGCGATCCGTCCGCGGTCCGGATCTGGGCGGTGCTGGCGACCGTCGTCGACGACCTGCCCGAGGAGGTCCGGGTGCGCAAGCTGGTGGGGCGCCTGGCGACCTACCTGCAGGGGTACGGCGCGGTGCTGGTCCGCGCCAACGGCTGGGACGAGGACGACCTGGTCCGGTTCCGCAGCCACCCGTTGGTGCAGGGTTACCCCGGCGCGTTCGACGCGATCGGCACTCCCGAGGAGCTGCTCCGCCTACGCGAGGAGGCCCTGCCCGCCGGCTGGCTGGCGGCCTCGGCCACGGGCAGTGCCGCGCAGTGCGCCCGCCGCGTGCTCGACCAGCTCGACGCCGGTGCGGACAGCGTGATCCTGCACGGCGCGACGCCGGACGAGCTGGCTCCGGTGATCGAGGCCTATCGGGCGATCCGGCCCCAGGGCCGTTTCGACACGCTGCCGGCCAACCCGGGGTGGGCCCGGTGACGGCGGCCCGCGCGGTGCCGGCCCTGGTGGAAGAGCTGGACGCCGCCTGGCTCGGCGAGGCGCTGGGTCAGCCGGTGGACCTCCTCGGGGTCGACGGGGTCGGCACAGGTCAGATCGGCACGTGCTACAGGCTCTCCCTGGGCGGTCGCGCGGTCGAGTCCGGGCGCCTCCCGTCGACCGTTCTCGCCAAGCTCCCCGCCTCGGATCCGGCCACCCGGGACCTGCTCGCCGGGGCGTACCGCACCGAGGTGAGGTTCTATCGCGAGGTCGCCCCGACCGTGGCGGTCCGCGTGCCCGACTGCTTCTACGTCGACGCCGCCGACGACTCCGGCGCCTTCGTGCTCCTGCTGGAGGATCTCGCTCCCGCCGTGCAGGGCGACCAGGTGGCCGGCTGTACGGCGGCGCAGGCGCGTGATGCCGTGGTCAACCTGGCCGGCCTGCACGGTCCCCGCTGGTGTGATCCGGCCCTGACCCGGATCGAGGGTCTCGCGCTGAACGGCGCCGAGGACGCGGCGATGCTGGCCGAGCTCTACGGCCCGGCCACCGAGCTCTTCCTCGACGGCCTCGGAGACCTGGTGAGTCAGGAGGACGCGGCCACGCTGCGCGCGTGCGTCTCGGCCTGCGAGGGTTGGGCGCTGGCGCGGGCCGAGCGCTTCGCCCCGGTGCACGGCGACTACCGCCTGGACAACCTGCTCTTCCCTCCCTCGGGTCCGGGGGTGGTGGCCGTGGACTGGCAGACGCTGAGCCTCGCCCTGCCGGCCCGCGACGTCGCCTTCCTGCTCGGCACGAGCCTGGAGCCCGACGTACGTCGCGCCCATGAGCAGGCGCTGGTGGCGGCGTACCACGCAGCGCTGGTCGGGCACGGCGTCACCGGCTACGACCTCGATCTGGCCTGGGAGGACTACCGCTTCGCGCAGCTCCAGGGCCCGCTGGTCGCCGTCTTCGGCTGCGCCTACGGCACCCGGACCGCGCGCGGAGACGTCATGTTCGCCGCGATGGTGCGCCGCGCCTGCGCCGCCATCCGCGATCTGGGGACGCTCGCGCTGGCGCTGTAGCCGCAGGAGACGCGCGTTCGGAGTATCCGAGACACGAAGTCGCGCGTATCTGTTTACATGCGACATGGAGTATCACTAACATCGAGGCTCCGGACGACAACGACGTGATCCAGGAGCACCGATGGCCACCACCACGCCCGCACCCTCACGCAAGGCCGCCGCCAAGGCTGCCAAGGCCGATCTGACGACGGCCTACCGCGACCGCCTCGAGACGCTGTCGGACGGCTCGGTCCACCAGCACTTCGACGCCTTCGAGGACATCGCCTGGGACCACCCCGACTACGCCATCGACCCCGACGACCCGCGCTGGATCCTCCCCGAGGTCGACGCGCTGGGCCGCCACCCCTGGTACAAGGCGCAGCCCGACGACGTGAAGAAGGCCATCGGTCTCTACCGCCAGGCCAACATCTGCAAGGTCGGCCTGCAGTTCGAGAACGTGCTCATCCGTGGGTTGATGGACTATGTGCTGACGCTGCCGAACAACTCCCCTGAGTTCCGGTACTGCACGCACGAGGCCACCGAGGAGACCCACCACACCCAGATGTTCCAGGAGTTCGTGAACCGCTCCGGGACGAACCCCAAGGGTGCCCGCAAGCTGTTCCGCAAGCTGAGCCCCTACCTGCCGCTCGCCGCGATCAACATCCCCGAGATCTTCTTCGTCGGGGTGCTCGCCGGCGAGGAGCCCATCGATCACGTGCAGAAGCAGATCCTGCGTGCCGAGGGCGAGTCGATGCACCCGCTGCTGCGTCGCATCATGCAGATCCACGTGGCCGAGGAAGCACGCCACATCTCGTTCGCCCACGAGTACCTGCGCGAGACCGTGCCGCACCTCAACCCGGTCCGCAAGGCCTTCCTGACCTTCATGTTCCCGCTGACCATGCGGGTCCTCTGCGACGTCATCATCATCCCCACCAGCGAGCTCACCGAGCGCTACGGCGTCCCCAAGCAGGTCATCAAGGAGGCCTACTGGGACAGCCCCGAGGCCCAGCAGATGCTCGAGGGCCTCTTCGGCGACGTGCGGATGCTCGCCGACGACCTCGGCGTCCGCGACAGCCGGCTCTCGCGGCTGTGGTGGCAGGCGCTGCGGATCGACGGCCAGGCCTCGCGCTACCGCAGCGAGCCCCCCGAGGTCGTCACCCCCGCCGCCGCCTGAGGATCCTCCATGCCCTACGTCGTCACCCAGTCGTGCTGTGCCGACGCCTCGTGCGTCCTGGCCTGCCCGGTCAACTGCATCCACCCCGCCCCGGGTGAGCCCGGCTTCGCCGAGGCCGAGATGCTGTACGTCGACCCGCAGGCCTGCGTCGACTGCGGCGCGTGCACGACCGCGTGCCCCGTGGAGGCGATCCAGCCGCACTCCCGGCTCGAGGACAGCCAGAAGCCGTTCATCGCGTTGAACGCGGCGTACTACGAGGGCCAGCCGCACCTGGACCGCCGGGTACTCGCCGAGGTGCCCAGGCGCCCGCACATCCGCGGGACCCGCGGCGTACGCGTGGCAGTGGTCGGGTCCGGTCCCTCGGGCCTCTACGCCGCGGACGCGTTGCTGAAGTACCCCGGGCTCAGCGTCGACGTCATCGACCGGCTGCCGACGCCGTACGGGCTGGTCCGCGCCGGGGTGGCTCCGGACCACCAGCACACCAAGCAGGTCACCCGCCTCTTCGAGAAGATCGAGGCGCAGGACGGGTTCGGCTACTGGCTGGGCGTCGAGGTCGGTCGCGACGTGACGCTCGCCGACCTCGAGGAGCACTACCACGCGGTGATCTACGCGACCGGGGCCGCGCACGACCGGGCGCTGGGGATCCCGGGCGAGCACCTGCCGGGCAGCGAGTCCGCCACCCGGCTCGTCGGCTGGTACAACGGCCACCCCGACCACGTCGACGCCTACGTCGACCTCGGCGGCCACCGGGTCGTCGTGATCGGCAACGGCAACGTGGCCCTCGACGTCGCGCGCATCCTGAGTCTCGACCCCGAGGAGCTGGCGTCCACGGACCTGGCCTCCGAAGCGCTGGCGACGCTACGCGGCTCGAGCGTGCGCGAGGTGGTCGTCGCCGGACGCCGCGGGCCGGCCGAGGCCGCCTTCACGGTGCCGGAGCTGGTGGGGCTGCTCGGGTTGGTCGACGCAGGGAAGGTCGACGTCGTGGTCGACACCGGCGGGACACCGATCGAGGTGGACGGGCCCAAGACACAGCTGCTCGCCGACCTGGCCGCGCGGGCTCCGCGCCCCGGCCTGCGGCGCATCGTGCTCCGCTTCTACACCGCACCGGTCCGGGTCGTCGGCGAGGAGTACGTGCGCGGGCTCGAGGTCGCCCGCACCCGCGTGGAGACCGGCCCCGACGAAGTCGCTCGCGCGGTCGTCGGCGACGAGGTCGAGACGCTGGACGCCACGATGGTGCTGCGCGCCGTGGGCTACCGGGGTCGTCCGGTGCCGGACCTGCCCTTCGACGAGGCGAGCGGCACGGTCCCACACGAGGCCGGACGGGTGCGTGGTGCCGACCCAGGTCGCTACGTCACCGGATGGATCAAGCGCGGACCCAACGGCTTCATCGGCACCAACAAGTCCTGCGCCGAGGAGACCGTCGCCTCCCTGCTGGCCGACCTCGACGGCGGACTGCTGCGCACCCCTCGCCGCTCGGCGAAGGACCTGGAGGCACGGCTCCGGCGCGCCTGCCCCGACCTCGTCACGCTCGCGGGCTGGCGGGCGATCGACGAGCACGAGCGTGAGACGGGGCTTCGTCTCGGGCGGGTCCGCGAGAAACTGACGTCGCGCTCGGAGATGATTGCCGTCGCGCTCGAGGCGGCGGCTCCGCCCCGAGGGAGGTTGCTGGCGCTGCTGCGCTAGGCGGTCACGGAGGACGGGTCGGTGGCACGAGGACAGGGCAAGCCCGGAGCGGGGTCGTCAGAACGACAGCCCGACGGGCGCCAGGTGCGCTGGGACCAGCACAAGCTGGAGCGGCGGCGCCAGATCGTCGATGCCGCCATCGAGCTCATCGAGGAGCAGGGCGCCGACTCCGAGGTCCATGTCGTCCAGATCGCCGAGCGTGCCGGGATGGTCCGCACCGTGGTCTATCGGCACTTCACCGACCGCGCCGACCTCGACGACGCCGTCCAGGAGCGGGTCGTGGAGATGCTGCGCGAGCGTCTCGATCCGCAGGTCACCCTCGAGGGCAGCATCGAGGAGATCATCCTGCGCATCGTGACCGCCTACGTCACCTGGGCCGCCGACCACCCCGAACTGCACCGGTTGGTGGGCCGGGCCGCCGGAGATCGGCCGATGTCCAGCGCTATCGACGGCGTGGCCTCCCAGGTGCAGAGCCTGGTGCGCCTCGCCGCGGAGATCCTCGAGGTCGACCTGCCCGAGGAGATGTCGCAGTCGCTGGATCCCTTCGTGTTCGGCATCGTGGGGCAGGCGTTCGCCACGGTGGGGCGCTGGGTCAGCAGACCCACGCTGGAGCCGGACGCCGCGACGTACTCCCGGCTCTTCGCACGTTCGGTCTGGTACCAGATCGACGGACACCTCCGCTCGATCGGCGTCGAGTTCGACCCGACCGTGGACGTCACGGAACTGACGCTGACCGCGATGGCGACGCGCGCAGGGGGGAGGTGAACGCGGGTCGTCCTCGGTCCTAGGCTGAGGACAGCGCGACACAGGTGCGTGGGAGAGGTGGTAGCACCGTGGGAGAACCCGAGCTTCGACAGGCACCGGCACCGGCACAGGGCCACGGCGACGCGGAGGACGAGTATCGCGTCCCGGCATGGGTGGAGCGCCTGCGCCAGCAGGTGGAGGGCACCTGGGTGGGGCGGATGGCGTTCGACATGACGCTGGCGATGCGCCGCGTGGAGATCTTCGACCGTTCGATGACCGTCGCTGCCCAGTTCTTCACCTCGGTCTTCCCACTGCTGATCATCGTGGGACTCTGGTTCGACCGCGATGCCAGCGATCAGATCGCGGACTCGATCGACATGCCTGCCGGCACGCAGGTCGTCCTCGACGACGCCTTGGCGGCCGGCAGCAGTGCAGCCACGTTCGGCATCTTCGGCGTGCTCTTCGTGCTGGTCTCGGGGACCAGCCTCTCCCGTGCGCTCACGCGCGCCTTCGCGAAGGTCTGGGACCTTCCGCGCCCGAAGGTGCGGATCGTCTACGCCTGGCGCTGGCTCGCGGTGCTCACCTCCTTGGCGCTCTTCCTGGTGATGTCACCGGTCCTGCGGAACCTCACCGACGACATCCCTCCGCAGACCGGGTTCTGGCCGATGGTCGCCCTCTTCATGGCCACGCTGGGGATCGCGCTGTTCGTGCCCTGGATCCTGCTCGAGGCCAGGATCCCGCTGCTCCAGCTGATGCCCGGTGCGATGCTCTTCGCCATCGCGATGAGCGCCGCACGGCCCGCCATCGACGCGTTCCTGCCCCGCGCCCTGCAGACGAGCGCGGAGAACTACGGCACCATCGGCGTCGCCTTCACCTACATCTCCTACCTCTATGCGGTGTCCTGGGCCTTCCTCGGCACGGCGACCGCCGGGGCGGTCCTGGCCATGGACCGCGGGCGGTTCGGGCGTTGGGTTCGTCAGGAGGACAAGAAGGTGCCTGCGGAGACGGCCGCATGACCGAGGAGGCCGCGATCGCCGACGGTGGGCTGCGCCTGGCCCGACGGGGACCCTTGGTCGAGGTCACCTTCAACAGGCCCGAGCGGCACAACGCGTTCACCACCGCGATGTACGCCGCCATCCGCGACCTGTGCGACCAACTGGCCGATGACGAGGAGGCTCACGTCGTCGTCCTGCGAGGCGCCGGCGGCCGAGCTTTCGCTGCGGGCAACGAGATCTCGGACTTCGTGGGGGCCGACGCGCCGACGTACGAGGCGTGGATCCGGGAGCTGCTCGAGCAGCTGTACGCGCTGCCCCAAGTCACCGTCGCCGCGGTGGAAGGTGTCTGCGTCGGGGGAGGGCTGGCAGTGGCCAGCCACTGCGACCTGCGCATCGCCACGCCGACGGCCCGGTTCGGCTACCCGATCGCGCGCACGCTCGGCAATGCGCTCTCGGCCTCGATCGTTTACCGGACGGCGGCGGTCTTCGGGGAGTCGCTGACCCGCGAGATGCTCCTCGCATCCCGTCTGGTCTCCGCCGAGCGGGCCTACGCCGTGGGCGCGGTGCTGGCCGTCGCCGACGACCTCGACGCCGAGCTGGACCGCCTGGTCGAGGGTCTGCTCGCCGCCTCACCGGTCACGCTGCGCACCACCAAGCACCAGTTGGCCGAACGCAGCGCCCGCCTGGAGGTCGCGCCTGCGGACGACGACGCGCGCCTGGCGGCCGTCTATCGCGGAGACGACTTCGCCGAGGGGGTTCGCGCGTTCCTGGCCAAGGAGAAGCCTCGCT
Organism: Marmoricola sp.; assembly: GCA_044224695.1. Taxonomy (GTDB): domain Bacteria; phylum Actinomycetota; class Actinomycetes; order Propionibacteriales; family Nocardioidaceae; genus Marmoricola_A. Next base: position 22,308 of record JBGAJX010000019.1, on the reverse strand, counting down.
TCACCGGCCGCTGACCCCCCCGACCCCCGCTGACTGGTCGCATCTTTCGGCCCATTGGTCAGGTCTTTCCGCCCACTGGTCGGGTTTCTCAGCCGACTGGTCACATCTTTCGTTGTGGGTGCGCGCAAGATGCGACCAGCCGGCGGAAAGATGCGACACGTCGCGAGGAAGATGCGACCAGTCAGCGGGGGGTGGGGTCGAGCAGGTCGAGTTGGCGCAGGGCCTGGTCGGCGAGCATGTCGGAGCCGAGACGGCTCAGGTGGACCGGCACGGGCTGCGAGGTCAGCAGCACGGGCTCGACCCAGCGGACCCCGTCGCGCTGGCAGGCGTCGTGGCCGACGCTCGCCGGCGCCGTGTCGACGTACTCCGACCCGGTGCGCTCCGCGGCCAGGCGCACCGCCCGGTTGAGCCGAGCCTGGACACCGCGGAGGTAGCGCACGTCGCCGCGCGCCACGGGCAGGGTGGGGAAGCACGCCGGGTCGAAGGCGCGCGGCAGGATCCAGGGGTAGGTGAGCACGGCGACCCGGGCGTTCGGGGCGGCGCGGTGAACCTGCCGCAGACCGCGGGTGAGGGCGGGCAGGGTGTGCTCGTCGATGCGGTCGGTGAACCGGGTGCCGTAGGCGTCGCGGCACGGGCTGCCCTGACCGAGAGTCGTGAGTCCGAGAGCCGTGCACGCGGTCACGGCCTGGAGGAACACTGCGTTGTCGTTCCCGCCGAGCGTCAGGGTGACCAGATCCGTGCGCGCAGAGAGGGCCTCGAGTTGCGGCGCGACGCCGGGGTACTGCGCACGGGTGAGGTGCTTGGTGCCGGCACCGCCGCAGGTGGCGTCGGTGAGCCGCGCCCCGACGTACGTCGCGAGGACGCGGGGGAAGCTGGCCTGCGACCGGCCACAGGCCAGCGGGCTGTTGGGGACCAACGGGTTCAGGCCGGTGCCGGCGCTGAACGCGTCGCCCAGGGCGACGTACTCGCGGGGTGCCGGCACCGGGGCAGCGGAGGCGCCTGTCCCCGGGGAGAGGAGGCCGAGCCCGCCGGCGACGACGGCAGCGGCGAGCAGGAAGCGGGTGACAACGGTGCGGCGGGACATCAGCGACTCCTCGGTGAACGGCTGTGCACTGGTCAACCGCGCCTCGGCCGCCGGGTCACTGGTGAGTGCGCTCACAGGCGAGTTGGTGCAGGCGCGCGCGGGTGCCTCGGTGATCGACCTCACCGCGTACGCTCACACCCGTGAGCAAGACCAGCCGTACGCCGGGGGCGACGACCGTGGTCATCTCACGACGGGTGTTGCCGGGGGAGGAGCCCGCGTTCGAGGAGTGGTTGCGTCGGATGCGCCACGCGCTCGACCACGCCCCCGGTTACCTCGGTTCGTCCTTCACCCCGCCCAACCTCCACCATCCCGAAGAATGGGTCGTGCTCTACCGCTTCGACACTCCCGAGAACCTCGACGGCTGGCTGACCTCGCCGCAACGGCTCGAACTGGTCGAGGAGTCAGGCGCCTTCCTGCGTGACGAACCGGTCCAGCAACGCTTCGTCGAGCCCCGCCAGGACGCGGTCACCCTGGTGGTGAGCGTGCAACTGCGGCCGGGCGAGGAGCCCGCCTACCGCCGGCTGTACGACGCCGGAGTGGCCGACGCACGCCGGCTCGGAGGTCTGGTGCGCGCCGAACTGGTCCCGGCGGTGCCGGGCGCGCAGGAGGAGACCGTCTCGCTGCTCACCTTCGCCACGCAGGCCGATCTGGACCGGTGGCTGAGCTCGTCGGAGCGGGCCCGGGTGGTCGAGGCGATCGAACGGCTCGCGGTCGGGGAACGGTCCGTCAACGTCGTCGGCGGGTTCGCGGGGTGGTTCCCCGGTGCGGTCGAGGGCGGCCCGAGATGGAAGCAGGCCGTGGTCGTGGTGGCCGGGCTGTTGCCGGTGGCCTTCCTGGTCGGGAAGTTGCGGGATCTGGTGCTGCCGGACCTGCCGCCGCCGATCTCCATGGTGCTGACCACGGTGGTCAACGTGATGCTGCTGACCTGGGTGGTGATGCCGGTGCTGACCCGGCGACTCGCCGGCTGGCTGCAGCGCTGAGGGTCGCTTCGCGGCACGGTCACCCCTCGCGACTGGTCACGTCTTGCCCGCGACTGGTCGCGTTTATCGTGCGGCTGGTCAGATCTTTCGCGCGCAGAGAGTCAAGACGTGACCAGTGGGCGGGAAAACGTGACCAGTGGGCGGGAAACGTGACCAGTGGGCGGGTCAGGGGGTCAGCAGGCTGATCTCGAAGGCGTAGCGCGACGCGGCGTAGAGGTGGCTGCCGAACTCGACCGCGATGCCGTGGTCGTCGTAGGTGATGCGCTGCATGGTCAGCAAGGCCGAGCCACGCGACTCCTGCAGCAACTTCGCCTCGGCCGTCGTGGCCGTGCGCGCCCCGATCGTCTGGGTGGCGGCGTGCAGCTGGATGCCGCGCGCACGCAGGAGCTGGTAGAGGCCCGCGGACGCGAGCGCGTCCTCGTCGAACGTGCCGAGGCGGGCCGGGAGGAAGTTGGTCATCCGGGCGATCGGCCGATCGTCGGCGGACCGGAGCCGGTCCAGGCGCAGCACCGCCTCGCCCTCGGCGATTCCGAGCTTCTCGGCGAGATCCTCGTCGGCCTCGACGGTCTCCACTCCCAGGACCACGGTGGTGGGTTCGCGACCCGTCCCGGCGAGGTCGTCGTAGAGGCTGGTGAGCTCGAGCTGGCGGCGCACCTTCGGCTGGATGACGCGGGTGCCGATGCCCCGGCGGCGCACGATCAGCCCCTTGTCGACCAGGTGCTGCATGGCTCGGCGCATGGTGGGCCGCGAAAGCCCCATCTGGTCCGCGAGCGCGATCTCGTTCTCGAAGATCGTGCCCGGAGGGATCGCGCCGGACACGATCGAGTCCTCCAGATGCTTGGCGATCTGGAAGTACAGCGGCACCGGGCTGCCCCGGTCGATGGAGAAGGGAGGGATGACGGAGTCCACTGGGCTGTGTCCGGGCGTCATGACATGAGTATGTCAGCACACCTTTCCAAAGTCACCCATAGGTGTCACCCGCCCTCTTCTCACCCCTGATCGAGGGTGAAGGCGTCGCGGAACCGTTCCAGGGCGAGTGCGCTGTCGCCCGAGGCCCAGCCCTCCAGCCCGACGACGCCGGCGTAGCCGGCTTCGTGCAGTGCGTGGGCGACCGCCGGGTAGTTGATCTCTCCGGTGCCGGGCTCCTGGCGTCCCGGAACATCGGCGACCTGCACCTCGCCCAGGTACGGCGCGGAGGTCCGTACGCGTTCGATCAGGTTCCCCTCGCCGATCTGAGCGTGGTAGAGGTCCAGGTTCATCCGCAGATGGGGGCTGTCCACGGCGGCCACCAGCGCATGCGTGTCGGCGGCCAGGGCGAAGGGCGTCCCCGGGTGGTCCACCGGAAGGTTGAGGTTCTCCAGACAGAAGACCACACCCTCGCGCTCGCCCAGGTCGGCGATCCGGCTCAAGGTCCGCTCGGCCGTCAGCCACATCGCCCCGGTGACAAGGTCGACCGGCCGGATCGGCAGGCCGCGATCGTCGAGTCCGGTGCCGTGCAGGTTGAGGTTCGGCGTCCCCAGGGTGCGCGAGGCCCGCACGGACTCCTCGGCGGTCCGAAGCAGGGCGTCCGCGCCGTCGGGGTCGATCAGGTCGCCCTCGACGTAGCCGGTCATCGAGGTGAACCGTGCCCCGGTGGCCGCGAGGGCGGGCAGGTCCTTGGTCGTCCAGCCCCAGATCTCCACGGCGAAGTCGAGGTCGCGGATCCGCTCGACCCGCTCGAGGAACGGCAGGTCGGTGAACACCATCTCGGCGCACACCGCGAGGGTGAAGGGTGACCCGCTCATGCCCCGGCCTCCTTGCCGAGCCGCACGGTCAGGCCGGTGGTCGCCGACTCCCACGCCGCGAGCGCGACCTCGAGGGCGCGTCGGGCGTCGGCGCCGCCGACGACGGGCGCGGTGCCCGTGCGCACGCTCTCGGCGAACGCGACGAACTCCGCGACGTACGCCGCCCGTAGTAGTTCCACGTCACCGCGCGCGGTGGCCGCGTGCCGGCCGGAGACGTCGCTGTGGCGGGCCGAGGTGGTGGCCCCCTCGCCCATGGTCACCATGCCCGCCGAGCCGAACACCTCGCCGCGGACGTCGTAGCCGTACGCCGCGGCGAAGCTCGCCTCGGCCACCGCGATCGCCCCGTTGTCGAAGGTGAGGACGACGACGGCGGTGTCACGGAAGCCGGCGTCGGCGAACTCGGGGGCGTTCAACGCCTGCGCGGTGGCGTGGACGCTGACGACCTCGGCGCCCGGGTTCAGCCAGAGCAGGGTGTCGAAGTCGTGGATCAGGGTCTGGGTGAAGATCGTGCCGGGCGGCACACGTGCGGGGTCGGCCGGGCCGGATCCGGGGTCGCGGGTCAGCGAACGGAGCAATTGCGGGGTTCCGACGGCGCCCGAGTCGACCAGCCGACGCGCCTCGGCGAACTCGGGAGCGAAGCGCCGGTTGAAGCCGACCTGGAACGCGACGTCCGCGGCTCGGGTGGCGGCGATGCTGCGGTCGATCTCGGCCAGCGACATGCCGGCGGGCTTCTCGCAGAACACGGCCTTGCCCGCCTCGGCGGCGGCGACGACCAGATCGGCGTGAGCGGTGGAGGACGCCGCGATCACGACCGCCTCGACGTCGGGGTCGGCGATCAGGTCGGCGGGGGAGGCGGTGGAGCGGCAGTGCAGCCCTAGCGCCAGCGACGCGGCGGCCTCCGGGCGTACGTCGGCCACGGCGATCAGCTGTGCCCCGGGAACCTCGCGACGCAGCAGGGTGGCGTGGGACGTGCCGATGCGGCCGGCACCGATGACGCCGACGCGTACCGGGTCGATGACCGCGGGGGAGATCTCGGACATGGCGGGGTTGCTGCCTCTCGACGTACGGCGGTCACGGAGACCCTAGATCGATCTAGCCTGAGGCGTGTTGCGGCGGTTCGTCAAGCGCGAGCCCTGGATCGCTCTAGACTCGCCGCATGGAGCCGGAGAGCGCGGCATGACCGCGGGTGCGGGGCGCCAGGGCGTGACCATGGCCGACGTCGCCGCGCGGGCCGGGGTCTCGCGTGCGCTGGTCTCGATCGTGTTCCGGGGCGCGCCCGGTGCCAGCGCGGAGAATCGCGAGAAGGTCATGCGGGCCGCAGCCGAGCTCGACTACCAACTCGATCATCGGGCGCGGCTGCTCGGGCGGGGGCGAACCCGGACGCTGGGCGTGCTCTTCAGCCTGCACGGCGAGTTCCACGGCGATCTGGTGGAGCGTCTCTACGGCGCTGCCGACGAGGCCGGCTGGGATCTGGCGCTCGGCGCGACCGCCCCCGGGAGGCCGGACCGGGTCGCGGTGCAGGCGCTGGTCGAGCAGCGATGCGAGGCCGTGATCCTGCTCGGCCCCTCGCTCCCGGCCTCCGACATCGAGGCTCTGGCCGATCGCCTCCCCGTCGTCGTCCTGACCCGGGCGCTGCGCTCACGCCGCGTCGACGTGGTGCGCTCCGACGACGTCACCGGGGCCCGGCTCGCGGTCGAGCATCTGGCCGCGCTGGGTCACCGCCGGCTGATCCACCTCGACGGAGGCCGCGCCGGTGGTGCTGCGGAGCGTCGCCGCGGCTTCAGGCAGGCGGTCGCCGACCTCGAGCTGGAGGGGAGCATCGCCGCGGGCGGCCTGGGGGAGGACTCGGGTGAGAGGGCCCTGCCCGAGGTGCTGGCCAGCGGCGCCACCGGCGTCGTCGCCTTCAACGACCACTGCGCTGCCGGGCTGCTCGGGGCCGCTCGCGAGCGCGGTGTCCGGGTGCCCGACGACGTGAGCCTGGTCGGGTACGACGACAGTCGCATCGCCCATCTGGCCAGCGTGGCGCTGACCACGGTGGCGCAGGACGCCACCGCCATGGCGCGATCCGCGCTCGAGCTTGCGCTCTCCCATCTGGCAGAACCGACCCGGCCGAGGGCCGAGGTCGTCGTGCCTCCGGCGCTGGTGGTGCGGCGTACGACGGGGGCTCCGGTCGCGACTGGTCCGGACCAGTCGGCCTGACGGCATAGAGCGATCTAGGCGTCCTCGGCCTCGCTCCAGATGTCACTACGTGTGAATGTCAGAACAATCATTGACACGACCGGGGTGTTGTGACGAGGATCGCAGTAGGCCGGTGCTCCACTCCGGCCGCCGCTCACGTCACACGCTCCGACCGACCATCGGAGTGACAGACCCCGGCTGACCAGCCGGACGCCGCACACCGCGGTGACACAAGGAGGAACAGATGAAGCTCCGACGGGTACTCCCCCTGGGACTCGCTGCCGGCGCGCTCGTGCTCGCCGGGTGCAGCACGAGCACCGAGGGGACCGACGGCGAGACCGCCACCGACGGCAACGAGGGCACCAGCTCGGCCAGTGACATCCGGATCGACGTGGTCACCCACGCCGCCCCCGGTGACTCGTTCTGGGACGTCGTCAAGGCCGGTAGCGACCGCGCTGGTGAGGACCTCGGCATCGACGTCCGCTACAACAGCTCGCCGGACCCGGGTGAGCAGAGCACCCTGATCGACAACGCCGTCGCCGACGGCACCGGCGGCCTGGTGATCTCGATGGCCAACCCTGACGGTCTCGAGAGCTCGATCCGCGCCGCAGTGGAGGCCGGGGTCCCCGTGGTCACCATCAACTCCGGCATCGACGACTGGCAGGACTTCGGTGCGATCACGCACGTCGGCCAGTCCGAGACGATCGCGGGCGAGCGCGCCGGCACCGAGCTCAAGGCCGCGGGCCTGAGCAACGTCATCTGCGTCATCCAGGAGCCGGGCAACGTGGCGCTGGAGGAGCGCTGCCGCGCGGCTGCCTCCACCTTCGGCGGCACCATGGAGAACCTGCAGACCGACAACACCGACCTTGCCGGTTCGCAGGCCACGATCGAGTCCGCGCTCAGTGCCGACGACGCGGTCGACGGGATCCTCGCCCTCGGTGGTGACATGGCGGGCCGTGCCGTCGCCGCGGTGGAGGCCTCCGGACGCGACGTGAAGGTCGCGACCTTCGACCTCAACGCGACCGTCGCGCAGGACGTGCTCGACGGCAAGCTGCTCTTCGCCATCGACCAGCAGCCCTACGTCCAGGGCTACCTGGGCGTCACCTCGGTCTACCTCAAGCTCATCAACGGCAACGACGTCGGTGGTGGCCAGCCGGTCTTCTCCGGCCCTGCCGTCGTGACCGCCGACAACGCCGAGGCCGTGCTGCAGTACGCCGAGGGCGGCACGCGCTGACCCGCTGAGGTGCCGGGGCACGCATGTGTCCCGGCACCCCGGTCGGCGTCCCCACCAGGGAAGGACCAGACATGACGACTGTGACCGAGAAGCCCGCCGCCCCCGCCCCCGACGCGGACGAGCGACTGTCGACGAGCTACCGCTGGAGCAGGATCCTGCGCCGGCCCGAGATCGGCGCGCTGGCCGGCGCCACCGTGATCTTCCTCTTCTTCACGATCCGCACGGACTCCTTCTTCGAGCCCGCAGGTGCCAGCACCTGGATCTTCAACGCCTCCACCATCGGCATCATGGCCGTGGCCGTGGCGCTCCTCATGATCGGCGGCGAGTTCGACCTGTCCGCCGGCGCGATGATCGGCACCACCGGCCTGACCACCGGCATCCTGATGACCCAGTACGGCACCAACGTCTGGGTAGCGATCCTGGTCGCGCTGGTGCTCGCGCTCGCCATCGGCGCCCTCAACGGCTACCTGGTGATGTGGACCAAGCTCCCCAGCTTCATCGTCACCCTCGGCACGTTCTTCGTGCTCCAGGGCGTCAACCTCGCGGTCACCAAGATCCTCATCGGCAAGGTGTCGGTCACGGGTCTGCAGGACGCCGACGGCTACGTCCAGGGCCAGCAACTCTTCGGCTCGTTCGTCAACATCGACATGGGCTGGGTGCCGTGGCTGGAGGACACCGACGTCAAGACCACCCTCACCCTGTACGCCGCCACCTTCTGGTTCATCGGCGTCACGATCATCGCTACCTGGGTGCTGCAGCGCACCCGCTCGGGCAACTGGATCTTCGCCGTCGGTGGCGCGCAGAACAGCGCCCGTCAGGTCGGCGTCCCGGTGCTGAAGACCAAGGTCGGCCTCTTCATGACCACCGCGTTCGCGGGCTGGATGGTCGGGATGCTCCAGCTCTTCAAGACGACCACCGTGCAGAGCACCACGGGTGTCGGCCAGGAGTTCATCTTCATCATCTGCGCGGTCGTGGGCGGCTGCCTGCTGACCGGCGGTTACGGCTCCGCGGTCGGCGCGGCTCTCGGTGCCCTGATCTACGGCATGGTCCAGCAGGGCATCCCCCAGGCCGGCTGGGACAACGACTGGCTCTACGCCTTCCTCGGCGTGATGCTGCTCGGCGCCGTCCTGGTGAACAACTGGGTCAAGGCGCGAGCGGAGTCCATGTCATGACCTCGACCACTCGGGGCGCCAAGACAGCCACCCCGACCACCCCCGCCCAGAGATCCGCCGGCGCAGAGGAGTCCGTCGTGCCCACCCCCGGAACGCCCATCATCGAAGTCCGTGACATCGGCAAGTCCTACGGGTCGATCATCGCCCTGCGCGACGTGACCACCACCGTCAACGCCGGTGAGGTCACCTGTGTGCTCGGCGACAACGGCGCCGGCAAGTCCACCTTCATCAAGATCCTGGCGGGCGCGCATGCGCACACCTCGGGATCGTTCGTCATCGACGGGCAGGAGCGGACCTTCTCCTCACCGCGCGAGGCGCTCGACGTCGGCATCGCCACCGTGTACCAGGACCTGGCCGTCGTCCCGCTCATGCCGGTGTGGCGCAACTTCTTCCTCGGCTCCGAGCTGACCAAGGGCTCCGGCCCGCTCCGGCGGCTCGACATCCCGGAGATGAAGCGGATCACCAAGTCCGAGCTGGCCGCGATGGGCATCGATCTGCGCGACGTCGACCAGCCGATCGGCACCCTGTCGGGCGGCGAGCGCCAGTGCGTCGCCATCGCCCGTGCGGTCTACTTCGGTGCCCGGGTGCTGATCCTGGACGAGCCGACGGCAGCCCTCGGCGTGCGGCAGTCCGGGGTGGTGCTGAAGTACATCGCGAAGGCGCGCGACCGCGGCCTGGGCGTCATCTTCATCACCCACAACCCCCACCACGCCTACCCGGTGGGCGACCGCTTCATGCTGCTGCGTCGCGGGCGCAGCATGGGTGATTTCCCCAAGGCCGAGCTGAGCCTGGACGACCTGGTCCAGATGATGGCCGGCGGTGCCGAGCTCGAGGCGCTCAGCCACGAGCTGGCCCGCGAGCTCCCGGGCTCGGAGGTCGCCGAGACCCTCCAGGCCGAGGTGGCCGAGACGCTGCACACCGACGAGTCCGCCCCGACCCGGAGCGAGACGCCATGACCGGTGGCGGAGTCACCACGCGTCGGGTCGGAGTGATCGGCTGCGGTCGGATCGGCCGGATGCACGCCGAGATGCTGGCACGGGAGATCCCCGGGTTCACCGTCACCGCGCTCGCCGACGCCGTCCCGGCCGCGGCGCAGAGCGTCTCCGCCGCCCTGGGAGCGCCGGTGCTGTCGATCGACGACCTGCTCGCCTCCGACGAGGTCGACACCGTCGCGATCTGCTCCAGCACCGACACCCACGTCGATCTGGTCGTGCGTGCGGCCCAGGCGGGCAAGGCGATCTTCTGCGAGAAGCCGGTCAGCCTGGACCTGGCCGAGGTCGACCGGGCGCTCGCCGCCGTCGAGGAGGCGGGGGTGCCGTTCATGATCGGCTTCAACCGTCGCTTCGACCCCGGTCACCGCTCGGTGCGCGACGCCGTCGCCGACGGTGCGGTCGGTGACCTGCACCTGCTGCGCATCACCAGCCGGGACCCGGCTCCGCCGCCGCTCGCCTACGTCGCGGTCAGCGGAGGCATCTTCCTGGACATGGCCATCCACGACTTCGACATGGCGCGCTTCGTCGCCGGCAGCGAGGTCGTGGAGGTCTACGCCCGTGGGGCGGTCCGGGTGGACCCGGCCATCGGCGAAGCCGGTGACGTGGACACCGCGGTCACGATCCTCACCCACGAGGACGGCACCCTGACCACCATCGACAACAGTCGCGAGGCCGTCTACGGCTACGACCAGCGGGTGGAGGCGTTCGGCTCCGGCGGAATGGCCCTGTCGGACAACCCCCCGCGTCACGCCGGCTGGCGTCGTACCCGCGAGGCGACCGTGGCGCCGCCGCTGTCGTGGTTCTTCCTCGAGCGCTATCAGGAGTCCTACCGACAAGAATGGCGTGCCTTCCACGCCTACCTGGTCGACGGTGGCCTCTCGCCCGCCGGGCTCGATGCGGCGCGCCAGTCCACCGCGATCGCGCTGGCGGCACGCCGCTCGCTGCACGAGGGACGCGCCGTGGCCCTCAAGGAACTCGACTGAGTCTCCACTCCTTCTCCCTTCTCCCGTTCGCCGCTCCTGCCGCGGCTTGCTCCTAAGGAATCCCATGCCCACCTTCCCCTCCTCCCTCGGACCGCTCGAGGGCCGCGTCGTCGGCGCCCCCATCTCCTGGGGTGTCTGCGAGGTGCCCGGTTGGGGCGTCATGCTGACGCCGGACCGGGTGCTGCCCGAGATGCGCTCGCTCGGCCTGGACTCCACCGAGCTCGGTGCGCCGGGCTTCCTGCCCGGGGACGCCGAGGCGCTGCGGGCCGCGCTCGCGTCCCACCGGATGTCGCTGGTCGGCGGCTTCGTGCCGCTGGTGCTCCACGACCGCGACCAGCGTGAGGACGCGCTGCGCCGAGCCCGTGAGACCGCCGAGCTCTTCGCCGCCTGCGGGGCGACCCGCTTCGTCACCGCGGTCGTCCAGGACTACGACTGGTCACGTCCGGTGCCGCTCGACGATGCCGGCATGGCGATCCTGGGCGAGGGGCTGGAGCAGGTCGACGCGATCTGTGCCGAGTTCGGTCTCACTCAGGTGCTTCACCCCCACGTCGACACGCTGGTGGAGACGGCTGCCGACGTGACGCTGGCGCTGGCTCACTCCTCCGTGCTGTGGTGCCTGGACACCGGCCACCTGCAGATCGGCGGCGTCGACCCGGTCGCCTTCGCCCGCGATCACGCCGACCGCGTCGGGCACGTGCATCTCAAGGACGTCGACAACGCCGTCGCGGCGCGGGTGCTGAGCCGGGATCTGTCGCTCCTGCACGGCGTCCAGGCGGGCCTCTTCCGCCCGCTCGGCGCCGGCGACGTGGCCGTCGACGAGGTGATCGTCGCGCTGGAGGAGGGCGGCTACCGAGGCCTCTACGTCCTGGAGCAGGACTGCGCGCTCACCGACGGCATCCCCGCCGAGGGGACCGGACCGGTCGAAGACGTCGCCGCGTCGCTGGCCTTCATCCGCGAACGCATCGTCCCGCGGGTCGCCTCCCTCGTCGGCTGAGCCGGCCCGGACAACCACACAGCCCGTTCAGTCAGAGTGCGAAGGACCAGCCATGAGCCAGCAGCACCGCACCATCGGCGTCGGCGTCATCGGGGCCGGCTGGCTCGGCGACGTGCACGCCCGCGCCTGGGGTCGGCTCCGACACCACTACGCCGACCTCGGGGTGACGCCGGTCTTCGCCGCGGTCGCCGATGCCGTCCCTGCGGCGCGCACGGCCGCGCAGGCCAAGCACGGCTTCGTCACGGCGTACGACGACTGGCGTGACCTGGTCGCCGACCCGGCGGTAGAGGCCATCAGCGTGACCGCTCCCAACTCCCTGCACCGGGAGATCGGGGTGGCCGTGGCCGAGGCGGGCAAGCACCTGTGGATCGAGAAGCCGGTGGGCCTCGAGGCGGACGACGCCCGCGCCGTGGCCGATGCGGTCGCCGCGGCGGGCGTACAGGGGGTCGTCGGGTTCAACTACCGGGCAGTGCCCGCGGTCCAGGAGTTGCGTCGCCTCGTCGCCGACGGCGCGATCGGCCGCCCCAGCCACGCCCGGGTCCAGCTCTTCAGCGACTACGCGGCCCACCCGCTCGGTCTGCTGACCTGGCGCTACTCCCTCAAGCAGGGCGGCCACGGGGTGCTCGGCGACCTGGCCTCGCACGCGGTGGACCTGACCCGCTTCGTGCTGGGCGACCTGGCCACGCTGGTGGCGCACACCGAGGTCTTCATCCCCGAGCGGCCCGAGCTGAGGCCCGGCGCCGCGACGTACGGCCACGGGTTGGGCGAGGCCGACGCGCCGCGCGGCGTGGTGGAGAACGAGGACTTCGTCGCGGCCCTGGCCCGTACCCGGGACGGGGTGCTGGTCACCCTGGAGTGCAGCCGCGTCGCGGTGGGGGAGCAGAACCACTACGCGATCGAGGTCCACGGCACCCGAGGGCTGGTGGCCTGGGACTTCCGGGTGCCGGGCGAACTGCGGCTCTCCCGCGGCGACGGCTACGCCAACCAGGCCTCCGAGCGGCTGCTCGTCGGCCCCGGCGCCGGTGACTTCGCCGCCTTCCAGCCCGGAGCGGGGATCGCGATGAGCTACGACGACACCAAGGTCATCGAGCTGGCCGCCTTCGTCCGGTCGATCCTGAGTGGACGGCCCGAGGGCCCGCAGTTGGATGACGCGGTGGCCTCGGCCGAGGCGCTGGACGCGATGGTGCGCTCGGCGGCGGGCGAGGGCTGGGTGACGCTGCCAGGCGGCGCTTGAGGAAGTTTGTCAGAACAAAGTCGGCGCACCCCCTTCTCATCCTGATCAACATGATGTTAGATTGTTAGTACAAACTGACACGGAGGACGAGAACTGATGCAGACCATCGAGCACTGGATCGCCGGCAAGCCCACCTCGGGCCAGTCCGACCGGGTGGCGCCGGTCTTCAACCCCGCCACCGGAGCCCAGCAGGCCGAGGTCCGACTGGCCACGGCCGGCGACGTCGAGTCGGCGATCGCCGCGGCCTCGGAGGCCTTCGCGGAGTGGTCGCAGACCTCGATCAGCAAGCGGACCAAGATCCTCTTCGCCTTCCGCGAGCTCGTGAACCGGCACGCGGACGAGCTGGCCGAGCTGATTACCGACGAGCACGGCAAGGTGCTCTCCGACGCGATGGGGGAGGTGCAGCGCGGCCTCGAGGTCGTCGAGTTCGCCTGCGGGATCCCCTCGCTGCTCAAGGGCGACTTCTCCGACCAGGTCTCCACCGACGTGGACACCTACTCCTTCCGGGAGCCGCTCGGCGTGGTCGCGGGGATCACGCCGTTCAACTTCCCGGCCATGGTGCCGATGTGGATGTTCCCGGTGGCGATCGCCTGCGGCAACACCTTCGTCCTCAAGCCCTCGGAGCGGGTGCCCTCGGCCGCCCTGCGGATCGCGGAGCTGTGGCAGGAGGCCGGTCTGCCCGACGGTGTCTTCAACGTCGTCAACGGCGACAAGGTCGCCGTCGACACCATCCTCGACTCCCCGGACGTCGCCGCTGTCTCATTCGTGGGCTCGACGCCGATCGCGAAGTACATCCACACCCGGGGCACCGCGAACGGCAAGCGCGTGCAGGCTCTCGGTGGCGCGAAGAACCACGCGATCATCCTTCCTGACGCCGACATCGACTTCGCCGCCGACCACCTCGCCGCCGCCGCCTTCGGTTCGGCGGGTGAACGCTGCATGGCGATCTCGGCCGCGGTGGCCGTCGGCTCGGCCGGCGACAAGATCCTCGACGCCGTGAACGACCGTGCCCGCGCCGTCAAGGTCGGCTCCGGTCGCACCCCCGGCAGTGAGATGGGCCCGGTCGTGACCCGCGCCGCGCAGGAGCGCATCACCGGGCTGATCACCTCCGGTGCCGATCAGGGTGCCCGGATCACCGTCGACGGCCGCGGCTACACCGTGCCGGGCTTCGAGGACGGCTTCTTCGTCGGCCCGACGGTCATCGACCAGGTCGACACCGGCATGGACGTCTACCGCGAGGAGATCTTCGGGCCGGTCCTCTCGGTGGTCCGCTCGGGCTCTGTGGAGCAGGCGATCGCGCTGATCAACGCCAACCCCTACGGCAACGGCACGGCGATCTTCACCAACTCCGGTGAGGCCGCACGCACCTTCCAGCGCGGCGTGCACGTGGGCATGATCGGCATCAACGTGCCGGTGCCGGTGCCGATGGCCTTCTACTCCTTCGGGGGCTGGAAGAACTCGCTGTTCGGGGACAAGCACATCCACGGTCCCGAGGGCATCTCGTTCTACACCCGCGCCAAGGTCGTGACCGCCCGGTGGCCGCGCAGCTCGCACGCCAGCGAGGCCTCCTTCCACTTCCCGACCGCGAAGTGACCCGAGGATCGTGAGATGAGCCAGCTCGAACTGTTGACCGTGGGGCGGGTCGGGGTCGACCTCTACCCCCTTCAGGAAGGTCCGCTGAAGGACGTCCAGACCTTCCAGAAGTTCCTCGGCGGCACCGCCACCAACGTCGCGGTCGGCGCCGCGCGGTTGGGACACCGCACCGCGGTGCTGACCAAGGTCGGCCCCGACGGCTTCGGCGCGTACGTCCGCCAGGCGCTGCAAGGCTTCGGCGTCGACGCGTCGTACGTCGGCACCGCGGAGGGACTGCTGACCCCGGTCGTCTTCTGCGAGCTGGACCCGCCGGAGGACCCGCCGCTGACGTTCTACCGGCTCCCCGTTGCGCCGGACCTGACCCTGACCGAGGCCGACGTGCCCTGGGACGTGGTCGCCGACGTACCGATCCTGTGGGTCACCGGCACCGGCGTCTCGGTCGAACCGGCCCGCACGACCCAGCTGGAGATGTTGGCACGTCGAGGCCGTCCCGCCGCGGGGACGGGACGGCACACCGTGCTCGACCTGGACTGGCGCGCGATGTTCTGGCCGTCCCCGGAGCAGGCGCGCGAGGAGTACCAGCAGATGCTCGCCTCGGTCACCGTCGTCGTGGGCAACCGCGACGAGGTCGAGGTGGCGGTCGGGACCCGTGTCCCCGACGAGGCCGCCGATCGCCTGCTCGAGCACGGCGTCGAGCTGGCGCTGGTCAAGCAGGGCGGAGACGGCGTGCTGGTCGCCACCCCCGAGGGGCGGACCGTCGTGAAGCCCCACCTGGTCAAGGTCCTCTGCGGCCTCGGCGCCGGCGACGCCTTCGGCGGTGCCTTGGTGCACGGGCTGCTCTCAGGATGGGAACCCGCCCGGATCGCCGAGTACGCCAACGCTGCCGGAGCCATCGTCGCCTCGCGACTGGCCTGTGCCGACGCCATGCCCACCACCGCCGAGCTCGATGCTCTGGTCGCCTCGCAGGGAGCCCCAGCATGACCAGCACGACCACCACCCAGCTCGACACCACCCCGCTCGACCAGGGGGGCGGCGCCGACGCGGGCGACCCCACGCCGGATCTCACCGACGCCCAGTGGGCGGAACTGCTGCGGGTGCGCGCCACCGATCCCGGTGCGGTCTCCCGGGCGTATGCCGCCCGGGCGCGTCCGGCCGCGGTGCTCTCGCAGAAGGACACGTTCTTCCTGGTGGCCGCGGACCACCCGGCGCGCGGGGCGCTCGCGTCCGGTCGGGAACCGATGGCGATGGCCGACCGCCGCTCGCTGCTGGCGCGGCTGATGGCTGCCCTGGAGAACCCGGAGGTGGACGGCGTCCTCGGCACGCCGGACGTCGTGGAGGAGTTGCTGCTGCTCGGGGCGCTCGAGGGCAAGATCGTGATCGGGTCGATGAACCGCGGCGGCCTCGACGGGGCGACCTGGACGATGGACGACCGCTTCACCGGCTACGACGCCGCCAGCATCGCCGCCCACGGTCTCGAGGGCGGGAAGATGCTGCTGCGCATCGACGACCAGGACCCCGGCACCGCCGGCACGATCGAGGGCTGTGCCCAGGCCGTCAGCGAGCTGGCCGGGCACGGCCTGATCGCGATGGTGGAGCCGTTGCCCTACCACCGCGAGGACGACGGGCGCCTCACGCTGCTGAAGGACACCAAGTCGCTGGCGCGGGCGATCACCATCGCCTCCGGCCTCGGCACCACCAGCGCCTACACCTGGCTGAAGATGCCGTCCTGCGACGACCCGGAAGCCGTCTTCGGCGCGACCACGTTGCCGTGCGTCGTGCTCGGCGGGGTGCCCAGCCCCGACCCGGCTCAGGACCTGGAGTCGTGGGGCCGGGCCCTGGTGCAGCCGACCGTGCGTGGCCTGGTCATCGGTCGCGCGCTGCTCTACCCGCCGGACGGTGACGTCCGCGCGGCTGTCGCATCGGCGGCCTCGGTGCTCAACGCCACCCAGGCACGCGCATGACCGGGCTGCACCGGCCCTTCGTCGACTCCGACGACGAGACTGTCGTCGAGATC
Source organism: Marmoricola sp. (assembly GCA_044224695.1). GTDB lineage: Bacteria > Actinomycetota > Actinomycetes > Propionibacteriales > Nocardioidaceae > Marmoricola_A. The sequence goes on along the minus strand of JBGAJX010000019.1, from coordinate 6,066 downwards.
GCCCCGGCCGACGCGGGCTGGGACTGGACCGGGATCACCGTGGTCCGGCTCGCCCCGGGTACGACGCGCACCGTGCGCACCGGCGGAGCCGAGCTCTTCGTGCTGCCGTTGTCCGGAGGCGTGCACGTCGGCGTCAGCGACGAGGCCGGCGCGGTGCTGGGGGAGTGGGACCTGGTCGGACGCGACTCGGTGTTCACCCGGGTCACCGACTTCGCCTACGTCGGGCGTGACAGCGTGTTGGTGCTGACCGCCCCCGAGGGCGGGGGCTCCGTCGAGGTCGCCCTGCCGTCGTCGCGCTGCGAGCGTCATCGCGCCCCGGCGTACGGCGCGGCCGAGGACGTCCCGGTCGAGGTACGCGGTGCCGGAAACGCCACCCGCCAGGTGACCAACTTCGGGGTCCCCGGGGTCTGGGACCACGCCGAGAAGCTGATCTGCTGCGAGCTGATCACTCCGCCGGGGAACTGGTCGTCGTACCCGCCGCACAAGCACGACGCCTCGGAGCCCTGCCCCGTGGTCAACGAGGAGATCTACTACTACCGGATCGCGGGGGAGGACCAGGTCACTCCGTCGCGGACCGGCTTCGGCTACCACCGCACCTACACCGGACCCGAGCACGAGAAGGCCGGGCTGGCCGCGCTCGACGAGACCATCGAGGTGCGCGACCATGACGTGGTGCTGGTGCCGCACGGATACCACGGGCCGTGCATCGCCGCGCCGGGCTACCCGATGTACTACCTGAACGTGATGGCCGGACCTGCCGACGAGCGCGCGCTGGCCTTCTGCGACGACCCCGACCACGGGTGGGTGCGCGGCACCTGGGACACCCAGGAGACCGACCCCCGCTGCCCGGTCACCTCCGCCGAGGGCCGGACCTCCGTTGGTTGAGGTGCGGCTGGTTTCGAGACGGCCTCCTTCGTCGGCCTCCTCAACCACCTCCGCAACCCTGGAACCACGACTTGAGAGGATCTTCTGATGAGCGACACCGTCCGTCTCACCACCGCCGCGGCGCTGGTCCGTTGGATGACCGCGCAGCGCTCGGAACTGCTCGACGGCACCGAGGTCCCGCTGTTCGCCGGCGTCTTCGGGATCTTCGGCCACGGCAACGTCCTGGGCCTCGGCCCGGCCCTGCGCGAGGTGCAGGACGTCCTGCCGACCTGGCGCGGCCAGAACGAGCAGGGCATGGCGCTGGCCGCCGTCGCCTACGGCAAGGCGATGGACCGTCGCCAGGTCATGGTCGCGACCTCCTCGGTCGGTCCGGGTGCCCTGAACATGGTCACCGCGGCCGGGCTGGCCCACGCCAACCGCCTGCCGGTGCTGCTCCTGCCCGGGGACACGTTCAACGGTCGGGCGCCGGATCCGGTGCTGCAGCAGGTCGAGCACTTCGGTGACCCGACGACCAGCGTCAACGACGCCTTCCGGTCGGTCTCGCGCTACTTCGACCGGATCACCCGCCCCGAGCAACTGCTGGCCACGCTGCCCCAGGTGGCGCGCGTCCTCACCGACCCCGCGGACTGCGGCCCGGTGACCCTGTGCCTGCCGCAGGACGTGCAGGCCGAGGAGTACGACTTCCCGACCGCGATGTTCGAGCCGCGCCTGCACCGCGTGCCACGTCCGCGGCCCGACCTGGACGCGCTGGCCGAGGCCGCACAGATCCTCCGTGGGGCCGAGCGCCCGCTCCTGGTGCTCGGCGGCGGCGTGCGGTACTCCGGCGCCGGAGCCGAGGCGATCGCGTTCGCCGAGAAGCATCACCTGCCCGTCGTCGAGACGGTCGCCGGTCGCACGATGGTGCCGCACGAGCACCCGCTCTTCGGCGGTGCCTTGGGCATCGTCGGTGCGGCCAGCGCCAACGCCCTCGCGCAGGAGGCCGACGTGGTGGTCGCCGTCGGCACCCGGTTGCAGGACTTCACCACCTCGTCGTGGACCGGGTTCGCCGGCGACGTCCGCCTGGTGACCGTCAACGCCGCCCGCTTCGACGCGGTCAAGCACAACGCCCACGCGGTGACCGGCGACGCCCGGGCCAGCCTCGTGGAGCTCTCGGAGTCCCTGGGCGAGACCCGGTTCGGCGACGACTGGGTCACGCGCTCCCAGCAGGTCAAGGCCGCGTGGGACTCCGAGATCGACCGGCTGCGCGTGGGCGTCGGACCCGAGGGCGTGCTGACCTACGCGACCGTGACCGGGGTGGTCAACGACGTCTCGACCGCCGACGACTACGTGCTCACCGCGTCGGGCGGCATGCCCGGCGAGCTGCACGGCGGGTGGCGGACCACCGAGGTCAAGCACGGCACCGCGACCACCTCGGGGGCCACCATGGACCTGGAGTACGGCTTCTCCTGCATGGGCTACGAGGTCGTCGCGCCGTGGGGCGCGGCGATGGCGCGCGAGGTCACCCACCCCGACGGCCTGGTCACCTCGATCTTCGGGGACGGCTCCTACCTGATGCTCAACTCCGAGATCTACTCCGCGGCGTTCTCCGGGCACCCCTATGTCGCGGTGGTCTGCGACAACGGCGGCTTCGCGGTGATCCACCGGCTGCAGACCAACCAGGGCGCCGAAGGCTTCAACAATCTCCTGGCGGACTCGCGTGGCGACGTCTCGGTGCGCGTGGACTTCGCTGCTCACGCGGGCGCCTTGGGCGCGCACGTCGAGGACGTGCCGCACGGCTCCTCGATCGAGGACTTCCGGGCGGCCTACCTGCGGGCGCGCGAGGCCGCGCGTACGACGCGGCGCCCCGCGGTCGTGTCCTGCAAGATCGCCGAGTCGTCCTGGACCGAGTCCGGCGCCTGGTGGGAGACCGGGGTGCCGGCCTCGCTGTCGGGCCACGCGTCGTACGAGGAGGGCAAGGCGCGGCAGGTGCGCTGGACGTCCTGACCTGGCGGTCTAGACCGAAATCAGCACTGGTGTCCGAAAGATCTCTCTTTCGGGGCGGCTGAACGTCCTGAAATGGCCCCTTCTCACGTCCCGAGCGGGAGAAGGGGTGAAAAGCCGGACAACCACGGTCTGGCTGGGTTGACTGTGCGACAGCCTCGACGAGCTGCCTGGGGAGGGAGCCATCTTGTCACCGCTGTCTGCGCGCCTGCGCCCGTCCACCCGTCCGGTACGCCGGGCCGTGCTGATCCTGCTGATGCTCACCGGTCTGGTGGTGCCACAGGCACTGAGTGCTCCGGTGCAGGGGGCGACGGCGCCGTACACGCCGTGGTCGTCCTACCTGCCGGGGTGGACCGACGAGTTCATCCCGACCAGCGACAACGAGTGCGTGTCCGGTCACCCGAACTGCGTCAAGCAGACCCTCAAGGAGCTCGCGCGGATCTTCGACGAGAACGCGCAGTCGTGTCACCACAACGCCGTGTTCGCGCATGCCTATCTGCGCATCACCCAGGCCTACGCCTGGTCGCGTGACCTGCCCGGCTACTACGAGGACGTCCCGTTCGCGAACCACCAGGACGCCGTCTTCGCCAAGTACTACACCGACGCCTACACGAACTGGTCGGCCGGGCGCCGCTCGGAGGTGCCGAAGTCCTGGTTGACGGCGTTCGACGCCGCGCAGCAGCGCCGCGTCACCGGCATCGGCGACCTGCTGCTCGGCATGAACGCCCACATCAACCGCGACCTGCCGTTCGTGCTGGCCTCGGTCGGTCTGGTGGCGCCCGACGGGTCGTCGCGCAAGCCCGACTACGTCAAGGTCGAGCACTTCCTGAACCTCGCCTCGGAAGCGATGCTCGCCGAGGCAGCCGCCCGGTTCGACCCGGGAATCGACGACGCCAACGTGGGGGAGGGCGCGGCGTACTACGCCGTCTTCCAGTTCATCTCCGCGGCGCGGGAGAACGCCTGGCGCAACGCTGAACTGCTCGTCAGCGCGCCCACCGAGGCGGCGCGCGCGCTGGTCGCGGCCAAGATCGAGTCCGACGCGAACCTCGCTGCCCAAGGGATCCTCGCCGCCCAGTCGTACCTGCCGTTGATCTCCAGCACGGTGCCGCGCGACAACTACTGCGCGGCCCACCGCTCGGATGCGGCGCCGATGCCCTACCCGTTCGGGACGCCGGCGCCGTACGGGCCGTGAGGGCGACGCACCCCGTACCGCGGCGCGGGCGGGCCGCGTCCGGGGTAGGCTGGCGCGCTGTCTGAGGGCGTATAGCTCAGCGGTAGAGCACTGGTCTTACAAACCAGCGGTCGCAGGTTCGATCCCTGCTGCGCCCACCTGCAGGTCCACGGAGCGCTGGTTTGTCTGAATCTTGCCGATGAACCCGTCCGCGTTCCGCGCTCCGGGGGTTAGCCTTTCTTCAGCGAGCCGTCTTCGTTCACCCCCGTACGGAGGCGGCTCGCGCCTTTCCTGGAGGCGCTCGACGCGCCGGATGAGAGGGCTCTCACTGAATGAGAGCCCTCTCATCGCCGTCTCACAGCTGCTTCATCGCCGCCGGTGATGCTTCTTGTCATCACCCAGAAGCGACCCCCTCTCCCGGTCGCGCGAGAAAGGACAGCAGCATGAACATCCTCCGCGGAAGCGTTGTCGGACTGGCCGGTCTGGTCGGCGTCGGCGTCCTGGCCTGGCCCGCTGCCACCGCAGTCGGAGCGTCCGGCGAGGACGTCTACCTCAAGCGTGACGAGCAGGGCTCGGACCTGGTGCTCGTGGCCGACGACGACAACGACGACACCAACGACAACACCAACGGGACCAACACCAACGGGACCAACACCGGTTTCTCCAAGGCCACCAACGACAACACCAACAGCCGCTTCACCGCCGTGAGCCGCGACCGCGACCTGAGCCGGAGCGACAAGACCAAGGACTGGACGCGTGACGGCGGCGACCGGACCCGCGACTGGTCGGTCAACAAGACCAACGACCGCTCGCGCAACGACACCCGCCGCTGACCGGCTGACGACATCGAACGAGGAGTAGTCGAATGAGCGACCGCGACACCTGGGGCTTCGGTGAGGGGGACCTCCTCACCCCCGAACTCACCGTGCTGAGCCTGCTCGGCGGCGGCGAGGCGTACGAGGCGTACCTCGCCTTCGACGAGATCACCTACGCCCCGGTGGTCGTCAAGGTGGTGCGGCCCGCGCAGGTGGAGGATGCCTCCACTCTGCGCGGGCTCCACCGCGAGGTCGACAACCTGGAGCGGTCGAACCACCCCGCCGTCGTACGGCTGCTGCGTGCCGAGACCGAGGGCGCCCGCCCGCACCTGGTGCTCGAGCAGTTGGACGGGCCCAGGCTCTCCAGCCTGATCCGGCGGTACGGGCAGCTCGAGCCTCAGCAGTATCTGCCGTTGGGCATCGAGGTGGCCAGTGCACTGCACTACCTGCACCGCGTTCAGCTGGTGCACCTCGACGTGAAGCCGAGCAACATCATCATGGGCGCGCCGGCGAAGCTCATCGACCTCAGCGTCGCCCGATCCGTCGGCCGCGCCGCGGCGTTGACGTACCCGATCGGGACCGACCCTTACATGGCGCCCGAGCAGTGCGACCCGCAGCATCGCGGGGTGCCGCAAACCGCCAGTGACGTCTGGGGTCTGGGCGTGACCCTGTTCGAGGCCGTGGCCGGCTTCAAGCCCTTCCAGCGGCCCTCGTCAGGTGGCCGCACCGTGGAGGAGCAGTACCCCCAGGTGACCGACGACCCGCGCCCGCTCCCCGAGAAGGTGCCCCTGCCCGTGGCCGAGGTCATCGAGGCCTGCCTGGCGTACGACCCTGCGGACCGGCCTGCCCCCGCGGCCGTGGCCGATGCGCTGGGCCCGGTCCTGGAGCGGCTCCCGCGAGGCCGCCTCGCCGGCTTCAAGGTCGGCGCCTCCGTCTGACCCCCGCCGACTGGTCGCGTCTTTCGGCCGACTGGTCGGGTCTTTCGGCCGACTGGTCGCGTCTTCCCGGGACTTCCTGAGCGATCCCTGCACTTCTTGAGCGATGCAACGCTCAGGAAGTGCAGGGATCACTAGATCTCTAGTTGTACTGACCACGGACGTTAGGTACGGCGTGCCTGCTGGACGATGACGAAGACCTCCGAGTGAGGTGTGGAGCAACCACGCAACCACTTCCTCGACCTCGGAGGTCTTCGTGTCCCACGCTAACGCCCAACTG